>NZ_JAZHOF010000006.1:0-355212 GCF_037855135.1 Microbaculum marinum
ACGGTCTCTCAGACCAGGGACCCAACGATCTCCCGCCCGCACACACCATCGCACATCCAAAACACACAGGGACCCAGGACGAGGACACGAGCCACGCGTCTCCTGCGTCGGAGGGAAGGGTGAATTGCAGCCTGCCGCCGGCGTC
Source organism: Microbaculum marinum (assembly GCF_037855135.1). Classification (NCBI taxonomy): domain Bacteria; kingdom Pseudomonadati; phylum Pseudomonadota; class Alphaproteobacteria; order Hyphomicrobiales; family Tepidamorphaceae; genus Microbaculum; species Microbaculum marinum. Next base: position 146 of record NZ_JAZHOF010000006.1, read on the forward strand.
CTGGGGCACCACCCGGAAGCCGCCGACCTCGATCGCGATGTCGTGTTCGATCTCTTCGGCCGACCACCCGAGCCGCCGCGCCCGGGCGTCCAATTGCGCCCTGATCTCCTCGACGACCTCGCCGCCGGTGACGAAGGGCAGGCAGAACGGCAGGGTCGCAGGATCGACGCTCTCGCGCTCGAACTCGGGGGCGACGTCGGCGCCGAGGAAGAAGGCCCGGTTGCCGCAGTCGAGATAGCTCTCCGCCGGCAGTCCGTTTGCCATGACGACGTCGTGGGAATCCAACTCGATGTGGTGGTAGTCGATGGTTTCGACGGGGACCTGCGTGATCGTCGCGCCGTTGACCAGCGCGCCGATCGGCACGAGCACGTCCTCCCCCACACCCCGATTGGCGCTCACCTGCACCGCATGCGCCGCAGAGAGCCACAGCTCCCGCTCCGGCAGGCCGTGGCCGAAGGCATGCGCCGAGACCCGAACGGGCCAGGCCTGGCGGGGATTTGTCGTCTTGCGGCAGTCGACGGTCCGGGTACCGGTCCAGCGAATGGCGCGTTCCTCGCCGGAGGCCGTCACCACGATGTCGCCCTCGGACAGCTCTTCCACAGGAACGTCTCCGCCAGGCGTACCGATCAGCGTGCCGGCAGCAAAGCAGACGAATTGGTAGCTGGCATTGCTATCGTAAGTAAAGGGAGTGCCCGTAGCGAGATTGGTGTCGGTGAAGCCGATAAGACCACCACCGGATACTTCGCCGACAATAATCTTGTGGTCGTCTATCGTGGCAACGCCCAAGAACGTGAAGCCTTGCAAGAATTTGTTCGATGTGAATTCGTCCTCGGAAATGTCACCAAGAATAGTTAGGTTATCATCCGCACCATCGCTAATATCTGTAATCGTAACTGTTTGCGCCGCTAAGGACCCGACCACTCCTGTTGGCCTGAGAATAAAAGCATACCCGAACTGTTGAGGCATATCGTTTCCTTCGCACCGTTCAACACGACACAAAAGTAGGATATTCAAAGTCAAATACACCAATACACACCACTCGACCCATCAATTATGGAGAACATCGCATAACGAAGGCCGAAATTCCTCTTGAAGGGAATACTATTCCAATCCTACCTATCAAGCCCGCCGATAAACAAGTCGAAATTGTTGCTTCGCCACCCACGGGCATCCGGATGGCCGAACGCCGCTCGCGCGGCAAGGCCCCCGGGCGCGGCCCGTCGTCCATCTCAGCATGTCCTTGCCGTCGCTTTCGGCGGCGTGGAAACCGAAGGTCAGGCGAGGATCGTCCGCCCGGATGCGCCGGGCCTCGCCCGTCACGTCAGTCAGGGAGAAATGCGCAGGATCGCCTGCCTGGACGCCGATGAACTGAAGGCGGTGGACCGCATTCTCGACAAGCTCTGCAAGGCGGCGGCGAAGGCGGCCGGAGCGATCGCGGCACGGAACGCCGGGGCGTTCGTGCTCGGCTATGCCGACCAATTCACGGCTCCCCCCTGAATGCCGCGGCGGCGGATTTCGACCGCTGCCTTTACCGACGCGTGGATCTGTTCGGGAAAGCCTGGCGGCAGGTCGGCTTCCACACGAGCCAACGCCGTCTCGACCTGTTCGTCCACTTCCCTCAGCACTTCGGCGACGAGCAGTTTCGACATCCCTGCCGACACCCCCGTCTGGACGAAGTGGCGGGGATGGACTTCGTCGATGCGGTAGTGCCCCTTGCTCCCGGCGGACATCGCAAGGCGCATCTGGCGGTGCGAGATCTGGTACGTATCCAGGCTCGGCTGGGCGGTAAGAACATCATAGAGCGGCGTCACGCGAAAGGAACCGCCCGGCCCCAGAAAGATGCTGAAGTTCTTGGCGTGGCCGTCAGTGGCGCCGATCAGCCAGAAGATCAGTTGCGCCTTGAGGAAGGTTTTCTGATCGGTTGCCGGCTCGTCGCTGCCCTTCAGCAGGTCGAGGATGGCCGCCATCCCAGGCCCTCCCTCATTCTGGTACTTGAGCGTCGGCGGAACCGACAGTGCCTGACAGCAGTCCTCCTGCGGCAGGCGCAGCAAACGTCCGCCGGCGGTCCGCAGGCGATCGAAGCGCTCGATCACGAGGGCCTTGGTGTCGCCGAATGTCTCGATCTGCGCGGCGTTGACAGGCAGCCCGAACGCCCTGAGCAGCGACAGGCAGTAGTATTCGTTCTCGACGCTGTCGGAGAGGTCGATGCCGTTGGGCAGCCGGCCGATCTGCTTCTTCAAAATATGCGTCGTCGGCGTCGTGCCGTGCGGCTTCAGCCATTTCCCCTCTTGTAACAGCAGGGCTGTCTTTTCCTGTGCACCCGCGATGGATATGCGGAAGTCGTCGTCGCGTGACAGACCCAGCGGCGCCTCTTCGAGCCCTCGCAGCAGGCCTTCAATCTCTGCATCATCGACGGGCTCGCCTCGTATGGTGCCGATCGTGTCGGGGGCCTCATCGTCGGCGGTGACGAACTGCAGCGCACCGACGCAGTCGTGCCCGATCGCGGCCAGCAGGCTGTAGGCGTCCGTTCCCTGCGCGCCAACCCGTTCGGCAACGCGGCGCCTGAGCGCCTGGGAATCCGGCAGCAGATTCTCGAAAACCGCGGCGACCGCCGCTCCCTTGTATGGTGTCTCGCGCAGTGGCAGCGACAGCGAAACCGGCAGCCCCACGTCCCTTTAGAGCCAATTCTCGTCGTAGCGAAAGGCGATCGCACCGCTTGGCTCCTTGAGCAACCGTCCGACGAGGACATTGTTGAGAAGGACCCGCAGCGGCGCATGGAGCCTGCGGCGGGGCATCAGAACAGCTTCTCGATGTCGGCCGCGGTACCCTTGGAACGCGGCGCGATCCTGATCTCCAGATCGAGAGCAGCCAGGACTGCGAATATCGTCTGCAGGTTGGCGGACGAGTTGCCGGTTTCGAGAAGGGAAATCGTGTCCTGCCCGACCCCGGCCTTCGCGCCCAGCTGCGACTGGTTCCAGCCCAGCCTCTTACGGGCGCGGCGGATGATGCTTCCGAGTTGGCGTGGGTTGCGAGCAAGGTCCATGAAAGGAGTTATAGGCTCTGCCCTATAAAGTGTCAATATGGGATATACCCTATAAAGACACATTATAGGATGAAGCCTATAAACTGAACATATGGGATGCAGCCCATAAACTGAAGTGCGAAGCACCGAAAGGAATCAGATCTGGCCATTCCAGATCCTTCCCGCCGCCCACCACCCAGACGTGCGATTGTGCCGGATCTGACTTTGCGGCAGAATCGCCACACAACAGGCGGCGTCCGTATTCGGTCCGCCGGAGTCAGGGCGTCCCGCAGACGACGCCACCGCCGTTCAGAAGCGGTCCGGGAACAGAAGCGGTCGTCGCGCCAACACCCTGGGGAGGGCGCCATGGCCGACTACGGCTCGAGCAGTTACCAGACGCGGTCCTACGACCGGATCTTCCAGACGACCGGCCCGAAGCCGGCCGCGCCGCCGACGATCGGGTCGACACAGTCGTTCCGGCAGACCAACGAGCTGCGCGGCAACGAGATCATCGCCGAGTACCTGATCAAGGAGAAGGTGCCGTTCCTGCTCGGCTATGCCGGCCACGGCGCGATCGGACTGCTCGACGCGATCTACGACCGCACTGACAAGATCCGTCACATCTCGCCGCGCGTCGAGCAGGCCGCAGGCTTCATGGCCGACGTCTACTACCGGCTCAACCGCGAGCCGCTGGCGATCTACGCCTCGACCGGGCCGGGTCCGATGAACATGATGATCGCGGTCGCCAACGCCTTCTACGACTGCTCGGCCTTCATGCTGATCACCGGCAACGTGCCGACGACGCAGCTGTCCTCCGGCGCGCTGCAGGACGACTACCGCTACCAGGGCACGATGTCGTCGATCTTCACGCCGATCGTGAAGAAGTCGTTCCGCGCCAACAAGGTCGAGGACCTGGTCAAGATCATGCCGGACGCCTTCAACCTGATGCGCAGCGGCCGGCCGGGGCCGGTGCATCTCGACATGCCCTACAACCTCTACATCGAGTCCGCCGCCGTCGAGGTGCCGGACCCGGCCAGGCATCCGACCAACTGGCGGTCGACGGCCTCCGACGATACCGCGGAAAAGGCGCTCGACATGCTGGTGCGGGCCCAGCGGCCGCTGATCCTGGCCGGCGGCGGCGTGCGGGTCGCAGGCGCCTACGAAGAGCTGAAGGCGCTCGCCGACTACACCAACGTGCCCGTCTACTCGAGTTTCATGGGCAAGGGGGTGATGGCGGCGAACGACAAGCTCTATCTCGGCGTCGCCGGCTGCTGGGGCGAGTATCCGGCCAACGAGGCGGTCCGCAACGCCGACGTGATCCTGGCGATCGGCGCCCGCTTCAACGACCTGCACACCGGCTCCTGGAAGAAGGGCTACGTCTACAACATCCCGCCGACCAAGCTGATCCAGGTCGACATCGATATGGAGGAGATCGGCCGCAACTATCCGGTCGAGATGGGCATCGTCGCCGACGCCAAGAGTTTCCTCGGCCAGCTCGGGCGGATCGCCCGGGCGAAGAACCGCAAGCTGTCCTACAACTCGTCGTGGCACCGCGAGATCGAGGCATGGCGCAACGAGTGGCACAATTTCGTCGATCCCTACGCCACCAACACCGACGTGCCGATCGATCCGCGCCGGATGATGGCGGACATCAACAGGATCTCGCCGGCCGACACCGTGATGGTCGACGACGTCGGCAACTGCCAGGTCTGGTCCGAGCAGTACTGGCTGCCGAAGACGCCGGGCACGCACATGACGGCGGGCGGCTTCGCGGCGATGGGGTTCGGCGTCTGCGGCGTGCTGGGCGCGCGGCTGGCGCGGCCGCACTCGCCCTGCGTGACGATCTGCGGCGACGGCGGCTTCATGATGACGCCGCACGCGGTCGCCACCGCCGTCGAGCACAACCTGCCGGCCGTCTGGGTGGTGCAGAACAACTACGCCATCGGCTGCATCCGCGACCTGCAGCGCTTCTACCTGGACAGCCGCGAGATCGGCACGAGCTTCGTCAACGAGCAGACCGGCGAGTTCTGGAACCCGGACTTCGCCAGGATGGCCGAGGCGATGGGCGCGCGCGGCATCCGCATCACCCACCCCGACCAGTTCGGCGACGCCTACAAGGAGGCGATCCAGTCCAACAGGCCGACGGTGCTCGACGTGGTGATCAACCGCGACACGACGGTGCCGCTGACCGGCACCTGGCAGATGCCGCCGATCCCCGAGGCGCAGCCCACATTCGGGCAGCGGAGGATCCGCAACTGACGGTCAGCCGAGCGGCGACACGCCGAACAGCCACCGGTGGAGGAACAGCAGGAAGACGACATAGAGCGTCGCCCCGACCACCAGCGCGATGACGTCGTTGGCCGCCGGGGGCGCGGCCGCGGGTACCGGCTCCGCAACCGGCCGGCGCTTCACCGAGATCCGGTCGATGACGGCCCAGGCGAGCAACGAGCCGAACAGCAGGACGTCGGCGAGCGTGCCGTTGGCGAGCAGGTGCGCGACCGCCCACAGCTTCACCGCCACCAGCATCGGATGCTTGAGCGTCGCCTTGATTCGCCCTGGAATATAGGCGGCGGCGAGGAACACGAAGACCGGCATCATCAGCACCAGCGCGATGTGGCGCATCCAGACGGGCGGCGCGTAAAGGACGACGGGATCCTGCCGTGCGAGCCCGTATCCCCACACGATCAGGACAAGACCGATCAGCGAGACCAGCGAGTAGATGCCCTTCCACGGCCCCTCCCCCCGGCGCGCGATCATCGCGTCGCGCCATCCCGGCGCCACGATGCGGATCGAATGTGGAAGGAGAAACACGACAAGGCCGACAATCAGTATGAGCATCTGCTGCCTCCGGGGGACGAGAGCAATCAGACCGACGAAATCACCGATCGCCGCGAACCTATAGGGTTGCGACGCGTTCCACATCGCAAATCGCAGCGCGGCCGTCGAGGGCCGCTGTTGTCACATCCCATCTCCGCGTCCAAATTGGGGACTCGAGCGGGCCCCGCGACGCGGGCCATCGACCGGGGGCCAACCGGCAGAACGGGACTTGAAGATGAAATACCTTGGACTTTCCATCGGACTGATCGCCACGGCGCTGTTTGCCGGCGCCTGCAACGGCAGCGAATCGGGTCAGGCGGACGCCGACCTGTCCGGCGCGGCACAGACCGGATCGAAGCAGGCGGGGTCAGGCCAGTCGGGGTCTGGCCAGGCGGGGTCCGGCCAAGCGGACTCCAGGAAATCGGCGTCGAACCAGTCCGGCGTATCGAGCTCTTCGAAGGGATCGGGAAAGACCAGACCCCAGACGCGCGAACAGCCCGTCGATCCCCAGCAGTCCTGCAGCACCGATCCGATCCAGTGGGCCATCGGCATCGCGGCCACCGACGAAACGGTCCAGAGGGCCAAGGCGGAGTCGGGCGCCACGAGCGTTCGCGTCCTGCGCCCGGGCCTGGCCGTCACCCAGGAGTTCAAGTACGGGCGGCTCAACATCAACGTCGACGACAGCAACGTCATCACGTCGGTGAGCTGCTGGTAGGCGCTGCAGCCGGGCGGCGAGCAGGCGTCACTCGTCTTCGATCTCGTAGGCGAGATAGCGGGCGATCCGCCACTGGCCGTCGGGCTGACGCCGGAAGACGTCGATGCCGCGGTCAGAGGATGCAACCGTGGTGCCGGTCTCACGGTCGGTGACCGTCAGGTGCCAGACCAGGCGGACAACGGCCAGGTCGCCGGAGACGATGACCTCGTCGATGTCCAGATCGTAGCGGTAGGCGCGCGCTCCGCCGCCGACGTCGCGCTGCAGGGCCGAACAGATCGAGTTGAAGCTCTTCTCGGGCTGCCCGCGATAGTTGGCGATCAGATCGACCGCGAACAGGTCGCACAGGCGTTCGGTCCGGCCGGCATTGAAATCCTCGGTCCACTGCCTGAGGCGCTGCTCGATGACCCGGGCAGCCTCCTCCGCGCGCGGCGCGGCGGGTGCGAGGACATGCAGGGCGGACATCGCGCCGACGACCAGCGCGCGCATCAGGGTGGTGTAGAACATCGGCGATCCTGGGGACGGGAGCCGTCGGCACCTTATCAGGGGGCGCTGCGCTTTAGGAGAGCCGACGCAGGCGATGCTGGAAATGGCGACGCCCCGATGCTGACGGCGTGGGGGTATTGGAGCGTGATCGGCAGGCCGTAGCGGTCTTCAGTCGCCGAAGATTTCCGCGTACCGCTCAGGCTTGAAGCCGACCTCGATGGTGCCGCCTGTTTCGAGCACCGGGCGCCTGATCATCGACGGCTGGTCCAGCATCAGCGCGATCGCCTTGTCCTCGTCCAGTTCGGCCTTCGCCTCATCGGGGAGCTTGCGGAAGGTCGTTCCGGCGCGGTTGAGGACCTTTTCCCAGCCGGCGGACGCGCACCATCGTTCGAGGTCGCCGCGGGCGACGCCCTGCTTCCTGTAGTCGTGGAAGAGATAGTCGACGCCGTGGCCGTCGAGCCAGGCGAAGGCCTTCTTCATCGTGTCGCAGTTGCGGATGCCGTAGATGGTGGGATGCATGGGGTCCGTCTAATGGCTGGTGCCGCACATGTCGATCCGCATCGCGAGCCCGGCGCGGTCGCGCCGTGCCGCCTGCGGATCATGGCATGAGAAACCGCAATTCAGGACGACGCTGGGTCGCCCTCATGCTCCTCCGCCCGCCATGACAGCGACGGCAATCTTGCGCCCCCGTCCGTCGGGCTGCACCGTCATGCCGATCCGGCCGAGGTCCGGGTCGAGCAGGATATCACGGTAGTTGCCCGACTCGCTCCAGCGGTCGAAAAAGTAACGCACATCGGCGTCGGTCGCCTCCACGCCGCAACCACCGCAGCTTCCGGCAATCATCTGGAGACGACGCCACACGGCATCGGCCGGCAGCGAGTCCCTCAGGGGATTGAGTTCGTCCAGGGAAACTTCGGTCAGATCGCCTTCCGGAACCACTCTGCGGGCGGCATCGACCAGGCTCAGGTCGGCGGATACCGGACCAAGGCCAGAGTCTCGGCGCGCCTCGCTTATCAGACGCGCGATCAATTCGGACTGCTCCTGCGCGCCGATGGCTATCGCTTCGCCGTCTCCTCCCCGCGGCGTTCCAGGACCGGCGAAGGTCTGGACGCCGTAGCGTCTCCCGTCTTCGTCCACCGCGACGCCGAATCCGTATTTGCTCAGGCCCTCGGCGAGAATGTTCTCGCGATGCTCCGGGCTTTGCATCCACCCCTTGTGCAGCTCTTCGACCCCCTGCCTGTCCACCTGCACAGAACAATTCCGGCACAGCGCTATGTTCTCCGCCACGAGGCGACCTTTCGACCCGCCGCCCTCGACGTAGCGATCCATTACCGTCCCACCTTCCGGACTCGCATGACTGTAGTAGTCGCGCTCCAGCATGTCGTCGGCGTGCGCCTGTGCGGCCTTGTCCAGTTCCGCGCCAAGTTCGAGAGGACTGCGTCCGGCGTCGCGCCGCGCCCGGTTTACCAGTTCCAGACTGTAGTCCCTGAGAGCCTCCAGACCGTCGGGCACGCGCGAGTGCGCGGGCAGCGCCAGGCCGGCCAGCAGGCAGCATGCAGCGAGGAGGGGTATGTTGGCGTGCGGCATCGTCTCGATCCGATCGTGACGTTGGAACAACGCCATGCTTCCGCGTCCGTTCCGGAACGGAGGGGAGCCGGGATTCTGTCCCGGCTCCTTCGGGTCAATCATGGCCAACCGGCTGGTCCGACCTCGGCGCCGGAAGGAGAGTATGCCCTCCCCCGGTGAGGGCCGGTTCGACGGCCGTCCGGCCGATCCTACCCCCTGATGAAGGCCAGCAGGTCGGCGTTGATGATGTCGGAATGGGTCGTCGGCATGCCGTGCGGGAAGCCTTCATAGGTCTTCAGCGTGCCGTTCGGCAGCAGCTTGGCCGACAGCGGGCCGGAATCGGCGTAGGGGACGATCTGGTCGTCGTCGCCGTGCATGACCAGCACCGGCACGGTGATCTTCTTCAGATCCTCGGTGAAGTCGGTCTGCGAGAAGGCGACGATGCCGTCGTAGTGGGCCTTGGCGCTGCCCATCATGCCTTGGCGCCACCAGTTCAAGATGTTGCCCTGGGAGGCTTCGGCGCCGTCGCGATTGTAGCCGTAGAACGGACCGGCAGGGACGTCGTGGTAGAACTGCGCCCGGTTGGTCGCGACCTGCTGCTGGAAGCCGTCGAAGACCTCCTTGGGGAGGCCGCCGGGGTTGGCCTCGGTCCTGACCATCAGCGGCGGCACGGCGGCGATGATCGCAGCCTTCGCCACCCGGTCCTCGCCGTGCCGGGCGATATAGCGCACGACCTCGCCGCCGCCCGTGGAATGGCCGACGTGGACGGCGTCCTTCAGGTCCAGGTGCTCGGTCACCGCGGCGAGATCGTCGGCGTAGTGATCCATGTCGTGGCCGTCGTCGACCTGGCTGGAGCGGCCGTGCCCGCGCCGGTCATGGGCGATCACGCGGAAGCCGTGATTGCGAAAGAACATCATCTGGGCGTCCCAGTCATCGGCCGAGAGCGGCCAGCCGTGGCTGAAGACGATCGGCTGGCCCGATCCCCAGTCCTTGTAGAAGATCTCGACCCCGTCGCTGGTGGTTACAGTCGGCATTTGCGTGATCCCTTTCAGGCCGGTGCTCCTCGCGTCGACGGAGTCCGGCGCAATGTTGGAGGAAGGCAAAATGGCGGTACTAGTGCGGGCCGGATGCCCCGCAGACCAACTTATCTGATGCAGTCGCAAGATCCCGCCGGAGCCGGGTGGGAAAACCGGCACCGGCGGCAGTTCGTATCACGGACGTCCGTGTCCGCCCGCCCCGAACCGGGCGCCGCCGATGGCGACGGCGCCGCGGCAAGCTCCCACGGATTCTTTCCACGGCGGACGGACAAGCGAAGCACGGCAAAGATGCTCCTCGATCGAGGATGGATCGAGCGTATCACGCCCTGCGTGCGCAGATCGATACCGCGCAACCCGCCTTTCGCCGTGACGTTTCACATTTGCACATGATATGTAATTATTGAAACATCGACCCAGCCGGAAAGAGGGCCGCACGACCGATGAGCAACGCGAAAACGTACCGGGACATTCTCGTCCGCGTCGACAATGGCGTCGGCTGGATTGTCATCAACCGGCCCGAACGCCTCAACGCGTTGCAAATGACCACGACCGACATGGAAATCCGCGCGGCCCTCGGCGATTTCGCCCGGGACGAGACGGTTCGTGCCGTCGTGATCCGCGGTGAGGGCGAGCGCGCCTTCTCGACCGGCTGGGACATGGAGGCGATCGAGGACAGTTCGCTCGCCGACCTGGAAAAGATGGTCCGCCAGAACGTCGGCCTGTTCAAGGACGTGTGGCATCAGCCGCAGCCGGTCATCGCGGCGATCAACGGCCACGCGGTGGCGTCCGGCGCCTCGCTCGCGATGAGTTGCGACATCGTCATAGCCGCCGATCATGCCAAGCTCGCCGAACCGGAGATCCGGCATGGCGCGCTCTCGCCGTTCCTGATCATGCCCTATCTGACCGGCGCGCGCGCGGTCCACGAGTTCTACTATCTTGGCGACCCGCTGGATGCCGACGCCATGCTGCGGCTCGGTCTTGCCAACAAGGTGGTGCCCGGCGCCGACCTGGACGCTGCCGCGCAGGCCTACGGCGAGCGCCTGGCGCTCGTTCCGAAAGCCGCGCTGGAAATGAAAAAGCGCAGCCTGCGCGCCGCCTACGACCTGATGGGGCTTGGCGACGCGGTCGACCGGCACGCGCTGGCCGACACCCTGATGATCGGCGCCGACCTGCCCGAACAGCGGAAATTGCTCGACATCCTGAAAACGCAGGGCATGAAGGCGTTCATAGAGGCCAGGGACACGCCGTTCCGGAGCACACGCCAGTGACCTCCCTCCCGGTCCGGCCAGCGCCGATGCCGCCGACGCTGACGACGGGCGGCCTGCTGGCGAGGCGGGCGAAGCGTTCGCCCTCGGCACCGGCGGTCGTATCGGGGGATCGCCGCGTCACGTTCGCCGAACTCGAGGACAGGGTTTCGAGAGCCGCCGCCGTGCTTCGGGACTGCGACGTCGGCAAGGGCGACAGGGTGGCGCTGCTCCTGCGCAACGGCCTGGAATACTGCGAGCTGTTCTACGCGATCGGCCGGATCGGCGCGATCTGCTGCGCGCTCAACTACCGGCTGACCGGCAGCGAACTCGGTCACATCGTCGGCGACTGCGGTGCGACGATCCTGATCCACGAGGAGGAATTCGCCGACGTCGCCCGATCGTTGTCCGCCGACACCGGCTCGCTGCGGACGCTGCCGGTCGCCGGCGTCGAGCAGCACCTTGCGACGACGCCACCGCTCGACGCACCTGACGCCACGGCTCCCGGGGATCCGTTGCTGCTGGTCTACACCTCGGGCACGACCGGCCGTCCCAAGGGCGCGGTGATCACCCATCAGCAGCTCGTCTGGGCGTCGCTGACGATCGGCCATACTGTGGATTTCCGATCCGGCGACGTGCATCTCCTGCCGGCGCCGATGTTCCACGTCGGCGGCCTGTCGTTCACCGTCCATTGCGTCCATGTCGGCGCGACCCTGGTGATCCCCCCCGGCTGGAACGCCGGACAAGCCGTGGACCTGATCGCGGCGGAAGGGGTCAATCACTTCTTCGCGGTGCCGACGATGATCGCCGACCTGCTGGCGGCCGACAGTCTGACCAAGGACCGACTGCGCAGCGTCAGGTGGATCATGTCGGGCGCCGCGCCGCTGCCGGCGGATCTCGTCGAGCGCTGCATGGCACTGGGAATTCCGGTCATCCAGAGCTACGGGGCGACGGAGACCTGCGGACCGGCGGCCTGCATGGACGTCGACAGCGTGGCGCGACGGCCCGGGAGCATCGGCCTGCCCTTCTTCCACACCGAGATCCGCCTGCAGCGCGACGACGGCGTTCCGCCGACAGCGGGCGAACAGGGCGAGATCCAGGTGCGGGCACCACACATTTTCGCCGGCTACTGGGGAAACGCCGAGGCAACGCGCGAGGCCTTCGAAGACGGCTGGTTCCGCACCGGCGACATCGGCTACCGCGACGACGACGGTTATCTGTTCCTCGTCGACCGCAAGTCGGAGCTGATCATCTCCGGCGGCGAAAACATCTATCCGCTGGAGGTCGAGCAGGTCCTCGAGAGCCACCCCGCAATCGCGGAGGCTGCCGTCGTCGGGCTTCCCGACCCGAAATGGGGCCAGATCGTCTGCGCTGTCATATCGTGCGGCGCGCGGACGCCGCCCTCGCTCGAGGAGGTCGCCGCGCATTGCCTCGACCGGCTCGCGCGATACAAGATCCCGCGCAAGCTCGTCGTCCGGGACCGGCTGATCCGCAATGCCACCGGCAAGGTCCAGCGTGGTGCGCTGCGGCGCGAACTGAGCGACGATTGACCGGGCCGATTGACCGGGCGGCGGCGAGGCGGCGCGCGCCCCTGCTGCAAATGCGTTTCAGTTTCGCGCGGGTCTCAGCAATGATTGAAACCGCCGCGTGCCTTGTGTCAGTATCGTGATGCCTGCGCTGCCTCGGCCAACCGGCGATTTCGGACCCGTTGCCCCCGGGACCTGAGGTCATCGGCCCGGAACGGAAGGAATCCATGACGGTGCCTCAGTTCGCCCAGCTTTTCGCGCAACGCCCGACCGCCCGTCACACGATCATCGAGTCGAACGATCCGGTGGTGGTGAACGACCGCTTCGCATCCGAGTTCACCGCCCATCAGCTCGAAGTCACCCGCGTGCCGCGCCGCTTCAAGACGGTCGCGCAGATGGTGCGCATCGGCGGCGCGACGCTCTACAGAGTGTCCTCCGCCGCGGACATCCGCATCACCGCCAGCCCGATGTACGACCGGTTCGTGTTCTACGTGCCGGTCAACGGCAACATCCAGATCAGCCGCAAGAGCGGTTCGATAGACGTCGTGCCGGGCCAGATCGGGATCGCCAACCCGTCCGAGCCTTTCAGCCTGAGCAAGTTCGACAACTGCTCGCTCATCGCGCTGAAGGTTTCCCGCGACGCGATCGAGCGCGAGGCCGAAAGCATGTTCGCCTCCACCGGGATTCCACTCGCATTCGATGCCAACCGGCCGATATCGGCGCAGGAATGCCCGCTGTTCCTGCGGCTCCTCGACATGATCCACGCGGATCTGGTCCTGCCGGACGACCGCCTCTCGAACGCAAGCTGCAGCGAGCCGACCGAAGCGCTGCTCATCCGCCTGCTGCTGCGCGAACTGCCCAACAACCAGGCCGCCCATCCCTGCCCGACCGAGCAGACCGCCGGGTCCGGCCCCGTGCCGTACTACGTCAGACGGGTCGAGCAGCTGATGGCAAACGACGCCCGCCGCAACCTGTCGATGGACGAGCTGGTGGCGGTGGCCGGGGTCAGCGCACGGACGCTGTATGCCGGATTTCGCCAGTATCGCGGCGTCAGCCCGATGCGGCGGCTGCGGGAGGTGCGCCTTGCCAACGTGCGCGCCGACCTGGCCGCGATCGGCTCCGGCGAGGCCCCCCGACGCACCGTCACCGAAGTCGCCTCCGACTGGGGCTTCAATCACATGGGCGACTTCTCCAGCGCCTACCGCGAACGTTTCGGCGAAGCGCCCTCGAAGACCCTGAAGCCGCGGACCTGAGGACGACAGACGTCGCCTCACCCGCGTTTCCTGCACTGCAGCGCCGTTTGCTGCACTCAGGCGATAGACGCTCGCGCGCGCCCGCCCCTAGCCTTGCCATGCCGGGCGGGTAAGCCTCCGGCCGTGCTGGCCACAGCGCGCCTGCGAATGTCAGCAACCAGGACGGATCATGGCAGCCCAATTCGCGCCCGACGTCATATTCCACAACGGGAAGATCGTCACGGTCGATCCGGACTTCTCGGTCCAGGAGAGCGTCGCGATCTACGACGGCAAGTTCGTGGCGATCGGCAGCAGCACCGACGTCAAGGAGCTTGCGGGCCCCGGCACCACCGTCGTCGACCTGGAAGGGCGCTGCGTCGTCCCCGGCCAGTACGACAACCACGTCCATTTCCTGCTGGCGGGCATGGACGCGCTCGGCTCCGAGGCGAAGGTCGACATCGCGACGATGCCCTCCATAGAGGACATCCTCACCACGATCGCCGAGCGCACCAAGATCACCCCGAAGGGCGAGTGGATCGCCACCTCCTGCATGTACCGGGGAGCGCTGAAGGAAGGAAGGTTCCCGACGCGCCACGACCTCGACAAGGTCTCGCCCGACCATCCCGTCTACATCTTCCAGTCCGGCAAGAACATCATCGCCAACAGCTACGCGATGCGGCTGGCAGGGATCGACAGCAGCACGCCGCAGCCGCTCGAGCCCGAAGGCTGGATCGCCAAGGACGACAGCGGCGAGCCGACCGGTCACCTGATCGCCGGCGCAGGCGACCTGGCGCGCAAGGCGTGGTGGCAGAAGACCGGCCAGCCGATCAAGATGTGGGACTTCGTCTACTTCGACCAGCAGACCCAGATCCGGGCGATCGAAGCGCAGCAGGCGATCTACCATGCCTGCGGCGTCGTCGGCGTGCGCGACATGGGCGTCTCCGTCGACGAACTGGATTCCTACATCGAGGCGCACCGGCAGGGCCGCCTCAAGATCCGCACCGACCTGATCCTCGGCCTGCCCTCGCGCTACCTGTCGCAGGACGACATCCGCCAGTCGATCGAGCGCTACTTCGGCCCCAAGCAGGGCCTCGGCGACGACATGCTGAAGATCGGCGGCATCAAGCTCGTCGTGGTCAATGACGGGTGGTGGGCGTTCACCCCCGAGAAGCTGCGTTTCCTGATCGAGGAATTCAACCGCTACAACTGGAACATGGCGATCCACGTCAACACCGGCGGCGGCGAGGAACCCGCCGAGACCGTGCTGTCGATGCTGGAGGAAGGCGACAAGACCAACCCGATCGCCGGCCGCCGGTTCAGCTTCGAGCACGGCTTCGGCCTCGGCAAGCCCGAGCACGTGGAGCGGGCGAAGGCACTCGGCATCAATTTCGGCGCAAACCCGCTGCTCGCCTACTACGCCTCGGCCCGCTCGATGCGCATGAACGAGATCATGACCCAGGTGCGCATCGCCAAGCTGGTCGAAAGCGACCCCTGGGCGCGCACGGTGCGCGACTGGGGCCTGCCGCTGCGCGACTGGCTGGACGCCGGAATCCTGGTGTCCGGCGGCACCGACAATCCGGCCGTCGTCTACGACAAGCAGCACCCCTTCCTGTGCCAGTACTCGGCGCTGACCGGCAACACGCTGGCCGGCCAGTTGATGCCGGGCCAGGAAATCACCCGGGAAGAGATGCTGCGCATGTTCACGATCAACAACGCGGAGGTCCGCTGGCAGGAAAAGACGCTTGGCTCCATCGAAGTCGGCAAGCAGGCCGACGCGGTGGTCCTGGATACCGACATTCTCGACTGCCCGCCGGAGGCCGTGAAGGACATCCAGGTGCTGCAGACCTATGTCGGCGGCGAACTGGTCTACGAAGCCGGTCGCTAAGACGATAATATGAACAAGAACCAGATTCTGGCGGCACCCACAGACAAACCGCTTCCGGTCACGGTTCTCACCGGCTTCCTGGGCAGCGGCAAGACGACGCTGCTCAATCACCTGCTGTCATCCGACCACGGGCTGCGGATCGGCATCATCGTCAACGAGTTCGGCGCGGTCAGCATCGACGACAAGCTGATCACGCGGCAGACGGACAACCTCATCGAACTGGCCAACGGCTGCGTCTGCTGCACCATGGCCGGCGATCTCAGCAAGGCGGTGGTTCGCCTGGCCGGATCGCGCAACGACATCGACTACATCCTCGTCGAGACGACCGGACTGGCCGACCCCGGTCCGGTCGCGGCGACCCTGGCGATGGGCGAGTTTCGCGAGTGGCTGCGGCTGGATGCGATCGTGACGGTCGTCGACGCGGAGAATTTCGACGCCAACCTCGACAATGCCGAGGCGGCCTACCAGCAGCTCGTCGGCGCCGACATCCTGCTGATCAACAAGCTCGATCTCGTCGACCCGGAGATCCCGGACATGATCGAGGCGGGGGTTCGCAAGATCAACCCGGACGGCCGCTTCCTGCGCACCAGCCACGGCCTGGTCGATCCGTTCCTGCTGCTCGACGTGGACCTGTTCCGCCTGCGCGCCGAAATCCGCGAACGCGGCGCCGACGATGCCGGCGCCGAAGTTGCCGGCGACGGCGAACACGGCCATCACACCGACCACAGCCACGACCTGTCGGGATTCGAGACCGCGTCCTTCTCGTCCGATGCCGCGCTCGATGCGGCAGCCTTCGGCGAACTTGTGGCCGCCGTGCCCCGGAACATCCTGCGGGCGAAGGGCATCCTCAACCTGGCCGGTCACGACAACCGCTTCGAGTTCCATCTCGTCGGCGAGCGCAGCACGGTGTCGGAGAGCCGGGCCTGGCGAGCCGACGAGAAGCGGCGGACGGATGTGGTCTTCATCGGCCGCGGGATCGACAGGGAGGCTCTCGGCCGCCTGTTCGACGGCTGCATCCCCGAGCGGGCATAGCAGGATGGAGCAGACGCTGGAGATCAACGGCAACCGGCATCGCCTCGACATCGAGGCCGGCGAGACGCTGATCGAGGTGCTGCGCGACAGGTTGAAACTGACCGCGGCGAAGGTCGGCTGCGGGCGCGGCGAATGCGGGGCCTGTACCGTGCTGATCGGCGGACGCGCGAAACTCGCCTGCGTGACGCTGGCTGCCTGCGTCGACGATCCGGTCGAGACGGCCGAGGGCCTTGCCGACGAGGCCCGCGGGTTTCGCGAGGCGATGGCAGACCGAGGCGGGTTCCAGTGCTCCTACTGCACGCCCGGCATGGTGGTGCGCGCCGTCTCGATCCTGCGCGGCGGCGACCTGAGCGACGACGACGCCCTGCGGCGCGACATGGCCGGCAACCTGTGCCGCTGCACCGGCTACCAGGGGATCATCGAATCGCTGCGGCTGGCGTCGCAAACCAAGGGATCGCCGGCATGACGATCGGCGACGCTTTCCGGCATCCCGAATGGGTCGAGCGCACCAGCGGATCGCTGCCCTATACCCGAGACCTGATGCCCGACGATGTGCTGACGGGACGGATCCTGCGCAGTCCCCATCCCGCCGCCGAGATCGTCAGCATCGACACGAGCGCCGCGGAACGTGCCGCCGGTGTCGCCGCGGTGATCACCGCGCGGGACCTGCCGGACCGCAACTACCGGGACTACGGACAGGCGGACAGACCGCCGATCGCGCGGGGTTCGGTGGTTTATTTCGGTCAGGACGTGGCCGCCGTTGCGGCAGAGACGCCGGAACAGGCGGACCGGGCGCTGGCGCTGATCCGGGTCAGGTACAAGCCGCACCGGGCGGCCCCGAGCCTGGCGGCGGCCCTGCGGCCGGGCGCGCCGATCGTCCATCCGCGGAGCCGCGCCGACAACATCGCCGAGAGCGCCGTGCGGTCCTTCGGAAACCCGGAGGGGGCGAAGGAGCGGACCAGCGACGCGGTATCGGCCCGGTACGACTGCGGCATCCAGGCCCATGCCTGCATGGAGTCCCATGTCGCTCTCGCCGACTGGGACGAAGCCGGCGGGATCATGAACATCTGGGTCCCGACGCAGTCGCCGCGCAACGTGCGCGCAGAGATCGCCTACATGCTGGATCTCGATCCCGAGCAGGTCCGGCTGCACCGCGTCGGCGTCGGCGGGGACTTCGGCGCGCGCGTCAAGATATCGGACATAGAGGTGCTGGCCGCCACGCTGGCGCGGTCCGCCGGGCGGCCCGTGGCGATCAGCCTGTCGCGCGCGGACGAGTTCGCGTTCACCAAGCGCCAGCATGAATGCTCGATCGCGATGGAAACGGGTGTCGACCGCGACGGCCTGCTGACCTATCGCCGTGCCGAGGTCGTCGTCGAGAACGGAGCGTTCATCCACGGCGGGTCGAACATGATGAACTACGCGTCGATCCTGATCGGCTCCCAGTACCGCCTGGAAGGTGCCGAACTGGATGGACGTTCGGTCTACTCGAACCGCCGTCCCGGCGGCGCCTTCCGCGGCGCGGGCGGACCGCAGGCGACATTCGCCATCGAATGCCAGATCGACGAACTCGCCGACGAAATCGGCATCGATCCCATCGACCTGCGGCTTCGCAACGTCAACCGGACCGGCGACTGCACGATCACCGGCTGGGAGATCAAGTCCAGCCATGCCGCCGAGTGTCTCGAGACCGTGCGGGAAAAGCTGAACTGGGACGTGGCGCGCGGCCAGGGCGGCAACGGCCGGGGCGTCGGCGTGGCGCTGGCCATGCACGTATCGGGAGCGATCGTCAGCCCGCCCACCGGCCGCGCCGAGGCCCGCATAGAAATCGGCCACAATGGCGGCGTGGTGCTGTCGAGCGGATGCGCCGACCCGGGCACGGGCGAATATGCGGTCATCGCCCAGCTTTGCGCCGCCGAACTGGGGCTCCGGGCCGACGAGATCGACTGCCGGGTGATGGACACCGCCGAAACGCCGTTCGACCCCGGGGCGGGGTCCAGCCGAGGCACCATGATCACGGGCGGCGCCGTGCAGGCGGCTGCCCGGAAGACGGCGGCGGCGCTGCGCGAGATCGCGGCGCAGACACTCGGCTGTGCGCCTGACGACGTCGTTCTGCGGGACGGCTTCGCGGAAGCCGCCGGCCGGCGCATCGGCATCGGCGAACTGGCTGCGGCGCATCCCGACAGCGTCGGGGGAACGCTGACGATGTTCTGCGAGGAGGTCGTCGACAGTCCGGTGGTGCCGATGACGGCGGCGGACTCAGGGTTCGGCGACCTGTCGCCGGCCTACAGTTTCGCCGCGCATGGCGTCGAGGTGGAGGTCGATCGCGGTACCGGCGCGGTGCGCGTACTGCGGGTGGTCGCCGCCCACGATGCCGGCACCGTGGTCAATCCGGTCGGCGCGCGAAGCCAGGTCATCGGCGGCGTCGTGATGGGACTGGGCGCAGCACTGGGCGAGGAACTGATCTACGAAGCCGGACGCCCGGTCACCACGTCCTACGCCGACTACGCCCTGCCGCGCGCCAGCGAGGCGCCACCCGTCGACGTCGTCTTCGTCGGCGGACCGTCGCCCAAGGGTCCGGCCGGCGCCAAGTCGATTTCGGAGATCGCACTGATGCCGACGGCGGCCGCCGTTGCCAATGCCATCGCACACGCCACCGGCGCGCGCATCCGCTCGCTGCCGATCTCGCCCGACAAGATCGTCGCCGCGCTCGGCGAAGCAGACGCCGGGATCGAGCCGCAGCCGATCTGGCAGCGGCCGTCGCACTGGTGGGCCGCAGGGGTACGAAGCGCCTACCCGCTTGGCCTGCACGCCGCGCTGCACGCGTGGGGCCGTCAATCTCCTGTACCGCGGCACAGCGCTGTCGAGACGATCGTGCGGCCGCGGTCGAGCGACGATGCGATCGCTGCGCTGGCCGCGGACCGCAGCGCCCGTCCGGCCGGCGGGGCCACCGACATCCTGTCAATGCGCGACCAGGGGTTCGGTGCACCACCGACGCTGGTCAGCCTGACGGCCTGCGCCGACATGAACGAAATCGCGGAGGACGCGGACGGCAACCTGACGATCGGCGCCGCCGTGACGCTGGCCGACGCGCAGCGCCAGCTCGTCCGGTCGGACCGGCCGGGCGACATGGCCCTGGCAGCGACGATCGCGGCAATCGCGAGCCCGCAGATCCGCGAATCCGGGACCGTCGGCGGCAACCTGTGCCAGGCCAAGCGGTGCTGGTTCTTCCGCTCGGGCTTCAACTGCTACAAGCGGGGCGGCGCGACGCGGCCCTGCTACGCGGTCACCGGCGACCACCGGTACTTCCACGCCGTGCTCGGCGCCGGCCGCTGCCAGGCGATCACCCCGTCCGATCTTGCCACTACGCTGATCGCGCTCGATGCGACCGCGCGGATACGCGACGCCGGCGGCGGCGACCGCAGCGTCGGCTTGGACGCCTTCTACGAGGGGCCCGGCGAAACCGTGCTGTCCGGCGGCGAGATCGTCCATTCGGTGGTCATCCCGGCGCAGGCCCGGTCGCGGCCCGCGCACTTCGAGAAACTCGCCCGGACCAGCGACGGGTTCGCGATGGTATCCGCCTGCGTCAGCGTCCTCAGCGACGCACCCGGCGCGCCGCAATGCCGGGCCGTGCTCGGCGGCGTCGCCAACCGCCCCTACCGCGCCCGTCTCAGCGAGCAGGCGTTCCATCGGAACGGCGCGGCCGACAATCACGCATCCGCGCGGGCCTGGGTGAACGAGGCGCACCCCCTGCCCGGGAATGCCTGGAAGCTCAAGGCCGCCTGTGCGCTGCTGGAGCGCGCCATGAACGCCGCCTGCGGTCGCGAGACGGAGACACCCACATGAACCTCGTCCAGGACATCGCCGATGCCCACCCGGAGCTGATAGGCTGGCGGCGCACCCTGCACGCGATGCCGGAAACCGGATTCGAGGAGTTCAGGACCGCCGATTTCGTCGACGCGAAGCTGAAGGAATTCGGCATCGAGACGAAGCGGGGCATGGCGACGACAGGCGTCGTCGGGACGCTGTCGGCAGGAAGCTCCGGCAAGACCATCGCGCTGCGCTCCGAACTCGACGCAATCAACCTGCAGGAGGCAAACGACTTCGCCCACCGCTCGACGGTGGACGGCAAGATGCACGGCTGCGGCCACGACGGGCACATGACGATGCTGCTGGCGGCCGCCCGCCATCTCGCCCGGACCCGCGATTTCGACGGCACCGTCCATTTCATCTTCCAGCCGGCCGAGGAGGTCGGCAATGGCGGCCTGCGGATGATCGAGGACGGCCTGTTCGAGGCGATCAGGCCGGAGGCCGTCTACGGGATGCACAATTTTCCCGGGATCCCGGTCGGCCAGTTCGCCACAAGGCCCGGCGACTTCATGGCATCGCTCGACGCCTTCGACATCACCATCGAGGGTGTCGGCGGCCACGGCGCCTATCCGAGCAAGGCCAGGACGCCGATCCTGCCGGCTTGCGCAATCGTCTCGGCGCTCAACGAGCACGTCGCCTCGCAGATACCGTCGGAGGAGACGATGTCGCTGTCGGTGGCGCAGCTCAATGCCGGCTCGGCGATCAACGTCATCCCGGCCTCGGCCAACATCAAGGGAACCGTGCGTTCCCTCGGCGAGGCGGCGCAGCTCGAAATGGAGGCAGCCGTCGAACGCATCGCCAAGGGCATCTGCGGCGCATACGGCGTCGACTGCACCGTCAGCTATCAGCGAACCTATCCCAGGCTAGTGAACGCCGCGCGGGAGACCGCCTCGGCAATCGATGCGGCGGCAGCGGTCGTCGGCGCCGACAATGTCGACAGCAACGGAAAGCCGATGATGGCGTCGGAGGACTTCGCGTGGATGCTGCGCGAGAAGCCCGGCAACTACATCGCCATCGGCAACGGGATCGGCGACAAGGGCGGCACCTTCGTCCATCACCCCAAATACGACTTCAACGACGACATCCTGCCGATCGGCGCAAGCTACTGGGTGAGCCTGGTCCGCAGACTTCTTTGAATTCCCGGACCGTCAAAACCGGGAACACGAAAAACGTGTCCATGGGAACTACAACAGGAGAGAGAAGATGAAACGATACCTGAGCGCAGCCGCGATCGTCCCCGTCCTGGCCGTCGCCATGACGTGCTCGGCCAATGCGGAGCCGAAAACCATTCGCGTCGACACCTATGCCGGCCCCCAGCACGCGGTGAACGCGGCCGGCCTCGACGTCTGGGCCAAGCAGGTCGAGGAAGCCAGCAACGGCGAGCTCAAGGTCGAGCTGTCCTATCCGCCGATCAATCCGCGCGACATCATGGACCGGGTGCGCAGCGGCATCACTGATGTGGGCTGGATCACCCACGGCTACACGACGGGCCGCTTCGTGCTGACCGACATGGTCGAGCTTCCCGGCAATGGCGGCAATGCCGAACAGGCGTCGCGGGCCTACTGGAAGGTCTATAACGAGGAGTTCGCCGACCTGGGAGAACACAAGGGAGTCGTGCCGATCGCGCTGTTCGTGCATGGTCCCGGCATGATCCACACCAGCAAGCCTATCGAGTCGATCGACGATCTCGAGGGCCTGAAGATCCGCACCGGCGGCGGCACGCAGGGCGAGATCGCCAAGCGGCTGGGCCTCGTGACAGTGTCCGCGCCGGTCACCAAGGCGCAGGAGCTGCTGTCCCAGGGCGTTGCGGACGGCGTGCTGTTCTCGCTGGAGACGATCAAGTCCTTCAATCTCGGCGACATCGTCACCTATCACTACGGGATGCCGGACAACCTCTACACGTCGAGCATGGCGATCGTCATCAACGAGAACTTCCTCGACAGCCTGACGGACTCGCAGAAGGAAGCGTTCTGGAGCGTTTCGGGTGAGGAGCTGTCCGGCCTGATCGGATCCGCCTGGGACGGCGCCGACACGGATGCCGAAGAGACCTTCGGCGCCGACAGCGTCGTCACCTTCGACGGCGAAATGAAGGACAAGGTGGACGCCGCCCTGGCCGGCATGGACGAGGAGTGGGTCGCCCGGGCCCAGGAAGCCGGCGCCGACGACGCCGCCGAGGTGCTCGAAAAGTACCGCGCCGAGATCCAGAACCAGAAGTCGGCGAACTGATACAGATGACCGACAAGGCCGCCTCGCCACACCGGTTCAAGGTCACCAGCGGCCTCGTCGCCGTGTGTGGCGGGGCGGCCGGCGTGTTCCTGTTCATCCTGATGATGCTGACGGTCGTCGACGTCGTCGGCCGCTACTTCCTCAACGCGCCGCTGCCGGGCGGCTTCGAGCTGACCGAATTCATCATGGCGGCGATCGTCTACGCGGGCCTGCCGGTCGTTTCGGCCGCGGGCGCGCATATCACGATCGACCTGCTCGACGACGTCACCCCGGCGCGCGTCGTGCCGTGGCAGAGCCTGATGGTGAACGTCGCATGCGCCGGGTGTTTCGGCGTGTTCGCGTGGCGCCTGTGGCTGCTCGGCAACCAGATCTCGGAATACGGCGACGTGACCGAATATCTCGGCATTCCGCAGAGTCCGGTAATCTATCTCGGCGCCGCGACGTCCGCGGTCGCAGCAATCATCCATCTGTCCAAGCTGTTCGAGGCCGGACGCCAGATCGTCGGCGCCGGCAAGCCCGGAGCCGGACTGTGATCGCCGCGGCGCTGGGCTTCGCGATCGTCATCGCGATGGTGTTCGCCCGCATACCCATCGCCGTCGCGATGGCGATCGTCGGCTTCTTCGGCTTCGCCATGCTAGTCGACTTCTACCCGGCCTTCTATCTCGTCGGCCAGGTGACGCGGACCACGGTGGAGTCCTACGAGCTTTCCGTGGTCCCTCTGTTCATCCTGATGGGCAACTTCGTCAGCCGCGCCCGCATCTCGGAAGATCTCTACGCGGCATCCCATGCCTTCATTGGCCACTACAAGGGCGGCCTGGCGATGAGCACCATCGTCGCCTGCGGCGGCTTCAGCGCGATCTGCGGATCGAGCCTCGCGACTGCCGCGACGATGGCCAAGGTGGCGATGCCGCCGATGCGCAAGTACGGCTATGCCGACAGCCTCGCAGCCGCCTCCATCTCGGCCGGCGGGACGCTCGGCATCCTTATTCCCCCGAGCGTCATCCTGGTGCTGTTCGGACTGCTGACGGAGACCGACATCCGGGCGCTCTTCGCGGCGGGGCTGCTGCCGGGACTGCTCGGCGTCGCCTGCTACCTGGCGGCGGTCCGCTACGTGGTCTGGCGCCACCCGGAGCGTGGCCCCGCCGGCGAGCGCGTCGACATGGCGGCGCGGCTTGCAGCGCTTCGCGGCGTCTGGCCGGTGATCGCGCTCTTCGTGCTGGTGATCGGCGGAATCTACGCCGGCATCTTCACGCCGACGGAATCGGGAGGCATCGGCGCCTTCGGCGCGTTTGTCTTCGCGCTGGTCCGTCGCGCCCTGAACTGGCGAACGCTGCTCTCGGTGCTGATCGAGACCGCGGTTACGACCTCCGCGCTGTTCGTCGTGCTGATCGGGGCGCTGATCTTCGCCAACTTCATCAACGAAACACGTATGACGACGGAACTGGCGCGCCAGATCACCGACGCGAACTTCTCGCCGATGCTGGTGATGCTGGTCATCATCGGCATCTACCTGGTGCTGGGCTGCGTCTTCGAGAGCATGTCGATGCTGCTCCTGACCGTCCCGGTCTTCGCCTCACTGATCGCCGCGCTCGATTTCGGCATGACCCCCGAAGAGACCATGATCTGGTTCGGCATAGTCGTCGTCGTGGTGACCGAGATCAGCCTGATCACCCCGCCGATCGGCATGAACGTCTTCACCCTCAGTTCGATGCTACCCGACGTGTCGACCAAGACCATCTTCGCCGGGGTCTTCCCGTTCTGGTCGGTCGACATCATCCGACTCGCGATACTGGTGCTGGTGCCGGGGATCTCGCTGCTGATCCCCTCGCTGATCTGATCCGGGGAGGCGGCTCAGCGCGGCCTGGCGAAGGGAATCCCTAGGGCTGCCGGCATGCGGCTGCTGCGCGAGCCCACCGCCAGCGAGACGATCGCGACGACATACGGCACGATGACGAAGAACTGGTAGGGCACCGCCGGGAAGATCGACTGCAGCCTGATCTGTGCGGCGTCTGCGATGCCGAACACCAGCGCCACCAGAACGGCCAGCATCGGGTTCCAGCGCGCGAAGACCACGCAGGCGATCGCCAGAAAGCCGCGTCCGGCGGTCATGTTCTCGACGAAACCCCACAGGTGGGCGGTCGAAAGATAGGCGCCACCGGCCCCGGCGAACCCGCCGGCGACCATCACGCAGAGAAAGCGGACCCGGTCCACGTCGATGCCGACGGCATCGGCGGCAACCGGGGTCTCGCCGACGGCCTTGATGATGACGCCGAGCCGGGTCGCACGGAACAAGTAGGCCATCAGCAGCGCCGCGGCGACGGCGATATAGACGAGCGCGTGCTGCCCGAACAGGATCGGCCCGACCAGCGGGATGTCGGCGAGCCCGAGGATATCGAGCTCGCGGAAGCCGGGAACCTTGACCGCCGTCCCCGCCTCGCCCAGCGTCAGCCGGTAGCCGTATCCCGACAGGCCGAGGCCGAGAAACAGCACCGCGATGCCGGTGACGATCTGCTCGACCTTGAGCCGGACGACGAAATAGGCGTGCAGCGCGCCCATCGCCACGCCGGCGAGCACCGCGCACGCAAGACCGATCCAGGGATTGCCCGACTGGACGGCAAACAGCACCGCGACGAAGGCCCCGACCAGCATGATCCCCTCGATGCCGACATTTATCACGCCGGCGCGCTCGGAGAGGGTTTCGCCGATCGCCGCGAGCGCGATGGGAGCGGCCAGCCGGATGCCCGCAGCCAGCAGTCCGCTCAGGAACAGCGCCTCATCCATCCGCGACAGCCTCCTTCATGCGGCCGGACCCGCGGCTCAGCGCGACGCTGCCGGCCAGGAAAACCAGGATGATGGTACCCTCCAGGATATTGATCAGCGGGAACGGCACGACACCGTTGCGCGCCAGTGCACCGAGGCCGGCGTAAAGCAGCGAGAAGCCGAAGGCCGACACCGGCACGAGCAGCGGATTGAGCCGGGCGACCAGCGCAACCGCGATCGCCGCGATCCCGAATCCCGGCGCGAAGCCCTCCTGCAGGCGCCCGTACAGCCCCGCCACCTCAACCGCGCCGGCAAGTCCCGCCAGTGCACCGGACAACACCAGCACCACGGCGGCCATGCGCGCGGGACTGATGCCGGCATACCGGGCGGCGTGCTCGTTGGATCCGACCACCGCAAGCCGGTAGCCGAACCGTCCGCGCATCAGCACCAGCGCGGTCACCACCACCGCCAGCACGGCGACGATCAGACCGGCATGGATTCGCGTACCGTCGAAGATCACCGGCAGCCGCAACGCCTGGTCGATCGCATCCGAGCGCGGAATGATCCGCATCTTTTCCTGCAACGGACCGCGCACGAGCCATGACAGCATCTGCACGGCCACGTAGTTCAGCATGATCGTCGCGATGATCTCGTTGCCGCCGAAGCGCGCCTTGATCACCCCGGCGACGCCGCCCCATATCGCCCCGCCGGCGAACCCGAGCGCCAGGAAAAGGACGATTCCGAGGACGTTGGATGGCAGCATTGGCGCGGCGAGCACCGCCAGGACGCTGCCGGCGATCAGCTGGCCGTCCATGCCGATGTTGAAGACGCGCGCCTTGAAGGCGATCGCGATACCCAGCCCCATCAGCGTCAGCGGGATGGTGCGCAGCAGCGCCTCCAGCAGTCCGGCCCGGGTGAACAGCGCACGTTCGACAACGCCGTAGGCCAGGCTGGCAGGATCGGCGCCGGCGAGCAGGATCAGCGCGACGACCATCAGCACCAGAAAGGCAACGGCGGCAAGAGCCGGCATGCGGAGGCCCGCCGTCATGCCGGCAGGTCCGCGTGTCCGGCGATCCAACCGCCGATGGTGCGGCGGTCGACATCTTCGCGGCGCGCCGGCCCGAACGACCGGCCCGAGGCGAACACCACGATACGGTCGGCGAGCGCGAGGATCTCGTCGATGTCGGAGGACAGCAGCAGGACGGCCTTGCCGGCCGCCCTCGCCTCTCCGAGCACGGTGTGCACGAAATCGATGGTCTTCAGATCGAGGCCGCGCGACGGATGGGCGGCGAGAATGAGATGCGGATCGCCGTCGAGTTCGCGCGCCAGCACGACCTTCTGCTGGTTGCCGCCGGACAGGTTCCCCATCCGATCGCCGCTGCCGCGCGCCCGCACGCCGTAGCGCACGAGCCGGTCGGCGACGACCTCGGACAGACGCCTGTTCCTGAGCAGGCCGAAGCGGGAGAAGTCGGAGCGGTCGAGATGGCTGAGCAGGTAGTTCTTCGCCAGGCTCATGTCGGCGACGATGCCGGACCGCCGGCGGTCCTCGGGAATGTGGCTGACACCGTGCCGCCTGAGCCGCGCCGCCGTCCAGTCGCGGCGGTCCGAGGTCAGCCCGAAGCATTCGATCGTTCCTGCGGCCGGCCGTTCCATGCCGGCCATGCATCGCACGAATTCGCCCTGGCCGTTGCCGTCGACACCGGCGACGGCGACGATCTCGCCTGCGCGCAGATCGAACGACAGGCCGGCCACAGCGACCGACCCGTTGGGGCGATGCAGCGTCACGTCGCGTACCCGGCAGACGACCTGCGCGGCATGTTCTTCTGGCACTGCGATAGGGCCGTCATCGTCACCCTGAGGCGCCGCAAGCCCTGCGACCGCCGGCGCGTCGCCGGACCCGACCATGTGACGCACGACGATTTCCGGCGCAAGGCCTTCCACGGCGAGCATCGCCGCGACCGCACCGTTGCGCAGGATCACGGCGCGGTCCGCCACCGCGAAGACATCGTCGAGCTTGTGGGTGATCAGCACCACCGAGACGCCGCGCGAGCGGAGCTCCCGGATCGTCTCGAACAGGCGCGCCTTGTCCTCGGCGCCCAGCACGGCCGTCGGCTCGTCGAGCACCAGCAGCCGTACGTCGTGCATCAGTGCCTTGATGATCTCGATGCGCTGCTGGTGGGCGACGTCGAGACTGTCGATGCGCTGGTTCCGTTCGAAACTGAAGCCGAGCCGTTCGGCCACCTCGCCGGCCCGGCGGCCAAGCGCGGCGCGGTCGATCCTGCCAAGGCCGATCTCGCTGGCCTGGAGGGCCAGGTTGTCCAGGGCCGACAGGGTCGGCACCAGCATGTAGTGCTGGTGCACGACGCCGATGCCCGCCGCGACGGCGTCGCCGGGAGAGGTGAAGCGGGCCGCTGCGCCGTCGATCTCGATACGGCCCTCGTCAGGCGGGAAGACGCCGGACAGCATGTTGACGATGGTCGACTTGCCGGCCCCGTTTTCCCCGACCAGGGCGACGACTTCGCCCCGGCCGATCTCGATGTCGACGGTGTTATTGGCAACAACCTCCCCGAACCGCTTTGTCACGCCGCGAAGCGCGACAAGCGGCGCGGGGGTTTCACTTCCCGCCACGGCCAATCAGGGCAGGTCGTCGATCTTGCCCGCGCGGATGTCTTCCACGAGGGCATCGATGCGCGCCTTGTCCTCCGCCGAGATCTGGCCCTCGAACTCGCGCAGCGGCGCAAGCCCGATGCCGCCCTCGTCCAGGCCCAGCACGTAGGTTTCCGGCTTCAGCGTACCGTCCATCAGCTTGCCGACCGCCAGGTCGATGTTGACGTCCATGTTGATCAGCGCCGTCGTGACGATCGTCTCGGGCGCCATGGCGTGACTGTCGAAGGCGGTGCCGATCGCCAGCACGCCGGCCTTCTGGGCTGCCTGGATGGTGCCGACCACGTTCTCGTTGCCGGTCGAAGTGACGACATCGGCGCCCTGCTCGATCTGCGACGTGGTGATCTCGGCGCCGCGGGCGATGTCGGAGAAGGAGCCGACATAGGCCGACAGCACCTCGGTGTCGGGCCGCATCCTCTTGGCGCCGCGCTCGAAGCCGAGATTGTAGTCCTCGATCACCGGCACCGGGATCGCGCCGATGTGGCCGATCTTGCCGCTCTTGGAGTAGAGCGCGGCGACGGCACCGGCCATGTAGCCCGCATCGCCCCAGCGGTTGTCGAAGGAGGCCACGTTGGGTTCGGCGGCGACCTGGGCGGTGTTCACCACGAACCAGGTGTCGGGATATTCGGAATGGATCTCCATGACCGGCTCGGCGAACTGGAAGCCGTGGCCGATGACCATGTCATAGCCCTCCTCCGCATAGGAGCGGAGAACATCCTGGATCTGGGCGAAGTCGGTGTTCTCGCGGACCGCGACCTCGATGTCGTATTTCGCCTTGGCGGCCTCGATGCCCTTGTTGGCGGCGGAGTTGAAGGTGCCGTCGGTGATCGGCCCGGGCAGCACCAGGGCCACCCGCTTCGTCTCGGCCTGGGCGGACGACGCCACCATGACGACGGCGAGTGCCGTCCCTGCAATCAGTTTCCACATGTCAGTTCCCCTTTTCTGGTTCGGTGCCGCCTGATTGTTGGTCTTGATGACGGGTGCCGGGCGGTGTCAGCGGTTCAGTCTCTCCAGTATCTCGTCGGTCGACATGACGTCGCCGAACTGCTGGATGATGTTCTCCAGCGTGGCCTGGTGCTCGGCGTCCGACAGCGCCGCGGTGCCGTCGGAGACCATCACCACCTTGAAGTCCATCATCATCGCGTCGCGGGCCGTGGATTCACAGCACACGTTCGTCTTGGTGCCGCAGATCAGCAGCGTGTCGATGTCGAGGCTGCGCAGCACGCGCTCGAGCTGCGAGGACCCAGGCACGAGGGCGCTGTAGCGGTTCTTGAACAGCCTGATGTCACCGTCCTCGACCTTCAGATCCGGCCAGATGTCCTGGCCGGAGCCGCCCGGCGACAGGCTCTCGATGGTCCTGGAGCGGACGTCGTCGGCGACGAAGTAGTCGAAGAAGTTGCGCCAGTCGCTGCCGGTTCCCGTTCCGATATTGGCGTGCGTGCACCAGATCACCGTGCCGCCGGCGCGGCGCAGGCCCTCGGCAAGCCGGTTGATGGTATCGACGATATCGCGCGAGCCCGGCACCTCGGCCGGCGCGCCGGGTTCGCAGAAGGTCTTCTGCATGTCGATCACGACCATCGCGGTGCGCGCCGCATCGAGTGTATCGAACAGGTGCAGCCGACCGCGCCGCGCCACCACCCGATCGATTATGTGCTGACTGATCATTCCCAAGTCCTTCGCTAAAATGAGAGCCCGTCCGAGAAGACCCAGAGAACTTCGGCGGGCGCGTCGCCGTCATTGTACCAGCGGTGCGGCGTATCCGATCCGAAGTGCAGGGAGTCGCCCTGCCCGATCTCCACGACCGATCCGTCGATGTCGTAGGTCAAACGCCCCGCCAGCACATGCGCCAGTTCCTCGCCGGGATGGGTCATGTATTCCTCGCCCGAATGGGATCCCGGCCCGATCGTGCCGATGCGGGACTCGAGCAGGCCGGGCACAAAGCCGCTGCTCAGATCCTCCAGCACCAGCGCCATTTCCGGGAAGGACCGCCGTCCGCGCTGGTTGCGGCGGACGACGGAGTAGCGGGCGTGCCGGGTCCTGGTGCGGTCGAGCAGGAAGCCGAGGTTGGCATCCAGCGCCGTGGCCAGATTGATGGCGTTGACGAGGCTCGGCTTCAGCAGGCCGTTCTCGATCTTGCTGATCGTACTGGCCGGGACTCCGGAGCGTTTCGCCAGAGCCGCGATGCTCATTTCCTGGTCCTGCCGCAGCTGCCGGAGTCGCAGACCGAGCGTGTCGGCGGCCCTGGCCGCCGTCTTCGCCGAGTCCGTCTGCCCGGTCTCGGACATGCGCCTAGCCCCGCACCCGGTCGACCAGGAAGGGCTCGCCCTCCAGTGCCGTCTCCGTATCCAGCGCGACGCCGCATCCGGGGCAATAGAAGCGCCGCAGCAGAAGCTTCGGATCGGTGGCCTCGAAGACGGCGCCGCCCGTCTCGCGCAGCGGACCTTCCTCAAGCCGTGCGGCCTCCTTCCAGACCGCGTCGGCGGGTCCGAGGCCGTGGCCGCAGGAGCGGCACACCAGGGTCTCTCCATTCGTCCCGGCGACACGATCGATGGTCGCCGAATAGGGCCGGTTTGCGCTCATGACATCTGCTCCCCGCCGAGCCGCCCGGCGATCCGTGCACGCCGCAGGCGGTCCGTCGCCGCCTCGTCCACCGCGCCCGCCTCGGTCAGCGCGACGCCGTAGATCTCCTCCGCCGCGGTCCGGCTGACAAGTCCTTCGACAACGTCGGCCGCGACACGCTCGGGTCCGCGCACCAGCGGATCGCCATAGCCGCCGCCACCGTTCCAGCGCACGTACAGGGCGTCCTTGCCCATCAGGGGATACACGCCCCAGGAGACCGGCTCGGCACGGCCGGACAGACGCTCGTCGACGGCATCGTCCTCGGCCGGCTCCTCGCCGTGCCTGATCCACAGGTAGCGGTTCGGGGCGCCGGGATAGCCGCCGGCCAGCCCGTCGCTCATCGGGTGCCGCGCGCCCTTGCCGGAGATCACGTAGTGGATGCCGCCGTCCGGCGCCTTGTGCGGCACGATCGCCAGTTCGCCGCCGGTGCCGCCGCGCCATTCGCCGGGGCCGCCGGAATCGATCATCCGCTTGCGGAACAGGTAGCGCACGGGGAAGTTCGCCTCCACGGTCTCGACATTGGCCATACGCGAGATCGGGTTGGGAATTTCGCCGCCGATCTCGACGCCGTCGCCGAACGACCGGGCGCCGCCGGCGCCGGCGAAGGTTTCCGTGAGGATGCCGATCGACTGGCCGCCCTTCTGGTTGCGGCCGAACTTGAAGATGGCGAAGTGGTTGGCGTGCCAAACGGCCGTGGCCTGCGAGCGGTATTTCTCGCTCGCCGCCAGCATCTTGCCGATCGTCGCGCAAGCGGCGTTGTTGACCGACTGGATGGCGGCAACTGTGGCAACCGAAACCGGCGCCGGCCGCGTGCAGTTCACGATCGAGCCCTCCGGCGCGATCATCTCGACCGGCTCGATGACGCCCTCGTTCCAGGTGATGTCGTAGCACAACAGCGGAAACAGCGGCGCGAACAGGCCGCCCAGCGAGGCCCACTTCGTGCAGTTGATGGCGTAGCGGCTCTGCGGGCTCGACCCGGTGAAGTCGAAGACCAGCCGGTCGTCCGTCTTGGTCATCGTCAGCCGCACCACGGCGGTCTCGCCGTCGACGTCCAGATACTGCCGCGACTGCCATTCGCCGTCCGGCAGTTCCTTCAGCCGGGCGCGGAACAGGTCCTCGGACTGCCGGATCAGCTCCGATCCGGCCGCGTCGACGGTCTCTGGACCGTACTTCGCGATCAGCGCCTGCATGCGTTCGCGCGCCACGTTGTTGCAGGCGATCATCGAGCGCAGGTCGAGCGTCACCATCTCCGGCGATCGGACCATGTTCAGCATCGTGTCCAGCACGTCGTGTACGAGTTCGCCCTGGTCGACGATCTTGATGCCCGGGGAGGAAAAGCCCTCCGTGAAGATGTCGGGCGACTGCGGGCTGAAGCCGCCGGGGTTCATCGCGCCGATGTCGTAGACGTGGACGAAACAGGCGCTCCAGGCGACCAGTTCGCCGTCGTGGTGGATCGGCGCCACAAGGTAGATGTCGGAGGTATGCAGCGCCGCCGTGTAGGGATCGTTGAGCAGGAAGACGTCGCCTTCGCGGATGCGTCCCTCGAAGCGGCGGATGATCGACTTGCACGCCTCGGCAGCGCTGGTCAGGTGATGCAGGAAGCCGACGCCGCCCATCAGCAGCGACCCGTCCGCCCGGTAGAGCGAGACCATCAGGTCGTGGCCCTCGTTGGTGATGGCGCTGCCGGAGACGTGCTTCAGGGTGATCACCGCCTCGTCGACGATGCGAAACAGCCTGTGCCGGATGATCGAGAACGTCATCGGGTCCATTGCGGTCACTCCTCCAGCTCGAGCACGATGTTGCGGTAGCCGTCCATCCGGGCCGTCTGCCCCGCCTGCACGGCGATGGTGGTGATCGGCGTGTGGATGACCGCCGGCCCCATCAGCCGATTGCCGGGTTCGAGCCGGGTGAAGTCGAAGATGTCGGCCTCCACCAGTTCGCCGTGCCTCTCGGAGAAGATCCGGCGACGGCCGATCTTCGCGGCGTCCGAGCCGGCTGCGCCTTCCGCCACCGTCGGCAGCCTGGGACGTTCGATCCTTCCGCTGGCGGTAAGCCTGAACATGGTCATCTCGACGCCTGCCTCGCGATAGGCAGAGCCCTTGCCGAACTTGCGCTCGTAGAGGCTTTCGAAATCCTCGATCAGGCCGTCGAGCCCGGCCTGGTCGAGCGGCGTCTGCGCGCGCACCGGCGTCGTCACCTCATGGACCTGCCGGCGATAGCGCAGATCCACCGACCAGGTGAGGGCGATGCGGTCTTCCGGGAAGCCCTCCGAGGCAAGCTGCGACCGGGCCTGCTCGACCAGCGGCGCGAAAATCGCGTTGACCTCCTCGGGCGAGGCCTCGGCCGGAAGCGTGGTGGTGGTCGAGTACTCATGCCGGACGTCGGCCGTGACCAGTCCGAACGCGCAGTTCACCGACGCCGTGTAGGGAATGACGATCCGGCGAACCTGCAACTCGTCGCCGAAGGCGGAGGCCAGCATGCCGCAGGAACCGCCGAAGGAATGCAAGACGAACTCCCGCGGATCGAGGCCGCGCTCCACGGTGATCCTGCGGATCAGGTCGGTGATCTGCGCAGCGGCGATGCGATAGATTCCGATCGCGGCCTCCTCCACGGAGGTGCCGAGCGGCCGTGCGATCTTCTCGTCGAAGACCCGACGGGCGCCCTCGGCATCGAGCGACATCGATCCCCGCAGGAAATAGCCCGGATCCATGTAGCCGATGAGCAGCATGACGTCGGTGAGGGTCGGCTCGGTGGCGCCCAGGCCGTAGCACACCGGCCCGGGACGCGAGCCGGCCGATCGCGGGCCGACCGTCGGCATCCTGGTCTTCGGGTCGAGCTGGACGATGCTGCCACCACCGGCGCCAATTGAAACGACATCAATCTTCGGCGCCACATAGTGGAAGCGGTCGACAAGCGGTTCGCGGGCGAACTCGATCTCGCCGTTCTGGATCACCCCGACCTTGAAAGTGGTGCCACCCATGTCGGCGGCGATGATGTCGGCGTCGCCCATCATGTCGCCGAGGAACTTCGCCCCGATGACGCCGGCGGCCGGCCCGCATTCGATCATGCCGACCACCCGGTCCGCGGCCTCGCGCACCGGCAGCAGGCCGCCGTAGCCCTGCATCACCATGGTCTGTCCCTGGTAGCCGTGGTCGCGCAAAAGCGCCTCCAGGTCATTCAGGTAGTCGCGGGCGATGCGCCCGGCATAGGCGTTGATGACGGTCGTCGAGGTGCGCTCGTACTCGCCCGGCACCGGTGCGATGTCGCTCGAGATCGTCACGTAGGTATTCGGCGAGATCCGGTTGATGAGGTCGCGCACGGCGCGCTCGTGGTCGGGATTGAAGAACGACCACAGGAAGGATACCGCGACCGCCTCGACCTGCTTGTCCTCGATCAGGAAACGCACCGCGCGCTCGGCGCCGGCAAGATCGATCGGCTCGACCACGTCGCCAT
Source organism: Microbaculum marinum (assembly GCF_037855135.1). NCBI lineage: Bacteria > Pseudomonadati > Pseudomonadota > Alphaproteobacteria > Hyphomicrobiales > Tepidamorphaceae > Microbaculum > Microbaculum marinum. The sequence goes on from NZ_JAZHOF010000006.1 coordinate 34,294, forward strand.
CGCTGTCGACCCGCTCCCGCACCCCGGCGACGAGATCGCTGCTGACCAGCGGCTCGGCCCGGGTGGTCATGACGGGGTTCTTGATGCCGTCTTCGGTCAGCCCCGACCAGCGGCCATAGGCGCCGCGCGTGACCATCAGCGTGTCTTCGAACCCATCCGTGGCGATGAGGCCCGTGCGGGCGCCGTCCCTTGTCAGCAACGTGTTGTCGGCGACGGTGGAGCCGTGCATGAACAGCGTGGTCTTTCCCAGCACGTGGTCCAGCGACAGGTCCATCACGTCGACTGCCGAGCGGATGGAGTTCAGGACGCCCGTGGCGAAATCGGGCGGTGTCGACAGGGCCTTGCCGATATGGATGTCCCCATCCGACGACACGATGATCGTATCGGTGCAGGTGCCACCGACGTCCGTTGCCACGAGATAAGTGGTTTCCGCCATCCGGCCGGGTATCCTTGTGTTCAGTCTTGCGTTGCGCGTCCGGCGGTGCCGGCCGCTTCCACCACGAGAATCTGGCTCTTGCCGTCGCGGGCACGCCAGTGTCCCTCGACGCCGGCTTCGATGTGCAGGCTGTCGCCCCGCAGTAGGGTGATCGACTCGCCCGCCACGTCGACGGCGATCGCGCCCTTGAGCACATGATAGAAGACGGCATTTGCGGGATGCGGGATGTCGGAGGCGGCATCGCCCGGACGGTACATCCGCGAATTCATCCGGGGCTCGTGCAGGGTGCGCACCAGAGGCGTCTCGCCCTCGCCCACGTCGGCTGCGCGGGTGATATCCGGCCCCGGCGGCGCCGACCGGGCGGCCTCGACCAGTTCGTCCAATGTCAGCCCGAGCGAGTCGACGATGGCGACCATGGTCGCCAGGGCGGGATTCGACCGGCCCGCCTCCAGCTCGCGAATGGCCCTCGGAGAAATGCCCGCGGCGTTGGCGAGCTGGTTCTGCGTCATTCTCTCACGCTCGCGCGACTGGCGAACCTGATGCCCGATCCGGCGCAGCTCCCTCGGACCAAAGAGTGGTGGATGTCGGACTGCCATGCCCCTCACACGCGCGACATTTCACTTTCTTCTCATTTATGGTCGTAAGTGAAACGGCGTGTCAATGGGGAGGCGGCCGCGGCGACGTCCGACGCACCGGCATGCCTTCTCGCCGGCATGCGAGAATCAGCACTACGGGACGCAGCCCTTGCGATCGTGCCGACGAGCGGCGGAGATCACTCCCACTCGATGGTCCCGGGCGGCTTCGAGGTCACGTCGTAGACGACGCGGTTGATGCCCTTGACCTCGTTGATGATGCGGGTCGCGGCGGCGCCGAGGAAATCCATGTCGTAGTGGAAGAAATCGGCGGTCATTCCGTCGACGGAGGTCACCGCGCGCAGGGCGCAGACGAAGTCGTAGGTGCGCCCGTCGCCCATCACGCCGACGGTCTGGACGGGCAGCAGGACGGCGAAGGCCTGCCAGATCGCATCGTAGAGGCCGGCCTTGCGGATCTCGTCGAGATAGATCGCGTCGGCCTTGCGCAGGATCTCCAGCTTCTCGCGGGTGATGCCGCCGGGGCAGCGGATGGCGAGGCCGGGGCCCGGAAACGGATGGCGGCCGACGAAGGCGTCGGGCAGGCCGAGCTCGCGGCCGAGCGCCCGCACCTCGTCCTTGAACAGCTCCCGCAGCGGCTCGACCAGCTTCAGGTTCATCCGCTCCGGCAGGCCGCCCACGTTGTGGTGCGACTTGATGGTGACGGAAGGGCCACCGGTGAAGGAGACCGACTCGATGACGTCCGGATAGAGCGTGCCCTGCGCCAGGAACTGCGGCTCGCCCTTGCCGTCCGTGCCGATCCTGCCGGCTTCTTCCTGGAACACGTCGATGAATAGCGAGCCGATGATCTTGCGCTTGCGCTCGGGGTCCGACACTCCCTCGAGCGCGGAGATGAAGGTGTCGGACGCGTCGACGTCGATCAGCGGGATGTTGTAGTGGCCGCGGAACAGGTCGACCACTTCCCTGGCCTCGTTCATCCGCATCAGCCCGTGGTCGACCAGGATGCAGGTCAGCTGGTCGCCGATCGCCTCGTGGATCAGCACCGCGGCGACGGCGGAATCGACGCCGCCGGACAGGCCGCAGATCACCCGCCCGTCGCCGACCTGCTCCCTGATCCGTCCGATCGCCTCCTCGCGGAAGGCGGCCATCGTCCAGTCGGGCCGGCAGCCGCAGATGTCGACGACGAAGTGCTTCAGGAGCTTGGCGCCGTCCGGAGTATGGTAGACCTCGGGATGGAACATCGTCGTGTAGATCCGGCGCTCCTCGTCGGTCGCGATGGCGAACGGCGCGTTGGGCGACGTCGCCCGCACGGCGAAGCCGTCCGGCAGCCGCGTGACACGGTCGCCGTGGCTCATCCAGACCTGATGACGCTCGCCGACGGACCAGATGCCGTCATAGAGGGCGGACGGCTCGTGGATCTCGACGAAGGCGCGGCCGAATTCGGCCGGATGGCCCCCTTCCACGGTGCCGCCGAGTTGCTGCGCCGTGGTCTGCTGGCCGTAGCAGATGCCGAGCACCGGCAGTCCCGTCTCGAACACCATCGGTGGGGCCGAGGGTGCGTCATGGTCGAGCACCGAGGCCGGCCCTCCGGAGAGGATGACGCCCTTCGGGCGAAGCGCGTCGAACGCCTCGGCGGCTGACTGGAAAGGATGGATCTCGCAGTAGACGCCGGCCTCGCGCACCCGCCTCGCGATGAGCTGGGTGACCTGGCTGCCGAAGTCGACGATGAGTACGCGGTCGTGGGAATGTTCCGTCATGGCGAGCTAATAATTCGGCCATCGAGTCGAGTCCAGCCGCTCACACCCTCGTGTTGCCGGCCGCCGCGCTTTTCCCCTCGAAGTTTGCAGGGGGACCGACTACGTTCCGCTGCACGGGCGGACAGAGAAGAGGCTTGAAATGAAATCGATCACCACCGGACTAGCCGTCGTCACAATTGCGCTCGCAGCAGTAGCGTTCGCCGCGCCGGCCAGCCGTGCCGCAACGAACTTCGCCGGCCCTGGCATCCTCGGCCTCGGCGCCGACGTCGTCCAGCAGTCCGCGCCCGCCTGTGCCCGCGTCCCGCCACCCTCGCAGTGCTGAGCTTGCGGGCGAGACCAACCTTCCTGAATTCACAGGCGGCGTATCGGCCGGGAAGAGAGGCGAGACTCCGCCCGCCTTCGTTGGTATAGCAGGCTGAAAGCATACCAGGAGACGGGAGAGTTCCATGCGTCTGATGATCCGGGCTTTGACCGCAATGGCCATCGCGGCCACCGTGATCGCGGGCGCCGGTCCATCCTGCACCTCGACGGGCTCGGGGTGGAGCTACAGCACATCGGTCCACTACGCCAATCCGTATCGCGACGGTGGTTACGGCCCGGGGCTCGGCTGCCAGCGCATTCCCGCTCCCTCGCAGTGCTGACGCACCGCGGCAGGCGGCATCCTCACGACCGGATCAGGCCGGCGACGTAGAAACCGTCGGTCTGCGTCCGGCGTGGCGACATCTGCAGTCCGTGCGATGTCGCCAGTGCCGGGTCCGCCAACCGGGCGGCAGCCGGTTCGTCAAGCCCTGCTGCTGCGAGGAGGTCAGCGATCCCCGCCGCAGCAAACCCGGCGTTGGCGGCAAGGAATGACGCCACCTGCCCGTCGTTCTCCTCCGCGAGAACCGAACACGTCACATAGACGAGGCGGCCGCCGGGCTTCACCAGCGGCGCGGCGAGGCGGAGCGTCTCGGCCTGCTGGGCCTTCCGTTCCTCCAGAGCCTTCTCGCCGACACGCCACTTCGTATCGGGGCGGCGGCGCCAGACGCCTGTTCCGGTGCACGGCGCATCGACCAGCACCACGTCCATCCTGCCGTTCAGATCTGAAAGGACCGCCGCATCTCCTGCCTCGCGCACCTGCGCGTTCCGGACGCCTGCACGCTGCAGGCGTTCGTAGATGCCCGCCAGGCGATGGCGATCGGCATCCCAGGCGTAGATCTGTCCCTTGTTGGCCATGAGCGCGGCAATCGCCAGGGTCTTGCCCCCCGCCCCTGCGCAGATATCGGCGACCTGCCCTCCCGGCGCGGCCCCGGCCAGTGCGGCGGCAAGTTGGGAGCCTTCGTCCTGGAGTTCGAACCACCCCTTCCGATAGCCGGCTTCGGCCTCGACATGCGGCTGGCGTGCCGGGCCGCGTCCCGAGGCTATGCGCAGGCCCGTGGCGGACAGCGGCGTTCCGGCGGGTTCGAGCCGCGCAAGCGCCTTCGCCACCTTGTCGCGCGTCGCCTTCAGCGTGTTGACGCGCAGGTCCACCGGTGCCCGTTCGGCCAGCGCAGCGCCCTCCGCCGCCGCCTCCGCGCCGAACACCTCCTTGAAGCGGCCGTCCAGCCATTCGGGATAGTCGCCGCGAACCCAGTCAGGCGCATCGTCGAGCGTCGCCAGCCTGAGTGCGCTACGCTCGCGATCGGTCGGCGGCGCCGGTGCGTGACGGTCGGCGGCAAAGGCGACCTCCAGCCGCTCCACGTCGACATTCCAGCAGAACCCGTACGCGCCGAGCGCGAGCGCCCGGGGACTGTCGTCGCCCATCCGCCAGGCAATGGAGGCGCGCTGGCGCAGGGCATCGAAGACCAGGTTGCCGATCGCCGCGCGGTCACCCGATCCGGCGAAGCGATGGGCGACGCCCCAGTCCTTCAGCGCGCCGGCAGCCGGTCGGTGCCGGGTCTCGATGTCGGCGATTACCTCGATCGCCGCCGCAACGATGCCTCCATGCTTCATAGGAAGGCTTCCGCAGCGACGATGACGGCACCGTGAAGGGCCAGCAACACGACGACCACCAGACCGAGCCCGAAGATCCGCGACCGCAGCAGCACGTTGTCGCTGCGTATGTGCAGCGTCACGTGGACGATCCGCGCCGCCACAAAGGCCCAGGCGAGAAGGACATCCAGGATGGTGACGCGATTGATCGCCACGAACATGAGCACCAGGGCGTAGAAGATCACCGGCAGCTCGAACTGGTTGCGCAGGCTGTTGGTGACCCTGGCGAGCCGCGCTGGCTCTCCCTCGACCAGAATATACTGCGCGGCGCGCATCTCGCGCGACCGCACGGCGGCGAAGCGGCCTGTGACCATTACGATATAGACGATGAAGGTGAGCGCCATCTGGGCCAGCATCGCCAGCATGATGAGCGCGGTGTTGAGCGGCATGGGCAATTCCGATCCCGGCTGTGCCGTAGAACTGTCGATCGAATCTCTGGCCCTCTGCTGACCACGTCGCCCCGCCGCGGTCAACATGATGATAAGGCCCGATGCGACGGGTTGACGCCCGGGTTCGGGTCTTGGCGATATGCACAGCAACCGCCACGGGAAGGAAACGCGATGCCGACGATCACCACCAGCGACGGAACCAAACTCCATACAGAGGACACCGGCAGCGGCGATCCGATCGTGTTCGTCCACGAATATGCCGGGGACCACCGAAGCTGGGAGCCGCAGGTGCGGTTCCTGTCCCGCCGCTACCGCTGCATCACCTACGCGGCGCGGGGATATGCCCCTTCCGACGTGCCGGAAGACGTCGACAAGTACTCCCAGGCGCGCGTCGTCGACGACATCCGCGACGTGATGGACGGCCTGGGGATCGAGACGGCGCATATCGTCGGCCTGTCAATGGGCGGATTCGCGACGCTGCACTTCGGACTGAACCATCCGGACCGCGCCCGCTCCCTGGTGGCGGCCGGCGCCGGCGTCGGGTCCGACCCGGACTATCATGATCGGTTTCGGCGCGAGGCCCGCGACGTCGCCACAATGATCGAGACGAAAGGGATGGCGGCGTTTGCCGAGGTCTACAGCAGCGCGGCGGCCCGGCAGACGCTGCGCGAGAAGGATCCGCGCGGCTTCGAGGAGTTCTTCCGAATGCTCGCGGAGCATTCGGCGACCGGCTCCGCCAATACGATGCGCGGATACCAGGCGGAACGCCCCTCCCTCTACGATTTCGAGGAGCAGTTTGCCGCACTGAACGTGCCGGTGCTGCTGATCGTCGGCGACGAGGACGATCACTGCCTGCGGCCGGGCCTGTTCTTGAAGAGCACCATTCCCGCCTGCGGTCTCGCCGTGCTGCCCAAGACCGGCCACACGGTGAACCTCGAGGAGCCGGCGGCGTTCAACGCCCTCGTCGCAGACTTCCTGGCGCAGGTCGAGCACGGGCGCTGGACCAAGCGGGACATGGCAACGGCGGGCGACGTGATGCGGACGACGTAGCCGCAGACACGTCGTCCGGACGGCGGTCGCGGGTATCAGACGACCTGATTGTACAGTGTCTCTTCGCCAGCCCACAGGCGCTTCAGGTTTTCCTGAAGGATGTCCAGAACGTTGTCTTCGTACCGATGCGTCTCGCCGCCGGTATGCGGGGTGATGAAGAGGTTCGGCAGGTCCCAGAGCGGCGAAATCCCGGCAAGGGGCTCGTCGACGGCGACATCGACGGCGGCGCCGGCGATCCGCCCATCCTTCAGCGCCGCGGCGAGCGCCTGCTCGTGCACGCAGCCGCCGCGCGCCACGTTGACGAGGAAAGCGGTTTCCTTCATCGCCGCGAGCGTCCGCTCGTTGATGATGTTCGCCGTCGCTTCGGTCAACGGACAGGCGAGCACCACGAAGTCGGCTTGCGGCAGCAGCGCGTCGAGTTCCCCCAGCGCGTGCACCGAATCCGCGTCCCCCTTCCCGCCGGAGACGTCGCGCCGCACTCCGATGACCCGCATGTCGAAGGCCTTCGCCAGTTTCGCGATGCGATTGCCGATGGCGCCGAGACCGACGACAAGCAGCGTCTTGTCGCCGAGATCGTCCTCGCGCTCGCTCAAATCCTTTCCCATCCCGCGCCACACGTGCCTCGATTGGTTGTCGCGGGCCTCGGGAAGCTTGCGCACCAGCGCCAGGATCAGGCCCATGGCATGGTCGGAGACGGCACGGGAATTGACGCCGCGGGCGCTTGCCAGGCGTATGCCGCGGGCGGACAGACTGTCCCTGTCGAACATGTCGGTGCCCGCCGCGACCGACTGGATGAACTGCAGGCGCCGAGCATTCTCCAGAAACGCCTCCCGCCAAAGTCCGGAAACGACAACCACATCGGCCTCGGAAATGCGTGCGGCAAGTGCGTCGCCGGTGCGCACCTGAAAGCTTGCAATGCCGGTCTCCCTCCGCTCGAAGAACGCCTGGAGGTTGTAGGCCGGATGGGCGAAGCAGATCGTCAGTTCATCCTTGGGAGGGATCATCCGTCTGCCTGTCCGGGGGCAAGCGTCGTTGCCGGGTGAAGTTCACGCACCGCCCGGGTAGTTGGGGCTTTCGCGGGTGATGGAAACGTCGTGCGCGTGGCTTTCCTTGAGCGCGGACGGCGAGATGCGCAAGAACTGGGCGCGCTCGTGGAAATCCCTGATCGAGGCCGAACCGGTATAGCCCATCGCCGCCCTCAGGCCGCCAACGAGCTGGTGCAGAACGCTGGCGAGCGGGCCGCGGTAGGGCACCTGCCCCTCTACCCCTTCCGGGACGAGCTTCAGCGTGTCCTTCACCTCCTGCTGGAAGTAGCGGTCGGCAGATCCGCGTGCCATCGCGCCGACCGATCCCATCCCGCGATAGGACTTGTACGAGCGCCCCTGGTATAGGAATACCTCACCGGGGCTTTCATCGGTGCCCGCGAACAGGGATCCCACCATGGCGCATTCGGCACCCGCAGCGATCGCCTTTGCCAGATCGCCGGAGTACTTGATGCCGCCGTCGGCGATCACCGGCACGTCGGCCTTGCGGGCAACCTCGACGGCTTCGAGGATCGCCGATAGCTGCGGCACGCCGACCCCGGCGACAATGCGGGTCGTGCAGATCGAGCCCGGGCCGATCCCCACCTTGATCGCATCGGCGCCCGCATCGATCAGGGCCTGGGTCCCCTCGCCGGTGGCCACGTTGCCGGCGACGACCTGTACCGCATTGGAGAGTTGCTTGATGCGGTTGACGGAATCGAGCACCCGCTGCGAATGGCCGTGCGCCGTGTCGACCACCACCACGTCGACGCCCGCATCGATGAGCCGTTCCGACCGGGCGAACCCCTCATCGCCGACGGATGTCGCCGCCGCGACGCGCAGCCGGCCCTGCTCGTCCTTCACCGCATTGGGGTGCAGGCGGGCCTTCTCGATGTCCTTGACGGTGACGAGGCCGACGCAGCGATAGTCCTCGTCGACCACCAGCAACTTCTCGATGCGATGCTGATGCAGCAGTCGCTTGGCTTCCTCCTGGCTCACCGTGTCGCGCACGGTCACCAGGTTTTCCTTGGTCATCAGCTCGAAGACCGGCTGGTCGGGATTGGAGGCGAAGCGGACGTCCCGGTTGGTGAGGATGCCGACCAGCCGCTTCTGCTCGCCAGTGGCGGCGCGTTCGACGACGGGAATGCCCGAGATGCCATACCGGTTCATGGTGGCGAGAGCATCCGCAAGGGTTTCCTGCGGCGTGATGGTGACCGGATTCACCACCATGCCGGATTCGAACTTCTTGACCTGGCGAACCTCCTCGGCCTGCTGGTCGGGATCGAGGTTCCTGTGGACCACACCGATGCCGCCGGCCTGTGCCATGGCGATGGCGAGCCGCGACTCGGTGACGGTGTCCATGGCGGACGACAGGATCGGGATATTCAGGGAAATCGACCTGGTCAGCCGGGTGGCCGTATCGACCTCGCCGGGCATCACGGTTGAATGGGCGGGCTTGAGCAGGACGTCGTCGAAGGTGAGCGCCACCTGGCCCAGAGCCGGATGAGAGGCCAAGGTGTCGAAATCAGTCATCGCCAACTCCCGGAAATGCGAAGGCGGCGCGGACGGGCTCTGAAGGCCCCAGCCGGCGAATCGCGGTCAGAGGGAAAAGATTGGCGGGGGTCATTAGCACGGAGATGACGGGCTGGGAAGCGGGCAAGATCAGCTCTCGCCCAACCCGCCCCGCTGCCGCACCAGTTCGGCCATCGCCTCGCCGGCCGCGCCCTCGCCCAGGTAGCCTTGCCAGACGCCGCGGCGGTCGGCCTCCGGACGGTTCTGGCTGACCTTCCACTTGCCTTCGATGCGGGCGATCGGGATCTCGACGCCGACGATGCCGCGGATCTGCGCAGCGACAAAGGCGTCAGGCGCATCACCGACGGCCCAGGGCTGGCTCCGTGCGTGCTCCCGCGAATTCGTCAGCTCTTCGATCTGCCGTCTCAGCCACACGGCGTCGTCCCTTACGAGGGGCCGGCCCCAGGCGTGGACGGTCGCGTAGTTCCAGGTCGGCACCACCTTGCCGGTTTCCTGCTTCGTCGCATACCAGGACGGCGTCACGTAGTTCTGCGGTCCCTGAAAGACCACCAGACACTCGTCGACTTCCGCCAGTTCGCGCCACTGCTCGTTGGCCCGCGACAGGTGCGCCCGCAAGGTGCCCTTCTCCGACAGGCCGGGATCGACCAGGAACGGGACGGGATTGGCCATCAACCCGTTCGGGCCGGCCGTCACGAGCAGTCCGAGCGGATGGCAACGGATCAGTTCGTGCTGGATGTCCAGCCGGTCCTCCCGGAACTGCGGCGGCTGATACATGGCGACGTCTCCTCACGTTCTCAGGCGATATCCCGTCCGGAATATCCAGGCGACGACGGCAAGGCACAGGCCGAGGAAGACAAGCGTCATGACCAGGCTGATCCCGACGCCGACGTCCGAAAGCCCGAAGAAACTCCACCGGAAGCCGGAGACAAGATAGACCACCGGATTGAAGAGAGAAATCGTCTGCCACAGCGGCGGCAGCATGGAGATCGAGTAGAAGCTGCCGCCCAGGAAGGCGAGCGGCGTGACGATCAGAAGCGGGATGATCTGAAGCTGCTCGAAGCTGTCGGCCCAGATGCCGATGATGAAGCCGAACAGGGAAAACGTGAACGCCGTCAGCACCATGAACACGACCATCCAGACCGGATGGGCGATTTGCAGCGGCACGAACAGGGTCGCCGTCGCCAGAATGATCAGCGCCAGGATGATCGACTTCGTGGCCGCCGCCCCGACATAGGCGATGACGATCTCCAGGTAAGACACCGGCGCCGAAAGAACCTCGTAGATCGTTCCGACGAACTTCGGAAAATAGATGCCGAAGGCGGCGTTGGTGATCGACTGGGTCAAGAGCGACAGCATGATCAGGCCGGGCACGATGAACGTGCCGTAGCTGACCCCATCGATCTCCGTGATCCGCGACCCGATCGCGGCACCGAACACCACGAAATACAGCGCCGTTGAGATCACCGGCGAGACGACGCTCTGCAGCAGAGTGCGCCAGGTACGATGCATCTCGTAGAAGTAGATCGCGCGGATGGCTGGAAGATTCATTTCGCGTCACTCACCAGGTTCACGAAGATTTCCTCAAGGGAACTCTGCCGGGTCCGCAGGTCGCGGAACCGGATCTCGGCGTCCGCCAGATCACGCAGGAGCGCCGTGATGCCGGTGCGCTCGGCCTGCGTGTCGTAGGAATAGGTCAGTTCGCCACCGTCGTCGGACAATTCCAGGCCGTAGGATGACAGGGATCCGGGAATCGCGTCCAGCGGCTGGAGAAGCTGCAGGGTCAGCTGTTTCTTGCCGAGTTTGCGCATCAGTTCGGCCTTGTCTTCGACAAGGACGAGCTCGCCCCTGTTGATGACGCCGATGCGGTCGGCCATCTCCTCGGCCTCGTCGATGTAATGGGTGGTCAGGATGATGGTCACCCCGTCCGACCGGAGCTTGCGCACCAGGTTCCACATGTCCCGGCGCAGCTCCACGTCGACCCCGGCGGTGGGCTCGTCGAGGAACAGGATCTGAGGTTCGTGCGCCAGGGCCTTGGCGATCATCACCCGTCGTTTCATGCCGCCGGACAGCGTGATGATCTTGGAATCCTTCTTGTCCCACAGCGACAGGCGCCTGAGGATGTCCTCGACGAGCGCAGGATCGCGCCGCTTGCCGAACAACCCGCGGCTCAGATTGACGGTCGCCCACACCGATTCGAACGCATCCGTCGTCAGTTCCTGCGGCACCAGGCCGATCATCTTGCGGGCCGCGCGGTAATTGCGGACGATATCGTGGCCGCCGACGGTCACGCGTCCCTGGCTGGCGTTGACGAGGCCGCAGACGATGCTGATCAGCGTCGTCTTGCCAGCTCCGTTCGGCCCGAGCAGCGCGAATATCTCGCCCGATTCGATTTCGAGCGTGACGTGCTTGAGCGCCTCAAAGCCGGTGGCGTAGGTCTTCGATAGATCGGCGATGGTGATGATCGGGGACATGGGACGAAGGAGCGTTGGGAGAGGGAGCGTGGGCCGGTCGCTGACGTGGGGGATGGTGGCGTCGCACTTAGTGCATGCATAGGCAAGTTTCCAGTGCGCAGCCGCGACGCGCCTGATGCAATCGACCGTCTTAAGGAGATGCCGGCTAGGGCTTCCAGGCGCCGAAACGGCCACCACCCAGCGCACCGGCGTCAATCTGCTGCACAAAGAACTCGTAGTTGCGGATATAGGTGTCGAAGCGGTCCTGACCGAAACGGCTAACCGTTTCCTTCTCCAACGAGCGGAACATCTCGAGTCGCTCCGTCAGAATCCCTTTCCACTCCGCCGACAGGTCCCTCGCCTGAACGTGGACGAAACCTGCGGCCTCCAGCAGGGCTCCGTATTCGGCCAGGCCGATCGAGCGCGGTGCAGCGAACGTTTCCGCGAATATGCTGCGGGCGCGCTCGTCGAGCCGGTCGGTGGCGATCCAGTCGGTAAAGCCGAAGCCCCCGCCCGATTTGAGGACACGGTGACAGCCGCCGATCGCCGCTTCCTTGTCCGCTACGTGCAGGAAGGCTTCCTGGCATATGGCCCGGTCGAAAGAGGCCTCCGGGAAATCGAGATCTGCGGCATCTCCGACCTGAAACGTGACCATGTGGTCCAGGTCGACCAAGCCGGTGAGCCGGCGCGCGCCGGCAACTCGGGACTCGTTCAGGTCGATGCCGACCACGCTGGCACCATAGCGATAGGCGAGATACCGGCTCGTTCCACCCATGCCCGAGCAGATATCGAGAACCCGCATGTCCGCCTCGATGCCGAGGATATCCACAAGCGCGTCCGTGGCAGCAAGGCCGCCGTAGTGATCCTGATCGTAGCGCGACAGATGTTCCGGCCCGACAGCCGACTCCGGTATGCCGTCAGCGGCGAGCTTGTCGAGGATCTCGGTCTCGTTGATCGGATGCTCGTCATAGAAGGTCTTCAGGTCGATCACGGCAGTTCCTCGCACCAGCGTACCGGCCGCAGGAACGGCCACCATCTTCGTTCGGAACGCCCCCGGCACGCCGTCAACCGGCGCAGTCCAAGCGGACCGACAGCTACTCGACTTCCTTGAATTCGACCTCGACCATGATGTCCTGCGCGATCGCTTCGAGCTCGCCGCGCAGATCATCGGCACTCAAGCCTTCGGGGAGGATGATCCGTGCCTCCGCCGAGAACAGCTTCTCGCCGGACATGCTTCCGGGAAATACCCGGGTCTCCAGTTCGTCGATACTGACCCCGTGCCGGGCAAGCGCAGCCGAGATATCGCGGACGATACCGGGGTGATCGCTGCCCGTGAGTTCGAAGCGCGCAGGGCGGCCGGGTACGTCGTTCGCCTCCCCTGCGGCATGCATGGTGACGGCAATGCCGCGCTCGGCCAGCGCCGACAGGTCCGACCGGAGACCGGCAACCCCGTCGTCGGGAAGCGAGATCCGCACTATCCCGGCGAACTCTCCGCCGAGCCGCGCCATGGCGCTGTCGATCCAGTTGCCGTCATGCGCGGCAACCCTTTCGGCGAGCGTCTGGACGAGACCCGGGCGGTCCCGCGCCACGATGCTCAATACCACTTCGGCGGACATGTGCGACCAGTCCTCTTCGCTCCGTGTCAGCGCTGGGTATCCGGTCAGGAGCGGCCGTCCCTGTCAAGTCGCCTGCAGATCGGAATCCCGATTGTACAGCAGCATGTTATCTGATCTGTTATCATCAGGTTGGACAGAAGCGGGCTGTTCGCGGCCGCATCCTACTAGGGAGATTCAAGGTGATACGCAAAAAGCTCATTGCACTTGCGAGTGCTTTTCTGATGGTGACCGGCGTCGTAGCTGGAACGACGGCCGCTTACGCTGCAACCGGCCAGATATCGATGGAACTGCTCAAGGCAGCGTTCATCGTGGGTGGCACGGGAGGCAAGGGCACGCTGACGTTCAACGGCCAGAACTATCCCCTGTCGATCGGCGGCCTGAGCGCGGGATGGCAGATTTCGCTGTCGGCGGTGAACCTTCGGGGGACCGTCAGGAACATCAATTCGCCGCAGGACATCGAGGGCGTCTATTCGGCGGCCGGCGCCGGCCTGGCGGTCGCTGCCGGTGCCAAGGCGGCTGTGATGGTCAACAGCAAGGGCGTAACTCTCGAGGTCGCCGGCGTACAGATGGGCGTGGATGCGTCTCTGAACCTCGAAGGCCTCAGCATCACGCTGAAGCGCTGACAGGCGTCTGACCGGCGAGGCCGGATTCATCTCTCCGGAAGGGGAATGAATTCGGTCTCGTCCGGCACAGGCTTGAAGCTGCCGGATCTCCAGGCCTCCTTGGCCTCCTCGATGCGCTCCTTGCGCGAGGAGACGAAATTCCACCAGATGTAGCGGGGGCCCTCCAGCGCGGTTCCCCCGAGAAACATCAGGTGAGCCCCGGTGACAGCCTGTACCGTGATCCGGTCGCCCGGCCGGAAAACCAGAAGCCGCGGGCCTTCGAAAGCCTGACCGGCAATTTCCACCGTTCCGCGCACGACGTAGACGGCACGTTCCTCGTGATCCGGATCGAGCGGCGCGCTCGAGCCTGCCTGGAGGATAACCTCCGCATACAGCCAGTCCGACAGCATGCCCACCGGCGATGCGCGCCCGAAGGCGGTCCCGGCGATGATTCGCGCCTTCACACCGCCGTCCTCGACAACGGGCAGGCTTGCTTCGTCGAAATGCTGGAATGAGGGGTCGGTTTCCTCGTCGGCCTCGGGCAGCGCAATCCAGCTCTGGATCCCGTACATCGCGCCGCCATCGGCGCGCACATCCCCGGGCGTGCGTTCGGAATGCACGATGCCGCGTCCCGCCGTCATCAGGTTCATGGCGCCCGGCGTGATCTCCAGGGCGTTGCCTTCGCTGTCGCGGTGCATGACGCGACCGTCGAACAGATAGGTGACCGTGGCCAACCCGATGTGCGGGTGGGGCCTGACATCCATCCCCTGCCCGGCCACGAACTGCACCGGTCCCATCTGGTCGAAGAAGATGAACGGCCCGACCATCTGCCGTTTGCCGTGCGGGAGCGCGCGCCGCACCTCGAATCCGCCGATGTCCCGCGCCCGCGGCACGATGATCAGATCCAGGGCATCGCACGACTTCGCGTCGCCGAGCTTCGGATCCTGCGAAGGCATCCAGCTCATACGGCACCTCCGACCGCCAGCCTGCCGCTCGTCAGTCGATCTGTTCGACCTTGGCGGCCTGATCCGGCACCAGTTTCACTCGATATGTCGCATTGTCACAGGTGATGATCCAGGCGGTCTCGCCGGGGGAGGAATCGCCCTTGTCAGGCTCGGCGCTGTGCGGAGCGCTGCAGGGGTAGCCCTGCGCGCGAAGCTGCGCCGACACGATGCCTTCGGCGGCGTCATCGGTCGAACTGGAATCCGATTGAGCCGAAGCAGTACCGGTCGCCGCCGCCAGAGCGAGCAACCACACTCCCGATATCCTAATCGCACCGATGGCCATTCCGGTCTCCCGCTGCTGCATCGAACCCTTTTCCGCCGGTCAAATCATACCATCTCCACCGTACCCGGATAGTCTGTATGGGCGATTCAGCTTATTTCGTTATCGATGCCTGCGGAGCCGTGTACGTGACAGTGACCAAGGCGTTTCCCGCGGTTTGGGGCGGGCCGATCGGCCTGCGGCTGGAGTTCGCGGCGATTTTCATCGTGACGCCGCTGGTCATGGCGCTCGGGCTGCCTCCGCAGATGATCTGGTCCGGCCTGGCCGGGATGTTCGTCGTCGCCGTCCTTCTCCTGAGCATCACCAAAGGGTTCTCCTGGCGCTCGCTGATGTCGCGCCCGCTGGTCCCGGGATTGCTGCTCCTCACCGCGTTCGTGCTTCTCACATCCCTTGTCGCCGTCGGTCTCGTTACCTGGCTGAGGCCGCACGCGCTGTTCTGGCTGCCGCGACACGACGAGCGGCTCTGGCTTCTGATCATGGTCGCCTATCCCTTCCTGTCGGCCCTGCCGCAGGAGATCGTCTTCAGAGCGCTGTTCTTCGCCAGATACGGCGGGCTGTTTCCCAATGCCGGCACGGCGATCGTCGTGAACGGCGCCGTCTTTTCCCTGGCGCACCTGTTCTACTGGAACTGGCCGGCGGTCATACTGACGGCGGCCGGCGGAGTGATCTTCGCATGGGCCTACCAGCGGCGTGGATCGTTCTTCTACGCATGGCTGATGCACTCCATCGCCGGCCAGATCATCTTCACCACCGGGCTCGGCATGTATTTCTATCACGGTGCCGTCGGGTACTGACCTGTCCGCCGACCCCTGCGTTCTGCGATTCGCAGCCAAGCGCCGACGCTACTCGCCACCTGTTGCCGGCTCTGGTAAGTCTCGCCTTCCCATGCAGTCCCGCACCCTCGTCCTCCTCGTCGTCGCCTGCGCCCTGTTCATGGAGAACCTCGATTCGACGGTTCTCTCCACGGCGCTGCCGGCGATTGCCGCCGACTTCAACGAGGACCCGATCCGTCTCAAGCTGGCGCTGACGTCCTACCTGATCAGCCTGGCCGTCTTCATTCCCGCCAGCGGCTGGCTTGCCGACACGTTCGGCGCGCGGCTGGTGTTCCGGCTGGCGATCGTCGTGTTCACCCTCGGATCGATCGCCTGCGGCCTGTCCGGCTCTATTCCCGAGATCGTCGTCGCACGGGTCGTGCAGGGGATGGGGGGCGCGATGATGGTGCCCGTGGGCCGGCTGGTCATCATGCGCACGATCCCGAAGTCCGAGCTGATCAGCGCCATGGCCTGGCTGACGGTGCCGGCACTGACCGGGCCCGTGCTGGGTCCCCCGCTGGGCGGCTTCATCACCACCTATTTCGAGTGGCGCTGGATATTCTGGGTGAACGTGCCGATCGGGATCGTCGGACTCATCTTCGCCACCCTGGTCATCCCCGACGTACGCGGCGAAACCAGGCGGCCCTTCGATGCGCTCGGCTTCCTGCTGTCGGGAATGGGACTGGCGCTGGTCGTCTCCGGCGGCACCAACCTCGGCCTCGACGTCCTGCCGCGTACGTGGATATTCGCGATGCTGGGCGTCGGCGGCGTGCTGCTGACGATCTACTATTTCCACGCCCGGCGGACGACCTCGCCGATCCTCGACCTTACCCTGTTCGCGATCCCGACCTACCGGATCGCCATCCTCGGCGGCGCGCTGTTCCGGATCGGGGTCGGGGCGACGCCGTTCCTGATCCCGCTGATGCTGCAACTTGTCTACGGACTGACCCCGTTTGCCTCGGGTATGACGACGTTCGTTGCAGCGATCGGGGCGATTGCCATGAAGTTCGTCGCGCCACCCGTGCTGAGGCGGCTGGGATTCCGCACGATCCTGATCATCAACGGTGCGCTGTGCGCGGTCTTCATCGCGCTGCCGGCGGCCTTCAGCCTGTCGACCCCGGTGATCATGTTCTCCGCGGTTCTTCTCGTCGGAGGGTTCTTCCGCTCGCTGCAGTTCACGAGCACGAACAGCCTGGCCATCGCCGACATCGAGCCCGGCCGGATGAGCAGCGCAACGTCCATGTCGAGCGTCGTTCAGCAACTCGCGATATCGATCGGTATTTCGCTTGCAGCCATCACGCTCGAACTGACCAGGGTGGCCCGGGGCGGCGAAGCTCTCGCGATATCCGATTTTTCCGCAGCCTTCGTGGTGATCGGCCTGGCGACGCTTGCCTCCGTCCTGCTGTTCCTAACCCTGCCCGGCGACGCGGGCCGCGAAGTCTCCGGCCACAAGCGCGAACTGGCGCCCGACGCGGTGACCGCGGCACGGGAGCGGTAGCCGGACGCTACGGCATCATCGCGAAGAATCCCGTGACGGCGCCAAGAATAGCGCCCCCCAGCGCACCGACCCACCACGTCCCCCCGCGCATCCGGTGCCACAAGAGCGCGCCGATGACCGCGCCGCCCAGCAGCCACGGCAGCGAGAAGACAAGCACGACGATCGCAAGTTCCAGGCCGCCGACGCCGAAGTCGTTGCTCATCAGCGTTCGCCGCCCTCGTCCGCACGACCCTTGAAACCGGTCGCCAGCACGTAGAGTTCGGCGGAATCGGCGCGGCTGGCGGGCGGCTTGACGTGCCGGACCTTGTCGAAGTCGCGCTTCATGTCCTTCAGCATCTCGCCCTCCGTGCCGCCGCGCAGGACCTTGGCGAGAAAGGCCCCGCCGGGCGCGAGCACCTCCCGGGCGAATTCGAGCGCGGTCTCGCACATTCCCATGATGCGCAGATGATCGGTCTGGCGATGGCCGGTGGTCGGCGGCGCCATGTCGGACATCACCACGTCGGCAGGTCCGCCGAGCGCCTCGCGCAGCCGGTCCGGCGCGCTTTCGTCGAGAAAGTCGAGATGCAACACCTGAACGCCAGCAACCGGATCCATTTCCAAGATGTCGATTGCCACCACCCGGCCACGTCCGTCGGCGGCACGGACGCGCTCGGCCGCGACCTGCGACCAGCCGCCCGGGGCCGCGCCCAGGTCAACGACCCGGTCGCCAGGCTTCAGAAACCGGTGCTTGTCGTCGATCTCGGCAAGCTTGTAGGCCGCCCGCGAGCGATACCCCTCGGCCCGCGCCTTTGCGACGTAGGGATCGTTGAGCTGCCGCTGGAGCCAGCGCGTCGAGGCCGAGGAACGGCGGCGCGCCGTCTTGACCCGCACCTTGAGACGCCCCGACCGGCCCGCGCCGGATCCCGACGACTTCTCGCTCATGTTCGGACCCCGCCCGAATGCGGCGCGCCCGCCGGGTTGCGATACATGGAGCGGTGGCGGCGGCCACTGCGGCGCCATACTCCGTCGCCTGCCATCAGCGTCAGCAGCATGCCCTCGCGCAGGCCACGGTCGGCGACACGAACCCGGTCGCAGGGCCACAACCGCCGGATCGCCTCGAAGATGGCGCAGCCCGCCAGCACCAGATCCGCGCGGTCGGCACCAATGCAGGGATTTGCGACGCGCTCCGCGTGCCCCATCGAGAGCAAATCGTCGGTGACCCGGACCACGTCGTCGCGCCGCATCCAGGTGCCGTCGACGCGGCGGCGGTCGTAGCGATCGAGGCCCAGATGGACTCCGCAGATCGTCGTCACCGTGCCCGAGGTGCCGAGCAGATGCAGTTCCTTTTCATTGAAGTTGATGCGGGCGGCAACATCGGCGGCGAACGGCTCCAGCGCCGCCTGAACGTGCTTCACCATCTTCTCGAACAGCGGTCTGTCGACGTCCTTTCCGCCGAAGACCTCGGAGAGGGTCACGACACCGATCGGCAGCGAAGTCCAGGCGGACACATGGCGTTGCACCGTGAAGGGACTCTTGAAGCCCCGCTCCCCCGAGTCGAGCAGGATCAGTTCAGTCGATCCCCCGCCGATGTCGAACACGACGACGCCGCGAGCCGCCTGGTCGACGAGTGATGCGCACCCGGATACGGCCAGCCGCGCTTCGGTCTCCTGATCGACGATCTCCAGTTCGAGACCGGTCGCCTCCCGCACCCGCTGAAGAAAATCGGCGCCGTTGTCGGCCATGCGGCAGGCCTGTGTGGCGATCAGGCGGCTGCGGGTGACGCCGCGAGCCACCATCTTGTCGCGGCAGATGACGAGCGCATCGATGGCGCGCTTCATGGCGTCGTCGGCGAGCCGTCCGCTGTGCGTCACCCCCTCACCAAGCCGGACGATCCGGGAGAACGCGTCGACGACCCGAAAGGCCCGCCGCGTCGGCTGCGCGACAAGCAAACGACAATTGTTGGTGCCCAGGTCCAGTGCGGCGTAGACGCGCCCGTGCCCCGGGTCGGCTCGGCGCGCGGCGTGCGAACTAGGTCTTGCGCCGCCCTGCGGCCGCAACTCTCTCTCTTGCCCCGAGACAACCGCCGCCTTGCCGCCCGATGCCTGGGCAGCAGGCGTATCACCCCGGTACCGCGGACCGGCCGTCGGGCCGCGCACTTGCGCGTCGACGCCACCGTCGTCCTGTTCCACTATCCGTGTCCTTGTTCGCCGGTCGTCGCATGCAAAGGCGCGCCAGTGCCGGCGGGCGTCTCTTCTTCGTCGGACAGGTTAGCAAGACCGTGGAAAAGCGCAAACCGTGCGTTGCGGACGTTCGGCGCACGATCATCGGCAGGCGGCCTACAGGACGCCTATCGGGATCTTGAGATAGGAGGTGCCGTTGTCCTCGGGTTCCGGCAGCCGACCGCCGCGCATGTTCACCTGCAGTGCGTGCAGGATCAGCTTCGGCATCGGCAAGGTCGCGTCCCGTTCTGTACGGCGAGCGACATAGGTCGCCTCGTCGGGATCGTCGCGCAGGTGCTTGTTGCTGCGCTTCTGCTCCGCGACGGTCGATTCCCACGCCACGGGGCGCCCGCCTGGCATGTAGTCATGGCCGGTGAACAGGCGCGTCTCCTCGGGCAGCGCGAGGATCGCCTTGATCGACCGATAGAGCTGGGCGGCGTCGCCGCCGGGAAAATCGGCACGCGCCGTGCCGAAATCGGGCTGGAACAGCGTATCGTGGACGAACGCGGCATCGCCAATGACGTAGGTGATGGAGGCCAGCGTATGGCCGGGCGAAAACATCACGCGCGCCCCCGTGGTTCCAACACCAAACGTATCGCCGTCGGCAAACAGCCGATCCCACTGCGAGCCGTCGGCAGGAAAATCGGGCAAGTTGTAGAAGCCCTTCCAGAGCTTCTGCACGTCCGTCACATGGGAACCGATGGCGGTCGGCGCACCCAATTTCTCTTTCAGGTAGGCGGCCGCCGAAAAATGGTCGGCGTGCGGATGGGTATCGAGAATCCACTCCACTTCGAGCCCTTCCCGCTCGATTTCGTCGAGCATGGCATCGGCGAATTCGGTCGATACGCGCCCGGCCTTCTCGTCATAGTCCAGCACCGGATCGATGACGGCCGCCTTGCCGGTAGCGGAGTCCGAGACAATGTAGGCAACCGAGAAGGTCGGCTCGTGATAGAAGCCGACGACGTCAGGTGTTCCCGCCGATTTCTTGCGTTCCATGATTCCTCCAGACCGTTTTGCGAGACCGCCGCTGAGCTTTGCCCTGATCGATGCACGGGCGTCCCCGCCGTGCGCCATTTGGAATACTTCGGCATTGAGAAAGCCCAATTGCCCGTCTAATTCATGGCCGAACGGCGGCCGAGACACACGGCTCGACCCGAGCGCCGGATACGGTGGAACTCCTGGCGCCGATGCCGCTTCTCCATGTGAGAGCATAGTCTTTAGATCGATGAAAATAGACAACGGGATGAGCGGGAGTCACGATTGGCCGGGCGGGTGGCCGTCCGGAAGGCTGCCATGCCGAGTTGTCCGGGGACATGTCGCAAACCCGGTCGGCGTCATTGCGCAATCGTTGCCGACAATTGCCGGCTCGCTTGAAGGGTAGATGCCAATGAGGTTGGCGGCTCCACTGGCAGAGATCCTGCTGCTTGGCGCATGCATCACCGCACACGCGCCCGCCCTTGCGGGGGACACGATGGCCGCGGGTCGTGCCTCGGTCGTCAACGGCGATACGATCGAGATCGACGGCATCATTGTCCGCCTCCACGGAATTGACGCTCCGGAGGCGGGACAGAAATGCGGGAAGGCCGGCGGCGGAAGCTGGCCGTGCGGCAACCGCGCCACGGAAGTGCTCGAAGCGATGGCGGAGGACCGGGACGTCGAGTGCACGATCATCCGCAACGACGAAAACGAGCAAAAGTACGGCATCTGCTCGGCGGGTGACCTGGTGCTCAACAAGAGCATGGTCTCCGAAGGCTACGCCTGGGCAATTGCCGAAGGTGCCGATGACTATTCCCCCGCCGAAGCCGAGGCGCGAGCGGCGGGCCTCGGGATATGGCAAGGGGCGGCGATCGCCCCCTGGGACTACCGATCGGAACGGTGGGCGGCTGCCGCGCAAGGCGCGCCTGGTGGCTGCCCGATCAAGGGGGTAGTGGCCCGCGGCGAGCAAATCTATCACCCTCCCTGGTCACCCTGGTACGATCGGGTGAAGGTCAACGAATCGAAGGGCGGGAAATGGTTCTGTACGGAGCGCGAAGCGCTGGAGGCGGGCTGGCGGGCAGCCAGCTCCCGGTGACTCAGCCACACCGCTGGCCATAAACCTTTGAAAATGATCTTATTTTCCGCGCCGATCGGGTCCGGAACCGACGGGTTGACATGAATCCGAGCAGATGCCTACAAGCCTTACACGCGTATTGGGCAGACGATTGGCCATGCTCGCAAAAATAAGTCATAAAATCGCGTGCACCAGGACGGGCTGTTGATTGATCTTCACTGCCATATGCTGCCTGGGCTCGACGATGGCCCGACGGATATCGCCGTCTCTCTGGAAATGGCTCGGATTGCCACGGCGGACGGAATAACCATCTGCGCCTGTACGCCGCACATTTTGCCGGGGCTGTACGACAACAACGGACCGCAGATTCTGGCCGCCGTCAGCGAGTTCTCAAGAGCGTTGTGCGACGCCGGCATTCCCTTGCAGGTCGTTGCCGGGGCCGATGTCCATGCGGCGCCCGACCTGAGGACGGGTCTGAGATCGGAGCGGGTGCTGACCCTCAACGGTTCTCGCTATCTTTTGTTCGAACCGCCGCACCACGTCCTGCCGCCGCGATTCGAAGAGTTCACGTTCGGCGTCATCGCCGAGGGGTACTTCCCGATAATCACACATCCCGAACGGCTGACGTGGATCGATACGCACTACGACGTGCTCGTTCGATTGATCGAAGCCGGCGCATTGGCCCAGTTGACCGCCGGATCGCTAACCGGACACTTCGGCAAGCGAGCCCGGTACTGGTCCGAACGTATGCTCGACGAAGGTATGGCGCACATACTCGCCACAGACGCTCATGACGCGCACGGCCGGCCGCCGCGCCTGGCCGAGGCGAGGGACATTTCGGCGCGGCGCGTCGGTGAGGTCGAGGCGGGGAATCTGGTTCTGGCGCGTCCGCAGTGTGTGATTGCCAACGTGATGCCTTCGGGCTTGCCCCGGAACACGCCCAGGGAGAACATGCCTCGTCCCGCCTCGCGCAAATGGTTTCCGACATTCAATTGAGGCTACAGGGCTTGGCCCAACGGCAGAGTGGCAGATGTTTTCAAGATGCTGGTTAGGATTGATGCTCGGGATATTCCTGCTCCCGGGGTGCACGACGTCCGACCAGCAACCGCCGCAACTCGGCCTTGAGTCGACACAGCCCGCCGGCAACTCGGGCGGACGACGGGAAATGGCAGTGGATCAGCAGCTTCCGCAATCCAGCGTGAAGCTTCCGGACAATCTCAGCGCCCAGTTGAAAAAAGAGAACCCTGGCGCCGGGGAATATCGGATAGGCCCTCTGGACGAACTGGAGGTCTCCGTGTTTCAGGTGCCGGACCTCAGCAAGACTGCGCAGGTCAGCGCGACCGGCCAGATCTCCATGCCGTTGATCGGCGCCGTGGAGGCCGGTGGCAAGACGGTACCGGAGCTTGAGGCCCATATCGCCTCGAAACTGTCGGAGAAATATCTGCAGTCGCCTCAGGTCACGGTGTTCATCACCGAGTACAATAGCCAGCGGGTGACCGTTGACGGGGCGGTGATCAAGCCCGGGGTCTACCCGCTGTCAGGGCCCACGACCCTGTTGCAGACGGTCGCCGTGGCGGGTGGCCTGAACAGTGTGGCAGATCCGCAGAGCATCCTGGTATTCCGCACTGTCGGTGATCAGCGCAGCGCCGCGAAATTCGATCTTTCCGCCATACGAGACGGCAAGGCACCCGACCCGACACTTCAGGGCGGCGATGTGATCGTCGTCGACACCTCGGGCATACGCACGATTTGGGGAGGTGTGAAGGAAGTTATTCCCGTAGTTGGGGTGTTCACGTGGTTGTTGTAAGCTGCATCAGGGAATTCTCCTGATTTAGAATGTCTTGCGGCGATGAACGGCAGCGACAGCGAAGGCGAAAAACGGCCCGAAGTCGGCGGCAGCCCGCCGGATCCGGCAAGCGGCGCGCGCTCTCCCGGCAAGTCTGAGCCCGGCGCTTCGGAATGCGACGGGCACTCATCGCCTCCGGGCGAAGCCGGGATCCGCCGGTCCGGTGAGGCGGAAGAGCATGCCGCCTGGGACCACGACGCGACTGCAGGCCCAGAACATGGGAGCAGTGGCAGGGGCAACGGGCAGCAGGACGACTGGACCGAGGGTCCCGCCCGCCGCAACGGTGGAAACGGCGCACCTCGCGACGCCCGTCAGACGGAGGAGCCCGCCCTTCCCTCGCCGGTTGGCAAGAAGGCGCTGGTTCGCAGGGAAACTCTCCCGGACGCCTACGCACCGCAATCGGCCTACTTCGAACAGCCCGGCAGCGACATCGCCGCCGAGTTCCGCAAGTACCTGGGGATCCTGCTAAAACATCGCCTGCTGATAATCGGCGTAGTGTTCGTCGTCGTGACCGGGGGGCTGATCTACACCCTCCTTGTGACTCCGATCTACCGGGCGAGCACGACCATCCAGATCAGCCGTGAACTGCCCAAGATCATGAATGTCGAGGGAGTGCAGGCCATCGACGGGGCCCGCGACCTCGACTTTTACCAGACCCAGTTCGAAATCCTGAGAAGCCGGTCGATGGCGGAGCGCGTGGTCGCCGAGGGCAATCTCGCCGACGACACTGCCTTCCTGAAGACCGAGACCCCGTCGCCCTGGGCGAAACTGTTGCAGATTGTGTTCGGAGGCGCCGACGACTCTCCGATGCCGTCCCTGGAGGCGCGCAAAAACATGGCCACCTGGCGGGTCATCGCGGGGATGCGCATAGATCCCATACGTTCGTCGAGCCTCGTCCGGTTGAGCTTCGATAGCCCGGATCCCGCTGTCGCGCAGCGCGTCGTGAATGCAATCGCCGACGGCTACATCGCGGCGAATCTCGATCGGCGGTACGAGGCGTCGACCTATGCGCGGAAATTCCTGGAGGACCGCCTGAAAGAGACAAAACTGAAGCTGGAGGAGTCGGAAAAGGAGCTTGTTCGCTATGCCGGGAAGGAACAGATCGTAAATACCAGCGAAAGCCAGACGCTGGCGATGACCAATCTGTCCGCGGCAAACGATGCGCTCACCGAGATAAGCCGCGAACGGCTACGCAACGAACTCACGTGGCGGCAGCTGCAATCCAAGACGGATCTGGGGCTCTCGCCGATACTCGAGAGCGAGTCGCTCGAAGAAATGCGGCTCGAAAGAGCCGCGCTCGTCGCCGAGTATCAGAACAAGCTGAGCGTCTACAAGCCGGCTTTCCCCGAGATGCTCAAGCTGCAAGCGCAGATCGACGAACTCGCACGCCAGATCGACACCGAAGTGAGCCTGATCAAGGAATCCGCAAAGGCCCGCTACGAAGCCTCTGTGGAGCAGGAACAGGCCCTGCAACAACAGGTCGATGCCCTGAAGTCGGAAGTGCTGGATTTCCGCGACCGCAGCATCCAGTACACGA
Source organism: Microbaculum marinum (assembly GCF_037855135.1). Taxonomy (NCBI): domain Bacteria; kingdom Pseudomonadati; phylum Pseudomonadota; class Alphaproteobacteria; order Hyphomicrobiales; family Tepidamorphaceae; genus Microbaculum; species Microbaculum marinum. The sequence continues at coordinate 58,974 of NZ_JAZHOF010000006.1, forward strand.
TCCTCCAGCGGGAGGTGGATACGAATCGCGCCCTCTATGACGCACTCCTGCAGCGCTACAAGGAGATTGGCGTCGCAGGCGGTGTCGGCACAAACAATATTTCGGTTGTCGACTACGCGCAGTTGCCTGGCGCGCCGTACACGCCGAACATGCGATCGAACCTGATCAGGGCTCTGATGTTAGGACTGCTCTTCGGCGGAATGGCTGCGTTCGCCCGCGAGTATCTCGACGATACCTTCAAGTCTCCCGAAGACGTCGAAGACAACCTCGCCCTGCCGCTGCTCGGGGTCGTGCCCGCCACCGGCAGGCGCGACACGCCCATCGATCTTCTGGAGGACCCGCGGTCGGCCGTCTCCGAGGCGTTCCGCTCGCTGCGAACCGCGTTGCAGTTCTCCACGGCGTCGGGCGTGCCTCGGAGTCTCCTCGTCACCAGCTCGCGCGCATCGGAAGGAAAGAGCACCACGGCCTTCGTGCTGGCCCGGTACTTCGCGCACCTTGGAATGCGTGTGCTTCTTATCGACGCCGACCTGCGCAAGCCGACACTGCATCGGCACATGGAGAGCGAAGAGACCGCCGGCCTGACGAACTGCCTGGCGGGGTCCATGCGGCCGCCGGACGTGTTGCTCGAGACCGACCTGCCGACGCTGACCTTCATGCCATGCGGGCCGTTGCCGCCGAATCCTGCCGAACTCCTGGCAAGCCCGAAGATGCTTTCGCTGCTGTCAGTGGCATGCGAGAAGTACGAACTTGTGGTAATCGACGGCCCTCCGGTTGCGGGCCTTGCCGACGCCCCGCTGCTGGCGAGCATTGCGGAAGGCACATTGCTGGTGGTCGAAGCCAACGGCACGCGGCGCAGTGTCGCGAAGTCAGCGCTGAAGCGGCTGTATTTCGCCCGTGCTCAGATGCTCGGCGTCCTGCTCAACAAGTTCGACATAAAGCAGGCCGGCTACACCTACGGATACGGCTACGGATATGGGGATACCGCCTATTACGGATACGGCGTCGATCCCCAGGGCACTCTGCCGGACGCCCGGGAATCCTGAGCGATGGCTGCGGCCCGAGCCCTCTATGTCGCGCTGGATCTGGCCAGGGTACCGACCCTCGCCGGTCTGATCAGGGAACAGCCGCTCCCGCCCGGCATCCTGATGCTCATCAAGATCGGTGCCGGCTCGCAGGAAGCATTGGAAGATGCCGTCTGCTCGACAGGCGAATCCCCGGGGCGGATAAGGGAAGCCGCCGCGCTCTACCTGGAGCAGGTATTGCTTGCCGGCAACTCAGACAGCTATCGCACGCTGGGGGTAGAGCCTGACGCCTCCCAGGAGACACTGCGGGAGCACATGCGATGGCTGATGAAGTGGTTGCATCCAGACCGCAATCGCAGCGATTGGGAAGTGGTCTTCGCGGAACGCGTTATTGCCGCGTGGCAGGATCTGAAATCGCCGGAGCGGCGGGCCGCCTACGACCGATCGCTTCAGCTTGCTCCAAGGCCAAAGCCGGCGCGCCGGGTAAAGAGCCGGCCGGTGCCCCTGCGTCTTCCTTGGCGCATCGAACCGGTGGTTCGGGCCGATACCTCACGTCCCTGGTACCGGCGCATCCTGCTCACTGCCGCCGCGGCCGCGACCGTCGCAGCAGTACTGCTGCTGCCTTCTCCCAACCCGGAGCCGACCGCGACCGTGATGGCGGAGCAGGTTGGCAACCGGCAGCCCGGCGCCCGTGATCCGCAGACGAACGTCGGGCGCGCACCCACCTCTCCCGGCGACATCCAGACGGTGAGCACCGCCGGGCGTCCGCCGAAATGAGCCTTTCGCGGGCTTCCGACCTGCGGGCATCGCTGGGACTCGGCCCTGAACGGCGGCGACATCGCCACCGCCGCGGGACCAGCGACAACGACGGCGGATCGAAGTGGCAAATCCGGCCGTTGATCTTGCCAACCTTGCTGATCATCACGCTGGCGTGGACGGCCCGGCAGGTCATCGCCACCACCATGAGCGCGTCGCTGACCCGCTCTGCGCCCGATCGAGCGCTAGAATGGAACCCGCGCAATGCCGAAGCCATGGTCAGGCTCGCCGAAACGCGCTCGCCCGCAGCCGGCGCGGACGATGCGCATCTTGATGGCGTCGAATCGCTGGCGCGGCGCGCTCTGAGGGAGACCCCGCTGCAGGCCGCTGCCCTTCGCCAGTTGGCGCTCGTCGCCCAGGCGCGGAGCGAGAACGGGCGCGGCGTGGAACTGATGGATATCGTCGGGGAGCGGACCCTGCGCGATGCTCTGGCCCATGCGACACTTTTCGATGCGAGCATGGCGGACGGGAACCTGGACGCCGCCATCTTCCACATGGACGTATTGCTGCGCGCCAATCCGGAGCTGTGGGACGAGGTCAAACCTGCACTCTTTTACCTCGCCTCCCAACCCTCGGCTCGGGATCCCATTGTCGCGCTCCTGGGGGAGAACCCGCCATGGCGTTCAAGCTTCCTCCAGGAGTTTGCCCGCGGATCGCCGGACCCCGGTGCGGCATGGGCCATCCTACACGGACTGGCGCAGGGGCCGCGACCGCCATCCACGGACGAAATCCGGCTCTACTTCGACCGGCTGGTGAACGCCGGCCAGTACGAGCAAGCGTATTTCGACTGGCTGCGGTTGATCCCTCCCGACCGACGCCGACCGCTCGACTATCTGTACAATGGCGATTTCGAGTTCCAGTTCGACGGATCGCCGTTCGATTGGACGGTCATGCCGATAAGGGGAACAGAAACCTCCGTAGTTGCCGTTCAGGACGACGGCAAGGGCCAGGCGCTGCGTATCGAGTATGCCGGGACTCGTGTGCCCTATGAGCACGTGCGGAAGGTATTGATGCTGCCTCCCGGCAGATACCGCCTGTCCGGTCGGGTCAGAGCGCAGGACCTGCGCAACGAACGCGGCCTGTCGTGGCAAATATCCTGCGCAGGTGGCGACCGAGCGGATCTGCTGGAAACGGAACGCATCTCCGGGACCCGTCCGTGGTCCGGCTTCCAGGATACATTCGAGGTCCCGAAGACAGGTTGCCCTGTTCAGCGCCTGCGGCTGGATATTGCGGCGCGAATTGCGCCCGAACGGGAGATATCCGGAACGGTGTGGTACGACGCGATGCGAATCTCGCGGGCCGGGCCGACATCAACCGCAACTCAGCCCGCGGGATAGCCCGCAGCCCACCTACTCGCTTTAGCCGAGTGGACGGGCCGATCCGGCATTTCGCACGCGTCGTTGCCCCGTGTCTGCCGCCGGATCTTGCGCCGAGCGTCTAACCGGTGCCACGAGCAACCCGCAGGCAAAGGCAAGAAACGTCGTCATCGCCGTCGTGCGAAGGGGGTAGTCCGCCGCGGAATGGGCGAGCAGAAGCAGGATCGCGATCGAAGCGGCCCGCGCGAGAGCCCTGTCCACCGGGGCCATCGTCCCGGACCGTCCCCGCCACACCCCGATCGCGGCAACAGAATACCAGGCCAGAAATGCGACCGCGACGAGCATAGCGGGCACGCCGCCCTCCAGCCACAGCTCAGCCCAGTCGTTGTGCGCGTGATTGACATAGGCGCTCAACACCACCTCTGGCCTGTCGAACATCTGGTAGACGGCCTCGAAGGTACCGAAGCCGGTACCGAATGGTGCGAAGGCACGCCCCGCCTGCAATGTGATCTCGGTCATCCGGAGGCGAAGTTCGCCCATCCCCGCGCCGACGTCGAACCGCGACAGGATCCGCTCCAGGGCGAACTGCACGATCAGGATCGTCCCCAGCAACGCGCCGACCAGGATCGTCAGCCATCCCCGACGGGTAGAGCCGTCTCGTCCGGAACCGGCCAGGAGCGCGCTCGCCACGATCGCCGCCAACGCGAGTACCAGGCCGGCGCGGGAGCGGGCCATGCCAAGGCCGATCAGGAGGACGACAAGGATCAGCACGCAGGCGATCACCGCCGGCGTGCGCTCGGACCGGCCTTCGTGCAACACGGCAAACATCCAGGCGGCGACGAAGGCGATCAGCGAATAGAGGAAAGCGGCATGGTGATTGCGGTTGGCGAAGAAGCCGACGCTGTCGGTCGGATTGGTGATGGGATAGAAACGCAGCGGGCTCCCGGACCCGCCCGCGATCTGCGCGAGGCCGAGCACCACCGCCACGAATCCGACGGCAATCACGAGGACGCTGAGCCGCCGACGGGCATCGTAGTTCAGGGAGAGCGTCGCAAGGAAGATCGCAACCGCAGGCAACAGTGACAGCTCGGCACGCCACGTCGCCGCGCCATCGAGGCTGAGCGGCAGCCAGGGCGGCTCCATGCCGGCCACCCGATATGCCGCGGCGAATTGCTCGCGCCCCGGAAGCGCCGACCAGAGGTCGGGCGGAAGCGGCACCAGTTGAACGAGGGGAAGGAGAAGAACGGCCGCCAGGATGCCCAGCGGCCAGCGCGTCTGCACAGGGAGGCTGCGGTGCGATATCCGCCATACGGCAACGCCGATAAGTGGCAGGCTGGCGAGTTGCACTAGGGCGTCGGACCAGAGGCCCTGCCGTGTCCCCCCGCCGAGCACGAGCGACAGAGCCAGAAGCGTCGCGGTCGGAATCCACAGTGGAGACGGCCACGATCCGAGATACAGGAGTGCCTTTCGGCCGCCGTGTGGCGCCTTGCGCCCTGCAGGTGCCGCAAGACCACTCACGTTACCGGATATTGCTCCAGACGGGAGCCCTCACGGGCTGATAGGTACGACCGGCGTATCGCTACTGCTTTGTGATTCGGCAATGGCCGCTACGGCGGCGGCGACCGCAACGACGCCTATGCCGACGGCAGCAACAGTTCCTGCCCCGATCCCGCCGGCCACTCCTCCTGCCGCAGTGCCGGCAGCAGCCGAGCCAGATGCGGACCCGCTGGTGAGCACTTCCTCGACCGCAGCCGCAGTCATGGGCGTTGTCGAATAGTAGACGCAGCCGCCTTCGGCGAGGATCGTAAGTGACGTGCGCGCAGGAAGTTCGCTGGAGCAGGTGGCTCCCATCGTGACGGTCGCCTTGCCATCGTCGGCGACGATGACGCGATCGCCCGGCAACAAGCTGACCTGATCCTCACTGACAAGTGTGAAGCCGCTGTCCACCGACGTCATCACGTCGCCGGAAATCTGGCTGAGGGTCGCAACGGGAACGCCGGCCGCGGGATCGTAGGGAACACCGCAGGTCAGGTTCTGTTCGGCAACGGGAGCGCATTGTTGCGCTGCAGCCCCGCCCGCCGCACCGGCCCATGCCAGCAGGGCGATGAAGATCTTGCGATGCATCAGGTGTCTCCCCATGGGGAAGGACATTACACGTTTTGACCACGACGCGCAACGACAGGCCCGTACAATCAAGGCGATTGCGGCGGCCTGCCATCGCTGCGCCGGATCATCGCCCCTCGCCTGCGAGGCGTCGACCGTCAGGCCTTGACGACACGGTCCGACCGGATCCCGAGCCGTGCGAAGATATTGCGCGTGTCCACGATCAGCCGCGACGTTCGCGCGATCAGGTTGTAGTCCACGTCATCGTGGTCGGTTGCCAGCAGCACCGCGTCGTAACCCGACAGTTCATCGGCGGTAAGCGGAACCGACGGCATGCCGGCGTAACGGCCATGTTCGCGGGTTGGCGGGACGACCGGTACATGGGGGTCGTGATAGCCGATGCTCGCGCCTCGCGATTCGAGAATTTCGAGCAGCTTGAAGGACGGGCTCTCCCGGACGTCGGCAACGTTCTTCTTGTAGGACAGGCCGAGCAGAAGGATACGGGACGAACTCAGCGATTTTGAAAGACGGCGATCGAGCGCCTCCTCGAGACGTCCCACGACGTAGCGCGGCATGGCGATGTTGATCTCGCCGGCAAGTTCGATGAATCGCGTCGAGATCTCGAATTCGCGTGATTTCCATGTGAGGTAGAACGGGTCTATGGGGATGCAGTGTCCGCCCAGGCCCGGCCCGGGATAGAAGGGCATGTAGCCGAACGGTTTGGTCTTGGCGGCCTCGATGACCTCCCACACGTCGATGCCCATGCGCTCGAATACCATCTTCAGCTCGTTGACGAGCGCAATGTTGACCGCCCGGAACACGTTCTCGGTGATCTTCACCGCTTCGGCGACGTCGAGGGTGGAAACCGGCACGACCTTGTCGACCACCGCCCCATAGAAGGCTTCCATGGCTTCCGCTGCCCCGGGCCCATCGCCCGCGACGATCTTGGGGATGCTCGCAGTGGCAAAGTCGCGATTGCCTGGATCCTCGCGTTCGGGAGAAAAGCCGAGAAAGAAATCGACGCCCGAGCGCAATCCGGTCTCCTCCAGGATCGGTTTCAGCACTTCGCGGGTCGTTCCCGGATAGGTCGTCGATTCGAGGACGACGAGTTGCCCGTCCCGCAGGTGGCGGGCAATCGTCCGGGTCGAAGCCTCGACGAACGACAGGTCGGGTTCGCGGTACCGCGTCAATGGCGTCGGCACGCAGATCACGATCACGTCGCACTCCGCGAGCCCGGCAAAGTCGTCGGTGGCCCGTAGCCGTCCGGACTCGACCAACGCCTTCAAATCGGGTCCGGATACCGCGTCGATGTAGGATTCGCCCCGGGCGAGCCGTGGCGGCTTCTCCGCATCGACGTCGAATCCGATGGTCCGGAAGCCGGCCCGCCCGACGGCGACCGCCAGCGGCAGCCCGACATAGCCAAGCCCGATCACCCCGGCGACCGCGGTTCGGTCGGCGATCCGCCTGACGATGGAATTGCCTTCCTGTGTGGTCACTGCGGCCATGGAAGAAGGGATCTCACGGGTTCAGAACTGGAAGTAGACGAACTGATGCGTCTGGCGGAGAAACAGCAGGCAGCCCGCAATAACCACAGTGTAGAAGCCCGTGTAAACGACTGTCGCGACGACGGGGTGGTGACCGAGCCGGGTAACGAGTCCGTAGCGGATTGGGCGCGCAAGCAACACCGCACCAAGCATGAGCGCAGCCACGAGATAGCTGTCTGGCGCCAGGGTGAGGCCCCCATATGCTCGCGGATCAACCAGCTTGACCCACATCGCCATGGCATGGGCGCCACCTTGGGCCCGGAATGGTATCCATGCCGCCATCACCAGAGCGGTCGTGACCGCCCAACCGAGAACTCCCACGAGGCGTGCGGAGGAATTCGGCAGGACTGCCGATATCAAGCGATATGCGTGCACGAGCACGGCGTGATAGAGCCCCCAGACGACGAATGTCCAAGCCGCCCCGTGCCAGAGGCCCATGAGCGCCCACGTGCCATAGAGCGAGAAAGTCCGCGCGGAACGTCCCGTCCCGTTCTGGTTTTCGGCGACGTCCCAGCCGCCGGCGCTCGATGTCCGGGAGCCTCGTAAAATGGGCAGATAGACATAGTCGCGTATCCATGTCGAAAGCGAGATGTGCCACCGCTGCCAGAATTCTCGCGGCGAGGTCGCCGTATAGGGATAGTTGAAGTTCTCGGGCAATCGGATTCCCAGCAGGCTGGCGGCGCCGATCGCGATGTGGGAGTAGCCCGCGAAATCGAAGTAGATCTGGAAGCCGAACAGGAAGGCTAGAGTCCAGACGTCGAAGCCGGTCAGACCGCCGGGGTCCCTGGAATAGCCGGTGTCGACAATTCCGGCGATTTGATCCGCCAGGACCACCTTCAGGAACAGTCCCATCAGTATGCGGCGGATGCCGTCGGAGAGGAACTGCAAGTTGCAACGACGAGGCTCGGAGAACTGAGGGATGAGGTCGCCTGCCCGCAAAATCGGCCCGGCGACAAGCTGCGGGAAGAACGTGACGAAGCACAGATACCTGAGCAGATCGCGTTCGACGGGGTAGCTCCCACGATAAACATCGATCGTGTAGCTCATCGTCTGGAAGATATAGAAGCTGATCCCCAGCGGCAGGATGATGTTGAGATCGAGAGACGAGAATTCGTAGCCGATCAGGCTCGCGATCGATCCCGCTGAGTCCGCGAAGAAGAGCAGGTACTTGAATACGGCGAGTACGCCGAGATTGATGCATATGCTGACGACCAGCAGAGCCCGCCTGCTCGACCCGGATCGACGATCCAGGGCCAGGGCAAGCAGGTAGTCCGCCATGGCGCTGAAGAGCAGCAGCGGAATGAAGTCGAAGCGCCAGAAGCCGTAGAACAGCAGGCTGGAAGCGAGGATAATGTAAAGCCGCGCCCGGATGGGGAGAAGCCAGTAGACGACCACGACAATGGCCAGAAACAGGATGAATGTCAGTGAGTTGAAAAGCATCCATGGTCACTGTTCGCCAACGCCATCTCCAGTGCTTCGGCAAGGCGCCGCTGACCCTCCGCCGTGAAATGCATGAAGTCGTAGTCTTCGAAGCCGAAAACGCTGTCGCGCACCATTCCCCATTCCGGTCCCGCGACCACTGTATCGAGTTGCGCGAACTGCGCCTCATATTCCGACGCCAGTCTGGCGGCATCGGCCTTCAGCCGCGCATACTGCTCCGGATGGTAGGGACCGGCGATATCCGCGCGGTAAGGCGGGATGTAGAGAAAGACGTCGACGCCCATGGCCCGTGCATCCCTGAGGAGCGACTCGAGGACGGCCAGTTTCTCGCGATAGGCGTTTTCGGCAACAACTCGCTGTGTCTGGGCATTGATGCCGAAGATGCGGTTTCGCAGCAGGTAAAGCGCATATGAGGCGACACCTCGCAGTTGGTCTCGGGCAGCCCACGCAGGCCAGTAGGTTGCGACCTCCCTATCCAGCCAGGCCTCGGTGAGCGCCTGCAGCGTCTCCTCCTTACTGTCCGAGCGGTCCGTCGTCGCGTCGCGGTTTTCGTCCAGGAACGGCCCGAATGACGACCCGCGGAGTGGCAGTGCGGCATCGCCAAGAAGCGCGCTTACAGACTGCCTGACGCCCTGTTCCCGGAAGTCGTCGAGAACGACGGGCAGAATGAGCAGCCGGACGTCATAGGTGTCCGCCAGGGCATGAAAGGCGATCGCGTGCTCCAGCAGGTTCGCATTCGGCTGGCTGTAGGCGACGAGATATGCACCGCAGGATCTGAACCAGTCGTGCAGGATCTCCGTAGCCAGGCGATCTCCGGGACGATACCTGTTTATGGCGTGAAGCTGCGAATTTCCCAGCCAAAGGACACCCGGACCGGGATCACGCAAGTAGGCCTCTTCACAAAGATGCCCGTCGCGCGCGTCCTGGCAATGGACCCGCCCTTCCGGCGCCGTGCCGAAAATGCTGACGGTTTCCGTGCCGAGCGCTGCGTCCTCCAGCCGGAAGAGGATCGTGTCCCGAGCAATCTCCAGTAGGGCGACCGACAGGAGGAGACCGAGGAAAATGCCGGCGATCTCCGGCCGGGCCACGTAAACGGGTCGAATCCTCGCCTCAGGGGCGGCGCTCTTCGGTGACGAAGCCGACGCGCGGGCGGGACTTCTCCGGCTAGGATCGCCGGACAACCCGGTCACCTAGAACCAGCATGTCCATTTCTGTGCGCAGGAAGCAGTCCAATGCCTCCTGCGGACGGCACACCACCGGTTCGTTCTCGTTGAACGAGGTGTTCAGCACCATCGGTACCCCGGTGAGCTCCCGGAATTCCGAGATCAACCGGTGATATCGAGGATTGGCATCCTGGTGCACCGTTTGCAGGCGGCCGGAGCCGTCGACATGCGCGACGGCGGGAACGAGGGGACGCTTGTGCTCGCGTATCTGGAAGACCTGGGCCATGAAGGGAACGTCGCCGTCCTCCTCGAACCAGTCGGTTTCGAACTCCTCGAGAACCGAGGGGGCGAACGGACGGAAGGATTCGCGACGCTTGATCTTGGAATTGAGGATCGCCTTCATGTCGTCGCGACGCGGGTCCCCGAGGATCGACCGGTTGCCGAGCGCCCGGGGACCCCACTCCATGCGACCCTGGAACCAGCCGACCACATCGCCAGCGGCGACGCGCTCGGCGGCCTGCCGGCACAGCGCCGCCTCGTCCCCGATACGCTCGACGCTGCATCCCGCCCCCGAAAGTTCCTCGGAACGGTCTTCGAGCAGGGCAGCGATCTCGGCGTCACCGAAATCGGGTCCCCAGAACGCATGGCGCATCACGAAGCGGCGGTCGCCGCCGCTTCGGTGCCAATGCGCGAAGGCTGCACCGATCGCCCCGCCCGCATCGCCGGGAGCGGCATGGACATAGACACGCTCAAATCCGGTCCTGCGCCGTACCTTGCCATTGGCGGCGGAATTGTTGGCGCAGCCGCCGGCAAGCGCGACGTCCGACAGACCGCTCCGCTCCCGGAGGCGCTCGAGGAGATGGAAGAAGGCCTCCTCGTACATCGCCTGCGCCGACGCGGCGATATCCTTGTGGCGCTGGCCCAGGTCTTCGCCGGGGCGTCGTCGCGGCCCGAGGAGATCCATCAGCTCGGAGGAGAACAGATCCGCGAACTCCGGCGCGCCGCTCTCCCACTGAAACGGGAGCTCGTCGCGGTGATGGCGGAAGAAGGCGACATCGAGGAAGAAGCCACCGTCGTTCTTCAACCCGACGATCTGCCGCATCTCGTCGAGGTATTTCGGTTCGCCGTACGGCGCCAGCCCCATCACCTTGTACTCGTCGCCGTAGTGCGGAAAGCCGAGGAACTGCGTCACCGCCTGGTAGAACACCCCGAGCGAGTGCGGGAAGAAGACGCGTCCCTCGACCTCCAGCGACGTCCCCGAGCCGGTCCCCCAGGCAGTGCTCGCAAAGTCTCCGAACCCGTCCACCGAGACGGCGACGGCGTCGCCGAACGGAGAAACGTGGAAGGCGGAAGACAGATGCGCCAGGTGATGTTCCACCGGCACGATGCGGCCGCGGAACGTCGAGTCAGGAAACGCCTCCTCCAGCAATTCGGGAAGGCCCGCCCGGGCCCTTCGGGTCCGCAGCCGTTGTGCGACCAGCCGCACGCCCGGCCGCCCGGTCAGGAGGTAGCGGAGCTTCCTGCCCAGGTTGGCACGGGAATCCTGGTTGAGGGCGATGACGTCGACGTCGGCCAGGTCGACGCGGGCTTCGGCCAGGCACCAGGCGATCGCCTGTGCCGGGAAGCCGCTCCAGTGCTTGACGCGGCAGAACCGCTCCTCTTCGGCGGCCGCCACCAGCACGCCGTCGCGCACCAGGCAGGCTGCGGCATCCGCATGGAAGACGTTCAGCCCGAGGATGATCATCGTCCACCCGCGACATCAGAGGGACGGGGGCTCATTTGCCCGTCAGTTCCGCATAGATCCCGATGAACCGGCTGGCGACCCGATCCCAACCGAACTCGGCTGCGACCAGGGCCCGCCCCTTTTCCCCCATGCCGCGCAACGTGGCCAGGTCGCACGACGTCGCCTGCCGCAGGGCATCGGCGATCGCTTCGGCCGTCGGGTCGACCCGCCAGCCGCATCGCCGTTCGGTCAGTTGCGGCCATGGCGCCCCCGTGGTCGTGAGCACCGGCAGACCGTGCGCCAGCGCTTCCCCGATCGCCATTCCGAAGCTTTCCGTGTGCGTCGGCAGCACGAAGAGGTCGGCTTGCAGGAACGCCCGCCGCTTTGCCTTGGCATCGAGCGGTCCTGCAAACGAAACGGCCTCGGACAGTCCGGCATCGGCAACAGCGCTCTCGACTTCGGCCCGGTGCCCGGCTTCATCCGGCCCGGCGATCCTCAGCACCCAGTTTCGCGGAGCGACCCGGGCCCAGGCCTCGACGAGCATCGAAAGCCCCTTGACGGGATGGATCCTGCCGAGGAAGAGCGCCGTCCTCGTTGGCTGCGTGTCCCTGGTCCCGGCGATACCGGGCCGCTCGAACTCGATGGGCGGCGGGACATCTACGCCATTGGGAACCAGGCGGACCTGCGCCCGCGGCTGGCTCCGCATCAGGTTTCCGGCCTCCCGCTCCGACGTCGCGTGGAGGCAGTCCGCCGACGCCAGATCGCGCCGCTGATAGAGCACCCACGCCAGCGACTTCTTCCATCGTTTGTGTCTCAGTGCCCAGGGCTCGAGCATGCCCCTCGGACTGACCACGCGTGGAACACCACGATTGCGGGCCAGTCGGGCGAGGCGGTGATTGTGCGGCAACCAGATGCCGTTGTCGTGCAGAAGATCGACATCGGCGAACGCCTCCAGCGCCGCCGCTTCCACTCCCTCCAGCCGTCGCACCCGGGCGCCGCTCGGCAGCAGCCCGGATGTGGCCGCCGACCCGTCCGGCGCCCACAGCCCGACCTCCATCCCCGCATCGGCCAGGGCCACCGCGAGCCGCGAAACCGAATGGGCCGGCCCGCCATAGCTCGGCAGGAAACTGGTTCCTGTGAGGAGGAGTTTCAGTGACTTGTCGCTAGAGACGGTAGGAGCCGCGCCCGAACCGCCTCGACCCGTAGTTCGCCTGCGGCTGTCGCTGGGCGAATTTCCGGGCGCCCCAGTGGACCCAAAGCCACTTCCAGCCGAATGCGGCGACAAGAGCGGCTGCGGCCCCGCCGAGCATCTCGACCATCGACCCCCCAGGCTGAATCAGTGCCACTGCAGGCAGGAAGTAAAGGAACGTCGCGGGCAGATTGCCTTCATTCTCCGCCACGGCGGCCTTCCGGTCCAGCAATCCGATCAGCAGACCGAGCGCCACGAATCCGATCACAAGGCCCGGCACGCCGAAGTTGATCTGGAACTCCATCACGTTTCCGACGCCGAAGGAACTCGTCGGCGAAAGCACCAGGCCGGTCATGTCGGCGACGATTTCCGGACTGCCCCCGAAGACCGGCTTGCTCGGCCACAGCGCGCGCGGAACAAGCGACATCAACCCTTCCCATACCGATCGACCGTGCAGGTAGTCGACGGACCCCTCGCTGATGCGGATTGCCGCGAGTCCCGCGAAGTAGTTCTGGTTGAGCCGTTGATCGATCGCGATCAGGTGGAGCGGGTTCGACGGATCGAAGAACTCGAAATCCCTGAACATGTCGAAGGTGGCGTCGACGCGTTGCTCGATAGCCGCGCCGCCCCACACGGTGCCTCGAATCTCGGTGCGGTTCTGGAAGTAGCTGAGGAACAGGTTGAATCCGAGGACGAGCGCGAGCGCAAGCCCGATCACAGCCCGGAAAGGGCTCCTGGTCGAAATCGTGAGTATGCAGCACGAGATCACGGTGGCGGCGGTGCCGTAGCTCAAGAAGCCGCCAAGCAGCAGGCTCAGCACTGGATAGACGGCAAGCGCGCCGAACCAGATCGCCAGCCACTTGGCGTCGCCGCGGAAGATCGCGGCCCGCAGACCCAGCATGACGCCGAGCATCCAGACGGCGCCGCCATAGACGATCGCCGCGCCGAGACTTGGTATTCGCGCCAGGAAACCGAGGCCGTAGTTGAAGAACCATCCTCCACCGATGCAGAAGATGAAGAACGGCCGGTTGTCCCTGGGCCGCACCATCGTCGTTCCAGGCACCACGAGGCGGGCAACGATCACGCCGACGACGAAGCTGATCGCACCGATCGCGGTAAAGCGGATCCCGATCCGCGTCGGCTCAGGATCCCCGAGGTATCCGTCCCCGACGATATGGGCGGTGGCGCCCGGTACGTGAATGAGCAGCAGCAGGATCATGTAGGCGACCGGCAGTCCCAACGAGACCCGGTCCCGCCGCAACAGCCACAGAAGCCAAAGGAGAGCACCGAAACAGGTGGCGACGGATAGGGTCATTTGCGACTACAGGTCCAAAGAATGCGGCGTCCGGAGATTGCGGTGGGTAAATGGGCCTGTAGACTTCCTCGAGAAGCAGTTGGCCCAATTAGGGCCCAAAGGTCTGTGCCGAGACGACCGAAATGAAAATTGCACGTGTTTCCGTTGCCGGCGCGCTTATTGTATGCCTGCTTGCACTCGTTCCGGTTGTCTACAGCAAACCCCTCCGGCAACACTACGTGCAGACGGTGCAGCGCTACATTGCGTATATGGTTCCGCCGCTCATCGTTCTCGCTGGAGACAGCTTGACGGCAGAGGGATTTTGGCACCAGGACCTTGTGAAGAATCCCCTTGCGCTCGTCAACCTAGCCGAGGGTGGTCTGACGATCGCACAGGTAGCCACGCAAGTCGCCGCCGCCAAGAGCTATGCTCCCCGAAATATCCTGATACTGGCGGGAACAAACGACATAGTCCTCTTCGGCCGCACGACTGACGAAATCCGCAATGACTACGATTTCCTGCTCTCTCAGACAGAACGGGAGTGGAATGTGGTGGTCACCCTAATCCCCTATACGTCCTATCCCAAATACAGCGAAAGCATCTCCAACGCCAACGCCGCCATAACCGAGGTTGCAATTGAACATGGGGCGGAGATCGTCGATCTGAACTCGGCCATATCCGATGACCGCGTGCTCCTTCCTGCGTACACGACTGATGGAGTGCACCTCAGTAGGTTTGGTTATCGGATATGGGCGGACGAGCTTCGCATCCGGTTATCGCGTTGAGGGAGGGTTCGACATGGCGGCCGCGAGCGCTTGACGCCCAGCGAGGCGACGGGAGGCGGACCGTGCAAACTCGTGGGATGGCCGTTCGACAACCCAATAGAACGCTAGGGATGCGACCACGATTGCCACCACTCGCACCAGCCAGTCTGCGACTAAATGCGTGTCTCCGAGGGGAAGGAGAGCGATCACCACGTTGTGAACGAGATAAAGCGAAAAGCTCCAACGGCCCGCCCATTCGAGAATGGCAAAGGGCTGTCGATACTGAAAACAAGCAATTTCCCGTTCCACCCATGCGGCTGCAAGAAATCCAAACGGCAACAGCAGCGCCGGGTTGCCGATCTGAATCCCACCATGGTGAAAAAATGCCAGGCTCGCGACCGAATACATCCACACTGCGGCTCGCCAGTGCCAAATGGTAGCTCCCGGATCGGGTCGCCTGACAGTTGCCATTCGCTCCGCCACCAGACACCCGAGCAGCCAAACCGGCAAAGCGACCAACCAAGTCAGCCAGATCGAATACTCCCAATAGAACAATGTTTCCCAATCTGACAAGATAATCGAAAACGATATCACGGTGGATACAACAAGAACCAACGACAGCCCAACCCGATCTATTATTTTCCTCAACACCGGGTAGAGGGCGTAGTAGATAAGCTCGCAATACAGGGTCCAAAGTATAACCGTAAGCGCTGCCGCAGCTGTCGGACCGATCAGTTCCGCGATTGCTATCATCACAATCAGAGGCACACCGACTCTGATCGTCCGGCGCACCCAGAACGGGCCGGCTCGCAAGTCCATTCCCTGCGTAACGGGATAATGGATGCAAAACCCCGAAACTACGAAGAACACGAGCACTGCCGCAGACCCGTTGAAAGCGAGTTCGTTAGCAGCGCCAATCGCTCTTTCGATGCCTGATCCAGAATCGAAATATTGCCGTGCTGGAAATGTCGCGCCGTGGCTCAAGGCGACGATAGCCGCCGCCACGAAGCGCAAGCTGTCCAAACCCCTGACATGGCTCATCGATTGAATGGCGGAGGGGTCAGATGCCGACACGTTTCAGGGTCCCCAATGCAACTTCGAGCCTCCTGAGATAACTATAGCCACTTGCAGCGCATCGTTTCAGACCGGCTTGTGCGATACGCTGCCGCTCCGTCTCGTTCCGCACGTAGTATCGGACCTTGTCGACCAGTTCCTCGGTGCTTGAAAAGAACTCGGCTTCCTTGCCTTCCTCGAAGAAGTCCCGGTGCTCGTCCGAGCGGTCCGCCAGCAGCATGCTTCCGCACGCCGGGATCTCGAAGGTGCGCGTGGTGTGCTGGTCTGGCCAGGTGGAGCGCAGGAAACCCAATCCAATTTGCGATCCTGTCAGGGCGCGTGCATAATCGTCCCCATACACCTCACCACCCTGCAGTACCGGCGCCAGCACGTCGTCCCTCCGAATTCGAAAGGGGGCGCTCCCGGCCAACTGGCCGAGAATGATCCGACGACGAGGCGTCCACCGGCCGTCGGCCAGGAAATCCCAGTATCCGCCCCAGATCTTCAGGTCGGCTCCCGTCCTGGCGACGGAATGCAGTGCCGACTCCCGCCGAGGCTCCCAGCCGCCCAGGAAACCGACCTCGCAGGCCCATCTTGAATCGCCTGACGGCAGAGGCCGGTGTACTTCGTCGCAATAGCCGAGCGGCATGTAGATCAGCGGCTTGCCGAGAACCGAGTAGTCAGCAAGTTCGTACGTCTTGCAATAGACCAGTACGTCGAAGGCGCCCATTGCCTGGTCCATCAATGGGGTACGCTTCCACTGCAGGCTGAAATACGGGTCAGGCGTGAAGTGGACGAGACGCGCCCCGAGCCGCCGCATCTCTTCGAGCGTCTCGCGGCGCAGGTACTCCTGCTTTTCCGCCCACACCAGATCCGGCTGGAAGTCCGCGGCGGCGGCGAGCGCCGCATGGTTGATCGCCTCGACGATTGACCCCGACTGAAGCCGCCGACCGATTTGCCGGCGCAGCCACGACGCCTGCCTCCACGGAACGCCGGTATCCGTGCCGTGAACCGTGTGGCCGAGCCTCCCCAGCGCCCGCATCCGCATGCGCGACGTCTGCCCGGGCGAAATCTCGCCAAGAAAGAGAATCTTCACGAAGCTGCGGCCCGAACAAATCCTGTTAGGCGCTCTTCAAAGCGCCGCTTGCTGAAATGCTCACGCGATCGCGACCAGGCACCCCGGCGCTGGAGTGCATAGGCCTCCCCGTCTTGGAGCATCCATCGCATGGCGGTTACCAGTTCGCTGGCATCGGTTGGGTCATCAAGCAAAATCCCGGACCGTCCGTGTTCGACGAGTTCGGGAATGGCATACCGCCGGGAGGCGATGGCGGGGCAGCCGAAATAGGCAGCTTCGACGATGGACAGCGGCGCGATGTCGCTCAGGGTCGGATGCACGATGGCCCGAGCGTTCGCCAGAGTCTGCCGCAGCCGTGCATTCTGGGCGGGATTTTCCTTGCGGAGAAAGCCTTCGAAGACAATGCCCGGCTCCCGGGCCAGGCCAGCCGGACAGTCGCCGACGACGGTCAGCGTCGCTTCCGGACACTCCTGCTTCAATGCACGGAAGGCGGCAAGTACCGTTTGCCCTCCCTTGGCGTTGAAGTTGGTGGAAATGAACAGAAACGCCGCGCCCCCGTGGAAGACGTCCTCCCTCGGCGCGTCAATCTCGCCAAAGATGCCGACGGAACCGAGTCGCGACCGGTCGAGTCCATACCGGCTCGCAGCGCGGTCAGCGGCCCACTCGCTCGTGAACAGGACCTTAGCGGCCGAGCGCAGCCAGGCGCCTTCCGCTCGCTCGATCCGATCGAGATCGCCTTCTGAGAACTGCCGCCTATCGTGAAACACTTCAATATAGTCGGGAAAGGTACAGTCGCTCCAGGCGACGTACGGCCGCGACGGCCGCGACAACACCCAGGGGGTGAATCCGTGGAAAAAGTCGAGACGCGCCTCCGGCACCGACATTTTCGCCACTTCGAGCGCGACGGCGGCCATGCGGCTGCGGGAATATTGGGCAAATGCGCCAGGCCGGCCAATCGTGCGCAGCACCTTGGAGACCGCCTTCTCGACTGGGTTCGAACGCAGTTCTACAGGGCCCGCATAATGAACCTCTTCAGCCTTCTCCAACGCAGTCAATGCAGCGACGTTCATCGCCGAAAAGCCGCCCGACACGAGATCGCGCGGCAGGTGGGATACGAAGTTGATCATCGGTGACCGGCATATAGAGCGACCAGCGTCCGCGCGGAATTCGAGATCGCGAAGGCCGATTCCGAAACTGCCGCGTTGGCGCCGCCGCGGCACGCTTCGCTACGGGCGAGCCTCAGCAGGTCGGTCGCCCAGCGATCGACACCGGCGTCCAGGTCGAGAAACGTCACCAACTCGGGGACCACGACGCATTCGCGCGGCACCGCGGTGGAGGCCAGCACCGGCGTTCCGGCCGCCTGTGCCTCGACGGCGACCATGCCGAGCCCCTCACCTCTCGAGGGAAACAGGAGCACCTCGCTCGCCAGCATGAGCCTGGGGACATCGGCGCGGACGCCGAGCAGCCGTATCCGGCCCGACAGGCTTGCTTCCGCAATCCGGCCCTCGAGGATCGGAGTTCCTGCGCTGGGCGATCCGGCAAACAGGACGTGAAGGTCGGGATCGCGCCGACATGCCTCGATTGCGATGGAGGCAGCAAAGCCGGAGTTCTTGTGCGCGCGTGGATGGTCCTGGCGCGGGGACACGTCGATGCGCCCGGCGAACAGGACGATCCGGGTGCGCTGTTGCCAGCCGAACTCCTGTCGCACCGAGGCTCTGGCTGCAGGCCGGTGACCGGAAAACTGCCCTGTATCGAAGCCGCAATACACCGGCCCCTTCGGAACGCGATCGAAGGCGGGCGCGTCAAAGCCGTGTTCCGAGATCGCCTGCCGCGACGTGCCGGCGATATATGTGGCGTAGTGTGCCACGAACCGCTTGCCGACCGCACCCGTCAGGCGCTTGCGCAAGCCGTTGCCGTAGTTCTCCTGCACCTGATAAACGGGATTATGAACGTGGGTAATTCGAACCGGCGGCAGAAGGCCCGTTCCCAGCGCGAAATGCCAGCCGGAGGCATAGTCCTGATGATCATGGATCGCATCGTAACGGCCTTCCTCGAGTAGCCGCCGGAACGCCCGCGCGAACACCGGAAGCCTTGCCTGGCTGTAGCGCAGATAGTGGATCTTCGCGCCAAGCGAGCGGGCCGCGTCGTCGAGAACGCCCTCTTGGCCTCCCGTCGCAAGAAAATGAACTTGCGGTCCGTCATCTTGGTCCTGCCAGTGGCGCAGGAGTGCGACCAGCCAGACTTCGGCGCCGCCCATACCGAGGTTGTCGACAATCTGCAGGACCTTCACCGATATCACCGCGGCGGCTTGCGGGCCTCGACATACAGGCTCTCATGCGACTTGTCGGCGTCGTCCCTGATCAGCCGCGGATCCGTTCCCTGGCGATATGCAACAACTCTAGCATCTGAAAAGCCGAGTTCGGTTAGCACCCGGACGAACAGGTCGCCGTTCCAGGCGGACCGGTGCAGGTGCATCTGGGTGAGAAACGAGATGGCGACGGCCGGATGCGGAAAGTTTCCGAGCGCGCCGTCGGCACCGCCTTTGCTGTAGCAGGCGACGTATTTGTCGAGATCCGGCACGGTAATTCTCAACCAGGCGCCGGGTTTCATGGTCCGCAGACACTCCTTCAGGACATGCATGGCTTGCGAATAGGTTACATGTTCCAGGACATGTTCGGTAAAGACCCCGTCCCAAGTGTCTTCGGAACAGTTCCAGGGCCGGGTGATATCGAGACTCCAGTTCGGGCGGAACGCCTTCTCGCGAAGCCTTCGCTTGGGGGCGTAGTCGTCTGCGTTCACCCAGCCCGGATGTATGTGCGGTCCGCAACCGAGATTGAGGAAAATCGGCGCTGGCAATTTTGGCGGTGGCGGGCGCCAGAGGATGTGTCCGAGAGCCCGCTCGAATGAATAATAGGTCGTCTGAAGCGGCGAGAGGGCGAACTCGAAGCGCCCTGACTCGAGTTCTCGCACAACGGAATCCGGCCTGTCACTCATGCGTGCAGCCTCATCAGATCCGTCAGCGCAAATTCCAGGTCCATCGGAGAGTTTTTCAGATCGCGCAATGCCGCATCTGTGGAGGGGATCGGTCCGCGCATGAGGTCCACCGCTGCACCCGCCCAGGCGCCCGCTCCGGCGCAGAGAGCCATCCGCCGGAAGCAAGACGCTGCAAGAAGGCAATCGTCCGGCACCCCTGCCGACAGCAGCATCCGCAGCCCGGCGAGCTGGGCCTCGACGACCGCCAGCCCGAAGCCCTCCATCGGGTGCTCCGGCCGCGGCAGGATGAAGAGATCGCTGCAGCGCATGATCCGCGCGAGATCGCCGCGCCAGCCCAGCATGCGCAGCCTGTCTGCCACTCCCAGCGCTTTCGCCCGGGCCAGCACCGCGCCCTCTTCCGATCCCGCCCCCGCGAAGACGGCGACCGCCCGCGGTTCCCGACGCGTCAGTTCGGCGAAGACGTCAACCGCGAAGACCGGGTTCTTTTCCGGAACGATGCGCCCGCCGAACAACAGGATCACGCTGCTCGCCGCAACGCCGATCTCATGGCGGAATGCGGCACGATCCGGTTCTTCGCCCTCGAACGGCTCCGGATCCACGCCATAGTAATGCACGACATCGCGCCCGGGCCGGCGCGGCCGTCCCGCCAGAAAAGTATCCAGCGTGTGATTGGATATGCCGACGATGCGGTCGGCCATGCCGAGACACAGGTGTCGGAGCGAAGGACGATATATGCGCTGCTTCCAGCGTCTTGGCGTAAGCACGGCTTCGTCGGCATTGTGAACGTGCACGATGCGCCGCCGGATCGGCAGATTCACGGAGGACGCCAGGTAGAGGCCGCTGACCAGATCATGGTGGCAATGCAGGACGTCATACCCGCCCCTGACGAGTTCGCCGCGCAGACTGCGCGCGAACTGCCAGTGGGCGTCGAGCGGCACCGGCGACAGAACCACATGCGCACCTAGCGACCGGGCCTCAGCATCGAGCGCACCCTCGTGCCCGAATGCGCAGTAGAACGTCCAGTCCAGCGGGTCTCCCGCGCGCTTTGCATGGCGCAGCATCCGCACGAGCCAATTCTCGACGGCGCCGTTGTTCAGGTCTCCGACGACATGGATGACCTTCGGCGCGGAAATCCCCGCAAAGCTCCCCAAGGTCTACCGCTTGTGAAGCGGAGCCGGTTCATGCCCGGGCTGTCCGGGAGCAGCAGGCTGCAGGGGTGTCCGGGCTTCCGCATACAGACTTTCCCACGCGTATTTCCGATCGTCGATGCGCAGGGCGGCAGGGCCCCGTCCCTCCCCGAAGGAGCATCGGCAGACGCGGTCAAACCCGGCCTCGGACAGCATCCGCTCCATCGTTTCCCAGTCGTAGAGGAACTGGTGCTCGTATCGCTGCCGGAAGTAGTCGTTCACGACCTGCATGGCAGTCCTGTCTCGCTGTCCGCGGTGGGCGATCAGGCGCTCGGGATCGTCGAAATAGGCGCGCATGACCACCGCCCCGTCCGGAACGATGATGCGCGCCCATCCGCCCGGCCGCAGAATGCGATGGATCTCGCGCAGCAACTCCCGGCCCTGCTCTAGCGAGAAGTGCTCCACCACATGCTCGCAGAAAATTCCATCGAACGTTGCGTCAGCAAAAGGCAGGCGGCGGGAAAAATCGATGCAAAAATGGACGTTGTGATCACGGTATCCGTCGATATTGACCCAGTTGCCCTCTTCCAGACCGCGCGGGCCGGACCCCAGGTTGAGGAATGTCGGGCGCTGCCGGGTGTCCAGGAACCGGCGGATTCGGCCGTCCTGTCCGGTCAGGACATTTCGCAGCCTGACCGCCAGGAAATGGATATCCCACCGTGCCAGTGCGAGGAAGCGGTGGGAGAACAGGAACAGCACCAGCCTGCGCATGGCGTTCACGACTGATGGGCGGTGTCGGGCAGCGCGCGTCGCGTTCGCATCGCGTGGTGCAGTACCGGCGTCCGCCGGGGCTCGACCGCGTCATCGCTCGGGACTCCGGCGGCGTGGTCGACGGTCTCCCCCGGAATCCGCGCAAAGGCGCCAGATCTAGCGCTTCTCGAGCAGGACCGTTCCGTAGACTGCCTCTCCCCGCAGGTCGCCGGCCTGATCGAGATATCGAATGCGACGATCTGCGCGCGCTGCACAGGTCTTGAGGTTCTGAAGGCTCACGTCGAAGCCGGGCCACGCGTAGGGGTGAAGTTCGCACAGCACCAGGCTGTCCCCGGCGAGCAGTTTTTCCGCCCCGCCCAGTATCCTGATCTCGGCCCCTTCGGCATCGATCTTCACGACCTTCGGCACCGGCTCCCCGGTACGATCGAGGTAGGAGTCCAGAGTAGTGACGGTGACCTGCACCTCCTGAAGCACACCGGCCGGACTGCCCGGGAAGGCAGATTTGGACAACGAGGAATTCGCATCTCCGCCTCGGCTGAACAGTACCGCCGAACCTTCCCGGTCATACAAAGCCAACTCCTCTACCCGGATCGCCGATACGGAGGGATTGAGGGCGATGTTCCTCAACAGCAGTTGGCGCGATTTGGGGTCTGGCTCGAAAGCGACGACATGACCGGCCGGACCGCAGCGCGCGGCCATCACGAGAGTACACTGACCGACATGTGCACCGACATCGAGCGCCGTGTCGCCAGACTTCAGCGCGTCAGCCATGAATTCGATCTGCAGTGCATCGTAGCGCGCCACCGAATTGGGCGAGGTCCTGTACTTCTGCTTGATCGGCCTCGTTCCCGGGACGAAACGCAACGTCGTGCCGGCAATCTCGTAGGGCTCGCCCCGCCGCCCGTAGAGCAGCTTCTTCATGGCGAAGACGAACCGGTGTCTGGAGCGATCGATCAGCAGGCTGATGCCGCCGAGGTGCCGGGATCCGTCATGGGTGTTCGTGTTGACTGCCGGCGCTGCAGGACAGTCGGGATATGAGTTCCAGGCCCCGTGCGCGCCCCCTGAGCGCGGCCCGGGCAATTCGCCGATGCGGTTCAGGCAGGGTCAGGACCCGCAGTCTGTCCCGCAGGCGGACTTTGTAGGACTCCAGTTCGTCGAAGTTGGCCCGCATGTGCGCCAGCACGACACCGGAGAGGTAGATCCCCTCCGACAGCCGCTCCAGATAGGCCTCGGTGAGGCGGCCTTTCGCGATCAGGTGCGTCAGTTTCAGACTGGCGATGAGGCCCTGCCCCAGGCCGATGTCGCAGGCGCATGCGGCGAGATCGTTGTCGCCGCCGGAGACTAGCGAGGTCCCCGTCCGGTCCATCTGAATCGGGCGCCGTCCCGTGTCGTGCAGCCGCATATATTCTAGCGCTGCATCGCGACGCACGCACAATCCCGCCCCGCACGGCATCGTTGCCGGCAGGCGCGGCAGGTTCGACCAGACGTCGTGATCGAACTCGCGGATCACGAGGTTGCCCCAATAGCGCCGGGTCCAGTCAGGCGGGTCCACCTCGAATTCGGGCCGGCACTGACCGCTCCACGCGCCGAGCCACGGTCGCTCGTTTGCCGTGCGGACCGCCTGCTCCAGGAAATCCGGGTCCAGGACGTTGTCGTCGTCGACGAAGATCAGCAGTTCGCCCCGCGCCTCGCGAATACCGCGCAGCCGAGCGGGGGTGAGGCCAAGTGTCTCCTCGCGCACAGTCCGCGCAGCTTGATGCCAGCCGAGCGCGAGCCTGTCCCGCAACGGGGGATCGCTGCAGTTGTCGACGACGACCAATTCCCATTGTCCCGTCGGCAGCGTCTGTGCATTCAAACCTGCCAGCGTGCGGCCAATATAGTCGGGTCGCGGATTGTGCGTGCAGGTGATCACGGAGATGGGGACGTTGCTCATGCATCCCGCCGGGCAGGCAGCCGAACCAATGCTTCCCGCGGCACGGCCAGCAGATCCGTCATGGCGGGTAGCGTGTGGCCCTGCGCGGGAAGCAGATCCAGGCCGTGCCCGGGCAGCCCTTCGGCGAGGGTGCGGGTCGCCCCGCCGCGCGGATCGTAGTCGCAGGGACGGCAGAAGCAGGTCGTGAATCCGGCTTCATCCAGAAAGCTGATCAACTCGCCGGGGGGGCCAAACCGAATGAGGTTTTTCTCGAAGTATTCGAAATAGACCGCCTGGATCACCCGGTTGCGAAGGCTTTCTTCGGCGCCGCGCAAGGCCGCAAGCTCGAACCCCTCCACATCCAGCTTCAGCAGGCCGACGCGTTCGACCCCGTGCTCCCCGATATAGCCATCCAGCGTGATCGCGGGCACTTCGAGCCCGCCCGTCTTGCTGATGTGGGAGGCCCCGGTCTGCTCCTTGTTGATCTCGAGCCGAACCGTTCCGTCCCGATCGGAAACAGCGGCTGCGACCAGGTTCAGCCGCATCTCGGGGAACAGTGCGTGCGTGCGCCGGATCGTGTCGACCAGCGCCGGATTCGGCTCGAAGAGATGAAAATCGATCCGGTCCCCGTGTCGGCCGGCAAGGCCGAAGCTCAGGAGCCCGAAATTTGCGCCCACATCCATGAAGACGCCGCCTTGGTCTTGAAGGAAGGAGTCGGCAACGTGGAAGAAATCGGCCTCGAAACCACCCTCGATCGGGATCAGGCGCAGAAATCCGTCGCTCATGTCCGCATAGCCGTGGCTGTCGTCGCGGATGCGTACCAGCTGGATCGGCGGTTCGCCGGTCAGGCGCATCCAGGCCGTCATCAGCCGGTGGCGGCGTAGCGGGCGCGGCAGACGCTCAACAAGCTCGGCTGCGGTCGGGACCATGTCCAACACTCTTACGCCGATGGCGTCAGTTGGCGGACGGGGGGAGAACTGCCAGCATATCCTCGCAACCGGATCGGGCGACCAGATAACCGTGGCCGCCGAGCAGTTCCAGCACCGACTCCTGCTCGGTCCGGCTGAGATTCTTGATTTCCCAGTGAACGATCGAAGGCATCACCCGATCAAACGGGAAAAGCGCGATTATCTCCCCGTCGGCGCCTTCTGCGTCGATCTGCAGAAGGTCCAGTTTATCTCCCGGCAGGCGCTCCAGGACATCGTCGAAAGTGACGCAATCCACCGGCACCTCGCGTACCCTTTCCCCCACGCCGGGCAAGAGGTACTCGTGCTTGAGGAGGTGCTCGCGGTAGAAGGACGCCATGCCCCCCGCCCAGTCGGGAAGGTCGTCTGTCGCGACGGTATAGAGGATACGCCTGCCACGCTGGCGATCCAGCGCCGCCTCCAGAACCGCAATTTTATCGTTGTCCTGGTAGAGTTGTCGCAGGCTGGCGGCCGACCGGGGCTGTGGCTCGAGCAGCACGCCTCTCCAGCCGCAGCGACCGACATACTTGTATAGCGGGTCGGTCGAGATGCCGTCATAGGCTCCGACCTGGATGAAAATGCACTCCTGCCCGTGTTCAAACATGTGCCGGCAGATAACATCATCGAATCGAAGTTCCCGCCTCCGGTTCGGATCCAGCAACTGGCGAGGCGTGTACCGTATCCCCTCCACTCTGTAGCCCAAGGCCGACAGCACCGATCGGATAACCTCCTTCACGAACCGATCGACTGCTTGACCAACACCGGCGTGGCTTTCTTTGGCGCAATACGATCCCGGATGCGCCGCCACCGCAGCCTGATCGGGACGCTCGCTCTGTACGACCAGTGGATCCAAATGTGCCGGCACAAGGCGAGCCGGCGCCGCAGGCGTCCGGCCGGTAACCGCGTGTAGTAGTAGTCCTCGAAGAACTGCAGCAGGTCGCCGCCGACCATATCGTGCAGGAAGATCGACTTCATGCCCGCCCAATGGATCACCAGCGCGGGCGCGGTTCCCGTCTTGACGCGCTCGACTTCCAGATCCTCCAGGCCGTGGCCCGGCCAGCGCATCAGTTCGACGCGGTCGATGCGCAAGCCGTCGAACGCTTCCTTCTTGAGGACGACGAAGTTCATGACGCCCTGATCGCCGCCCATGAAGTGCTCCTGATAATAGAGCCGGCGCGGCAGGGTCCACTCCACCCAGTCGTCGAAATCGTCGCGCGCGACGAGGCCGGCCGTGCCGAACCACTCACCCGCATTGAAGGCCTTGCGGGCTGACTGGACATCCGCATCAATCTCCGCCAGCGCCTCCCAATCGTAGTAAAGTCGCTTGAAATCCGCGTCGGACAGCGCTTCGTTGTCCACGTAGAACGGGGCGCGGCTTTCGGCACGGCGGTCCAGGACCCGCCCGGTGAAGACGGTATCGACGTCGCAGACCATGAAACGCTGGCCGGCGGGCCCGAACAGCGGCTCCAGCTTCACCAGGCCCCAGCCATAGTCGCCTGTCGGCAGGTCTGCGACCCCGACGTCCCAGTATCGATTCAGCTCCTCCGCAAGCCCCGGCTGCAGTATGTCGCCGGCGAGTATCCTTATCGGCACATCCGGATAGAAGTAGCGGATGCTGGCGACGCAGATGCGCGTCAGCCGAGCATCGCGCGCACAGGCGGCCAGATAGATGACGTCGACGGCGTCGCGGTACTCGCCCGCCGGCGCGACGTGCGCTCCCGCAGCGGTCATGCCGACGCGCGCATGGCCGCAGGCCGCGATTGCGGCTCCGCCGCCGCAAGGTGGCATCGGCGAAATTCGCTTGACCTCCTCCGGCATCTCCGTGCTCCCTTGGCCGCGACAAGCCGGGGGGTGTCATGCTGTGGCGAATTCGTGAGTACTTGCGAGCCGTGCGCCGGGGGGCCGACGCGTCGGTGAGATCGGAGCAGCTGCTCCGGCGCATCCACCAGAGCCAGCTTCTCTCCTCTCTTGCCGCCACCCCGCGCTTCAACGACCCACTGCGTCTCCTGTCCAGCGGCTACAAGGTGTACTCCGAAGGTTACGAGGACGGTATGATCGCCGAGGTGTTCCGCCGGATCGGGACGACCAGCCGGCGTTTCATCGAATTCGGCGTCCAGAGCGGGCTTGAATGCAATACCACCTTCCTTCTCGTCCAGGGCTGGAGCGGCGCGTGGATCGAGGGCTCGGCTGCAAGTGCTAGGGAGGCTCGAACGGCCTTCGCCTCCTTTCCCGTGGAAATTCACAACGACTTCGTCACTGCCGAAAATGCCGACGAGCTGATCAGCCGCCTCGCCGACGAGGCAGAACCCGACCTGTTGTCGATAGACATCGACTCCAACGACTACTGGGTCTGGAAGGCGATCACGTCGGTCAGGCCACGGCTGGTGGTGATAGAATACAATGCCACTCTTCCCCCGCACGTCCGCAAGACGATGGCGTACGACCCAAGAAACACCTGGGACGGCGGCAACTATTTCGGCGCGTCGCTCGGGGCGCTCGCGGCTCTCGCGGAGACAAAGGGCTATGCGCTGGTCGGCTGCAGCCCGGCCGGGGTGAACGCTTTCTTTGTTCGCGACGATCTCCTCGGCGACCACTTCTGCAGGCCCTGCACCGCGATCAATCACTACGAACCGCCGCGCTACCTGCTGGCCGGACCGGCCGGGCATCGCCCGGCGATCGGCCCGTGGGTCGAGGTGTAGCGCCAGCCCGACCCGACGGCACCAGCTCCGCGTTGGTCCGCAGACGCATCCAACCCTTCCATTTGTTGGTCAGACGACTGCACGGAATATTGCGGGCCTGCGCCACCAACAATACGGCGCCCGATCCGTACAGAGATCGTGTTCCAAGAGAGCGCACGCGGATGCGACGCCAGACGTCCAGCGCCTCTCCGGCGTTGCCGGCCTCGGCCCAACGCTCGGCGACGAAGAAGTACAGGCTGCACAATGCCCGCTGCCGAACCCAGTTCATTCCCGGGCCATCCCGCACCATGTGCTCGAACTTCTCCAGTATCGCGAGCGCGCCATTCAGGTGCGCCGGAGACTTGCGCTGGTCGGCACTGATACGGCCGACCTCGTTCAGCCAGCGCACATGATGGTCGATTTCGGGAAACCGCAGATAGTGGACGCCCATCGTGAGCGCGCGCACATGAAGTTCGAGGTCCTGCCAGCTCAGAAGGGTTTCGTCGAATGGTCCGACGCGCTCGAGCGTGGTCCGCCGCCAGAGGGGCGCCGAAATGATCCAAGGCGTTTCGAAACTCAGAAATCGCGTCAGGTCGTCGCCGAAGAGATCGGGACAGCGGTCGTAGCCTTGGTCGCCGATCTCCCGGATGAAGAACGCCGTCTGAAACGTTATGAAATCCAGATCCGGATTTCGATCCAAGATCGCAACCCGGCGCTCGAGGCAGCCAGGTTCGAGGAGATCATCGGAATCCAGAAACAGAACGTAGTCGCCCCTGCCTGCCCGGATGCCGATGTTGCGGCAAACGTTCGCTCCGCCGCGCTCCCCCTCCCGACGCAGGAACCGGATGCGGGGATCGATTCGGGCGAGTTCCTCTGCCATCTCGTCGGTACCGTCGTCCGAGCCGTCGTCAACGATGACGTGTTCCCAGCGGTGGAAGGTCTGCGCACGCACTGACCCGATCGTCTCGCTAAGAAGTGCCCGCCGGTTCTTCGTCGGGGTGACGATGGTAACGCGCGGTAACATCAACGTATCGGTGGCAACAGTTTGGGTCGGATCTAAGGAATCAGCACTGGCAGAAAAGTTGAGTAGATGGCTTTCTGAATAGTGACCGCTTAAACAGACGTGCCGAAGTTTTAATTTGTTGTCTGAAACCTGATTCTTTGCCGATAAATGAGGCTTCTGCCGCAGTTGGCAACCCGCTTCCGTAGTCGCGCACCACTTTGAAACCACAATCCTCCAAAAGGTTTCTCAGCTTCTCCGCAGAAAAGTAGTTCAGATGCTCCCAAGGGTTAAAAACCTTGGGAAGCTCTTTACCGGAACCGAGTTTCACCATCATATCTAACACCTCACGTTCCTCGACTTGCGGAACCGTGAGAGCAAGAAGTGCGGAGGGCTCAGCAATATCCTTCAACAACTTTAGAATCTCTCTCGGATCCGGCACATGCTCGAGAACCTCTGTGCAGACGATCAGATCGAATGGCGCCGCCAACCTCACTTCATCCAGGCTCGCTAATACAGAAAAGCTTCCATCCTTTACTGCACGAATGCTACGCTGAAGACTCGGTTCATAGCCAGTTGAGATGATTTCTTTGCTAGCCATTATGTCTAGTAGCGCCCCGTAGCCGCATCCGAAGTCCAGCAGGCGGAGCTGAGTGCTGCCGGTTCTGCGCTCAGCCACGAGCCGAAAAAATGAAGACGCCAGTTCGAGCAAAGCCTGACGGTACGCCATAGTTGTCGTTATTGTTCTTGAATGGTCAATCACATCTTCATAGACCCGGGCTAGAAAGTCATCTGGAGGCAGCCATCCCGCATAAACGAACCCGGTTGGGCCCACCACGAACGGGAATTCGTCATCAGGAGATATTCCCAGGATCTGTGCGTAGTCGTCGCGATAGGTGGGATTCTGCGCCGCAATGCTGGCTGCGGATGCCCAACCCAGGGTCTGCACTGCGGGTTGCTCTGCGAGCGGACAAACTCGATTGACGGGGAATTGCCTCACCTGAAGCTCACCGATGGAACCGTCGAAATGACGAACGGAAACGGTCACTGATAGAGGCGACAAACAGGCACAAAGGCATCTCTAGGTTTTTGCAAAGTATCTGACGAGCTTCTTCACGGCCGCCACGAGTTGCCCTGCCTCCTTCGCGCCGAGGTCTTCGTGAACCTCCACGCGCAGGATGCGGGCGTTTGCGGCATGGGCATTTGGCAGCTGGTAGTGCCGAGGCTTTTCCTGATGCAGCGACCAGGGGAAACCGCTCTCTCCGAACACATTTGCATCGCGATGCCATGGCGAATCCGTGGGATAGAACGGATAGCCGGCATTCACGCCGCCGATACCTTCGAGTGCCAGGGCGGCAGCAAACTCCGCGACGGTGCAGGACAATCTTTCTGGCCTCACACGCAGCATGAGGAACCAGTAAGCACTCTCGGTCTCCGCTGGCGCGGCGACGAACTCGACGCTCTCGCAGTCCGCCAAGCCGACGCGCACGACTTGGGCGAAATTCCTGCGGCGATCGAGGAAGCCGGGCAGCTTGCCGAGCTGGACGCGGCCGATCGCTAGGCTGATTTCGTCCTGGTTGAAGTTAAGCGAGGCGACGACATTGCCGTCCGGCATCACCGCGCCGTACGGCTTTCCCCGATCCGTGACTTGTCGTGCGCGTGCGAAGATCATCGTATCTCGGGTGTAGACAGTTCCTCCCTGGGCGCCGGTGGAATGGTGCTTGCCGAACATCGTGGAAAAAGCGGCGACAGAGCCGAACGTCCCGACCTTGCGGCCCTTGTAAGATGCCCCGTGTGCCTGCGCGCAGTCCTCCAGGATCGGAATGTCGCGCTCGCGGGCGAGTTCGAGAATCGGATCCATGTCGACAGCGTGGCCGGCAATGTGTGCGATCACGATCGCCCTCGTGCGATCGCTAAGCACGGCGCGAATCTGGTCGACTCCGGTGTTGAAAGTTCCCGGCAGGCTGTCGGCCGGCACGGGAACGCAGCCACACATGACCACAGGCATGGTCCCGCCCGCATCGGTGATCGGCGGCACGATCACCTCGCTGCCCGGCTCGAGATCCAGGGCCCGCAGGGCAACATAGACGGACACCGTGCCCGAGCTGACCGCCTCCGTATAACCGCCTCCCATGAAATCGGAAAACTGGCTGCAATATGCGAGCTTCTCGGGCCCGTTGTAGACGATTGCACCGCCGTGCTTGATTTCCCGATCCATCAGACGAAGCACGGCCTGCCGCTCATCTCGTCCGAAGTGACGACGGCGCGGCCACGGCATGCGGCGCGTCGGCGGGCCGCCGTGCATATGCTTTGGCGGCACGAGAACGGCCTTCGCGACCCGCGGGTCAATGTTGACCGCTTCCAGTGATTTCCGGGCAATCGGCTTCACCGGCCCCAGCAGCGAACGCAGCATCGTCGTGTTCATGTCCTAAAACGTGACCCGCTTTCCCGAGGCGTAGCTCTTTTGCGCGCCATCCAGCAGCCGGATCACATCGAGCGTATCGGCTTCGCCGGGGTCGATGGACCGGGATGGGCGCGCGCAGACCGACCCGGCCGTGGAGGCGCGCCACAGTTGCGGATAGCCGCGCGGTGTCAGGAGATCCAGAACCACCGCCAGCATCCGCGCGGAGACGGGACCCCCGATGGGAATTTCCAGGACACGATGGTCGGTCCTGATCTGGACGTGGAACGTGCCGTCGACATGTGATCCGAGCAATGTCGATCGGCGCCCGTCGCTGTGTTCGACTTCGATGACATCGCACTGGCCGTCCATTCTGGCCTGTACTGAAGACAGGCCGGTACCCATCACCGCATTCAGCATTTCGGCGCCATGGACGCCGTACCAGAAGTATCGGCCCTGGGTAGGCTGGATCTGACCCCAGTAGCGGATCGTGCACGTCTCGATCGCTTCGCCGGACGCTCTGATGTCATTGAGGGCCGCCACGAGCCTGTCGGCATAGCGGAAGGCAGATGCCCCGAAGACCCGAGTGCCGGTCTCCCGCGCCAGGAACTGAATCTTTTCGGCATCGGCGAGCGAGGTAGCCAACGGCTTGTCTATGAAGACCGGCCGCCCACGCCCGGCAACCGCACGGAACAATCCCGCGTGGGTACGCCCGTCGCAGGACAGGATAAAGACGATTTCCGCCTCGTCGACGACGTCTTCGGGCGTCTCGACGATGGCGATGTCGTACCGGTCTCGCAACTCGGATGTGAACCCATCGACGCGTGATGCGCTGACCTCCATGTCGGGAGACCCCCCGGGGAATGCCGCGACGACGCGTGCGCCTGGAATATGATCGGGATTGTACGGATTGTGCAGAAGGTCCGTGAAGGTGACGGCATGGGTGGTGTCGAGGCCGATCAGGCCGATGCGCACGGCTCCATTCCGTTTCGGCACCGGTCTTGCCGGCGGTGCCTCGGGAAACCGTGTGCGCTTCGCCGCATATGTGGTCCTGGTGACTTCAGGATAGCCTCCCGCGTCCGGCGCGAGCGGCAGGCGAACCGGCTCGCCGCGCAGCCCGGATTCGTACGTGGCGGCGCAGAATTCCAGGCTTCCGAGGGCCTCGGACGGTGGGATCGGAAGCGGCTTGTCTGCCGCGATTGCCGCAGCAATATCACTGTATAGCAGCGCATGCGGCGTAACCGCCGCAGGCTCCGATAGACCCAGGGTCCGCCGTGCCTTCCGATACGCCCGCGCGGGCATCGAACGGGTTTGGACCCTCGTGTCCGACAGAGCGGCATCGACCGCCCTTTGCGCCTGCCGGTTCATGGACGGATCGTGCAGCGAAATCTCCGATGGCGAGATCCAGCCCTTGTCACCCTTGATGACGAACCGACCGCCCATTCGGCCGGAGTTGACCGATCCGGCACACCGGGCGCGGCGGTCTCCGGAGAACGCGACCTCGACCTCGAACCAATCCTCGGACTCGATCTTCGTATAGCGGGTGTCGAACTTCGCATCGACCGACCGGGGCGCGCCCATCGCCTCGATCATCAGGTCGATCTCGTGGATCATCTGGGTCATGAGGACCCCCCCGCCGGCGATGTCCCATCTGCCCCACCAGCTTGCTTCGGCCAGCGCGTGCGGGATGTAGCCGTGGCGCTCCACCACGGCCTCCGTCACCTCGCCGATCCAGCCATTGCGGATCAGCCAGAGCATCCGCCGGTATTGCGGCGCGTACCGCAACTGGTAGCCGATCGACAGCCGTCCGGGATGGCGCGCAGCAGCGGCTGCGATGCGGGACGCGCTTTCGAGATTGTGCGCCAGCGGCTTCTCGCAGAGGACGGATTTGCCGGCCTCAAGAGCGGCAACCGTCAGTGCCTCGTGCGTCGATGGCGGCGTCGCCACAACGACCAGTTGGAGATCGCTGTCGGCGATCAGTTCATCGGCGCCCTCGTAGCGTCGGGACAGGCCGAAGGCGTCGGCGAAGGCCGTGAGGCGGCCCGCCGAGATATCCGACGCGCCGACCAGCTCCAGACCAGGAATCATGCCAATCGCGGCTGCATGTTCGTGCGCAATCACGCCCGTACCGATGATGCCAATCTTCAGCATGTCAGGTTTTAATGGGATTCAGTTCAGTGGAGCAGCGCATTCGGCGTAGAGGAAATCAGGCGTCACGCGCAGCCGTTCCACGAGAAAATCGTGGACCTTGGCACAGTCGGGAACGAAGGTGATGGTCCCTGCCCCCAACGCCCCCCGCCGGGCGAGCCCCGCCCGCTCGATGAGATCGCCGCACGAGGCAAAGCGGCGCGCGTTGCGTGTCTGGCGGCGAGACACGCACTGCCTGACCTCCCCCGCCTCATCCAGCACGCGCAGTATGTCGAGAATGCCGTCTTCGTATGCAAAGGGGCTGTCCGCGGCATCTTCGGCGGTGTGGAAGAACGTATAGGAGTGAAAACTCACGCCGAGCAGCAGAGCACTCGCCCGGGCTTCGATCATCCGAGCGTATGGCGTGCCGGCGCCGCAAGGCGTGTCGGATTGATAGTGGTCCATCGTCATCTCGCCGGCTTCCGGCCCCTGCATGGCCAGTGAATGGGTCGAGTGAACACTGCGGACCGCTTCCGGCCGTCGGCGGAAATATTCCGTAAAGAGTCCGTTGCGGGACGGTGTCGTCGCGGGATCGAACACTGCCGCCGGGGCGCCGGACGCCTCCGGATAGCTGTAGGTGTGGGTCGGCAGACCCAATGTCCCACAGACGTCTCCCAAGGCATCCACAATGTCCTCCAACCCGGCGGTAAACCGACCCATGGCGGACAGCGACGAATGTACGAACAGGATATCGCTCTGGCGCAGTCCGAGCTCATCCAGCGCTCGCCGAAACTCGTCCGGTCTTAGCGGATTCCGATAGCGCCGATAGGTTCGCGAGGCGCGCCGCCTCAATTCGACCAGCCGGTTCATACCCCGCGATCCGTCAGGCTGCCGACAGCCAGCCGTCCAACCGGCTTCGTTCGTGGTCCCATGCATAGAGCGCAGCCGCCCGACGATAACCGGCCTCACCGAGTGAGCGGGCGGACGGTCCGATGACCACCAGAGCGGCCGCCATTCCTTCAACGTCACCCTCGTCGACCAGAATCCCCGTCTCACCTTCGATGACCGCTTCCGAAATTCCGGAGTGTCGCGTGCTTACCACCGCCAGCCCATGGGCCATCGCCTCCTGAATTGCCGCCGGCAGCCCCTCCTCGTCGCCGTCGGGCGTGGTCATGCTGTGCTGCACGAAGACCCCGCACTCCCCCAGAAGCCGCAATTTGGTCTCCTCTGAGGCAAAGCCGTGCAAGCGCACCCGGTCGTTCAAACCGCACGCCTGAACAAACTGCTGCGCCGCGGGGAAGAGCGCACCGCCTCCGACATAGTCGAGGCTGAGCTCCGGGTTTTCCGCCGCTGCACGCCGGAACGCCTCCAGCAGAAATATTGGCGCCTTCTTGGGAACCATCAGGCCCACGGCCAACAGGCGTCTGCAGGAATCGGCCGATTTCTCGGGCAGTTCCGTGGGAATATCCACGCCACCGGGATTGACGTGGACCTTTTCGGCGGGAAGTCCGATGCGGATGAGCCGTTGCCGATGGAATTCGTTTCGCGTCAGCACCGCCCTGGCCGAACGATAGGACAAATAGCGCTGCGCCATGCCGGGTTGCCGCAATTCCCTGCTCACATCCATGCCGTGAGCCTGGGCAATGTAAGGAATATCCAGGTGGTCCAGCAGAGGGATGAAATCGATAAAGTTGTCCAGGTATTCTCCGAGCACTACGCCGACGCGGTGGTGTCTCAAGAACTTCGCGATCGCCCTTTCACGCATCCGATCTACCGCTCCGCCCGAACGCCTGGCAAGCCGGACTGAAAGACGCAATTCCCACCGGTCGAGTCGAAACACGGGCACCGCAACCGAAGCATCCATTTGCAATGGGTGGCGACCGGAACGGGCAATAGCGACAGTATTGTGAGGTCTAAGATCCAATACATGCCGATCAATGAATGGAGCACCGAGCTCAGTCGTGAACACCGCGAGCGTCTCACTCACTGCCCGGAAGGGCCATTTGTCAGCCACGCCCGGGAGTTCGCCCAGTTGCAGGCCTACCTATGAGCATACCGCAATCCGTTTCCGCGCCATCGCCGCCAGTCCCACCAGCAAGGTACTTTCCCCGAGTTCCTCAGGGCGTTCGTCCATTGCGGTGAGGAGGCGTATGACCGGCCAAAGCAGCACCGACCCCACGGCCTTGGTCACGACGTGGACGCGCGACGTCAGGGGCCTGCGACGTACCCAGAGCCCGAGCGCAACCGCCAGCATCGCGTGGCGTCCGCCCGTCGCCTCGATCGACAGATCGGAAAATCCAGCCTGGAGGAGGATCCGCTTCAGGGAGAAAGGCGTATAGCGGAATTCATCGTATGGGACGGTATGGATCGGCCAGATAAACGGCACCGTGAGAAAGATGAAACCGCCGGGGCGAAGAACCCGGAATACCTCCCGAACGACATGGTCCGGTTTGGGGCAATGCTCGAGAACCTCGGTCAGCATTGCACAATCCACACTGGCGTCTGGCAAATCTATTGTCTCGCCGTCCCATGTCATGTCCGGCGGCGCTTCGCTGTGCTTTCGCTCTTCCAGGTCCAAGCCGGTCCACTGCGCTACGCGGCCCGATCGCTCCATCACGTATTCCTTGTAGGGCATGCGCCCGCAACCCACGTCCAGCACGTGCCCATGTAATATAGGCACCGCCCGCTCGACAGCAGACAATATCAGTCTGACATTCGTATAAGAATCTAACGTCGAAGGCCTGCATTTTGGTAACGTATAGTCGATCACGACGGTATATATACTAGCAATCTGTCAAACATTTGTATTTGGCTACCCCTATCATATTAAGCAGATACGGCTTTCGCAGTCGTTGAAGATCGCCGCGGGGTGGCGTTCACAGGCTGTCGGCCGCAGGATCCGCAGTCGGCTCGGCCGCCGGTCACCGCTTGTGGCTCTCGGTCTTCACGGCGATCTTGGCGATCGCATCGATCGCCACCAGCAAGGGGCCACCCTCCGCGAAATACTCATCCACCGCCTTCTTGCAGCCCTCCCAGTACCCGTAATCATCGATGATCAGGACGCCCCCGACCGAGATGTCGGGATAGAGCGTGTTCAACTCATGCAGGGTCGATTCGTACCAGTCGGTGTCGAGCCGCAGCATGGCGATCTCCCCGATCCCCTTGTGAGGCAGGGTCTGCACCACGTCTCCTTGTATGAAATGGCAGCGCTCCTTGGGATAGCCGGTGGACAGCAGGTTCTGGCGTACATCCTCCAGGCTCGCGTAGCACCATTCATTATAGCCGTTCGCAGCTGAGGCCAGGTAACGGTCCTTTGCCGTTCGCCCTCGCAGGTCTACGTCGACCTCTTCCGGCTCGGTCATGCCGGCATAGGTGTCGAAGAGGTAGAGGTCGCGGATTTCGCCCATCTCCAGCAAGGTCCGCGCAGCCGCCATCATCGAGCCGCCTCGCCACACACCGCACTCTACGAATGCGCCGGGTACCTTCTCTCGGGCGATGTAGCGCGTCGCATCGACCAAGGCTGCGATCTTCTCGACGGGTGTCATCGTGTAATTGCGCACCGAGGCGATCGTGGCTGCATATGAAGGATCGACTTCCAACCGGTGCGGCGGCGGGTCCTGCCTCCGGCGCACCTCGTAGCCCAAGGCCCACGCACCTTTGAATATGCCGGCTTTCGCTGCCTTGATCGGATTCACCTCGGACGCCTCAACTCTCGCTCCATCTGCATTGATCGAACAACACCAATCCCGGCCGCCTTGGCCAATTCATCCAGGCGGCGTTTTCGTGACCATCGATCCGGAAGCCCGGCATAGTCTCCAGCACGTCCCACGCCAGTCCGCCCCCCTTCTGGGCTGCGCCGACCGTCAGGCGGTATTCTCCCGGGATTAGCGGCAGGGGACCGGCGTTGCAGCGCACTGTGCGCCGGCCCGGCCCGCCGGTGAAGGCGAAGCCGGAGTCACCCGAGGCCAGTGTGGTGATCGCTTCGAGCTGCTCGTTGAAAACGTTGATGTTGACGATGCCTTCCTCGACCCGCCGCTTCAGATCGAGGTCCACCTCGATGACGATGTCTTCGCCGAAGGCTGCCGTCCCCGCCCCGAATGGCGCGCCGCAAACCCGTACGCCGGCAATGTCGGCATGTCCTTCGTTGCGATGCGGACGGCGGTAGGCGGCGGGATCACCGCCGGCCGTTGCCGGCTGGTGCGTCATCTTCAGGAACTGCCCGACGATATCGCGACTCAGCCCTTCCGCGTTCAGTCGGCCCTCGACGAGGAGTATGGCGCGGCTGGTCAGGGCAACCACGGAAGGCAAGTTGTGGCTTACAAACAGCACCGTCCGGCCCTCGTCGGCCACGTCCTGCATCTTGCCAAGGCACTTCTTCTGGAAGGCCACGTCGCCGACCGCGAGGACCTCGTCGATGATCAGGATTTCGGGATTCAGATGGGCGGCGACGGCAAAGGCCAAGCGTACGTACATGCCTGATGAATAGCGCTTCACCGGTGTGTCGAGAAAGCGCTCTATCTCCGCGAAATCGACAATCTCGTCGAACCGGCCCCTGATTTCCGCCCGGCTCAGACCCAGGATCGCGCCGTTGAGGAAGATGTTTTCGCGGCCGGTCAATTCCGGGTGGAAGCCGGTGCCCACCTCCAGAAGGCTGGCCACACGGCCCCGAATGACCGCCCGGCCGGTGGTCGGCTCGGTGATGCGCGACAGGATCTTCAGCAAGGTGCTCTTGCCTGCGCCGTTGCGGCCGATCACGCCCACCACCTCGCCTCGCCGGACGTCGAACGCGACGTCGCGCAGCGCCCAGAACTCCTCGATCTGGTCGCCGCTCACGAGCTGGCGCCCCCGGCTCATGTCGATCACGTGGCGCGCCGCGCGCCGGGCCTTGCGACCCAGCATCTCGCGGAAGGTCTCCGCAGCGCTTGCCTGATGACCGATCAGATAGCGCTTGGAGAGATTCTCGACGCTTATGGAGATGTCGTCCGGTATGGTTCAGATCACATCGGCGAACGAGCGTTCCAGCTTGCGGAACTGCCAGACCCCAACCCACAATAACGCGGCGATCATCACCGCGCTGATGATCAGGCTCTGCGGATAGAGCGGCGCTTCGCCTCCCAGGACGGCCCAGCGGAAGCCGTTGATGACTCCCACCATGGGATTGATCGAATAGAGCAGCCGCCAGGATTCGGGGATGTTGTCGAAGGCGAACCCGACGGGGGAGATATAGAGCCCGAACTGGACGATGAACGGGGTCACGTAGCGGAAGTCACGGTAGCGCACATTCACTGCCGTGATCCATAGCCCGGGCCCGAGCGCGGCCAGGAAGGCCATGAGGACGAGCGCCGGCAAGGTGAGGATGCGCCAGTCCGGCGCGTAACGGTAGGCGACCATCAGTACCGCCAGGATGACCAGGCCGATCAGCAGGTCGACGATCGAGACGATCACCGTGGCCGTCGGCACGATCATCCGCGGGAAGTAGATCTTGCTGACAAGCGACGTATTGCTGACCAGGCTGCTTGCCGCATCGGACATCGCCGTGGAGAAGAACATCCACGGCAACATTCCGGCCAGCACCATCAGCGCATACGGCGCGTCTCCCACGCTGGCAAGCCCGGCCACCCGGTGGAAGATCACGGTCAGGATGGACACCGTCAGGACCGGACGCAGAACCGCCCAAGCCACGCCGACAGCGGTCTGGCGGTAGCGTACCGCAAAGTCGCGCCAGGCGAGGACCTGAAACAGCTCCCGATATCGCCACAGATCGCGCCAGTAGTTCCGCTCGGTACGGCCGGCTTCGATAACGACTTCTTTCACACGCCGTACCTAGTGAACGAAAATGATCTTGCTGCCCTGAGAGGCAAAGCGGAACGGCGTTTCGCGAAGGCGGCCCAAGACCCGCCGAACCGCCTCCTGGTGCGCCTTCGGAACCAGAAACATCAGAAAACCGCCGCCGCCCGCACCGAGAACCTTTCCGCCCTGTGCGCCGGCGGCGATCGCTGCATCATAGGCCTCGTCGATGATCTTGTTGGTCACGCCGCTATTGATCGTCCGCTTGATGTGCCAGGCCTCGTGCAGGAACGGGCCGAGATTGTCGATTTCGCCTCTGCAGATCTCGTCGTAAGCGGCCTCGGCCAGATGCACGAGTTGACCGGTCGCGTTGGTTCGAGCGCCCGGCCGCGAGACCTCGTCTGACTGCTCCTTCAGGAGCGGCGAGGCCGAGCGCGTCTGCCCGGTGTAGAAGAACAGAAGCCGATCCTGCAGAGCGGACAACAGGTCCGTCGCGCAGATCACTTTCTGGACGTCCACCGTATCGTCGGCATTGAATCGGATGAAGTTGAATCCGCCGAAGGCCGCGGCATACTGGTCCTGCTTGCCGATCGGCTCTCCGCACCGATCGATCTCGATGACGCAGCTCTCCCTTGCAAGGCTCTCGGCGCTGGCGTGCCGTCCGAGATAGGCGTGCAATGCGTTCAGCAGTCCGACCGTGAACGAACTGGACGAGCCGAGCCCGGTCCCCTTGGCCGGAATGTCGGCAACCGAGGTGATTTCTATCCCGCCTTCGATCCCGGCATGCTTGAGCGCCTCGCGCACAAGGGGATGCGCCACTTCGGCAGCGCTAGGGACTTCCTCCGTGCGCGAGTAGCTGACCCGAACGGCGTCGTCGAACTTGCGGCTGACCGTAACGTAGACCGCGTGGTCGATGGTTGTGGACAGCACCGCGCCGCCGTGCCGGCGGTAGTAGGGCGGCAGATCGGATCCGCCGCCGAGGAAGCTCACCCTTAGGGGCGTGCGCGAAATGATCACGGGGGTGTGCTTGCCAGGACTATCTCGGCGGCCTCGCCGAGGTCTGCGGCCACATGGTTCGGGACCGCAGCGTACTTTCCGTCTTTTCCGGCAGCTCCGGTTCTCACCAGGATGGATCTCAGTCCTGTCCGCCGCGCAAATTCGATGTCGGCCGTCCGGTCCCCGACCATCCACGAGCGGCCGACATCGAGCGGATGATCGCGCCGCGCCCGCTCGAACATCCCCGTTCCCGGCTTGCGGCAATCGCATGGGCCCTTCAGTTCCGGCCGCTCGCCGGGAAAGCCACTGTCCGGATGGTGCGGGCACAGATAGATGTCGTCGAGGTAGGCACCGTGCTTGCCGAGCTCCCACGCGAGCCTTCGATGGATGGTGTCCACCTCTTCCTCGCAGGCGTCGCCTCTGGCGATTACCGGCTGATTGGTGACCATCAGAAGGCGAAAGCCGCCGTCCCTCAGCCTGCGAAGAGCCCGTCCGGCCCCCGGCACCAGTTCCAGTTCGTCGTGGGAGGCGAGGAATCCTCGCTCCTCGTTGATTGTCCCGTCCCGATCTAGGAAGACGGTGGGCGCCGGCAGGTGCGCCGCGCCGCGGTCCAGCTTGCCGTCCCTCAAGTCCCGCGTCACCTGTTCCAGCCGGTCCGGCGTTCCCATGTCCTTGACGTATTCCCGCGACCGGTAGGCCAGAACCCTCCGTCCCGAAACCCCCAACGGGGCGAGCACGTGCTGCATGAAGTCGCGATTTCCGCCCCGCCCAATCGACCGCAACGCGTCGCGCCGGGCGACGTAAAGTGCAGCGTTGACCAGGTTGGGAAGAAACACCCCTTCCGGATGTGGGTAGCGGTAGACGGCCACCACCCATCCCTGCTCGTCGATTTCCAGCAGATCGGAATCGTGGGGATGATCGTTGGGATGGACAAACGTCGTGAAATCGGCTGTCCGTTCCACGTGCCGCCGCCCCATCGCGGCCAGGTCCACCGCGAGCATCACGTCCCCATAGACGATGAAGAAATGCTCCGGCAGTGTGTCGAGAGCCTGCAGCACCGCGCCGGCAGTGCCGAGGGGAGTTGTCTCGACCTCGACCTTCACGCGGAGACCGAAACGGGAGCCATCACCGACAAACGCTGCGATCCGGTGTGCCAGATGGCCGGCAAAGATCGTCACCGCTTCAATTCCCGATGCCGCTGCACATTCCAGTTGATGCTGCAGGACGGGCTTTCCTCCAACGGCCACGAGGGCCTTGGGCAGATCGTCAGCGACCCCGGCCATCCGCGTGCCCCTGCCGCCGGCCACGATGGCGAGATGACGGACAGGGGCGCTTAGAGGCGCTTCAGACAAGGACATCGGAGCGCTGCTGTCCGAGAGCGGCGGCAGACAGTTCGTCGATTGCCCGCAGCACTGCGGCGTCCGAACTGAGCGAAGGCCGCCAACCAAGCCCGGCCAGACGCGCAGTGGAGAACCGGAATTTCGGAACGTCGCCGATCCAACCGCGATCGCCGCCTTCATATCGAATGGCTGCGCCGGGCGCGACGCGCGCGACTGTCTGTTTTGCAATGAAGGCTACGCTCGTCCCCTCCCCCTCCGGGGCGATGTTGAAGACATTCCGACGTCCCTGCGCGTTGGCCACCACGAATTCCATCGCGGATATCAGATCCGATACATGGAGATAGGGCTTCGTCTGCGTCCCGTCGCCCAGGACCCTGAGCTCCACCGGAGACATCTTCAGACGCGATATGAAGTCGAAAATTGCGCCGTGCGTTGCCCGATGTCCAACGACGTTGGGGAAACGACAGATCCATATCCGGTCCAGCCACGCTTCTGCGGCGGCGCTGAGCAGTGCTTCGCCAGCAAGTTTCGCGGCTCCGTAGTTGGAGATCGGCAGCAATGGGCCGGAATCTTCCTCCAATTGCCCGGCTCTTTCGCCGTAGACGGCTGACGTCGATGCGAAGGCCACGCACCGGACGCCAAGGTCACGGGCGGCCTCCAGCACACTGAACGTGGTCATCAGGGTCCGGCTGAAGTCGACCGTCGGATCGCTCACTCCGGCGGCAATATCGCTGTTGGCGGCCATGTGCCAGATCATGTGGGGGCGACCGCCCCACTCTGCTGCGGCCCGGAGCGTCTGGATCGCGGCCTCGCGCTGACTGCAATCGGCCTCAAAGAAGCGAAATCCGGGATTCCGGTGCGCATTCTCGAGATGCTCTAGTCGTCCCAGCGACAGATCGTCGGCCCCGCTGACCTTGTGGCCCGCACGCAGAAGGCTGTCCGCGAGGTGACTGCCGATGAAGCCGGCCATGCCGCTAATGAAATGATGCACCCTACCCAACCCGTCCGATCAGGCGGCGTCGGTCTTGTCGGCGGCGCCGACCGGATTCGCGTGCAGCCATTGCATGCAGATGTGGCCGACCACGAGTTGCAGATCCTCAACGATTTGCATGTCGTCTACCGGAAAGTGGATCGCGTGCTGCGCCAGCGCCTTGCAGCGGCCTCCGGAAAAGCCGAGCACGGCGAAGGTCTTCAGCCCCATCGAATTCGCCGTCTGCAGCGCCTTCACGACGTTCGGCGAGTTCCCGCTCCCCGACAGGACGATCAGAATATCGCCGGGATCGCCCTTCACCCGGATCTGTTCCGAGAAGACGTTCTCGTAGCCGGTGTCGTTACCCAGGCATGTGAGTACCGCGGAATTGGCGCTGAGCGCTTCGACCCTGAGACCCTTGCCGTTGGCGATACCGGCGCCGTAGATCAGGTCATTGGCGAGATGGATCGCGTTGGCAGCGCTGCCGCCGTTTCCGCACAGGTACACGCAGCGCTGCGACGTCCACGTATCTCTCAGGGCTTCCGCCAAGGGAGATATCTGGTCCATCGCATCGAACTGCAGCGCCTTCGCAAGCCGGTCGGCATACGACCTGATGTGTTTGTCGATCGTCATTCAGCCGGTGTGACGGGTCCGCCTGCCGTCCGCAAGCCCCCAGTTTCCCGGCGGAGGCTCGAAGGCTCTGCGATCAACGCACTAAACACGGGGCTTCCTGACCTTCACAAACAGGAAGGTGCCGCGCTCGTGGACCTTGCGGGCTATGTAGCTGTCGCTCAGCAGCGGCAGGACCAGCGCTCTCAATCGCCTCGGCAACGGAACCGCGTCGGCTTCCAGCCCGCATAGCGAAACCTCGACATCGTCGGTGAACGTACGACAGAGGTTCGAGATCGAATCCCTGGTGAAATATCTCGCCAGAAAGCCGTCGGTACTCCTCCACAACTGCTCGTCCAGGGATTTCCCGAACCAGAATCCCGCCAGGTACCGGGTCGCGATCACCGTATACGCCTGCATCCCCTCCAGATTGTAGACCATGAACCGGAGCTCCCCGCCCGGCTTCAGCGCGCCGATCAGGTTTCGCAGCACGACGCCGGTGCGGGCCGAATGATGTATGACGCCCCACGACCAGATGAAGTCAAATTCGTCGATCGCCTGCAGATGTTCAGCGTCCAGTTCGCTGACCTCGGCGTCCAGCCCCTTCTGGCGGAGTCTGGTGCGGGTTGCCTCGACCGACTTCGGCGAAATGTCGAGAGCGGTCACATCAGCACCGGCCCGGGCCATCAGCTCGGTGTGGAGCCCCATTCCGCAGCCTACTTCCAGGACTTTCTTGCCCGACAACTCCTCGAACGGAATGATCCTGTCGAAGGGCTGCTTGTCATGTGCGAAATGCCGTGCCGAGGCAATGAAGCGCTGATCGATCTCGGCGAACCACTCGGGGGAAAACTGCTCCTTTTCCACCTTGTCGGTCCAATCGTAGGACATGGTGTTCTCGGTCCACCATGTCTTGTTGCCCTGCTGGGCCTGAGCCGGCGCACCGACGAGCATCTCCGCTCGCGCCTTCCCGGTCCCTCGCTCAGCCGCCTTCACGATTGCGCCCGCTCCATCGCCAAACACCGCCGCCGAAGGTTGTCAGAGCAGGCGCGCACGGCCGGCCGCCTGACGAAATCGATCGGCAAACGCGGTGAATGAGAAATTGTCCGCCCAGTGCTGGAACGCCCCGCGTGACAGCCGATCATGGAGTCCGTCGTCTGCAAGAATGTCAACGATCTGTTCGACCAGGAGATCCGGATCCGAACGGCTCACGGAATAACCGGTCACGCCGTCTCTGTTGACTTCCTGCGAAGCATCTTCAAGCGAAGTCAGAACAGGTACGCCGTAGCTCATGGCCTCGGCAAAGACCAGCCCGAAGCCCTCGACCCGGCTGATCATGGCGAACAGCCGCGCCCGCATGTAGAGTTCGCTCACCGCCCCGTCTGGCAGATAACCCAATACCCGGATCGTGTCCCTGACCGGTGAGGCAGAGACGAGCGACCGGAGCCTTTCCAGCTCGCTCCCACCCCCGACAAAGCAGAGCTTGGCCTCGGGGACCCGGCCGACGACCTTCGGCCACACATCGATCAGGACGTCCTGGCCCTTGTCGAACAACTCGTCATTGCGGCCGACGAAGAGGACGATCTTCTCGTTTCCCGAAGTCGGAGGCATGCGGCCGGCGCCATCGATGTCGCGTTCCGTCCCCAGCCAGCACACCTGCAGATTATGCAAGCCGGGAATGCTTTCGTTCAGTCTGGACAGCGTGTGATTGCTGTTCACGAACACGGCGTCGGCTCGCCGGATGGCGTCGGCATAGTCAGGTCTCAAATTTTCGCGCCAGACTTCCCAGCCGTGTACCCACAGGGCGTAGGGTTTCTTCGCCAGTGCCAGGAGCCGGTGGGCACGCGCGGTTCCCGGGAAGTCGTAGAAAACGAGATCGGAACCCATGGCATGGGCCGTATGGGCGGCGAGGAACGGCAAACGCCTTCCGGAGAAGGGCCTCGTCTCCACTCCGGCGATCGTCGTGGCTTCCGTGTCCTGCACGGCAAAAGCGCCGGCAACGCTGGTATCCTTCCGCAGCGCCAGCAGCGTGAGCCGCGCGCACCGGGCGATCCCTCCGGACCCGGGCGACAGGAACTGTGCAGCGACATGAACCGTCTTTGTCATCTACGGCTTTGATTGAATTCGATATTCCAGCCCGCTCGTCGTCCGGACTCCGACTGCAGCACCCGTATACGTCGCAACTGTTCAGCGTGCGCCGCACTCACCAGGCTCCGGCTGCCTCGAGCACCAGACTGGACCACTGCCGCGACGCCAGCCCCTTCCGGCGTGGCTTGATTTCCCGAACGCCCGCAGGGGTTTGGGCCGCCGAATTCATCCAGGCACCGGTCGGGACGAAGAAGCCCGTCTTGCCGCGATCGACGATATCGGCCGGCAGCGGCACCGATGGAGCGCCCGCGAGCGCTGCCTTTCCGGCGCCGACCCGAAGGTTCCGGATTACGGGGGCCATTCTCCGGAAAAGCCCGACATCGACCAGCGGAACGCGGATCTCGAGGCCGTGGGCCATGCCGGCCCAGTCGGCATCCCGGAGCAGTTGGTCGCGCATGTACTGCGTTGATTCCAGAAGACAAACGCGGGCCGTGTCGGACCGTGGATCCGGCGCCAGACTCGCCTCGATCCGGCGCAACGGGTCCAGTCTTCGCAAGCCCTCCCGAACCAGCTTCTCGTCCAGGAATCGGGTGAGTTCGTGTGGCAGGAAGACGCCGCGGCGCAACAGGTAGGTACCCGCCCAGCTGCCGGAATACTCGAGGAATCCCAAGGCCTTCGGCCGCGCAGCGGC
This sequence comes from Microbaculum marinum, assembly GCF_037855135.1. Classification (NCBI taxonomy): domain Bacteria; kingdom Pseudomonadati; phylum Pseudomonadota; class Alphaproteobacteria; order Hyphomicrobiales; family Tepidamorphaceae; genus Microbaculum; species Microbaculum marinum. Next base: position 103,929 of record NZ_JAZHOF010000006.1, read on the forward strand.
GAGACCGGGGGCCATGACACTGATGGCAGAGCGTGTGGCACGACCCAGCCATGGCGATGCCGTCACCGTGCCATACCTGTGCCATCGCGGCACATCGACGAAGCTCGGGTAGCCGGCGAGCAGTTCGTCGCCGCCGAGCCCCGACATCGCCACCTTGATGCCCGCCTCGCGGGTCGCCTTGGCGACGAACCAGGTATTGACCCCGTCGATGGAGGGCTGGTCCATCGCCTCGAGGATCGCCGGAAGATCGGACCGGAACTCGCCTTCGCCGACCCGACGCACGGAGTGCCTCGCCCCGTACTGTTGGGCGACGCGCGCGGCCAGCGGCGCCTCGTCCTCGTCGGTTCCGGAGAACTCCTCGAAGGCCAGGGTGATCGCCCGTATATCCTCCTGACCGGCATCGCGCATCAGGCCCAGCAGGGCGCCGGAGTCGACGCCGGCAGACAGGAACACGCCGACCTCGACGTCCGACAGCAGGTGCGCTCGCACGCTCTCCAGGACGCCGGCGCGCGTGCGCTCCGGCAGGTCGGCGGCGGGAACCGGATCGCCGGCTTCCTCGGCCATCACCTTGGCGAGGTTCGCGTAGGCCCGGGGCGCTTGCGCGCCCTCGCGGTCGACCCATAGCGTATGTCCGGCCGGAAGCGCGCGGATGTCGCGGTAGAGCGTGAACGGCTCCGGCACATAGCCGAACATGCAGAAGCCGACCAGGCCGGCCGGCTCCGGATCGCGCGACACTTGCCCACCGGCCAGCAGCGCCTTGACCTGCGATGCGAAGCGGAAGCTGCGACCGTCGTCTGCGAAGTAGAGCGGCTTGATCCCATACGGATCGCGGGCGAGGAAGAGGCCGGATCGGACCTGATCCCATACCGCGAAGGCAAACATGCCGCGCAGCCGCCGCACCATCGCGGTTCCGTGCCGCGCGTAGAGGTGCAGCAGGGCCTCGGTATCCGAAGTCGTGCGGAACGCGACGCCGTCCGCCTCCAGTTCGGCGCGCAACTCCGGGTAGTTGTAGATCTCGCCGTTGAATACGACGACGAAGCGGCCGTCCTCGCTCGCCATCGGCTGCAGAGCGCGATCGGACAGGTCGAGAATGGCGAGCCTGCGATGGCCGAGGCCGACGCGCCGGTCGGCATTCCACCACAGGCCTTCCCCGTCCGGACCGCGGGCGCGCATGTGCTCGCGGGTCGCAAGCAACTCCGTCTCGCAAGGCCGCGGCGCGGCGTCATGATAGGCGAATATGCCGTTCAGACCGCACATGGAGGGTCAGCGGACCATGAATTGCGACAGCTTGCGCAATGGCTTGGCGAGCAGCGCGGCGTCGACGACGCCGGAGCCGAGCCAGGCTCGGCGGGCGCGAAGCGCCTCGAGATTGTGCTGCGCGTAGGATCGGATATCGCGCGTGCTGCGCCCTCCCATACTCATGTCGACCAGCACCCGGTCGAGATAGGCAGTGGAAAACTCGTGCAGTTCGCAGGCCCGCAGCATCCAGTCGTAGTCGGCGGCAATCGGGTAGCCGAGATCGAAACTGCCGACAGCGTCCGCCACGGCGCGACGGACATGAAAGGTCGGATGGGCCGGCATCCAGCCGCGACCGAAGTGACCGTGCCGGAACGACGACCCCCGCCATTGCCGCACGACCCGCCCGGACTCATGGCCGGCGACGAAGTCGACATTGCCGAACACGATGTCGGCCTTCGCCAGGCCCTCGGCGAGGACGCCAAGCGCCTCCGCGTCGTGAAACCGGTCATCCGCGTTGAGAAAGCCGACGGCATCGCCGTCGAAGCGAGCGAGGCCCTTGTTCATCGCGTCGTAGAGGCCGCGGTCCGGCCCGGTGACCACGGTGAGATCCGGGCAGGCATAGCGGTCGAGTATCTGCAGCGTCCCGTCGCTCGAGCCTCCGTCGACGACGACGATTTCCTTGTCGGGGTGGCGCTGGGCGAAGAACGAGTCGAGCGTATGGGCAATGCTTCCCGCCGCATTCAGGCACACGGTGACCACCGAAAGCCGCACGCCGGTCAGGTCTCCATCATCGCGGCCATGCCGCGCGCCGTGCCCTGACGGGCGGCAAACCAGGCATATGTCCCCCGGATGCCTTCGGCCAGCGGCGTCGAGGCCCGCCATCCGAGGCCGGCAAGGCGCGAGGCATCCACCACCTTCCGCGGCGTCCCGTCCGGCTTCGAGGTATCGAAGCGCAGCGCCCCGCCATAGCCGACCACTTCGGCGATGAGCTCGGCCAGCCCGCGGATGGTGATCTCCTCGCCGGTGCCGACATTGATCGGGACGCTTTCCTCGTAGTGGCAGGCCAGAAACACCAGCGCGTCGGCCAGGTCGTCGACATGCAGGAACTCCCTGAGCGGCGCGCCCGTGCCCCAGACGATCATCTCCGGTTCTTCTCGCGTCTTCGCCTCGTGGGCCCTGCGCAGCAGCGCGGCCAGAACGTGGCTCGATGCGGGATCGAAATTGTCGCCCGGACCGTAAAGATTGCTCGGCTGGGCCGAGATGAAGCGGCACCCGTGCTGCGCGCGGTAGCTTTCCGCAAGCTTGATGCCGGCGATCTTCGCGATGGCATAGGCCTCGTTGGTCGGCTCGAGGGGGCCGGTCAGCAGCGCCTCCTCCCGGATCGGCTGCGGCGCGTATTTGGGATAGATGCAACTGGAGCCGAGCAGGACGAGCTTTTCCGTCCCGCAGCGGCGAGCCGCCTCCATCACGTTGGCTTCGATCATCAGGTTGTCGTAGAGAAACGACGCGGGATGATCGCGGTTGGCAAGGATGCCGCCGACCCTGGCAGCAGCGAGAAAGACCAGTTCCGGCCGCGCCTCGGCGAGCCAATCCTCGGTCTCGGCCTGCCGCCGCAGGTCGACCTCTTCGCGGCCGACCGTCAGCAGTTCGCAATCCTCGTCGGCAAGCCGGCGCATGAGGGCGGAGCCGACCATCCCGCGATGGCCGGCGACCCAGACCCGCTTGCCGGCAAGGTCGTACGACATCTCAGGCACGCTGGCGCCCGACACTCGACTCGGACGCGGCATTCCGGGCCTGGAGCGATACGGCCGCCAGGTCCTCGCGCACCATTTCGGCAATGAGATCATCCAGGCCGACGGTGTGATGCCAGCCGAGCAGTGTCCGGGCCTTGGAAGGGTCGCCAACGAGCACATCGACCTCGGCCGGCCGGAAATAGCGGGGATCGACCTCCACCAGGACACGACCCGTGCGGCCGTCCCGGCCGACCTCGGCCTCCCCGGTGCCCTCCCAGACCACAGGCATTCCGACCTCGGCAAACGCCCGCTCGGTGAAATGCCGTACCGTGTGCGCTTCGCCGGTGGCGAGGACGTAGTCGTCCGGCTCGTCCTGCTGCATGATCCGCCACATGCCCTCGACATAGTCTCGGGCGTGCCCCCAGTCGCGCCGGGCATCGAGGTTGCCGAGAAAAAGCTTGTCCTGCAGGCCCGAATGGATCGCGGCGACCGCACGGGTGATCTTGCGGCTGACGAAGGTCTCGCCACGGATCGGGCTCTCGTGGTTGAATAGGATGCCGTTGGAGGCATGCAGGCCGTAGGCCTCGCGGTAGTTCACGGTGATCCAGTACGCATAGAGCTTCGCCGCACCGTAGGGGCTGCGGGGGTAGAACGGCGTCGTCTCCGACTGGGGCACCTCCCGGGCCTTCCCGTAGAGTTCCGAGGTGGAGGCCTGGTAGAACCTCGTGCGCTTGTCGAGCCCCAGAAGGCAGATAGCCTCGAGCAGCCGCAACGTGCCGAGACCGTCGGCGTTGGCGGTGTATTCCGCGGTTTCGAAGCTCACCTGCACATGGCTTTGCGCCGCGAGGTTGTAGATCTCGTCGGGCTGGGTCTCCTGCACGATACGGATCAGGTTGGTGGCATCGGTCATGTCGCCGAAGTGCAGCAATAGCCGCGGGTCCGGCTCGTGCGGGTCCTGGTAGAGGTGTTCGATCCGGCCCGTGTTGAAGGAGGACGAGCGGCGCTTCACGCCATGGACGATGTAGCCCTTCGACAGGAGAAGCTCGGCCAGATAGGCACCATCCTGCCCGGTAATCCCGGTGATCAGGGCGACCTTCGCGGTCACAGCGGCCTAACCGCGGACCACCGCAGAGCGGCCGGCCCCTTGGCCGTCCGCATCGGCAGCGCTGCGAGGGCCGGGCCCGGTCACTGCCATGGCGGGGCCGGCGCGCCGGTGCCATCGGCAGGCGTCCTCGACCATCGTGCGCAACTGCGTCGACCGGGCGCGCCAGCCCAGCAGCGTTTCCGCGCGGGTCGGGTCGGCAACGAGACGGGGCGGGTCGCCGGCGCGCCGATGCGACCGACGGGTGGGCACGTCCACTCCGGTCACGGACTCCACGGCCGCAATGACTTCGGATACCGATGCACCGGCTCCGGTGCCCAGATTGACGGTCCGAGAAGCCCCCCCTTCCTGCAAATATCGGACCGCCGCGACATGGGCGTCGGCGAGATCGCAAACGTGAACGTAGTCGCGGATGGCGGTGCCGTCGGGGGTCGGATAGTCGGATCCGAAGATCTCGACTGGGACGGCGCTGCGATCCAGCGCCGCTGCTATGACGATGGGGACCAGATGGGTCTCCGGATCGTGCCTCTCGCCGATGTCACCGCCGGGATCGGCGCCCGCGGCGTTGAAGTAGCGCAGCCGCACGGAACGCACCCGTTGAGCCGTCTCGAAGTCCCCCATCATACGCTCGCAGGCGAGCTTGGTCGCGCCGTAGGGGTTCACCGGCCGCTCCGCGAGGTTCTCCGAGATGCGGTCCACGCCGGGATCGCCATAGACCGCGCAGGAGGAGGAAAATACGAGGTCCCGAACGCCGCATGCCACCATCGCCTGCAGCAGCCGCAGTGTGCCGACGACGTTCACGTCGTAGTACCGGCCGGGATCGCGCATGGACTCCCCGACCAGAGCGAGAGCGGCGAAGTGCATCACGGCGGCAGGGCGCCATTGGCGCAAGGCCTTTTCCACGCCCTCACGGTCGCGAACGTCGCCGGTTACCAGGGGACCCCATTTGACGAAATCCGCGTGGCCGGTCGAAAGGTCGTCATAAACGACCGGCTGGAAGCCGGCGCGCGCCAGCGCCTTGCAGGCGTGGGCTCCGATGTAGCCGGCGCCGCCGACCACCAGGACGGGCGTGCTCAGACCAGCGGCCCTTTCATCGGGAGAACGCTCTTGGGAGACGCTTCGACATCCGGCAGGCGCGTCTCTGCATCCTCCTGGCCCGACGGCCGTTCTGCCTGCCCGTGCACGAGTTCGCGAAAATAGTCGATCGTCGGCCTGAGCCCCTCGTCCAGGGCCACCCGCGGCTGCCACCCAAGGCTCTCGCTGGCAAGGGCAATGTCCGGGCAACGCTGCCGGGGATCGTCCTGCGGCAGAGGCGCGTACCGGCAATCTTCGCGGCTGCCGGTGAGCCGCATCACCTTTTCGGCCAGCTCGCGAATCGTGAACTCCGCCGGATTTCCCAGGTTCACGGGCCCGGTGAACGTATCGGGGCTCTCCATCAACCTGATCAGGCCATCGATCAGATCGTCGACATAACAGAACGACCGTGTCTGACGACCGTCGCCGTAGATCGTGATCTGCTCGGCGTTCAGCGCCTGCATGATGAAGTTCGAGACCACGCGCCCGTCGCGCGGGTGCATGCGCGGGCCGTAGGTGTTGAAGATGCGGGCCACCTTGATCGGGAGGCCATGCTGGCGGTGGTAGTCGAAGAACAGCGTCTCGGCGCAACGCTTGCCCTCATCGTAGCAGGAGCGAGGACCGATCGGATTGACCCGTCCCCAGTAGCCCTCCTGCTGCGGGTGCACCTCGGGGTCGCCATAGACCTCGCTCGTGGAGGCCTGGAGGATCCTGCACCGCAGCCGCTTTGCCAGACCGAGCATGTTGATGGCGCCATGGACCGACGTCTTCGTCGTCTGCACCGGATCGTGCTGATAGTGCACCGGGGAGGCGGGACAGGCGAGATTGTAGATCTCGTCGACCTCCAGGTAGAGCGGGAAGGTGACGTCATGCCGGACGAACTCGAAGCGCGGATGGGTCCGCAGGTGATCGATGTTGCGCTTGGTTCCGGTGAACAGGTTGTCGACGCAGACGATCTCGTGGCCCTGGTCGATCAGCCGGTCGACCAGGTGCGAGCCGAGGAACCCTGCCCCGCCAGTCACCAGGATGCGCTTGCGGCTGTCGTAGAGCCGGCGGCCACCATTGGCGCTGGACGGACTGGTCATCGAACAGGTTCCGGCGTCACGGGTTCGGCCTCTAACGCGCCCCGAAGCCCGTCAGCACGGTGCGCACCGTCTTGGCGGCGATCAGCAGGTCGAGCCAGGGCGAGAAATACTTGATGTAGTAGAAGTCGTAGTGAAGCTTGCCGGTCGCCGCCATCACCTCGGCGACATTGCCCTGGTGGACTTGCGCCCAGCCTGTGATGCCGGGCCGGACGATGTGGCGGTAGCTGTAGAACGGAATCTGGCTCTCATACCATTCCGACAGCGCCAGCGCCTCCGGACGCGGCCCGATCCAGCTCATCTCGCCCTTGAAGATGTTGACGATCTGCGGCAGTTCGTCGAAGCGGTAGCGGCGCAGGAAACGGCCGACACCGGTGATCCGCTCGTCGTCGGCCTCGGTGTACTCCTTGCCCGGAATGCCGCATCGCATGGTGCGGAACTTGAAGATCGTGAAGACCGCTCCGCGGAAGCCCATCCTCTGCTGCCGAAACAGCACCGGCCGGCCGTCCTCGAGCACGATGGCAAGGGCGCAGGCCCCGGCCATCGCCAGCGCGAGGGGGGCGACGGCGGCAACGGCCAGCAGATCCAGGGCCCGCTTGAACCGCAGGTAGATCGAGGACGGCAGGAGCGAGCCGAGCGTGTTCTCCGACAGGTGCTCGATCTGCACCGTGCCGCTCAGCATCTCGGACACCTGCTTGGAATGGTAGACCGGAAGGCCGCCGAGGGCGCAGCTGGCGAGGAAACGCTCCCAGTCGCGCGGCAGGTCGGCGCCCAGGTCGGCGACGACGCCGTTGATGTATTCGGGTGGCAGGTCCGGCTCGCGCGCGACCATCCAGTCGGCCTGCGGGGTCTCCAGCAGCTTGCCCGTGCGGCCAAACGGCAGCAGCAGCAGGTGCGGCCGCCGCAGCCGGCGCTCGGCGATCTGGACGAAGGAGAACCAGAGCAGCGCCAGGCCGAAGCTGACAATCATCTGCATCCGGGAATAATCGAACCGGAGGAAGAAGAAGACGATGATGACCGCGGCAAACACCACCGCGAAGACCGGAAGCACGTAGGTCACCCCGGGCACGCCCGGGTAGGTCGTCATCCGCCTGAGGATGTAGGCCCCGAACAGGATGGCGGCGAAGGTGCCGACGGTCGTGTTGCCGTTGCTGCCCAGCCAGGGCGGAACGTCGAACCCGGAAACGATCAGGGCGGGCAGAACCACCGCGACGAGGATGGCGCCGGCGAGCTGATAGCGATTGCGCGCCAGCAGCCGATAGGCGCCGCGCCAGCCCAGATGCCTTGGCATCGCGGGAACCGGACGAGGTATGTTGGGGAGGGTGTAGTTCAAAGGGTGCAGGTCAGCGTTCGGTTCAACCGAATTCGGAATTTTCCCGCGCTACCGCACTTCGGGTGACTCGCCCCCAAAGCCGCAGACTGCGAGATCGCGCGCCAGATCCGAGCCTTCAGGCGGCAGGGACGACTGTCTCGCGTGTTGCAAAGAGGGGGACATGCCCCCCCATGATCTCCATCAGGATCCGCACCCGGCCGGACGGATCCAGCTTGATCAGCCGCCCGATGCATCCGGCGAACGGCCCCGACAGGAGCCTAACCGATTCGCCCGGCACCAGCCGCGGTTCCATCGACAGGGCGCCCTCCTCGTCGAGCATCGCCTGGAGGTCCTCGACGACGCCGTGCGGCACCGGCATCGGATAGTCGCCGGCCATCAGCATGGAGGTCACTCCGAAGGTGCCGTTGACGCTGCGCCAGCGGTCGCGGTCGAGGGCCAGCTCGACGAACAGGTAGCGGGGGAACAGCGATGCCTTGACCCTACGGAAGCGCCGGGCGTGGCGCACCGTTTTCACGTGCACGGGATGGAAGGTATGGAAGCCCTGCCGCTGCAATTGCGCCTGTGCCCCGGCCTCGCGATGAGGCAGGCAGTGGACCACGTACCACCGGCGCCCGCCGTCGGGCGGCCCACCGGCGGATTGGCGCTTGTTTCCCCCCAAACTCGATCCTCGGCGCAGATCGTTCAAACCGCCGCCTCACTACCCGACGTTGCGTCAGTTTGCAAGTTCGCCCCCGGCCGCGCTATGTGGTGCATGGCACGGGCCGGCGGTCGGGAGGAGCAGCGCAATCGGCCCGCAGCAACGACGGGCCCGCGGCCGCGGCGACTGCATTGCCGATTGGACGCCGTCGGCATCCGGAACTCATCGAAACGCCTGTACGAGTTCGCAAACATTGCTGCGGGGGATTGTAATCGAACTCGCGGCGATGATATAGGGCCCAAGCCCCGGGTGGGGGATAGTTTAACGGTAGAACCGCGGACTCTGACTCCGCTAGTCCTGGTTCGAATCCAGGTCCCCCAGCCACCTCCCGCTTCGGCGCCCGCCGCGGGCGGACGCCTGCCCCGCGGTGAGCCGGCGGCTGCGATCGCCGCGAACGCGCGGGATGTTGATCGCCATTTCTCTTGACCCCGGCCGTCTTGCTGCCATCCTTATCGCGCAATCAGACATTCTGATCTTCGCGTCCGGGGGGCGCAGCCCTGCGGTGCCGGGCACAATCGGGAAGGACCACCACTTGGCGAGGCAGATCCTGCGGCCCGGACGGGCGGCTCCTCCAGCGGTCCGCGCGATCGTCCCGGCGTTGACGCTGGCGCTGCTCGCCCTGCCGGCATTCGCGCCGGCGGCGCTGGCCCAGGGCGGTCCGATCGCCGTGGAGGCCGAAGTGGTGTCGGCGGAGCGCGTCGTCGAGGAGGCGACTTCGGTGGGCACGCTGCTGTCGGCGGAGTCGGTGAACATCAGCCCCGAGATCGCCGGCCGAATCGCCACCATCGCCTTCGACGAGGGCATGCCGGTCGACGAGGGGCAGCTGCTGTTCCAGCTCGACACCTCCGTCTACGAGGCCCAGCTCGCCGAGGCGCAGTCCAACTACGAGCTGAGACAGCGCAACTTCGAGCGCGCCGACGGACTGCTGCAGAACAAGGTCGGCACCGTGCGCGCCCGCGACGAGGCGCTGTCTGAGATGCAGGTCGGCAAGGCGCTGCTGACGATGGCCGAGGTCCGCCTCCAGAAGACCAAGATGGTGGCGCCGTTCGACGGCATCGTCGGGCTGCGCATGGTCAGCAAGGGCGAATACGTCGAGCCCGGCGACAAGCTCGTCAACCTGGAGAAGATCGACCCGATCAAGGTCGACTTCTCGATCGCCGAACGCTACCTGCCGCACGTCAAGAACGGAGCGGAAGTGAAGATCACCGTGGACGCGCTCAACGGGCAGGCGTTCACCGGCAAGGTCTTCGCGATCAATCCGCAGATCGACCCGGCCGGCCGCTCGATCGCGCTGCGCGCCGAGGTTCCCAATCCGGACAACGTTCTCCGCCCGGGACTGTTTGTCCGGGTCAGCCTGCAGACGGCGGAACGCGACGATGCCATCGTCATCGCCGAGGATGCCATCGTGGCCCAGGCGGGCGGCAGCTTCGTGTACCGCATCGTCGACGACAAGGCCGTGCTCACGCCGGTCAAGCTCGGCCAGCGGCGGTACGGCAAGGTGGAGATACTGGAGGGACTGGAGGTCGGGGATTCCATCGTCGTGGCCGGCCAGATGAAGCTGCGCGACGGCGTCGAGGTGGCGCCGACGATGCGCCCCTCGCCGATGGCCTCCACCGGCCCGTCGGCCTCCTGAGCGGAACCCGGGCCGGCCATGTCGCTCTCGGAAATCTGCATCCGCCGCCCGGTCTTCGCGACGGTGCTGAGCCTTGTCGTGGTGCTCGTCGGGTTCGTGTCCTACGAGCGGCTTTCGGTGCGCGAGTACCCCAATATCGATCCGCCGGTCGTCAGCGTCGATACGCGCTACCCCGGCGCCAGCGCGGAAATCGTCGAGACCAAGGTCACGAAGGTGATCGAGGACTCGCTCGCCGGCATCGAAGGCATCGACTTCATGACGTCGACCAGCCGCCAGGAGCGCAGCCAGGTCAACGTCAACTTCAACCTCGACCGGGACGCCGCCGACGCCGCAGCCGACGTGCGCGACCGCGTCAGCCGGGTGAGGCGGCAGCTGCCCGACGAGATCGACGAGCCGGTGATCCGCAAGGTCGAGGCCGACGCGCGCGCCACCGTCTACCTGTCGCTGTCGAGTTCCGGCAGTCACAGTTCGCTGGAGGTCTCCGAGATTGCCGAGAAGGTCGTCAAGGACCAGCTCCAGTCCCTGCCCGGCGTGGCCCAGATCGGGATCTACGGCGAGCGCGAATACGCGATGCGGATCTGGCTGGACAGCGCCCGGATGGCCGCCTACGGGGTCACGGTCCAGGACATCGAGGCGGCGCTTAGGAACCAGAACATCGAGATACCGGCGGGTCTCATAGAGAGCCGCGACCGCGAGTTCACCGTCCAGTCCGCCACCGACCTCCGCACACCGCAGGAATTCAACGACCTGGTCGTGCGTCAGACGGACGCGGGCTACCTCGTGCGCCTCTCCGATGTCGGACGCGCCGAGATCGGGCCCCTGAACGAGGACCGCACGGTCCGCTTCAACGGCAACACCGCCGTCACCATCGGCGTCGTCAAGCAGGCCACCGCGAACCCGCTCGACATATCGACCGCCGTCAACGCGGCCCTGCCGAGAGTGATAGAGTCGCTGCCGGACGGCATGACGCTGACGCCGTCATACGACCGCTCGCTGTTCATCGAGGAGTCGATCAGCAACGTCTACAAGTCGATCGGCGAAGCGATCATCCTCGTCGTCCTGATCATCTTCATATTCCTGCGTTCGCTTCGCGCCACCATCATTCCGCTGGTGGCGATCCCCGTGTCGCTGATCGGCACGTTCGCGCTGATGTACGCGTTCGGGTTCACGATCAACACGCTGACGCTGCTGGCGATGGTGCTGGCGATCGGCCTCGTCGTGGACGACGCCATCGTCATGCTGGAGAACATCCACCGCCACATCGAGGAGGGGATGGCGCCGGTTCCCGCCGCGATCAGGGGCGCGCGCGAGATCGGCTTCGCGATCGTCGCGATGACGCTGACGCTTGCCGCCGTCTACGTGCCGATCGGCTTCATGCAGGGGTCGACGGGGCGTCTGTTCACCGAATTCGCGCTCGCGCTGGCAGGCGCCGTGCTCGTGTCGGGCTTCGTGGCCCTGACCGCGACGCCGATGATGTGCTCGAAGCTGCTCAAGCACCAGACCCGGCACAACCTGCTCTACCGGATATTCGAGGGCGCTTTCAACGGGCTGACCGCCGGCTACCGGGCCCTGCTGCGCGGCGCCATGCACATGCGCCCGCTGATTATCCTGATCGGCATCGCGGTCGCGGGATCCAGCTATTTCCTGCTCAAGGAGATCAACTCCGAGCTCGCCCCCTACGAGGACCAGGGGACGATCATCAGCTTCTTCAGCGGCCCCGAAGGCGCGACCGTGGACTATACGGACCGGTATGCCCAGCAGATCGAGCAGGTCTTCTCCTCGGTCCCCGAGATCGAGCGCTACTTCGTGATCGTCGGTACGCCGCTGGCCAATCAGGGCTTGTCGTTCATCGGCCTGAAGCCCTGGGGGGAACGGACGCGTACCGCCCAGCAGATCGCCCAGGACATGACGCCGAGGATGGCGAAGGTCGCCGGCGTGCGCGCCTTTCCCTCCACACCGGCGCCGCTCGGCCAGAGCTTTCGCAGCTCCCCCGTGGAATTCGTCATCCAGACGTCCCGCACCTACGCCGAGCTGCAGGAACTCGTCGACGCCTTCCTGGCGCGGGCATCCGACAATCCCGGACTGGTCAACCTCGATTCAGACCTGAAGCTTTCGAAGCCGCAGCTCAAGGTCGACGTCGACCGGGACAAGGTGGCCGACGTCGGCATCGACCTGTCCGAACTCGGTAGGACGCTGGAGACCCTCCTCGGCGGCCGGCAGGTCACACGCTTCCGGCGTGGCGGCGACCAGTACGAAGTTGTCGTGCGGATCGCAGACGTCGAGCGGACGAACCCGGACGACCTGCGCCAGATCTACGTGCGCTCGAACCATGGCGACATGGTGCAGCTCTCCAACCTGGTCTCGGTCACGGAGACTGTGGCGCCGCGCGAACTCAACCATTTCAGCCAGCTCCGCTCGGCGACGATTTCGGCCAGCCTCGCACCGGGCTATACGCTTGGCCAGGCGCTGGACTTCATGCACGAGGTGGCCGACGAGGTTCTGCCGCTCGACGTGAGAACGGACTACTCCGGCCAGTCGCGCGAATTCCAGTCCTCAAACACCGGCATATACCTGACCTTCGGACTGGCGCTGGCCTTCATCTACCTCGTCCTGTCCGCACAGTTCGAGAGCTTCCGCAGCCCGTTCATCATCATGCTGACGGTGCCGTTGTCGATCACAGGCGGGCTGCTGGCGCTGTGGTACGACGGGTCGACGCTGAACATCTACAGCCAGGTCGGCCTGGTAACGCTGATCGGCCTGATCACCAAGCACGGCATCCTGATCGTCGAGTTCTCCAACCAGTTGCGGGCGGCGGGCCAGGACAAGGTCGAGGCGGTCATCAACGCCTCGGTGCTGCGGCTGAGACCGATCCTGATGACGACCGGCGCCATGGTGCTCGGTGCCGTCCCGCTCGCCATCGCAACGGGCGCAGGTGCGGAGAGCCGCCAGGATATCGGCCTCGTCATCGTCGGCGGCCTTCTGGTGGGCACGTTTTTCACCCTGTTCGTGATCCCGGTGGTCTACTCCTACCTTGCCGCAAGAAAGGTCAGAGTGGACCATGCCCCGACCATCGACATCCACGCCGTCCCCAAGACCGAATTGCCACACGCGGCAGAATGACGTTTGCGCCATGAAGGGCGTGTAGGACGGGTGTCTTGACACGCCCCCGTCGATCGGCCAGCTTCACGACGTCGCGCCACGGGGGCGCCGCCCGGTCCACGGACAGAGTCGAACTCACCCCGTTCAGCCAGAACAGCCATACGGCCTTTTTCCGACCCATCGGGTGGACCATGGGATGACGACGGAGAAAGCGCCATGCACGCTGCCAATCTTCATTCCGATCGACTCAATCTCGATTATCTCAGAAAAGCCGCGAAGGACCTGAAGCGCGCCATCGCTTCAGGCGAGACGGACGCGCGCGCCCGTTTCGAAGCGGTATTCCCCGGAAGCCGAGACCCGAAACTCGCCGACTGCCTGCACGTGATCGCCCGCGAGAACGGCTATGAGAGCTGGCCGAAGCTCAAGCTCGACGTCGAGCTGCGCCGCGCGGATCGGGACGAACTTGCCGCCCGTCTGGCGACTGCGCTGTACTACGGGCGACCAAGGCCGGTTGAGCGAATCCTCACGATCGCCCCGGACATCGCCGAGACCAACTTTCCATTGCAACTCGCCCTCTTCGAGGAGGACCGCGTTCGCGCGGTTCTCGACGCCGAGCCGGAGCGGGTGACGGTTGCCGAAAAGGCCGCCGAGGCGAGCCGCCTCGCTCTCGACCCGCTGACGCGGGTCTGCATCTCGCCCTACTTCCGCATCCGGCCGGATCTCGCCGACACCCAGTTGCGGATCGTGCGGCACCTGATCGACCTGGGGGCCGATCCGAATGTCCGGCACGAGTGGCCGGACGATCCGAAGGTAAAGCTGTCGGTCCTCTACGCGGCAATGTGCGTGGCCCGCAACCTGCCGCTCGCCGAGCTACTGCTGGAAGCCGGCGCCGATCCGAACGACAACGAGTGCGCCTATCACGCCTGCGAGTTCGAGACGCTGGAGGAAATGCGGCTGCTGCTGAAGCACGGCGTAACCTTCCCCGGTACCAATGCCCTCTTCCGGATGCTGGACTTCGACAAGCTCGAGGGGGTTGAGCTGCTGCTGCAAAACGGCGCGGATCCAAACGAACATCTGAATCACGGCGGCAACGCCTTGCGCCACGCGATCCGCAGGGGCCGCGACGGACGCTTCGCCGACCTGCTGATCCGCTACGGCGCCGATACCTCGCAACCGGACAAGGGTCGGTCGCCTTACGCGCTGGCGGCGGTGCACGGCAACTCGTCCATGATGGAGGCGCTGGCCCGCCACGGTCTGGAAACCGACCTGTCCCGTGAAGAAAGGTTTCTCGCCGCGGTCGTCTCGGGACGTCGCCGCGACGCGCTCGAACTGTGGGCACAGGACAAGGACATCGTGTCCCGGCTCTCGAAGGCCGAGCAGAGGCTGCACAACGGGTTTGCCGCGCAGAAGGGGCGCCTGGAGGCCCTCGAACTGATGAACGAGGTCGGCTTCGATCCCAACATGACCGACTTCGAGAAGATGACCCCGCTGCACATCGCCGCCTGGTTCGGACACAGCGACTATGTGCGCTTCTATCTGGGCCTCGATCCCGACATCGGGCACATCAACATGTACGGGGCAACAGCGCTGGGGAACGCGGTGCACGGTTCCGTCAACTGTCCCGCCCGAGATGAGGGCGACTACATCGAGACCGCACGGCTGCTCGTCGATGCTGGCTTCCCGATCCTCCCCGAGCGAGGCCATCTCGACATCGGGAGCGACGAGATCACCGCCTTCCTGGAGGAACGGCTCGCCGAGAACGGCGCGCTTCAGACGAGCGGGTGAAAGCAGGCCGCCTGACGGCCGGCCCCGCGTTCAGCGAGCAGCGGATCCTCCCTGCGGCAACGGTCGGTGACGCGCTGACAGCGCGGAGCAAACGGGCAGGCCCCCTCCGCGGGGGCCTGCGGCGGCTCAGTCGGCACGGATTTCGGCCTGCGCCGGAATGCCGGATCGGGTTTCGGCACCGCCGACAGCAACAGTGCCGTGTACGGGTGGGCCGGACTGGCGAAGACCTCCGCCGTGGGCCCCCGCTCGACCACGCGTCCCAGATACATCACCGCGACGTCGTCGGTGACGTGGCTGACGACGGTAAGGTCATGGCTGATGAACAGGAAGGTGACCCCGCGCTGCTCGCGCAGGTCCATCATCAGGTTCAGGATCTGCGCCTGGATCGAGACGTCGAGCGCCGAGACCGGCTCGTCGGCGACGATCAGCTCCGGCCGGGTCGCCAGTGCGCGGGCGATCGCGATGCGCTGGCGCTGCCCGCCGGAGAACTCGTGCGGATAGCGCTCGGCATGGGCAGGGGCAAGTCCGACGGCGTCGAGCGCGGCGGCGACCTCGCGGCGCCGTTCGGCGCGCGGCATCCCGGGAGCGAGCACGCTGAGCGGCTCGGCGACGATCCAGCCGACCTTGCGGCGCGGATCGAGCGAGGCGTAGGGATCCTGAAAGACGATCTGCATACGCCGCCTGAGCGCCCTTAGCCGGGCCGGAGACACAGCGAACAGGTCTTCGCCGTCGAGCCGCACCGTGCCGCCGGTTGGCCTGTCGAGGGCGAGGACGATGCGGGCGAGCGTCGACTTCCCGCAGCCGGATTCGCCGATCAGCCCGAGGCTGCGCCCCTTCGGGATCGCCAGAGACACGCCATGAACGGCGCGGAAGACCGGGTGCGGCCGGAACAGGCCGGGCCGCGGCAGCGCGTAGTCGCGCACGACGTTCTCGATGGCGACGAGGTCGGTCACCCAAGGCTCTCCATAGCCGATGCGAATCCGTCTCCGACATCGCGGCATGCATCACATGTGCCCGATTCAGAGGTCGGCACCCCCTCACCCTGCCGTCGGCCGACCTCTCCCCGCCGGGGGGAGGTGGGTGCAGGCGGAGACACATGAATTCCGCCGGCGCCGTCTCCCCCAGACCCACCGGACGGCTCGCGGATCGGTTTCATGCCGCGTGTTCCTCCCGGCCGGGGTAGAAGCAGCGCACCGTGTGGCCGGGTCCGAACGGGTCGGCTGCGGGCGTGTCGATCCGGCAGCGCTCTCGCGCCCGCGGACATCTGGGCGCGAACGGGCAGCCGACGCGCGGCGCGCGCGGATCGGGGACCTGGCCGGGGATGGTGGCGAGCCGGCGGCCGCCGCCGATCAGGCCCCTGGCCGGCATCGCGGCGAACAGGCCCCGGGTGTAGGGGTGGGCCATGTGGGCGAAGACCTCGGTCGTCGGCCCCTCCTCCACCACGGTGCCGGCGTACATCACCAGCATCCGGTCGGTGGTCTCGGCGATGACGCCCAGATCGTGGCTGATCATCAGCAGCGCCATCCCCTCTTCCGCCGTCACCTCGGCGATGAGGTCGAGAATCTGCGACTGGATCGTGACGTCGAGGGCGGTGGTCGGCTCGTCGGCGATCAGCAGGTCCGGCCCGCAGGCGAGCGCGATGGCGATGACGACGCGCTGGCGCTGGCCGCCGGACAGCTGGTGGGGATAGAGGGCCGGCGAAAAGCGGTTGCTCGGCAGCCCGACGCGCTCGAGCAAGGCGACGGCGCGCTCCAGCGCCTCGCCGGGGGGCAGACGGAAGTGCAGCCGCAGGCCCTCGGCGACCTGGTCGCCGATGGTGCGGACCGGATTGAGTGCGGACATCGGCTCCTGGAAGACCATGCCCATGCGCCGGCCGCGGATGCGGCTCATGGCGCCGTCGCCCAGCCCGGTCAGCTCGGCGCCGTCGAGCACGATCGATCCGGCGACGTCGGCCGAGACGGGCAGCAGCCCCATCGCGGCGAGCGCCGTCATCGACTTGCCGCAACCGGATTCGCCGACGATTCCGACGGATTCGCCCCGGCCGACGCGCAGGTCGACATGATGCAGCACCCGCGCGGCGCCGCCGGGCCCGTCGCCATGTGCCGGGGGGAACTCGACGACGAGGTCGCGGATGTCGAGCAGCACGCTCATCGCGCCCGCCTCAGCCTGGGATCGAGCACGTCGCGCAGTCCGTCGCCGAACAGGTTGAGGCCGAGCACGACGAAGACGATGGCGAGGCCGGGAAAGATGACCAGGTGCGGGGCGATCGCCGCCATCGTCTGGGCCTCGGCCAGCATCTTGCCCCAGGACGGCTGCGGCGGCTGGGTGCCAAGGCCGAGATAGCTGAGCGCCGCCTCGCCGAGAATGGCAAGCGCGAACTGGATGGTCGCCTGGACGATGAGCACGCTGGCGATGTTGGGCAGGACGTGTTCGACGGTGATGCGGGCCTCGCCCTTGCCCGCCGCGCGCGCCGCCATGACGTAGTCGCGCTGCCACACCGCCATGCCCGAACCGCGGGTGACGCGGGCGAAGACGGGAATGTTGAAGATGCCGATCGCGATGATGGAATTGACCGCGCCGGGACCGAACAGCGCGGTGATCATCACCGCCGACAGCAGGAACGGGAAGGCGAACGCGAAGTCGGAGAACCGCATGACGAGTTCGTCGATCCAGCCGCGCCGGGCAGCGGCGAGGGAGCCGAGCGGCACGCCGACGCCCATCCCGATGCCGACCGCGACGACGGCGACCAGCACGGAATTGTGGGTGCCCTTCATCAGCATCGACAGGACGTCGCGGCCGAACTGGTCGGTGCCCAGCCAGTGCTGCCAGGAGGGCGCCTGCAGGCGATCGGGAATGTCCATCGCGGTGTAGGACCACGGCGTCCAGAAGATCGCGACGATCGCCACGATCACGAAGACGGCGGTGATCGTCCCGCCGAGCAGGAAGGCGCCGGAGCGGACGCCCTTGACGAAGACTTCCCGCAGCGACGCCGCCTCAGCCACCGACGGCCCTCCTGAGGCGCGGATCGATCGCCAGATAGGCGAGATCGACGATGAAGTTGACGATCACCACGGCGCCCGCCAGCAGGACCACCAGCGACTGGACGACGATCAGGTCGCGCTGGGCGATCGCCTGGAACAGCAGCCGGCCGAGACCGGGCAGATAGAAGACGTTCTCGATGACGATCGTGCCGGCGAGCAGGAACGAGAACTGCAGGCCCATGATCGTCACCACCGGGATCAGCGCGTTGCGCACCGCGTGGCGGCGAAGCGCGGCGCCCCGGGTCAGGCCCTTGGCACGCGCCGTGCGGACGTGGTCCTCGCCGAGGACCTCCAGCACGGCGGAGCGCGTCACCCGCGTCAGGATCGCCGCCTGCGGCAGCGCCAATGCGACCGCCGGCAGCACGAGCGCGCCCAGCGCCGCGCTGGCGCCCTCGTCCCAGCCCGGGAAGCCGCCGGCGGGAAACCAGCCGAGCCGGATCGCGAAGAACAGGATGAGCAGCATCGCGAACCAGAAGTTCGGGATGGCGATGCCGATCTGGGCTGCGGTGGAGACGCCGATATCGGCCGGCCCGTTGTGCCGGGCCGCGGCGAGCACGCCGCACGGGATGGCGATGGCGGTCGACAGCACAATGGCGAACACCGCCAGCGGCAGGCTGACCATGACGCGCTGGCCGATCAGTTCGGAGACCGGCCGCGAATAGGTGTAGGAGGTGCCGAGGTCGCCGGTGAGAAGACCGCCAACCCAGCGGAGGTACTGCTGGAGGAGGGGCAGGTCGAGCCCGAGCTGGTGGCGCAGGGCGGCGAGCGTGTCCTCCTGGGCGCCGATGCCCAGGATGATCGTCGCCGGGTCCCCCGGCAGCACCGCCATCACCAGGAAGACGACGAGAGAGGTGGCGAACAGCGTCGCGACAAGGGCGGCGAGACGTTTGGCGATCAGCAGGCTCATGAGCGCAACGCTGACGCCCTTCTGGGTCCCGGATCAAGTCCGGGACGTCGCTGTGCATTGTTGGCACAGCCGCGCAACAGGAACTGGCCGATGCCCCGGACTTGATCCGGGGCCCAGAGCAAGGACTGCGAAGACTTTGTGGCGAGCCGATCGACCTCAAGGCCCCCCAAACGCAAAGGGGCCGCGTCCTTGCGCGGCCCCATCGCTATTGGTGCTCCGAAACCGTCCGAACGGATCACTCGGTCCACTTCACCTCGGTCAGGTCGTTAGCCTGGACCGGGCTGTTCTCCCACAGCCCTTCGAGCTTCGCGTCCCACACGCCGGTCTTGGCAAGCTCGAACAGGAAGCCGTTGACGGCGTCCTCGGCGAGGATCTTCTGGGCCTCGCCCATCAGCTCATAGCGCTTCTGCGTGTCGGTCTCGGCCGCCAGCTTGTCCATGACCTCGTTGAACTCGGGATTGTGGTAGTCGAAGTAGTAGTCGTCGCGGGCATAGATCCCTATGTCCATCGGTTCGGTATGCGACACGATGGTGAGGTCGTAATCCTTGCCCTTGAACGCCTGCTCCAGCCACTGCGCCCACTCCACCGGAATGAGCTCGAGCCTGATGCCGACCTTGCCGAGCTGGTCGGCCACGATCTCGCCACCGCGGCGCGCGTAGGTCGGAGGCGGAAGCTTCAGGGTCGCCTCGAAGCCATCCGGATAGCCGGCCTCAGCGAGCAATGCCTTCGCCTTCTCCAGGTCGTAGGGGTAGGTACCCGTCAGGTCGACATAGGCCGGGTGATGAGGGGCGAAATGACTGCCGATCGGCGTGCCCTGTCCGAACATCGCGCCGTCGATGATGGCCTGGCGGTCGATGGCGTGGGCCATCGCCTGACGGACCCTGATATCGTCGAACGGCTTCTTGCCGTTGTTGGTCGACAGGATGGTTTCACCCTCCGTCGAGCCGATCGCCACGGTAAAGCGCGGATCCGCCTCGAACTGCGGCACAGATTCCGGGGCCGGGAAGTTGGCAAAGGCGTCGACGTCGCCTGCCATCAGCGCTGCGACCGCGGCGGCAGGATCCGGAATGAACTTGAACGTCGCCTCTTCCAGGGCGACGGGCGTCCCCCAGTAATCGGGGTTCCTATCAAGCGTCACATGGTCGCCCGAGACCCATTCGACGAACTTGAAGGGGCCCGTCCCGACCGGACTGGACTTGTTCCCGTCGGCGGACTCGGGGGCGACGATGACGGCATCGCCCCAGCCCATGTTGAACAGGAACCCGCCTGTCGGGCGCTTCAGCGTCACGACGACGGTCGAGGGATCGGTCACCTCGACGCTTTCGATCGGCTCGAACAGCGCCTTCTGCGCGTTGGTCGAATCCTCGGCACCGGCGCGGTCCAGGCTGTACTTCACGTCCTCGGCAGTGAAGTCGCTGCCGTCGTGGAACTTGACGCCCTCGCGCAGCTTGAAGGTATAGGTCAGACCATCATCGGAGATCGTCCAGCTCTCGGCCAGCGCAGGCTTGACCTCGCCGTTACGGTCGATCCGCGTCAGGCCCTCGAAGACGTTGGCATAGACAATTTCGTCGATAGCCGCGGCGGCACCGCCGGTCGGATCGAGATGCGGCGGTTCGAGAACCACGCCCATCGTAAGGTCAGTCTTTGCGGCGCTGACCGGCCCCACAACTGCGGTCGCGGCGAAGGCCAATGCGGCCAACAAACCAATACGCTTCATCGTCACTCGTCTCCCTGGTGGTAGCTCACCTGCGCGCCGGAGAGTATCAGAAAGTCGCGCACGCGAAACCGGCCAGTCCACCCCGATCTTGCGTGTCCGGACGGGTCGCCTACGCCACCTCGCCGGTCATCAGCGCCCAGGCGGATGCGGCCATCACCTTGGCGGAGGCGACGAGATCGTCGATCGCGACGTATTCGTCCGGCTGATGCGCCAGATCGAGAATGCCGGGGCCGTAGGCAATGCAGTCGTGCAGATGGCCGAGACGGGCGATATGCTTCTGGTCGTAGGTGCCCGGCGAGATGACGTAGTCCGCGGCCCGGCCGAGTACCGCCTCGATTTCTCCGGCAACCGCCCGAACCACCGGCGCGTCCCGATCCGTCATCGTCGGCGGCACCGACCACATCTCCTTGAGATTGTACTGGAAATTGGGCCGGTCCCGTTTCAGCCGTTCGAGAAGGTCGACGATTTCCCCGCGCACCTCGTCGTAGCTCTCCTCGATCAGGTAGCGGCGGTCGACGACAACCCGGCAGGAGTCGGCGACGACGGCGGACGGCAGGCCGTCGAATCCCTCGGACAGGCCGCCATGGACAGAATTGATGTTCATCGTCGAGCGCCGTGCACCTTCCGGTGCAACCGGCATTTCGGTCCGCTTGCCGTCGAGATGCGGGTAGAGCTCGTGCTCGAACCGCTCCAGAACGGCGGACATGTGCCGGATAGCGCTGTCGCCCAGAAATGGCATCGAGCCGTGGGCGATCCGTCCGAACGTCTCGATCTGCCCCCACCAGACACCGCGATGACCGAGGCACACGCGGTCGACGTTGAGCGGTTCGGGAATGATGACGTGATCCACCCGAGGCCTGGAGAACAGCCCCTGCCGCGCCATGTAGGCGACGCCTCCATAGCCCCCGGTCTCCTCGTCCACGGTTCCGGAAATCTCCAGCGCGCCGGGGAAATCGGGCCGCGTCTCGACCAGCGCCTCGACGGCGATGATCGCCGCAGCTATTCCGCCCTTCATGTCGCAGGCGCCGCGTCCGTACACCTTGCCGTCCCGCACCACTCCGGCAAACGGAGCGACAGTCCAGCCCCGTCCCACCTCGACGACGTCGGTATGGCCGTTGAAATGGACGCATGGACCCGGCCTGCTCCCCTGCCGGCGGGCGATGACGTTCATGCGCGGGTAGCGATCCGAATCCCCGGGACTACCCTCGCCGCGCACGTACTGGACCTCGAAGCCGCGCGCTCCCAGGCGTTCGCCGATGAACCGGGCACAGTCGACATAGACGTCGCCGGGGGGATTTATCGTCGGGATCCGGATCAGGTCGGCCGTCAGTTCGACGAGCTCTTCGGTCCGGGATTCAATACGGGCAAACAGCTCGTCGCGCATGCCTATCCTCTTGCCGTTTTCAGAGGTCAGTTTTTCAACCCGACGCCGTCGCGGCAAGAGGACGGCAGCGCCTTCCATGCCTTATCGGAACCAAAATCGGCGCGCAGGATTCCGGATCGCAGATTTGTGAATGCTTCGCCCGGCCACTCGACCTATCCTTTACAGGAATGCGACACGGAGACCATTTCTTCGAAACGATGGCCGCGGCCGTACTTTTCGGTACCGTCGCACTCTCACCTTTTGCCGCCGGGGCGGATCCGACACCCTTTCGCTCGGTCCAGACGACCGCCGAAGAGCCGGTCGACCTGGAACTCGTCATCGCAGTCGACGTCTCGCTCAGCATGGACGTCGACGAGCAGGCGCTGCAAAGAGAGGGCTACGTCAAGGCTTTCCTCGACCCGATGGTGGTCAATGCGATCGAACAGGGCATTCACGGCAAGATCGCCGTGGCCTATGTCGAATGGGCCGGTTCGATCAGCCAGTATGTCGTCATCGACTGGGTCGCTGTCGACGGCAAGGACAGCGCCGCCGAGCTTTCGGCATTGCTCGCCGAGGCGCCGATCTCGCGGCTGAGGCGAACGTCGATCAGCGGGGCCCTGACCTATTCCGGCCAACTGTTCGACGACAACGGCTACCGGGGCATGCGCCGGGTCATCGACGTATCCGGCGACGGGCCGAACAACCAGGGCGGCCGCGTCGACACGGCGCGCGACGCGATCATCGCCGGCGGCGTCACCATAAACGGGCTGCCGTTCGTTCCCGATCCGACCAAGCCGCTGTCGCTGTTCGACCTGCCGGATCTGGACATCTACTACGAGGATTGCGTAATCGGCGGCGCCGGCTCGTTCTCCCTTCCGGTCTATTCCGCGCGGGAGTTCGCAGAGGCGATCCGCAACAAGCTGGTGCTCGAGATCGCCGGCACGAACGCGCCCGAAGAGACCGGGCCGGAGGAAACCGGGCCGAAACCCGTTCCTGCATCGGCGGCAGCGACGCGCATTCCCTGCGATGTCGGCGAACGCCAGTGGCAGATGTTCATGGACGGCGATACGCCCTGACCGCCTACATCGCAGCCAGACCGAGCCGCTCGAGCAGTTCCACCAGCATCTTTCCGCTGCGCTTGCGGTGCTCGCGGTGAATCCGCCGCGCCGCGTCCGCATCGCCCAAGCGGATCGCGGCGACGACGGCACGGTGATCGTCGTTCGACGCTGTCGGCAGCGGCCGCAGGGTCAGCGTGGCCATGCGGACGCGATGGGCCTGGTCGCGTATGGTCGCGACGATGTCCTGCAGCCGCCTGTTGCCCGACGAGATCACGAGGTGGTCGTGGAATGCCTGGTCGGCTATTGCCCAGGCTCTGAGGTCGCCACTCTCCAGCGCCGCGTCCATCGCCGCGACGGCGGCGTCGAAACCGGCCAGTTCGTCTTCCGACAGGTTCCGCCTTGCGGTGAGGCAAGCGGCAGTGGCCTCGAGGCTGGTCAGCACGTCGTAGATCTCGCGCATGTCCTCCGGCGACACCGGCTTGACCCGCATGCCGTGGCGTGGGCGTACTTCGACGAGCCCCTCCTCCTCCAGCTTGATCAGCGCTTCGCGGACCGGGGTGCGGCTCATCGCGAGCATGTCGGCGACTTCCGTTTCGAGCATCTGCACGCCGGGCCGGATCTCGTTTTCGAGGATCCGCCGGCGGATCTCGGCATAGGCCCGATCGCGCTGCGAGCCTTCGTCGAATGCGAATGCCCCCGTTGCGCCCTTGTCACGGCGAAGCGCCGAGCCTGCCTTCGCGGCACGAGCCATTGCATTTCCCAACCAGATTGTTGCCCCGAACCGTGTCTATGCCCCGCTGCGGGCCGGGAGGCAAGCGGCTGCGTGCCGCAATCGAGCATACCACCCGGGCGGACCCAGCATTTGTCCGGCAGGCAGGTCGTACGTATGCATTGTTCGCAGGCCCCTCATTCTCTAGGCTTCGTTGACGGAGTTGCCGATCCGTCCGATGACCCTGGCCGCAGGCTGCCCCGGTCGCCTCGAACCTACGGCCCATGGCAGGCACCTACTTGACGCACACCAGTCAGCATCACGATCATGGACAGATCAGCAGGGGGCATCGGCGCTCCGGGACGGTTCGTGCGTGCTGCTGAACGGCGCCGACGACCAGGCGCTGCGCATCCGCGGCATCCTGCTGATGATCCTGGCCGGCTTCTGCTTCTCGGCACTCGACACCTGCGCGAAGCTGCTCGTGCTCGAGTTCAGCGCACTGCAGGTGGTGTTCGTTCGCTATCTGGGCCATTTCGCCTTCAACCTCGTCAGCGTCGGCCCCAACAACCTGCCGAAGCTGTGGCGGTCGAAACGTCCGGTGCTGCTCGTCGTGCGCGGCTTCCTCCTGCTCATCTCGACGATGTGCAATTTCCTGGCACTGCGCTACCTGGCCCTGTCGGAGACGGTCTCCATCCTGTTCGCGTCGCCGTTCCTGGTGGCCATCCTCGCGGGGCCGATGCTCGGCGAATGGATCGGACCGCGCCGGTGGATCGCGGTGCTGGTCGGGTTCGTCGGCGTGATCGTGGTGACCCAGCCGGGCACCGCGGGCTTCCAGTGGGCGGTGCTGCTGTCGGTATCCGCGACGATCGCCTATGCCTTCTATGCAATCGTCACCCGCACGCTTGCGGCATCCGATTCGAATTCGGTGCAGCAGTTCTACGCGTCGCTCATCCCGATGATCGCATTCCTGCCGATCATGCCGTTCGTGTGGGTCTGGCCGCAGGACCTGACCGCGGTGGCGCTGATGGTGGGCACGGGCCTGTTCGGCTATTTCGGCCACGGCTTCCTGATCAGTGCGCACCGATATGCGCCGGCGCCGATCCTCTCGCCGTTCGTCTACGTCCAGATCATCTGGATGACGGTGTTCGGCTTCCTGGTGTTCAACGACGTGCCGACGACGGCCAACATCGTCGGGGCGGGGATCGTCGTGGCGTCCGGCCTCTATCTGCTGCTGCGGGAACGCCGGGTGAAAGGCGGCTGAGCGCGGACAATGTTTTTCAACCGCTTCCGCAATTCCATCGGGCCGCGTTAGCCACTAGGTTTCATCCGCAGTGCATACGCTCCTGCGAATTCGACAACGAGGGGAACACGATGGCGAGACGGCATGTCCTCATGACCGGCCCGATGATGCGGACGGTCACGGACCAGCTCGATGCGGCCTTCGACGTCCACAAGCTGTGGGAGGCCGACGACCGCGAGGCGTTCCTCGGCGACATCGGCGACAGGATCGAGGCGATCGCGGTCGCACCGCACACGACGGTCGACAGCGCGCTGATGGAGCGGCTGCCCGGACTGAAGATCGTCTCGGTGTTCGGCGTCGGCTACGACAAGGTGGACGCGGCCTGGGCGGGGCAGCACGGCATCTATGTCTCGAACACTCCCGACGTGCTGACCGAGGAGGTGGCGGACACCACCCTCGGCCTGCTGCTGATGACGGTGCGCCAGCTGTCGGAAAGCGAGCGCTACCTGCGCAAGGGGCTTTGGGAGAAGGAAGGGCCCTTCCCGCTGACCAGGGCATCGCTGCGCGACCGGCGGGTCGGGATCATCGGCCTCGGACGCATCGGCAAGGCGATCGCGCGCCGTCTCGACGCATTCCGCGTCCCTATCGTCTATCACGGCCGCAACGAGCAGCCCGACGTGCCTTACGGCTATTATCCGAGGCTCGTCGACATGGCGCGCGACGTCGACATCCTGGTCGCCGTGGTGCCCGGCGGCGACGACACGGCCCACCTGATCGATGCCGAGGTCCTCGACGCGCTCGGTCCGGACGGTATCTTCATCAACGTCGGACGCGGCTCGATCGTCGACGAGGACGCGCTGATCACCGCACTCAAGGACAGGCGGATCATGTCCGCGGGCCTGGACGTCTTCGCCCACGAGCCGAAGGTGCCGGTCGAACTGACGGAGATGGAGCATGTGGTGCTGCTGCCGCATGTCGGATCCGCCTCGGTGCACACCCGCGCCCGGATGGGCCAGCTCTGCGTCGACAACATCGTGACCTATTTCGAGACCGGCAAGCCGGTGACGCCGGTTGCGGAGACGCCGCTGAGGGGCTGAGGCGCGGTTTCGGCGTTGACACGCGGCCGCGGCCGGTATTCGGATGGGCGCGTCAATCGCCGGAGGGTGTCGCAGATGCGCATGGGAATAGCCCTGGTCTTCATGCTCGGCCTGACCGCAGGCGCGGCCGCCGAACCGAACGAAGACCTGATGGACCTCACTCAGGGGCTGTGGTCGCTGGCCGGCGAAGGCGAACAGGGCTGCGACATCACGCTGGGCGACCGGCCCGCCAAGGAAGGCGCGCGGGTGATCGACGACGCCGGCGACTGCCGCAACGTCATCCCGGGCATGTCGAGCGCCACGGCCTGGCGGATCGAGGAGCCCGGCACGCTGGTGTTCCTGTCGGACACCGGCAAGGTGCTCCTGAAGCTCCAGCACGACCAGGCTCAGGGCGAGTTCAGGGCCGACGACCAGGGCCAGACGCTCGTCATGAGCCCGCTCGACTAGGATCCCGCTGCGGGCGGTCGCCAGATCGTCAGGGAAACGTCGGCATCGCCGTCGAGAACCTCCCGCGCTCCCGGCACGAGACCCGCCGACAGCAGCGCATCGACTGCCGTATGCCGTTCGTCTAGACCCGAAAACAGCCGCGTTCCACGACCAACCGTCGCGCGTTCGGCCCGGGCGAGATGGAATTCGTCATAGCCGAGCTTCAGGAAGAAATCGAAGACCCGCCGGCCTCCCGGCACCGCCAGCACGCCGCCGCTGCGATGGATGTCCGGCGGCAGCACACGCTCGAGGGCCTGGCCGAGCGGCAGTCCGGCGGGGTTCCAGAGCCAGTTGTCGCCGTCCGCTTCCAGCGCCGCGACCCCGCCCGTCAGCACCAGGCGGCGCCGGCGTGCGACATTCGGGTTGGCCTCGTGACCGAGCCGGCCAAGAACGGTGACAGCCGCCGCGTCCAGCATCGCCTGGAAGCGGACCCAGTCGGCCTCGTTGCGCAGCGCCTTCGGCGTCAGTCCGTCGGGCCCGGCGATGCAGTCGTCCGCCGAAACGATGGCGTGACCGTGGAAGCGGAACCGGCGATCGAGGCGGTGAACCGCGCGGAGCCCTTCCGTCTCCGTCCCCGACGACCCGGCAGCTTCGACAGGCGACGGCAAACTCAGGCGATCTTGAAGTTCGTGATCGCCGACAGGCCTTCGTTGACGTCGAAGACCTTGGCGCGAATGTCCGTCACGCCGAACGAGGCCAATCGCGCCGAATGCATGTCCCTGTAGGCAAGCGCGCTCGGCTCGTCGGCGAAGCAGTAGATGCCACCGGCGATCCCCTCGGCCTCGTTCTCGGTCCAGACCTTCCAGACAAGGCCGGGTTCGGCAGCGATGCTCTCGGCAAGGTCCTTCAGAGCCCTTGCCCCCTCCTCGCCCCAGGGGCCGGGATACGGGAAGTCGAACTGCAGGATCGTCGCCATCGCTGATTTCCCTCCAGGATCACTGTCTAGTCTGCTATCCGGCCGCCGAGCTCGTCCTCGATATGGACCCGGATGATCGAATCGAAATCCGGATCGGTGGTGAAGCCCAGTTCGACGGATTTCTGCGGATCGAAGTTCTGCGGCCAGCCGGCGACGATCCTGCTGATGAACGGGTCCGGCTCGAACCGCACCCTGTCCGCCACCTTGTCACCGGCAACGCGCCGGAGGCTGTCCAGCATCTCGCGGATCGAAACGCAGTGTCCCGGCATGTTCAGGTTGCGGCGCGGGCCGACCTCCTCGCCGTCGAGACCGGCGGCGTGCACCAGGAAGCCGGCGGCTGCCCGCGGGCTCGCTACCCAGTGCCGGACCGTATCGTCGACCGGACAGACCGCCTCTATCCCGGCCAGCGGCTCGCGCATGATCCCGGAGAAGAACCCGGATGCCGCCTTGTTCGGCTTGCCGGGCCGGATGCAGATGGTCGGCAGGCGAATGCCGATCCCGTCGACGAAGCCCTTGCGCGTGTAGTCGGACAACAGAAGCTCGCAGCAGGCCTTCTGCGCACCGTAGCTGGTCAGCGGCTGATGGAAGAAGTCGTCGGGAATGGGTTCGGGGAAAGGGGCGCCGTAGACGGCGATCGAACTGGTGAAGACAAGTCGCGGCACGTTGCCTGCCCGGCGCACCGCCTCCAGCAGGTTCCATGTTCCGGTCAGATTGACGCGGTATCCCTTGTCGAAATCCGTCTCCGCTTCACCGGAAACCACGGCGGCGAGATGATAGATCACCTGCGGGTGACCGGAGACGAGATTGTCGGCCTCGCCCGGGTCCGACAGATCGGTCGTGCGGGTCTCGACGGCGAATGGGGCATCCGGCGGCACCGTCGGCTCGACGACGTCCTGCAACGTCACGCGGTCGATCTTCTCGCCGTTCAGCGTGCCTTCGCGGGCCAGCCGCTCGACGAGCTTGCGGCCGATCATGCCCCCGCCGCCGGTGATGAGGATATCCATGGATTGTACTCCTAGAGCGCGAAGCCGCCGTCGACGAGATGGATCTGGCCGGTCGTGTAGGACGCCTCGTCGGAGGCGAGGTACACCGCCAGCATGGCAACCTCCTCGGCCGTACCGAGGCGGCCCATCGGCTGCCGGTCGATGAAGGCCTGCCGGACGACGGCCTCGTCCTGCCCCGTGTCCGCGGCCTGCGTCGCGATGCGCTGGTCGAGCGACGGCGACTGGATGGTGCCGGGGCAGATGGCGTTGCAGCGGATTCCCTGGCGGATGAAATCGGCCGCCACCGACTTCGACAGGCCGATCACGGCCGCCTTGGTGGCACCGTAGGCATAGCGGTTCGGAATGCCCCTTACCGATCCCGATCCAGAGGCGACATTGACGATCGATCCCGCCCCCTTCTTCAGCATGCCGGGCAGGAAGGCGCGTATGGTACGGTGCATGGATTTCACATTGAGATCGAAGGAGAAGTCCCAATCGTCCTCGGAGCACTGCAGCACGGTGCCGTGGTGGACGTAGCCGGCCGCGTTGAACAGGATGTCGACGGTGCCGACCTCGCGGGCGACGTCCTGCACCGCGGCGGTATCGCGCACATCCAGTCGCATGGTCTGCGCCCCGACTTCACCCCTGAGTTCGCCGACCTTTGCTTCGTCCAGGTCGGTGGCGATGACCCTGGCACCTTCGCTCGCGAATGCGATTGCCGTCGCCCTGCCGATTCCGTTCGCCGCCGCCGTCACGAACGCGGTCTTGCCCTGCAGTCGCCCAGCCATCACATCCTCCCGACCATAGCCCGTTTTCCCTCGGCCCGGTCTTTCTGCCGGGCCGGTTGAAGCGTTAGTCTGTCGCCGCCCGCAACGCAACTGCGGTCCGCAAATTGGCGTGCCGTCCATCAGGAGCATCAAGTTGATCAAGGATCTCGACCCGCTCGACCAGGAGCCGGCACCCGTCTCGGTGCAGAGCGACGAACTGTTGGCCCCGGTCACCGCAGAGCAGGAAGGGGCCTTGAAGGCCGCCGCCCTGATGGGCCTTGCGCTCGCCGGTTTCGAAGCCGTCGTCGCCCTGCTGATCGGGTCCGTGGCCGTAATGGCGATCGCCATCGATTCCTTTCACGATGCGCTCACGGCGGGAACGACGCTGGTGCTGGCGGGCCGCCATCGCCGCCTGTACCGGCTCGCGGCCGTCGTCGTCTCGGTGCTGATCGCCTTCGCCTTCCTGTGGATGATCTGGATCGGCTTCACCCGCTTCGGGGTCGGGCGCATTCCCAGTCCCTGGCTGATGATCGCCGTTGCCGTCATCTCCCTGGCGGTCAACCTGATATCCGCCTGGCGACTGCGGGTGTTTTCGTCCGGCGACGACGATGTCCGCTGGGTCTGGCGGCAGACCCGCTGGGACTTCGCCGCCGACCTCGGCGTCATCGTCGCAGCACTGGCCATTTCCGATTTCGCCCAGCGCTGGCCGGACCTCGCCGCGGGCCTGCTGATCGCCGCGTTCAACATCTGGGGCGTCTGGAAGCTGGTGCGCTCGATGTGGGAGCAAGAGGCTGGGGATCTGAATTCGGCGGGCAAATAGCGATCCCGCCTCCGATCGAATTCCTGCCTTTCCGTCAGCCCAGCCTCTTCGACAGGTGTACGGCGCGCCGGTCCGGCATTGCCTCGATCTCGGCGATACCGAAGCCCTTGCGCCTGTACCAGTCGACGTTCGAGACGAGCTTCTCGCCGGTGATCAGGCGCAGTTCCGGCAGCTCCAGCGAGCGGGCGCGCGATTCGGCCGCAGACAGCAGGGCGTTGCCTGCGCCCTTGCCCATCCTGTCAGGCGCGACACCGATGCTATCCACGTACAGATGATCCCGATGGGGAGTGACGATGAGGACACCGGCGAGGTCTTCACCTTCCTCCAGCAGCCAGACCTCCGCATCCGCGAAGACGGCCCGGTAGTCCCACTGCAGCGGGATGGGCGTGACCCCGAGGATCTGCCCGTTGCCCGCGTAGGCCGCCTGCTGAAGCGCCTCAACGGCATCGAGATCGGCAAGATCGGCCCGGCGCAGCGCGTGGACGCCAGACTGCAGCGACGCAGCATTCAGCGTCGACAGCCTCCACTGCTGGCTGCCGTCGATCCCAAAGTTGCCGCCGTCGAGAAACCGACGGTAGGCAGCCTTCACGGAAGGCCACTCGTCGTCGGTGATCGAAAACCAGGCGGTATCCCGGTTGCGGCCCTTGACGACCAGGTGCTTGCGGAACACGCCTTCGAACCGGAACCCCAGCCGGGCGGCGGCGCGCCTCGACGGGGCATTGCCGTTGTCGCACTTCCATTCGTAGCGCCGGTAGCCGAGATCGTCGAAGACCCGGCAGGCAAGCAGATACATTGCCTCGGTGGCACCCACCGTGCGCTGCAGCAGCGGCGAATAGCAGATGTGGCCGGTCTCGATCACGCCGTGCTCCGGGACGATCCGCATCAGGCTCGCCACGCCGGCCGCTTTGCCGGTGCTGAGATCGATGATGGAATGGAAGAGCGGATCGTCCGAGGTCATCACCGTCCGGGCATGGGCCCGGTAGGCGTCCAGGTCGGCAAAGGGACCGTAGGGGAGATAGGTCCAGAGCGTCCCGTCGGCGTCCAGCCGGTAGGCCTCGAACAGGTCGCGCGCATGCGCATCGGCATCGAACGGCTCGAGCCGTACCAAGCGGCCTTCCATCGGCTCGCGCGGCGGGCGCGGACGTCCCGTCCAGCCTGACAGGTCTTCGGGTTTGCGGCTCATGTCATCACTCGATCCTGCCGGACGGATTTGGCGTCGGCCCCGTGTAGGCTTCGCGCCACTCGCCTGTCTTTTCGTCGATGTCGTCCCAGGCTTCCATATCCTCGTCGCCGCGATACATGGCAAACGGCCGCAGCTTGGCGACATAGTGCGCGATCAGCCCGTCCGGGCGGTACCTGGCCGGGTCGTAGCGGTTCCAGTGGACGATCTGCGCGAGCGGCCGGCGCCACCTGTAGGTGACGTCCTTTTCCGGATATCCGATGGGGATCGTGCCGTAGGCAACGAGCGAGTCCGGATAGCCGAGAAGTTCGGCCAGTTCGCGATTGGTCGTCGCCTCGCCGCCGCCCGACAGCCAGGCCGACGTCAGTCCGCACGCCGTCACGGCGAGCTGCACGTTCTGGATCACCGCACCGATGGAGGCGAGCAGGATGTTCTCGTTGTTGGCCCGGTACTCGTCCTCCCATTCGGAATCAGTCGCATTGGGGAAGGATGCCTTCCAGCGCGGGTCGCCGAGGACGATGAGGATCGCGACCGTATTGGCGAGATAGGTCTTCTTGACCGCCGGGAACCCCTTCACATGGGCGATCAGCCGGTTCGACTGGCGCAGGAAGACCTCCAGGACCCTGTCGCGCATCTCCGGATCGTCGACGATCACCAGGTCGAAGCACTGGGTGTTGGCACCGGTCGGCGCCCACCGCGCCGCTTCCGCGATCCTTTCAAGCGTGCCGCGCGCCACGGTGCGCCCCTTCTCGAAGCGGCGGACGCTGCGGCGGCGCCGGATCACGTCGAACAGGCTGGAAAAACGCGCTTCGGATCCGCTATCCGGCAACACGGCACACCCTCCCATCGTCGTTTTGCCGACGCTACGCCAAGGGAACCGGCAGCTGCAACCGATCGCGCCGCGCCGACGCGATTTGCGAGTTGTGCGAATCGCTTAGCAGCAATCGCTGCCACGCGGATTCACCGACTTAACAAACTGATTCAATCCCTTCACATATTGATTCAGGCATCGAAGACCGCCCCGTGACCGGCTCGACTGCCGGAGACCCTACGGTCGCCCTGCTGCGGCCCGGCAGCCGACGGGAAGCCACCGGCGCCCCGCTTGTTTCGCATGGCGGCAATGCGGCCGGTCGCGATTGCCGCATGGCCGGGCCGCGGCTAAACACGGTCCATGCAACCGCGCGCCCGCAGTCCCCAAGCATTTGCCCGATGGCCGCAGCCGCGCATCTGACGACGTTCCTGAAGACGCTCACGACTGTGGCGATCGGCGGCGTCAGCGGATGGGTCGCCTCCCGTCTCGGCCTGCCGCTGGCGTGGATGATGGGGTCGATGCTCACGGTCGGCCTGATCGGCATGTTCGGCATCAAGATCGGCGGGCACGGCGTCGAGGTGCCGCATTGGCTGCGCACCAGCATGATCCCCATCATCGGCGTCATGCTCGGCTCCGGTTTCACCCCGACCGTGGTCGCCGGCATCGGCGAATGGTGGGTGACCATGCTGGCGCTGATCGTGTTCATCCTGCTCGCCTCGGCGGTCGCCTACCAATTCTATCGGCGCGTGTTCGGCTTCGACGCGATCACCTCGTACTTCTCGTCGATTCCCGGCGGCCTCATCGACATGGCGATCATCGGCGAAGCGGCCGGCGGCGACGGGCGGTCGATCTCGCTGGTCCACTTCGCGCGGATCCTGGTCTCGGTGCTGACGATACCGTTCCTGATGCAGTGGCTCTACGGACCGATCGGCCACCAGGCCATCCACCCCGGCGCCTCGTCGCTGGAGATCGAACTCGTCGATGTGGGGCTGCTGACCGCCTGCGCGGTCGTCGGCTATTTCGGCGGCCGCGCCATCCGCCTGCCCGGCGCGCAGATATCGGGGCCCCTGTTCCTCAGCGCCATCGCGCACGGCACCCAGCTGACGGCGGCCAGTCCGCCGGATTTCCTCATCGCCGTTGCCCAGATCGTCGTGGGGTCGTCGCTGGGGGCGCGCTTCGCCGGCGTCTCGGTGCGCGCGGCAGGCAAGGTCATGCTGGCATCGATGTGCGCAACCGCGCTGATGTTCGCCGTGACGATCGCCCTCGCCCTGTCGCTTGCGACCTTCGTCGACGAACCGCTGCCCGCGCTGATCCTCGCCTACTCGCCGGGCGGCGTCGCCGAGATGAGCCTGATCGCCCTGTCGATGAATGTCGGGGTGGCCTTCGTCACGGCCCACCACATCGCCCGCATCGCGCTGTCGGTGGGAATGATGCCGCAGATCTGGCGCAGGGTGGTGGCGCCGCGGGTGGCGGCGAGCTGACGCCTAGAACTTCCCGCCGGTCCTGAAGCCGCCGCGGCCGCCGCCGAAGCCGCCGCCGAAACCGCCCCCGGTACGGAAGCCGCCGCGCCCGAAGCCGCCGCTGCGGCCCGGGCGGGGACGGAAGATCGTACCGCCGCCGCGCGACGGGCGGCCCCAGACATCGCCGCTGCTCGGACGCGAGGGGCCAGGCGTGTACCGGCCGCGGCGGCGCAATTGCGCCCAGACCACGGCTGCATTGATGGCGCCGCGCAGCAGTCCCTTGAGAACGTCCTCGACCATGTCGTCGTCGAATTCCCAACGCTCGTCGTCGTAGCGCTCGCCCACGAACCGGCCGCGCAGCTCGGCCAGTTCGGCGAGCTTGTGCTCGAGGTCGCGCTCGACCCGCTGCAGACGCTCCAGGTCGTGCTCCCGGTCCTCGATGTCCTCGCGAAGGTCGTCGATCTCCTCGACCAGCCGCTCGTCCGCCGGATCGGGCGTCAGCATCGCGGCGCGATGCAACTGCGACAGCCTGGTATCCCGCAGCGCCGACACCAGGGCCTCGATCGCCTCCCTGGAGGCTTCGTCCTCGCCGCGGTTGATGGCCGCGCGCTTGGCCTCGAGCGCAGTGCGGGCGGTGGCCTGCTCGATGACATTCCGGGCGAGATCGGCCAGAGCGGCTTCGTCGGCGGCGAGCTTCTTCGCCTGGTCAAGTATGCCAGCCGCCGCCCTCTGCCCGGCCTCGAAATCCTCCAGCCGGTCGGCTTCCGTCTCGGCGGCGGCGCGGGCGCGTTCGGCATGCTCGCCGAGCCGCTCGGGCAGTTCCAGCAGCATGTGGTAGTTCGGCCGCGCCTCCTGGAAGCGCACCAGCCGCGCCACCCAGCGGTCGAGCATTCGAACGAGCCCGCGGCCGCGGTATTCCGAGGTGCCGAAGCCGCGCTTCCACAGATACATGAACAGGGAATCGTCCTCGTACGGCCGGCCCTTTTCCGTCCTGTCCTCGCGGGCGAGCTCGGCCTTGCGCTCGGCCTCCAGGGCGACCCGCTCGGCGGCTTCCACCTCGGCGATCCGGGCCTGGTAGCCGGCGTCTTCCGACAGCCGGGCAATGAGCCGCGCATCGGCCTCCTCGACAGTGGCGCGAAGCTCCGCGATCTCGTCCGTCAGGCGGACACGCTCGGCTTCGAGGCGGTCGATGTCGGCATCGGCGGCCGCGATCTGCTCGGCAAGCCCCTGCAGGGCCTTGTCGCGCGCTGCGCGCAGGCGGCGCAGCTCCTTTTCGGCGCGGTCGAGCGATCGGCCCACGGCGGCGGCACCGTCCTGGTCGAGCCGGAACACGGCGAGCTGCCGAAACGCCTCCAGCTCGCGGGTGCGCATCGCGGCGATGCGCGAGCCGGCCTCCGCGATCTGCCGCTCGACGTCGGCCTCCTCGTCGCGAAGCTTGCGGACTTCGGCATCGATGCGGCGCAGGGTGGCAGGGCCTTTCGACATCTCTGCGTCCGCCTACCAGGCCGTGATCGCGCCGCCGGACACGGGCATGCGGTACTCCGGATCGAGGACCCCGCGCCGTTTCTCGCCCAGCACGTCGTTCTGGATGATGCCGTCGTCCTCCTTGTCGGCCCGCACCTGCGCGAACGTGGATTCCGGCACCCGGACGCCCCACTGCGTGACCGGGGCGACCTCGCCGGTCTCCTCGCTGGCGACCCGCACCGTCACCGGTTTGCCGGACCTGTCGATCGCCTCGACGATCAGGTAGTAGTTGCGCGCCGCCTCGTTGGCGTCCGGGATCCGCCAGACGCCGGACGTCGCGCCGGGCCGCGAGACGATGCGCAGGTCGTACTGCTGGTTC
This sequence comes from Microbaculum marinum, assembly GCF_037855135.1. Classification (NCBI taxonomy): domain Bacteria; kingdom Pseudomonadati; phylum Pseudomonadota; class Alphaproteobacteria; order Hyphomicrobiales; family Tepidamorphaceae; genus Microbaculum; species Microbaculum marinum. The sequence goes on from NZ_JAZHOF010000006.1 coordinate 139,104, forward strand.
AGGCGGTCCTGCAGGGCCTCGAGTCCGACGACCGCCGCGCGGGCGTCCTCGGCATTGCCCGCAGCAAGCGCCCGCCGCCCGTCGGCGCGCAGCGCTTCGGCCATTTGCAGGGCTGCCGGCGACTCAGTTCCCGATTCAATCGCCTCGTACAACCCATTGATCCTGTTCGGCAAAGTCTCCGACAGCTCGATGCGCAGCGCCTCGGCCCGCTGCTCGCCCGGCACGGTGACCAGGAAGTGCCAGGCGGCCCACGCGACGAGAACGGCGGCGACGAGGGCCAGCACCGCCCTGCCCCAGGAGTGACGGCGGACATAGAGACGGGCAAGCGCCACCGACATGCCGGACGCGGGTGGCGTGTAGACGAAGCGCTGCTCCTTGAGCGCCTTCACGCCCTCGGCAAGGATCGCGTCGGTGACCTCTATCCCCTGCGAGGAATAGATCTCGCGCAGACGGGCGATCAGCTGTCGGTCGCGCTCCTCCTCGTTCAGCTCGCGGGCAACGAGGTTCTCGCGATGGCGCAGCGTATCGACCACGTCCATCGCCAGCATGACCTCCTCCAGCGGCCGCTTCGACAGCGTCCCGTTCCGGGGCGCCGCGGGGGCGGCCGATGCCGGGATGTGCGTCTGGGCCGGGTCCGCCATGCTGGGTGCTATCCGTCGCCGTCTCGTCGGCCGGGTCGCCGGTCAGCGCGCCATCAGCGCCGCGCCCTCGGCGGCAAGCCGGGCCATGCGCTTCTTGCCGTCCTCGACCGCCTCGCGGATCTCACGGGAGTTCTCCGTGGAGAGCCTGCGCATCTCGGCGATGATCTCGCCGGAGCGCTCCTGGAAGGTGACGACGGAATCGACCAGGCTCTTGACGGCATCGGCCCGCACGGTCGGGCCGTATCCGGCCTTGAGCGCCGCGTCCTGGACCTGGTTGCCGATCTCGCCGAGGGTCTCCAGGCTCTTCGAGACGCCTTCCTTCATCGCATCCAGCGTCTTCGTCGATTCGTGCAGGCCGAACAGACCCGTGAACGACGCCTTGAGGGCGGTCAGCACCGTCTCGTTGGTGGAGAAGAAGCTGATCGCCTGCTGATAGACCCGCTCCTTGGCGCTGGTCGTCTGCATCAGCCGGGCCATCACCACTTCCGAGGTGTTGTAGCCGATGGTCAGGTTGTCGGAGAGATCCTTGGCGATCTGGTAGCGCTTGTCCTCGGTCTGCGTGAGGCGAAGCTGCTCGTCGCGGGCAAGTTCCAGGCGGGCGCGCTCCGCGGCATCCGCCTCGGCGGCGGCGGCGACCCTGGCGGAGGCGTCCTCGAGTGCCTTCCTGGCGTCGTCGAGCCTGGCCTGGGCGCTTGCCAGCACTTCCAGCGCCAGCACCTCGGCATTCTTCAGCGCGCCGCGAAAATCGCGATAGGCCTCCAGGATGATCTGCTCGCGCTCGATCTGCTCCTTGGTGTCGCGGGCCACCTCCAGATAGGTGTCCCTGATGCCGTCGAACCGCTCGGCGATATCGCCGCGGCTGACCTTCATCCAGACGTTTTGCATCCGCTCCCAGGAGCTGATGGAACCGTCGGCGAGCTGGTCGACCATTGCCTTGGCGTCCTCGCGAATGGAATCGAAGGCCGCCGTTATTTCGTCGTACCGCTCGCCGATCGTCATGGCAGCGATCTGTTCGCGCACGATCTCGTTGAAAAAGGAGGCCTGCTGGAGCGTGCGGGCTATGATGACGGTCTTGTCGGGCTCGAGGTCCGAGATCTGGTTGAGCAGCGCCACGATCGGGGCGTCCTGCCCCTCCTGTGGAACGAGACCAAGGTCGCGCAGCGAGGACATCGCTCGGTCAAGGTACTGCATAGGGCTCAAAGAGGTGGTCTCGCTCATGTCTCGCTCCCTCGATCCGGCCGCCCGGCCGGCTTCCACATTCGCCGCCGGAAGGCGGGCGATCAATGGCACACTTGCAGCCGCCTATGCCAGAATTGCGACCGCAGTCCTTACTGTACCGGCAAATATTCGAAAAATTATCTTTTGAGCTAACATATTGCCCTGATGCTGGAGATCCCCCTCGCCTTTATCCTCGTCAGTTCGGGACTGCTGATACTGGCCGTCCTGACGAGCCTTATCGCCTTCCGGATCGGCGCGCCGCTGCTGCTGCTGTTCCTGGGGATCGGCCTGCTGGTGGGCGAGGACGGCCTCGGCCTGAACTTCGACAACGCTCCCATCGCCTACTTCATCGGGTCGGTGGCGCTTGCCGTGATCCTGTTCGATTCCGGCTTCAACACACGCTTCGAGACCGCGGCGCGCGCTGCCTGGCCGGCGCTGGTGCTTGCCACCGTGGGCGTGCTGCTAACGACCGGCCTGGTCGGAGTGGTCGTCCACTACCTCTCGGGACTGTCCTGGCGGGCCTCCCTGCTGCTCGGCGCGATCGTCAGCTCGACGGACGCCGCCGCCGTGTTCTTTCTGCTGAGGGTCGGCGGCATAAGCATCCGCGACCGCGTGCGCTCGACGCTGGAGGTGGAATCCGGTTCGAACGACCCGATGGCCGTGTTCCTGACGGCAACGCTGGTCGACATGATCGTCGCCGGCCCGGAGGTCGGCGCTCCGGTGATGACCTTCCTGCAGGCGTTCGTGATGCAGATCGGCCTGGGCACGGTCCTCGGTATCGCCGGCGGCTGGCTGATCGTGCGGCTGGTCAACCGGCTGAAGCTGGAGCCGGGGCTCTATCCGATCATCGTGCTGGGGTTGTCGCTGTTCCTGTTCGCGATGGTGAGCCTGATCAACGGCAGCGGCTTCCTGGCGGTCTACATCGCCGGGATGATGACGGGAAACATGGGCCGGCAGGGGATGCCGCTGCTTCGCCGGTTCCAGGACGGCCTGACATGGCTCGCGCAGATCACCATGTTCCTGATCCTCGGGCTCCTCGCCACGCCCTCCGACTTCGGGCGGATCGCGGTCCAGGGCCTGGTGGTCGCATTCTTCCTGATCTTCCTGGCGCGGCCCATCGCGGTATGGCTGTGCCTGCTGCCGTTCCGGTTCACCCGCGAGGAGACCGCCTTCATATCCTGGGTCGGACTGCGCGGCGCCGTCTCGATCCTGCTGGCGATCCTGCCGATGATGGCGGCGATCCCGGCGGGGCAGGCGTTCTTCAATATCGCCTTCGTCATCGTGCTGACGTCGATGATCCTGCAGGGCTGGACGATCCGGCCGGTGGCAAGGCGGCTCGGGCTCGTCGTGCCTCCCGAGATCGGTCCGGTGGAAAAGGTCGAACTCGAACTGCCGGGACGGGCCACCCACGAACTCGTCGTCTACCACATCGCAGCCGACAGTCCGGTGGCGACGGGCGAGCGAATCCCGCGCTGGGCGCGGCCCTCGCTGATCGTGCGCGACGGCCGGTCGATGAAGCAGCAGGAAGCGGGCCAGCTCCGGGTCGGTGATTTCGTCTACATCTTCGCGGTGCCGCGCTACGTCCGGCTGCTCGACCGGCTGTTTGCCAGCCCCGTCGCCCTCGAGGCCAACGACCGCGACTATTTCGGCGATTTCGCGCTCGACGGCGATGCCAGGATGATCGACATCGCGCGCGAATACGGGATTCCGGCCGAGGACGATTTCGGCGAGACGACTCTGGCGGAGTTTCTGATCGCGAAGATCGGCGGCGATCCGCACCGCGGCGACCGCACGACGCTCGGTCCGGTCGAACTGATCGTGCGCGACCTGGACGACAACGACGAGATCGAAACCGTGGGCCTCAGCCTGACGCCCTCGGAAACGACGCGGCGGCGGCTGCCGCTGTTCCAGAACTTCGACGAGATCGCGCTGGCCGCGCGCGACCGGTTGCGGGGCTGGAGCGGCCGCGGCACATCCGGCCTCGCCCTGCCCGCCCCCGACCGGGAGCCGGAGCCGGCAAGGATCGAGCCGCCCGCACCCGAACCATCCGGGGCCGGGCCGGCAACCGGTCCCACGCCCGAAGGATCCGTGGCGCCCGACGTGAATGCGCCTGCCGATACGGATGTAGACACCTCACCCGCGGAGCCCGAAGTCCCGCCCAAAGCGGCCGCAAGAGCCGCAGCCAAGCGACCCGCGCGCAACGCGACGCCGGCCAAGCCGGCCAAATCGCCAGCTTCGAAAGCCGGCCGGCCAGCCGCGGCGAAGAGGAAGTCCGCCCGGCCACCTCGGGGAAACGCGCGGAAGAGTTCGCCCTGACCTTCGTCGCGGTCGAAATCGGTACTCAGTTGGCGCGCTCGACGTCCTGCCGGTAGCGGCGCATCCATTCCAGGCTGGTCTCGTCTGCAAGCCTGGCAACGCCTGCCCTGATGTCTCCGGGCCTCGGCAGCGGAATGTCAAGCGCCTCGCAGATGCGCAGCAGCGCTGCGGCCGGGTCGGCGGCCAGCCGTTCGTAGCCGATGCGCAGCGGTTCGATGGCCTGCTGGTGGAACCACGTGCTCCACTCCGCATCGAAGCTCTCCAGCTTGACGACTTCCCGCCTGATCCGCTCGAAATCGTACTTGGGGTCCCGCGGCGGGCCAATGCGCTCGATCTCCGTGCCGTCGGGCGCGACGTGCCACAGGCCGGTCTGCTCGGCTTTGACGTAGGAAACCGCCTGCGCGAGCTTGTCTTCGCGAAACAGGTGGACGTAGAGCACCTTTCCGAAGGCGCGCTCGAAGCGCGACCGGTCGCTGGCCAGCCCCGGGTGGATCCGGTCGAGGATCTCCGACAGCTCGTGCAGGTTCTCCTTCATGAGGCGCAGGCCGAAAATGGCCGTATCACCCCTCCCCGCCGCGACAGCCGCGTCGAGATAGGCGACCTCGAAGGCCGCTTGCTCAAGGGTTCCGGGAGCGGGCAGTCCCCACTCCTCGGCCCACATGCCGATGAACCTGCGCCCGTAGTAGGAGTCCGGACGTCCCGCCGCCTTCGTCGAGGCCAGCATGTCGCACAAGAGCGTGCTGCCAGTTCGCGGCGTACCGCAGAGGATGTAGGCGTCGAACGGCATCCGCGCTCATCCGACCGCGGCCAGTCCGGGAAAGGTCTCCAGCAGCCAGTAGGACAAGGTCGCCATCTGGCCGGTCAGGAACATCACGCCGGTCAGCACCAGCAGCGCTCCCATGGTCTTCTCGACCTTGCCCATATGGGCCCGGAAGCGCTTCATCAACCGCATGAAAGGTCCGGCAAACAGCGAAGCGGCAAGGAACGGCAGGCCGATGCCGAGAGAATAGACGGCCAGCAGCATGGCGCCGGAGCCGACCGTATCCTCGGTGCCAGCGACGAAGAGGATCGCGGCAAGCACCGGGCCGACGCAGGGCGTCCAGCCGAAGGCGAAGGCAAGTCCGATCAGGAATGCGCCGACCAGGCCGGCGGGCTTGCGATCGACATGGACGCGCGCCTCCCGGTACAGGAAGCCGATCCGGAACACGCCGAGGAAGTGCAGCCCCATCACGATGATGATGGCGCCGGCGACATAGGCGAAGATGTCCAGATACTGCATCACCACCCGGCCGATGATCGAGGCGCTGGCGCCAAGCGCCACGAAGACGGCGGTGAACCCGAGCACGAATGCGAGCGAGGAGAAAAAGATCCTGGCGCGGGGCACATCGTCCCGCTCGTCGCCGGTCAGTTGATCGAGCGTCACCCCGGCAAGGAAGCACAGGTAGGGCGGCACCAGCGGCAGCACGCAGGGCGATACGAAGGACAGCAGCCCCGCGATGAACGCTCCCCAGATCGTGACGTCCAGTCCCATGCTCCACTCCACCTTGCCGACTCGAAACCACGCATGCGTGCTGTTATATACGGCCCAGGCTGGAATACCGGAGGGCGACAGGTCGCCTCAATGCCAATGATTCTGAAAATCGTCACTTTCGCTCTCGCCACCGTGATGGCGGTGCCGGCCGTGTCCGCCGAACTGCTGATGTTCGAGGAGGACGGCTGCATCTGGTGCGCGCGCTGGGACGCCGAGGTCGCACCCGCCTACGCCCGCAGCGAGGAAGGCCGGGTGGCGCCGCTCGTGCGCATCGACCTGCGGCGAGATCCGTTGCCGGACACCCTGCAACTCAACGGCAGGGTCCGCTACACGCCGACATTCGTGCTGGTCGACGGCGGCAGGGAAGTCGGCCGTATCACCGGCTATCCGGGCGAAGACGCGTTCTGGGGCCTGCTGGACGAGCTGATCGGCAATCTCGACCAAGGTTCGCCGCCGCCGCTCGATTCCGCCCGGTCGATTCCCGCGCCGCTGCCGCAGGCGGAGGATGTCTCGTACCGCCGACCGGCGCAGCCCGCGGGTTAACCCGGAGCCAGCAAACATGCCCCCGACCGCAACACTCGAAGCTGCCCGGCCGCACGATCTGGAACGGATGTTCGGCAGCGCCAGGCAGGCGAGCGGCCTGCTCAAGGCGCTGTCGCACGAGAGCCGGCTGCTGATCCTGTGCATCCTGTCGCAAGGCGAGAAATCGGTGACCGAACTGGAGGAGATCCTCGACATGCGGCAGCCGGCCATCTCGCAGCAGTTGGCGCGGCTGCGCTTCGACGGGCTCGTCGAGACCCGCCGCGAGGGCAAGGCGATCTACTACACGATCGCCAGCAAGGAAGCCGAGCGCGTCATCGCGGTGCTCTACGACATCTACTGCGGGACCGGGGACGCGTGAGCTGCCGCGACCGGTGAGCGGCACGGGATGCGCGGATTTGTCGTCTGTCTGAGCCGCACCGCGCGACCTAAACACTCCGGCGACCATGACTTCCAGCGCCGCGACCGGACCGCGCCCAGGCAGCACGACTTTCTTCAATTCCGGTCGCTCAAGCCCCCTTCGCCTGCGCGACACTCGAGGAGCCCGGTAATGTTCAAGCGTGCCATTCTCGCTGCAATCGCGGCCCTCGCGGTGACCCTGCCGGCCCACGCCGACGGCGACGCGGAGAAGGGCGAAAGCGTCTTCAAGAAGTGCCGCGCCTGTCACGAAGTCGGCGACGACGCCAAGAACAAGGTCGGTCCGAGGCTGAACGACCTGTTCGGCCGCACCGCCGGCACCGTGGAAGACTTCAAGTATTCCAGCGCCATGCAGGAAGCCGGCGAAGGCGAGCTGATCTGGACCGAGGAGACGGTGGGTGCCTATCTCGCCGATCCGCGCGGCTACATTCCGAAGAACCGGATGGCCTTCCCGGGGTTGAAGAAGCCCGAAGAGGTCGCTGACGTGATCGCCTACCTGAAGCAGTACAGCAGCCAGTAGCCTGCCGACCCGACAGCCCCCCCCCCGCGCCGCGGCACTTTCCGAAGCCGGCCCTTAGTTGCGGGCCGGCTTTTGCTTTCCATGGTCGCCGGCCGGGCTCCGCCCGCCGCGGCTCGCCACTCCCGTCGGTGCGCCGAAATGTTGACACATTATTCCCGCTGATTATATGTCGCACCAACATATGCTCGACGAGAATATGAAGATACGAAATATGATCCGTCACACGCCCGGGACCATCCCGACGGGGAGAGCCTGACCATGAACGCCCGCACCCTTTGCCTCGCGATTCTCAATTTCGGGGAAGCGACCGGCTACGAGATCCGCAAGAAGTCGATCGAGGGCGAGTTCAGCTACTTCGTCGACACCAGCTTCGGCGCGATCTACCCGGCGCTCAGCCGCCTGACGGACGAAGGGCTGGTCGAATGCCGCGACGAGGTGCATCCGGGCAAGCCGGCGCGCAAGGTCTATTCGATCACGCCCAAGGGCCGTGACGCGTTCGTCGATGCGCTGAACCAGCCGATCGAACAGGACGTGTTCAAGTCTCCGTTCCTGCTGACGGCGATGTGCTGCGAATTCGTCGATCCCAAGCACATGGCCAAGGTGATCGACGAACGCATCGAATACCTGAAGAACAAGCTGGAGTTCCTCAGCGCAGCCAAATCAGATTGCGACATGCCCGGCGCCGCATGGACGCTGCACTACGGCAGCGCGGTGTTCGAGGCCAGCTACGAGTATCTGGTGAAGAACCGTGACGCGCTGATTGCGATGTCCGGTTCCGCGCAGTCGGCCGAGGCGGCCGAGTAGACCGCGCGGCGGGATCGCATTGGAGCTTCGAGATGCGTAGTTCATATATCTGGGCGCTGCTCATCATGGTCGCGATCGGCGGCTGGCTCGCATCGGGCCAGGTCATCATCGGCGGCCAGGGCGACAAGCCCGGCCCCTCGGACGCGGTCGAGGCGGCTGACGGCGCCCTGCCCGTGGATGCCGATGCGTCGGACGACAGCAAACCGTTCCGCGTGCGCGTCCGGACGCTGTCCGCCATCGACCGTACTGCCGAACTGAAGATCCGCGGTCGCACCGAAGCCGACCAGCGCGTGGAACTGCGCGCCCAGACGGCCGGGCTGGTGGAGCGGATCGACGCCCAGAAGGGCGCGAGCGTGAAGGCAGGTGAGGTCATCTGCAAGCTCGAAGCCGGCAGCCGCGACGCCCATCTTCTGCGCGCGCAGGCCGGCGTCGAGCAGGCGCAGCTCGACTACGACGGCGCCAGCCAGCTCAGCGAGAAGGGCTACGCGGCCGAATCCCGGGTCCGGGCGACCAAGGCGGCACTGGACGCCGCCAGGGCGACGCTCTCGGAAATGAAACTCGATATGGAGCGAACCTCCCTGCAGGCGCCCTTCGATGGCGTGATCGACGACATTCCCGCGAAGATCGGCACTCTTCTCAACGTAGGCGACCTCTGCGCCGAGATCGTCGCGGCGGACCCGCTGCTGGTGGTTGCCCGGGTTTCCGAACGCGATGTCGGCAAGCTCGAAGTCGGCATGCCGGGCACGGCACGGCTGGTCACGGGCGACACGGCGGAAGGAACGGTAAGGTACATCGCGCCGTCGGCCGACGAGGCGACCAGGACGTTCCGCATCGAACTGGAGGTCGACAACGCCGATCACAAGCTGCGCGACGGCGTGACCTCGGAGATCGCGATACCGCTCGAGACCACCAAGGCGCATCGGTTCTCCCCCGCAATCCTGACCCTCGACGACAAGGGCGTGATGGGCGTCCGTACTGTCGACGATGACAACCGCGTCGGATTCGAACCGGTCAAGATCCTGGGCAACGAGGATGGCACGATCTGGGTGTCCGGACTGCCCGAACGCGTGACCGTCATCACCGTCGGCCAAGAATACGTCATTCCCGGTGAACTGGTGGAGCCGGTATTCGAAACCGCCCGGAACGACACCCAGGCAGGTGCGGCGGCATCCGAAGGCGTCGCGGGAGACGTTGCGAGATGATGCAGGGCCTCGCAGCGATACTGGGGCACCGCCGGACCGTCCTGACACTCCTGGTGGCAATGGTCATCGCCGGGATGATGGCCTATGTGAGCCTGCCCAAGGAAGCCAATCCGGATATCGACGTTCCGGTCTTCTACGTCTCCGTGACGCAGCAGGGCATCTCGCCGGAGGACGCCGAGCGGCTGCTCGTGCGGCCGCTGGAGACGCAGCTGCGCGGCCTCGACGGCCTCAAGGAGATCACCGGCATCGCCTCAGAGGGCTACGGCGCGATCCTGCTTGAGTTCAACGTGGATTTCGACAAGGACGCCGCCCTCGCCGACGTGCGCGCCAAGGTCGACCTGGCCAAGGCCGACCTGCCGAACGATGCCGACGAGCCGCAGGTGTTCGAAACCAACTTCTCGCTGCTGCCGACGATCGTCGTGACGTTGTCGGGCAACGTGCCGGAGCGCACCCTGCTGCAGCACGCGCGGCGGCTGCAGGACGAGATCGAAGGCATTTCGACGGTGCTGGAGGCCAAGCTGGTCGGCCATCGCGAGGAACTTCTCGAGGTCGTCATCGACGCGACGCGTCTCGAATCCTACGGCGTGACCCAGGAACAGCTCATCCGTGCCGTGTCGGCGAACAACCAGCTGATTCCTGCCGGCTTCCTCGACAGCGGGTCCGGCAAGTTCAACGTCAAGGTGCCCGGCCTGTTCCAGACGGCGACGGATGTCTACGGCCTCCCGATCAAGGTCGACGGCGACGCGGTCGTGACCTTGTCGGACATCGCCGAGATCCGCCGCACATTCACCGACCCGACGGCCTTCAGCCACTTCAACGGCGAGCCGGCCATCGCCATCCAGGTGGTCAAGCGGCTCGGCACCAACATAATCGACAACAACGAGCAGGTCCGGCAGGTCGTCGCCGAGGCGACCGCGAACTGGCCGGAGACGATCTCGATCGGGTTCACGCTGGACCAGTCCGAGTTCATTTCCGAAGTCCAGGGCTCGCTGCAGTCGTCGATCCTGACGGCGATAGCACTCGTCATGATCGTCGTGGTCGCCGCGCTCGGCATGCGTTCGGCAATACTCATCGGCCTCGCCATCCCCACCTCTTTCCTGATCGGCTTCCTGATCGTCGGCCTGCTCGGCATGACGGTGAACATGATGGTCATGTTCGGCCTGGTGCTCACTGTCGGCATGCTGGTCGACGGGGCGATCGTCATCGTCGAGTACGCCGACCGGAAGATGGCCGAGGGCATGGAGCGGCAACAGGCCTACACGCTCGCCGCGCAGCGAATGTTCTGGCCGATCTTCTCGTCGACGGCGACGACGCTCGCCGCCTTCCTGCCGATGCTGTTGTGGCCCGGCGTTTCCGGCGAGTTCATGAGCTACCTGCCGATCATGGTGATCATCGTGCTGTCGGCGGCGCTGCTCACGGCGCTGGTGTTCCTGCCGGTGCTCGGCGGCCTCTTCGGCAAGACCGCGGCGAAACCTCACCAGGTCGAGGAAGCCCGCAAGCTGGCCGGAAACAGCGACGTCGACTACTCTGAGATCCGCGGCTTTACCGGACTGTACGTCCGTTTCCTGAAGCGCGTCGCCGGCCATCCGATCGGGCACGTGCTGGTCATCGCCGGCGCGATCGGCTCCGCCATCATGGTGTTCTCGTATTTCGGCCAGCACAACGCGGGGGTCCAGTTCTTCGTCGACGAGGAGCCGCAGCAGGTCGTGGTACTGGTGCGAGGCCGGGGCAACCTGTCGGCCTATGAACAGCGCGAGCTGGTCAACGAGGTAGAGGAAGAGATCCTTCAGGTCTCGGGCATCGATGCCCTGTTCACCACTATCGGAAAGTCGGTCGGCGGCGGCGGTGTCGATGTCGGTGGCGTGCAGGACAAGCCGAACGACGTCATCGGCGACATGATGATCGAGCTGTCGGACTATTGCTGCCGGCGCAATGCGGAAGACATCTTCGCCGAGATCCGCGAGCGGGTGGCGCCGATCGCGGGGATCATCGTCGAGATTCGCCAGATCGAGGGAGGGCCGCCGACAGGCAAGGACCTCCGCCTGGAAATCACCGCAAACACCCACGACCAGGCGAAGCAGATCGCTGCAATCGTTCGCGACCATCTCGAAACCGGGATGGAGGGACTGCGGGACATCGAGGACAGCCGTTCGCTGCCCGGCATCGAGTGGGAGCTGACCGTGGACCGCGAGGAGGCCGGACGCTTCGGCGCCGACGTCCAGTCGGTCGGCGCGATGATCCAGCTCGTCACCAACGGCATCCTGGTCGGCAAGTACAGGCCCGACGACTCCGACGACGAGATCGAGATCCGGGTGCGGCTGCCGGAGGACGAGCGAAACATCGACCGTCTCGACACCCTGCGCATCTCGACCCCGGGAGGTCTCGTACCGATCCGCAACTTCGTCGAGCGCGATGCGCAGCCTCTGGTGTCCTCTATCACCCGGCAGAACGGCCGCTTTTCATTTGAGGTGAAGGCCAACGTACTGAAGGAACAGGGTATCCTGCCGGACGACAAGGTGCGCGAGCTTCAGACCTGGCTGGACCAGCAGGATTTCCCGGTTGGCGTTTCCTACCGGTTCCGCGGTGCGGACGAAGAGCAGAAGGAGGCGCAGGACTTCCTGGGCAAGGCTGCGCTCGCCTCGATGTTCATCATGTTCGTCATCCTGGTCACCCAGTTCAACTCGTTCTACCAGACGTTCCTGACCCTCTCGACGGTGATCATGTCGGTGGTCGGCGTGCTGATCGGAATGCTGGTCACCGGCCAGAAGTTCTCGGTGATCATGACGGGTACCGGCGTCGTGGCCCTAGCGGGCATCGTCGTCAACAACGCCATCGTGCTGATCGACACCTACAACCACCTGCGCCGGGAGGTCGGCCTGGCCGGCCTCGACGCGGTGCTGAGGACGTGCGCCCAGCGACTCAGGCCGATCCTCCTGACCACGATCACGACGATCATGGGCCTGATACCAATGGCGCTGCAGATCAACTTCGACTTCTTCAACCGCGTCATCCAGGTCGGAGGCATAACCTCGATTTGGTGGGTGCAGCTGTCGACCGCCGTGATCTCCGGCCTGGCCTTCTCGACACTGCTGACGCTGATCGTCATCCCGACCATGCTGGCGCTGCCGTCGGTCTGGGCCGAACGCTGGACGAACTGGCGAGAGCGCCGGCGCGGCGGGCCGGTCCGCCAGGACGACACGGCACCGCCGGAGGCCGAGCCCGCCCTGCCGCAGGCGGCCGAATAGAGTTCCGGACGGGCGCTGCGTCCAGGGCCGTTCGCCCCTCTGATCGACCCTGGCGCGCGCGGAGTTCCCGCCACGAACGCGCGCACCATGGCGGGTCGTTCGTCCTCGATGTCGACGGCCCCGGTATCGGGCAGCTTTCCGGCAGGTCGGAACGATGTCGGGGAAACCGAGGGCGATCCCGGCCAGCCTCAGTCTTCCGGTGCCTCCTCTCGCCGCCCCGGCACTTGCGCCGCAGCAGGAGACTTCGCGGTTTTCGCGGACGCCTTGTTCCCCGCCATCCTGGATCCGAGCAAGCGCCGGTGCGTACTGAAGGCAAGCGGCAGGGAGGAGAGGTAGAGCACCGAGCCGACGGCCAGGACCTGCCAGGGGAATGCGATCAGCAGGGCAGTGACAAGAACGACTCCCATGAAAACGGGCAAGACGTATTCCCGGGGGATGCGCTCGCCGAGCTGCTTTCCCGAGAAGCTCGGCAGGCGCGACACCATCAGGAAACCGATGACGAGCTCGTAGAGCAGCACGACGGGCGCACCCGCTTCCAGCGTCGGCACGCCCGCAAGCTGCAGATAGATCGGCAGGAGCACCGTCAGCGCGCCGGCCGGAGCCGGAACGCCGACGAAGAAGCGCCCGGCCCAGGCCGGGCGGTCCTTGTCGTCGAGCGCGACGTTGAAGCGGGCAAGACGCAAGGCGCCGCACACGGCGAAGACCAGCCCGGCGATCCAGCCGATATTGCCCAGGCCGTCGAGCAGCCAGGCGTAGAGCAGGATCGAGGGCGCGACGCCGAAGTTGACGAAATCGGCCAGCGAATCCAGTTCGGCGCCGAAGCGCGACGTCGACTTCAGCGCCCTCGCCACCCGTCCGTCGAGCGCGTCGAGCACGGCGGCCAGCACGATCGCGGCAATCGCAATTGGGAAGTCGCCCTCGAAGCTCAGCCGGATCGACGTGAGGCCACTGCACAAGGCCAGCAGGGTCATCATGCTGGGGAGCAGCATGCGCACGGGAACGCCGCGGATGGAGCGTCGCTTCGTCTCCTCCGGCGCGTCCGGCTCGAAGGGCGGGAACGGCATCGACATGAGCGCGACCCTACTTCAAAGCGTCGAGCCGGTCATCCGGCGCACTGCGGGGCCGGCGCAGATCATGTCACGCGATATGTCCGCTCGGCACCCGATGCCGTGCCCTCGGCAAGTTCGGCGAACACCGTCTCGCCGGCTATGGCGGTCTGACCGACGGCGACGAGGGCGCGGGTGCCGCGCGGCAGGTAGACGTCGAGGCGGCTGCCGAAGCGGATCAGGCCGATACGGTCGCCGGCCATGACGCCCTCCCCCTCGCCGACGAAGCAGACGATGCGCCTGGCCACGAGGCCGGCAATCTGGACGACGCCGATCTCGATTCCGCCATCGGTCTCGATCCGCAGGGCGTTGCGCTCGTTGTGCTCGCTCGCCTTGTCGAGTTCGGCATTGAAGAACTTGCCCGGCCTGTAGGCGATATGGACGACCCGGCCGGAGGCCGGCGAGCGGTTCACGTGAACGTTGAAGACGTTCATGAAGACGGAGACGCGGGGCAGCGGCAGGTCGCCGAGCCCGAGTTCGGCCGGCGGCACGGCATCGACCACGGACGAGACGCGGCCGTCGGCTGGGCTGACGATGAGCCCGGGCGCGATCGGCGTGACGCGCGTGGGGTTGCGGAAGAAATAGGTGACCCAGCAGCCCAGCAGCACCACGAGCCAGGCCAGCGGCGACCCCAGGGCGAACAGGATCAGCGCCGCGACGACGCAGATGAGGATGAACCGGTATCCCTCCGGGTGGATCGGTACGAGGGTCTTGCGGATCGTGGAAAAGATGGAGCCGATCATTCCTGGTCGTCCAGTGCGGTTGTGATATAGCCCGCCCGTTTATCACGGTTCAGGTCGAGATACCCCTCTGCGTCGCTCTCGACGGTCTCCTTCAGGCGCTCGGCAGCCTCGGCGGCCTCGCGCTGGCGGTTCCACATGCCCGCGTAGACGCCGTTGCTGGCAAGCAGAACGTGATGGGTGCCCTTCTCGACGATCTCGCCCTTCTCCAGCACGATGATCTCGTCCGCGTCAATGATCGTCGACAGTCGATGGGCGATCACCAGGGTGGTGCGGCCGCGCGAGACGACGCCGAGGGCAGCCTGTATTTCCTTCTCGGTATGTGTATCGAGGGCCGAGGTCGCCTCGTCGAGGACCAGGATCGGCGGCGACTTGAGTATGGTGCGGGCGATGGCGACGCGCTGCTTTTCGCCGCCCGACAGTTTCAGGCCGCGCTCACCGACCTCGGTGTCGTAGCCGAGCGGCAGGTTGGCGATGAAGCCGTCGATCTGGGCGAGCCGCGCCGCCTCGACGATCTCCTCGCGGCTTGCCGACACCCGACCGTAGCCGATGTTGTAGGCTATCGTGTCGTTGAATAGCACGGTGTCCTGAGGGACCATGCCGATGGCGTGGCGCAGCGACGCCTGGGTCACATCGCGAATGTCCTGCCCGTCGATCGTCACACGGCCGCCGGCGACGTCGTAGAAGCGGAACAGGATGCGCGACACGGTGGACTTTCCGGCGCCGCTCGGACCGACGATCGCGACCGTCCGTCCGGCCGGCACCTCGAAGCTGACGCACTTCAGGATCGGCCGGTCGGCGTCATAGCGGAACGCAACGCTCTCGAAGCGAATGGTGCCGTCACGAACCTCGAGCGGCCGGGCCCCGGGCCGATCCTCGATTTCCGGTTCCTCGTCGAGCAGATCGAACATGATCTCGATGTCGACGATGCCCTGCTTCATCTCCCGGTATAGCGTGCCGAGGAAGTTGAGCGGCATGTAGAGCTGGATCAGCAGCGCGTTGATCATCACGAAGTCGCCGGGACTCTGCGTTCCGGCAACCACCGCGCGCGCCGACATCACCATGCAGATGACCATGCCGATGGTGAAGATCAGCGCCTGGCCGAAGTTCAGGAAGGCGAGCGAGGTGTAGGTGCGGATCGCCGCCTGCTCGTATTTCGCCATCGAGCGGTCGAAACGCTCCGCTTCCATGCGCTCGTTGCCGAAATACTTGACCGTCTCGTAGTTGAGCAGGCTGTCGACCGCCTTGAAGCTCGCCTCGTTGTCGGATTCGTTCATCTCGCGGCGTATGGCGATACGCCGGTTCGAGGCGACCACCGTGAAGGCGAGGTAGAGAACGATCATCACGACGAGGACTGCGACGTAGGTGAGGTCGAACTGGAACGCCACGACCACGGCAACCAGGGCGAACTCCACGATCGTCGGGATCAGCGACAGGATCGCCAGCCGGACGATCTCCTCGATGCCCTTGGTGCCGCGCTCGATCACGCGGCTGAGCCCGCCGGTGCGGCGTTCCAGATGGAAGCGCAGCGACAGGGAGTGCATGTGCTCGAACGTCTTGAAGGCGAGCACGCGGACCGCGTTCTGGCCGACCTTGGCGAACAGCGCATCGCGAACCTGGGTGAATCCCGCCATCAGGATACGGGCGACGCCGTAGGCGATCACCAGGGCGGCCGGTACCGCGAGGAACGTCAGCCACGCCGGAACCTGTGCGTTGAAGGTCGACGGCTCGGTAAGGGCGTCGACGGCCCACTTGTAGGTATACGGCACAAGCACCGTGATGACCTTCGCCATCACCAGCAGCAACAGCGCGACGATGGCGCGCAGTTTCAGATCCGGCCGGTCGGAGGGCCAGATATACGGCCGCAGATCGCGCAGCACCGCGTAGGTCGAGGAGTCGGCGCGGATCCTGCGACGAGCACGGCGGGCAGGGTTGCCCTCGGGATCGCCACCATCGGGTGGCGGAGAGACGATCTGATCCAAAACGTATTCTTCCGCCGGTCGGGGTTAGCGGTTGTGTTCTTGGGACCAAGCGGGCATCGGGCACCAGGCGGTCATGGGCACTACATAAGGCGCGAAAGCGGCTTCGCCAGAAGGCACCGCCGCAGTCGCGATCCACGCCAGCGGTGCTAGCCGTTCTCGCCTTCCAGCACCGGTATGGTGAACACCTGGCCCGGATAGATCAGATGCGGATTGCGGATCTGGTTCTTGTTGGCCTCGTAGATCACGGAGTGTCGGACCCCCTTGCCGTAGATCTTCCGGGCGACGCGCCACAGGCTGTCGCCGCGTGCGATCATGACGACCGACGTGCCCGCACCCTCGCCGATGGCGCCGCCGGAAACGGCAGTTCCCGAACCGCCGGCGTGCGAGATGATCGTCACCACCGAGCCTGCAGCGCCCCCGCCAGCCGCGGCCTGTGACGGTTCGCCCGAAGCAGCCTCGCCCCGACCCGCTTCACCCTGGCCGGCGGCGTTGGCGTTCTGACTTCCGGCCGGAGTCCCGTCATCCTCCGCGACCATCTGCACCCGGTCGAACTTCACCTCGGCGCGCGCCTTGACGTCCCCGGCGTCGCCGACCACGTCGGCGCGCAACTCGTAGCGGCCGGGCGGCATCGCGCGGTTCGAGGACAGTGCCCAGCGACCGTCCGCATCCGTCTCCACGTCGGAGAGCCGCTCGTTGTTCAGGTAGAGGCGGACCGCATCGCCCGGCTCGGCCTCGCCGCTGAGCATCAGCTTGTCGGTGTCCTCGACCTCGACCGTCTTGATGCTCACGTTGCCGCCCGTTCCGGCCGTCGGCTGTGCGCCGGCGCCCGCGCCTGCATCGCCGCCGGCATCCGCCGCCTGCTGCTGCGATGGAGATGGCTGCGGGATTCCCGGCGCGGCGGAAGTCGAGGTGCCTGCCGTACCGGAACCGGCCACAACGGCACCCGGTTGACCGCTCGACGACTCGGTCGCGCGGGTCTGGGCGTCGCCCCCCGGTGCGGCCTGATTGCCGCCCGTCTGCGCCTGTTCCACCTGGCTCCCGTCGGCCTGGCCGCCTGCCACCTGCGAGCGCCCGGGCTCGCTGTCGCCCGGCCCGGCATCGCCGGCAACCGCGTCGGAAGATGCACCGGCCTGCGAGACATCGGCGACGCCCGTCTCGGAGCGCGGTGCCGCTGGCGGAGCTTCCGGCTGGTTCGCCTCCGACGCCTCGCCCTGCGCCGGATTCGACTCGCGCTGCGCAGACGGGACCTGATTTTCCGCAGGCGTTCCGCCGGACGAAGGTCTGTCCGCCGGTTCGCCGGCCGAGCTCTGAGAGGCTGCAGCACCGCTCGCTTCGGCTTCGGCCGACCCGTTGCCCGCCGCCGAAGCCTCGGCCTGCTGGCCGCCAGCATCTGATGAATTCCGCTGCGATCTGTCCGCCGCATCCGCCGCGACGACGACGGTGCCTTCCTTCGGCTGCTGCAGGACCTGCATCGGCTCGCCCGGACGGACCAGCGCGACGAGCGGCGTTCGGCCGGGGCCCTCGATCACCACCGTCACCCGGTCGCCATCGACGGGACCACCCTTGCCATCCGGTCCTGTGGCGCGCAGCAGCAGGTCGTAGCTGCCCGGCGCCAGCGGTTCGTTCAGAACGATCGCCCACTCACCGACCGCATTGGCGTCGGCGGACTCAAGTTCCTCGTCGCCGTGCAGCAGCATGACGTGCGCCCTGCCGGCAGCCCGGCCGGCAGCGACCAGGTCGCCCGTCGGCTCGACACGCAGGATATCGAAAGTCGGCGGAACGGCTTTGCCGACAGGAGCGGCGGCGTCATCCGCCCGCTGACCGTCGGTCGGGGGAACCGCGGCGAGACTCTCGCGTTGTCCCTGTTCCGCTTCCTGGCTCGCGGTTGCAGACTCCTCTGGTTCCTGCAGGCCATAACGAAGGCCGACGGCGACAGCGCCGACAACGGCGAGGATCGCCACGACGATAAGGATGTTTCTGATCTGAGCGCCCATGTATCCCCGGCCGGTTCGCCGCTGGGCGGCCGAATGGCGCGGTCTGCGTGTGGTTTTGTTGTTTCCGGCCCACGCGAGCCGCGCGGCGACCGCGCACAACCTGTTCACACCTCACCTATATTGTGAGGAAGAAAAGGACAAGTGCGTACCACCTTGACGGATTCGAGCGGTCTATGCCTCATAAAATGATGAGTACGATAAAAAACATCTGCGTTTACTGCGGCTCGGGCGACGGCCAGAACCCCGCATTCAAGTCGGCGGCCCACCAGTTGGGCCGGCTGCTTGCCGAGAACGGCATCGGGCTGGTTTACGGCGGCGGCAGCCTCGGCCTTATGGGCACGGTGGCGCGCGGCGTACTGCGCCACAATGGCCACGTCACCGGGATCATTCCGGAATTCCTGACCGAGCGCGAACAGATGCTGCGCGACGTGCAGGAACTCGTGGTGACCAGGGACATGCACGAACGCAAGCGGCTGATGTTCGAACGCTCGGACGCCTTCGTCGCGCTGCCGGGCGGCATAGGCACGCTCGAAGAGACGGTCGAGATGTTGACCTGGGGACAGCTCGGCCAGCACGCCAAGCCGGTGGCGCTCGCCAATATCGAGGGCTACTGGGACCCGCTGTGCGAACTCCTGAGCCACATGCGCACCGAGAAGTTCATCCGGCAGGACCTGGAGGTCGGATATCTCGTCGTCGATACGATCGACGAGCTGATCCCAAGCATCCGTGCGGCAGCGGAGATCGTCCCCGAGCCGGACCTGACCGACGCCCAGGTTGCGGAGCGGATGTGAGCCCTCGCCGGTCCGGGTTGGTGCCGGTGACTAACCGGTCATCTCGGGCGACCGCCCGGGCACCCGGGCCGGCGCGGCGCCGGCCTTCATCAGTTTCCAGGTGATGGAATCCACCAGTGCCTGGAAGGAGGCGTCGACGATGTTGGGCGACACCCCCACGGTCGACCAGCGGATCCCGGCGCCATCGCGACTCTCGATAAGCACGCGCGTCGTCGCGCCGGTGCCGCCGTTGAGGATGCGCACCTTGAAGTCCGCCAACTCGGTATCGTCGATGTAGCGCTGGAAGCGGCCGAGGTCCTTGCGCAAGGCCTGGTCCAGCGCGTTGACCGGACCGTTGCCCTCACCCACCGAGATCAGCGTCTCGCCATCGACGGTCACCTTCACCGTCGCCTCTGAAACGGTGACGAGTTCGCCGATCGCGTTGTAGCGACGCTCTACGAGAACGCGGAAGCTCTCGATGCGGAAGAACTCGGGCACCTTGCCGAGAGTGCGACGGGCGAGCAGATCGAAAGAGGCGTCGGCCGCTTCGTAGGCCCAGCCCTCTGCTTCGCGGCGCTTGACCTCGTCAAGCAGCTGGCCGACGCGAGGATCGTCACGCTGCACCTCGATACCCAGCCGCTCGAGCTCGGCAAGCATGTTGGAGCGGCCTGCCTGGTCCGACACCAGCACACGCCTGCGATTGCCGACGGTTTCCGGTGCGACGTGCTCGTAGGTCGCCGGATCCTTGAGGATCGCGGAGGCGTGCAACCCCGCCTTGGTGGCGAACGCCGCCTCGCCGACGTACGGCGCCTGACGCGCCGGGGCGCGGTTCAGCAGTTCGTCGAAGGCCCGGGAGACATGGGTGATCTGGGCCAGCGCCTCGTCGTCGGTACCGGTTTCGAACAGGTGCACGTACGGCGCCTTCAGCTTCAGCGTCGGGATCAGCGTTATGAGATTGGCGTTGCCGCATCGTTCGCCGAGACCATTCAGCGTGCCCTGCACCTGGCGGACCCCGGCCCGCACCGCCGCGAGCGAATTGGCGATCGCGTTGCCGGTATCGTCGTGGGCGTGAATGCCGAGCCGCTCGCCGGGAACGTGGTCGGCCACGTCGCGCACGATTGCCTCGATCTCATCGGGCAAGGTTCCGCCGTTGGTGTCGCAGAGCACGATCCAGCGGGCACCGGCCTCGCAAGCCGCCGAGGCGCAGGCGATCGCATAGTCGCGATTGGCCTTGTAGCCGTCAAAGAAGTGCTCGCAGTCGATCATCGCCTCCTTGCCGCGAGAGACGATCGCCTCCACCGATTCCCGAATGCCGGCGAGATTCTCGTCAAGCGTCGTCCCGAGGGCGACGGTAACGTGGAAATCCCACGATTTGGCGACCAGGCAGACCGTGTCGGCGGGACTGTCGAGGACGGCCGCCAGACCCGGATCGTTCGACAGGGAACGTCCGGCACGCTTGGTCATGCCGAAGGCGGTGAAATGGGCCTTTCGCGTACGCTTCTCGGCGAAGAACTCCGTGTCGGTCGGATTGGCGCCGGGCCAGCCGCCCTCGAGGTAATCGATGCCGAGCCGCTCGACGAGGCCGGCGATGGCGATCTTGTCCTCGACCGAGAAGTCGACGCCCGGCGTCTGGGCGCCGTCGCGCAGGGTCGTATCGAACAGATACAGGCGTTCGCGGGTCATGACCTTTGGTCCTCGGGTGGCCAGCTGTCGGTGTCGTGGTCTGGATGCTGACGGTTGGTGCGGGCGATGCCGGCGATCTCCTCGGAGAACCCGTATTTCTCGCCGGCAGAGTCAGTGGTCTCCTCGGGCAGGCCGGGCAGATCGGCGAACCACGGCATGCGGGCCTCGATCCCGATCTGGATTTGCGGCCTCAAACGCGCCGGATCGTCGAAGCTGCCGAGTGCGACGTTCAGATGATCGGAGCCTTCCGACACGAAGGTCAGCGGCGTGCCGCAGCTTGAACAGAAGCCGCGCCGGACTTCTGCGGAACTATAGAATTCCGATATCGTGCCGCGTGTAACTACGAAATCTTCGTTCTTCACGTTACAAAGCGGCGCGAAGAAGTTGCCGAACGCCTTCTGGCACATGCGGCAGTGGCAGATATGCGTGTTGTAGGGCGCGCTCATCGCCGCGAAGCGCACGGCGCCGCACTGGCAGCCGCCGGTCATCACCGGTACACGAGTCTCGCTCATCGCGTCCTCACACCGCTTTGTCCGACAAACCCGTCGTGCAAGCGGCGCTTTCCGCGACGGGACGAGGCCTTGCGATGTCTCGGGTCTGCCCGAACCTCATGCTCCTTGCAGCCGTCATCTCGCCAGCTCCCACTTGGTCACCAGGGCGCCGGTTTCGGGGTCCTTGCCGTCCATGAGCACGATGCCCATGGCGACGAGTTCGTCGCGAATGCGGTCGGCCTCCGCCCAGTTCTTGGCCCCGCGAGCATCGATGCGGGCGGCAATGAGTCTCTCGACCGTCGGCTCCAGATCGCCGGCCACTTCCCGCGCCGCCGCATCGCGCGCCTGCCGCCAAGCCGTATATGCCGGCCGGTCGAACCCGAAGAATGCCAGATTGGCGGCGAGCGATTGTCCGGCCTCGGCATCGCCGGCCTCCGCTCGTGCCCGCAGCGCATGCAGTTCGGCGATTGCCTTCGGGGTGTTGAGATCGTCAGCAAGCGCCTCGACAACACCGGCGGACGGTTCGGTGGTGCTCGTCTGCGACGCCGACGCGAACCAGTCGTCGAGCGTTGCGACCGCGGTCTCGATACCCTTGCGCGTCCAGTTTATCGGCTGCCGGTAATGCGTCTGGAGCATCGTCAGGCGCAGCGCCGGACCCGGCCACTCTTCCAGCAGTTCCCGGATCGTCACGAAGTTTCCGGCACTCTTGGCCATCTTCTCGCCCTCGACCTGCAGGAAGCCGTTGTGCATCCAGACCTGTGCCATGCGGTCGGTATGGAAGGCGCAGCAGGTCTGGGCGCGTTCGTTCTCATGGTGAGGGAAGACCAGGTCGATGCCGCCGCCGTGGATGTCGAAGGTCTCCCCGAGATGCTTCCAGGACATCGCCGAGCACTCGATGTGCCAGCCAGGGCGCCCCGGCGCCGCAATGCCGGCGGGGCTCTCCCAGGCCGGTTCGCCGGGCTTCGAGGGCTTCCACAGGACGAAGTCCATCGGGTCCTTCTTGTAGGGCGCGACGTCGACCCGGGCGCCGGCCTGCAGTTCGTCGAGCGAGCGCCGCGACAGGGTGCCGTAGTCGGGCATCGAGGGCACGTCGAACAGGACGTGGCCCTCGGCGACATAGGCGTTGCCGGCCGCAACCAGCCTGTCGATCAGTGCCTTCATGTCCGCGATGTGCTCGGTCGCCCGCGGCTCCAGGGTCGGAGGCAGGCAGCCGAGAGCTTCGATGTCCTCGTGGTACTGCCGCTCGGTCGTCTCTGTGACCTTGCGGATCGCCTCGTTCAGGGGGCTATCGGGATAGTCGCGCGCCGCCCGCGCGTTGATCTTGTCGTCGACGTCGGTGATGTTGCGGACGTAGGTGACGTGGGCGGCGCCGAATTCGTGGCGCAGCAGCCGGAACAGCACGTCGAAGACGATGGCCGGCCGCGCGTTGCCGATATGGGCGAAGTCGTAGACCGTCGGCCCGCACACGTACATCCGCACGTTGGACGGATCGAGCGGGCTGAAGTCCTCCTTCTGCCGGGTCAGCGTGTTGTAGAGCCGCAAAGCCATGGAAACCCTCGCCTGCCTGCCTGAGCGTCTGCCGGCTGCGGGGCGTCCGAATGTCCTTGATTGTCGAAGAAATAAGGAACGGCCGCGGCCAGCGTGTGCGCTAGCCGCAAATAATGAACGTGCGAATGTTGCTCTCGCGTGAAGCCGTCATGGCCGCGATATGCGCGCAAGCCGGCGCCCGCGTCAAGTCTCAATGCCGCCGGCGAGACGGGCCCGGGGGCAATTGGACGGGCGAGGGCCGTCAATTCTTCTGAACGGCCGATGAACGGCGCCTTCAGGATCGCCTCAGGGGGCAGCCGCTACGACGCATCCATCGTGTTGTGTTTCCCGCGTACGGAGTACCCGATGGGCAAGTTCGTCATGTCGCTGGCGCTGGTGGCGATGTTCGCCGGCACGGCCGTCCTGTTCGCCGCACCCGCTTTCACGAAGTCCAACTACGCCGCGCCGATGAGCCGCGCCGACCTATGCCTGCACCGCGGGATCGGTTGCGGCCGCTGAGGCGGGAAAGCCGAGGGCGGCGAGGTCTTCGGCGAGCGCTTCGGGAGTGGTGAAGCGAAGGGCATGGAAGCCGAGCTGCGCGGCGGCCTCGACATTGTCGGCCCGGTCGTCGATGAACACCATCGAGGCTGCCGACATGCCGCTCCGGCTCAGCAGAACGTCGAAGATCCGCGGATCCGGCTTGATGTAGCCGACCTCGCCCGAAACCACGGCAATGTCGAAATCAGCCAGGAACGGATAGGCCTCGACCGTCATCGGCCAGAGCTCGGCGGAGAAGTTCGTAATAGTGTGGACTGGCACGCCGGCGGCGCGCAGCCGCGACATGATCTCGACGGACCCCTCGATCGTGCCGCCGATGGTGTCGAGCCAGCGCTCGTAATACGCCTCGATGAGGCGGGCGGATCCCGGGAAGCGCCGCGTGAGATCGGCCACCCCCTCGGCGCAGCTGCGCCCACGGTCCTGCATCGAATGCCAGCCGAGCGTCGCCACGTGGGTCAGGAACCAGTCCCGCTCCTCGGCAGTGGAGATCAACGTGTCGAAGAGATAGGCCGGGTCCCAATCGAGGAGGACGTTCCCGACGTCAAAGACGACGGCCTGCGGCCGAACCAGCGCGTCCATCGGTTTCTCCCCGCTTGTGCACCGCCGAAATCAGCGCTTTGCATAGCACAATGAGCGACGCGGCCGAAATGCCCAAACGCCCCGGTGAGGGTCGGGTGTGCGCGAACCGCGATTACGGCCAGCGCGGCGGCCTTCTTTGGCCCGTGGCGGGCGCTACTCGTCGAGATTGTCGCCGCAGCGGGCGACCTCGGCTCCGCCCCACGGCATGATCGGCACCGTGGAGGTGGAGTTCTTGGGGCTGCCCTCGATCAGCTTGTCGGTATAGACGACGTATACGAGCACGTTGCGGGCCACGTCGCAGCCGCGCACGATTCGCATCTTCTTGAAGAAGACCGAACGGCGCTCGGTAAACATCTCCTCGCCCTGTTCGATGGTTCCGTTGAAGGATATCGGCCCGACCTGCCGGCAGGCGAGCGACACGTCGGAGGTCTCCTCGGCGACGCCGAACATGCCGCTGAGGCCGCCCTTTTCCGGCACCGTGAAATGGCAGGCGACGCCCGCGACCTTCGGATCGTCGACGCCGTAGGTGGCCAGCTTGTGGTCAGGCGTCAGGAACTTCCAGACGGTCGACTTCTTGAAGATCAGGTCCGGCTCCTGCGCGGCGGCCGGGGCGACCGCTAACGCAATCATGGCCAACATCACAGTGAAAGCAGCTCTTGCGCGCATGGCGGTCTCCCGTTGCCGGATCGGTCCCTGAGATAAGCATCCGGTCCCGGCATTGCGAGGCGTACAATGCGCGGACGATCAAGAAGTTCAGCGTGCTCGCGCTTCCCGGCGGGTCCCTGTCCACTACTCCGATGCGGAAGCAGCCTCCACGGCCTGCTCCAGAACCTTCAGATCGCCGATATGGTTGGCCAGCAGCAGCACCAGGCGGGCATTCAAAGCGGCACTGTCGTCGGCGCCGAGGCGGCGATGGGCGTCGACGATGAGCTGGAACGCTGCGTCGGGATTGTCGAAGCGGGAGTCCGTGATCAGGTCGGCCATGTCATTCCCCCCTGGCGCGGGCAAGCGCGGACTCGACCCTTGTTCGGTCGAAGGAACGGAAGCGCGCAGCCAGATACTGGTCGGGACGAAGCAGGTAGCAGGCGCCGGGCGTGGCGTCGTAGCGTTGCGTGAACACCCCGCTTGCGTCCTTGAGGTCGGTTCCGATCGTGAGAAGAGAAATGCCCTCCGGCACATTCGGCGCCGCGCCATTGGCGAGGTGCAGCAGCGTGAAGTCGCGCGACAGCGCGTTCAGCAGCCAGACCTCGTTTCCGGCCGCATCGACGAGCGGTGCATCGGGCGCCGGGTCGCCGAGCCGGGCCGAGCCGCCGAACTTTTCCTCATCCGGCGTCGACAGGGCGCTGTCGTAGTGCGCGGCGGTATGCAGGCGTCCCGAATTCACCATGCGGCGGGCGAAGGGATACTTCCGGGCAAGCTGCAGCACGGCGTCGCGCAGATGCTTGTCGCCGGGGCTCTTGGGCACGAGAAAGTCGGTGGAGCGGGTCGAGTGGCGGATGTTGACGTCGGCTGCCTGTATTCGCTCCAGGTCGTAGGAGCCGATCAGGGTCTGCGGCGCCTCGCCCTTGAGGACAAGGGCGAGTTTCCACGCGAGATTGTGCGCATCCTCGATCCCGGAATTGGCACCGCGCGCGCCGAACGGCGAGACCTGATGCGCGGCATCACCGGCGAAGATGACCCGGTCGTAAACGAACCGCTCGTTGCGCCGGCACTGGAAGGTATAGACGGAAACCCACTCCAGCTCGTAGGGCCGCCCTTCCATCATCCTGTCGATGCGGGCGCGGACATTCGCTTCCTTCGTCTCTTCCTCAGGATCGGCATCCCAGCCGATCTGGAAATCGACGCGCCAGACGTTGTCGGGCTGCTTGTGGAGCAGGGTCGACTGGCCGTTGTGGAAGGGTGGCTCGAACCAGAAGCGCCGCACGGCCGGGAAATCGGCCTCCATCCTGATGTCTGCGATCAGGAACTGGTCCTTGAAGGTCTCTCCGACGAACGCAATGCCCATCAGCCGGCGCACCGTGGAGTTCGCCCCGTCGGCGGCAATCAGCCAGTCGGCGACGAGCCGGTAAGGGCCCTCCGGCGTGTCTACCTCGACCGTCACACCGTGCCCATCCTGTGCCAAACCCGTGACACGGTTGCGCCAGCGGACTGTCACGTTGTCGAGCCGGTCGACGCGCTCGACCAGGTACTTCTCCAGGTAGTATTGCTGCAGGTTGACGAATGCCGGCATCTTGTGGCCGGGCTCGGGCAGGAGGTCGAACTCGTAGACCTCGTGGTCGTGGAAGTAGACCTTGCCGACCTTCCAGCTCACCCCCTTCGCGGCGACCTCTTCCCCGACGCCGACGGTGTCCAGTATCTCGAGGCACCGCTTCGAATAGCAGAGACCGCGCGAGCCTTCGCCGATGCGGTCGGCATCGTCGAGGAGAACCACGGGAATGCCGCGCTGGCCGAGATCGATCGCCGTTGCCAGACCAACCGGGCCGGCCCCGACGATTACGGCGGGATGGCGCACCGGCACTGCGGCATCCTGGTCCGCAGATCGCCTGTAGCCGAAGCTGTAGATGGCGTGGCGCTGCCGTGTCTCGCTCATTCGGGGTCAGCTTCCTTCAAGAGCCGATCAGCCTTGCAGCGCGGCCCACATCTCGCGGTCGCGCTCGGCCGTCCAGATCCGGGGATGATCGAGCCCGCAGGCTTCGTCGTAGGCGCGGGCGACGTTGAAGGGCTGGCAGTGCTCGTAGATGGCGAAGTCGCCGAACCTGGGATCCATGGCCTCGCGCGAGCGGTCGTAGGCCTCCTTTAGCGACAGCCCGCGCGCCGCGCTTTCGGAGACCGACCCGTACAGGGTGGTGAGGAAATCCCGGGTGAGCGCGATGCCGTCTGCCACCATTTCCGGCGTGTCGAGGGCATCGCCGCGGCCGGGTACCAGCGCACGCGGCGCAAACGAAGCGATCCGGTCGAGCGTCTGCGGCCAATCGGAGAAATGGGCGTCGCCGCAATAGCAGGCCGAATGGTACTCGACGAGATCGCCGGAAAACATCACCCTGGAATCCGGCACCCAGGCAACCGTATCGCCGGCGGTGTGACCGCGGCCCATATGGATGAGCTCGACGCGCCGCTTCCCGAGCCAGACCGTCATCCGACCCTCGAAGGTCATCGACGGCCAGGTCAGCCCGGGCACGGATTCGGCGGCCTGAAACAGCCGGGGAAACCGGCCGAGCTCGGAATCCCAGTCCTCCTTGCCGCGCTCGACGATCAGCGAGCGGGTGGCGTCGGAGGCGATGATCTCGTCGGCGCCATAGGCGGACGCCCCGAGCACGCGCACGGCATGATAATGGGAGAGGACGACGTAGCGGACCGGCTTGTCCGTGACCGAGCGGACGCGTTCGATGACCTTCTCGGCCATCACCGGCGTCGCCTGGGCGTCGATCACCATGACCGCCTCATCGCCGACGATGATGCCGGTGTTCGGATCGCCCTGGGCGGTGAAGGCGTAGAGCCCCTCCCCGATTTCGGTGAAGGTGATCGTCTTCTCCGCCATGTCGCCGGTCGATGCGAAATTGGCCATCCTCGTCCTCTCCCTTTTCTCGTTGCTGGAATTCGACGATCAGAACTCGCGGCCGAGCATCCGGTCGACCGAAATGGGGCCGGCACCACGGACTGCGAAGAACAGCGCGCCGATCGCCCACATGAGGGCGAACTCGTAGCCGCCGCTGCTGGCGAAGAAGCCGTTCTGCAAGTGGACCGACACGGTCGCCACGAGCAGGAAGACGAAGGCGATGGCGGCGGCGGGCCGCGTCAGGAAACCGATCAGGATCAGTGCGCCGCAACCAATCTCTACGATTATCGCCACGGTTGCCCACAGCCAGCCCGGCGTCATGCCGAGACCTGCGAGGAAGCCGGCGGTGCCGCCGAACCCGGGGCCGCCGAAGGCACCGAACGCCTTCTGCAGACCGTGCGGGATGAGAAAGCCGCCTATCGCGACGCGCAACAGCAGTTCGGCCAGCGGCGACAGTGCCCTGTAGAGCGGACCGAGGAACGGCAGGATCAGGTTCTGCGATGAGACGGACATGGTTTTCCCTTCTGAAAGCATGTGCGGCAAGGACTGCCGGTCAATCCGCGATCGCGCGGAGGCGGGCGAATGGTAGAGCCTTCCTTGCCGGCATCAATTGCCCGCCGGCGACGAGTATTTTGCGATTTGCTGATCAATCGCACCGAAAATGGAGCCGCCCGAGCCGTCGAGCATCTCGATGCGCACCTTGTCGCCGAATTTCAGAAACCCGGTCTTCGGTGCGCCATCGTTGATCGTCTCGACCGTGCGGAGCTCGGCGATGCACGAATAGCCCGCCCCGCCGTCTGCGATGGGCTTGCCGGGACCGCCATCCAGCTTGTTGGAGACGGTGCCGGATCCGACGATGGTTCCCGCGCCTAGCGGACGCGTCTTTGCGGCGTGGGCGATCAGCTGGGGAAAGTCGAAAGTCATGTCCATTTCGGCACGAGGCTTGCCAAACGGGTCGCCGTTGATCGACGTCAGCAGTTCGCCGGACACCTTGCGCCCGTCCCACGCCGCGCCCAGTTCGTCTGGCGTCACCGCCACGGGCGAGAACGCCGTGGAGGGCTTGCCGTGGAAGAAACCGAACCCCTTCGCGAGCTCTCCCGGAATGAGGTTTCTGAGACTGACGTCGTTGACGAGCATGACGAGCCGTATCCGGTCGGCGGCAGCCTCGGGACCGGCGCCCATCGCGACGTCGTCGGTGATGACGGCGATCTCCGATTCCATGTCGATGCCGTAGGCTTCGTCCGCGACGAGCACAGGATCGCAGGGGCCGATGAAAGAATCCGAGCCGCCCTGGTACATCAGCGGGTCCGTCCAGAACGACTCGGGCATCTCCGCCCCCCGCGCCTTGCGCACCAGTTCGACGTGGTTGACGTAGGCGGAGCCGTCGCACCACTGATAGGCACGCGGCAGCGGCGCCATGCATTGGGCCGGATCGAACGGCTCTCCGGCGACCATTCCGAGACCGAGTTCCTCGGCGATCTGCCGAAGCCGCGGCTCGACATTGGTCCAATCGTCCAGCGCAGCCTGCAGGGTTCCGGCGGCAGCACCGGCAGGCGTGTAACGTTGCAGGTCTGCGGAAACGACGACCAGCCGGCCGTCCCGGCTGCCGTCGCGAAGCGTTGCGAGTTTCAAGGGCTCACTCCAACATCGGGCGAAACGGATGCCCGGTCCCTACCCGGGCAAGTCGCAAGGAAATGGTATCGCAATTCACGCCGCACCGTCAGTCCGGCCCGGCATGACCGACGGCTGCCAGGATGCGGACCGGCGTTGCTACTCCGCGGCGTGACGCGGGACCTGCGGATGCGTCACAGGTTCGCCGTCGATCTTCCAGCTCTCCGCGTAGTCCGGGTTTTCGACCTCCATCGCACCCGGCCCCATCTCCAGCGCGTCGCGCGTGTCCAGCATGACCGCGTACTCCTCGGTCTCCTTCTTGGGCTGGACGAACATCCGCTGCAGGGCCTTCGGATGCGGACCGTGGGTGAAGCCGCACGGGTGCCACGTGACCATGCCGGAATCGATGTTGTCCCGGGACATGAAATCCCCGTCGTGGTAGAAGATCACCTCGTCGTAATCGTCATTGTTGTGGAAGAACGGGATCTTCAGCGCCCCTTCGTCCTGCTCGAACGGCCGCGGCACGAATGTGCAGATCACGAACCGGTTGCCGACGAAGGTCGTGTGCGCCGACGGCGGCAGGTGGTAGCGGTGGCTCGCCAGCGGACGGATGTCCTTCACGTTCAGGCGCACGACCGACAGATCCCCCTGCCAGCCGACCGCGTCCAGCGGATTGAACGGATAGGTGACCGTCGACACCTCGCCGCGCCGCTTGATCAGCACCTTCCAGGCATTCTCGTCCTGTTGGGCCACGAAGGCCTCGTCGATCTTCGGCGCGTCGAGCATCGCCGGATCGAACTGGGCGTGCTTGCCGACCATTCCCCGGTCGGGCAGCTTGTAGGAGCCGTTGGTGCTCTCGATCGCCAGGATGAGTGTCGGCTCGGTTGGCTGCAGGCGCCACATCGTCGAGCGTGGCAGCACCAGGTAGTCGCCCTTGGCATAGGCCAGATGACCGTAGTCGCAGAACAGGTCGCCGGCGCCGCGGTGGATGAACAGAAGCTCGTCGCCGTCGCCGTTGCGGGCGAGATAGTCCATCGGCTCGGCAAGGTTCCAGTAGCGCACCTTGACCGAGGCGTTCTGCAGGACGACGGGCGCATCCCAGAAGGACGGCGTGGCGGAGTCCAGGTTGTTGAGGTCGAAGGCACGCGGCCGCAGCGGTCCGGACCAGTTGGTCCAGGCGGTCGGCGGGTGCTTGTGATACATCATCGCCGCGGGGCCGAAAAATCCCTCCTTGCCCAGCTCGCGCTCGAACGTGCCGTCCGGCAGATCCGCATGGGCCTGGCGCGACGCCTTGCCTTCGACGCGGCTGACGGGGATGTATTCGCTTGCCATTGCCACCTCCCTGATCGGTGCCTATTGTCCGCGGACTTGCCCGGATTTCCCGGAGTCGTATGACTGGATACGCTCCTCCGGATCCGGAGTGACCGGCGTTCGGGACATTGTGTCGCAGTATTAGTTTCAAATGAAACCATTGTCAACGAAACCCGGCAAAGAAACGTCCGCGGCAGCAGCGCAGCAGCGCGCCGACGACGAAGGCCGGTTGCGCCTCGATGCGTTCCTCCCCTACCGGCTGGCGATGCTCGCCGAACAGGTCAGCCAGTCGCTGGCGCGGCTCTATTCGGAGCGTTACGGGATCACCAATCCGGAATGGCGGGTGCTGGCCGCCCTGGGCGAGCACGGCACGATGACCTCGACGGAAATCGGCCGGAACAGCCGGATGCACAAGACCAAGGTGAGCCGCGCCGTCTCGGAGCTGGAAAAGAAGCACCTGATCATCCGGGAGACGAGCCCGGAGGACATGCGCGTCGCCCACCTCACCCTGACGGCACAGGGCGAGGCAGTCTATCGCAAGCTGGTGCCGCTGGCCCTGCGGTTCGGCGACCGGCTGGCCGGCGGGCTGAGCCCGGAGGAAGCCGCCGTCCTGGAACGGGTCCTTGCGTCCCTGATGGAGCGTTCCGAGGAAATCGCGCGGGAAATCTCCGAAACCGCGGGGGAGAACGGCGGCGACGCAGATTCGTCACCCGGCGGGGGGTTCTGAGGCAGTTCCACACATTCGGGCCGCCTCGATCACCGGCACCGCTTGCCCGGATTTTGCGGCAAGGGGCGCTCGGCCGGTACAATCCGCCCCAACGGAATGATTCCTTGCAAAGCCTCCCCGATACGACTAGTTATCATTCATTCGACTGGCCTGGACTTGCTGGCCTACCCTATCGGGGTTTTCCTTCAAGACATCGCTGACTCGAGTGATAGGGCGCGTGATTGTCACGCGGCCAGGCGTACGTCTGTGCGCCTATGACAAAGGAAAGTCCCATGACGATAGGTACCGTGAAATTCTACAACGCCACCCGTGGCTTCGGCTTCATCCAGCCGGAAGACGGCTCGGCCGACGTCTTCGTGCATGCCACCGCGCTCGAAGCAGCGGGCATGCGCGGCCTCATGGAAGGCCAGAAGATCTCCTTCGAGATCACGACCGACCGCCGCAGCGGCAAGTCGGCCGCGGCGAACCTGCAGGCTGCCTGAACGACGACGTCGAAATTCGACGGAGTTACGGCCCGGCGACACCCTGTCGCCGGGCTTTTTCGTGCGCCCGGCTCGATCCGGCCGCGACTGGAGGGCAGACCAGCGGCGACGGGCACCCGTTTGACCGACTCCCGGCAATTCCACATACTCGCCCCGACTTCGCCCCTGCCTTGATGGACGCCGTCGATGGGCCTTTCGCCGACCGGTCTGTTTTCGCTGCCGTCGCCCGGCCTGAGGGCGGGACTGGCCGCCGCGGCGCTCGTCTTGCTCGGCGCTCCCGCGGCCGCCCAGGACTATCAGCTCTGCGTCAGGCTGGAGGCCAGGCTGGTGCAGCTCGACCGCGAGAGCCGGGGCGGCGGCGCCACCGACGGCCAGTACCGGGCCGCGATCGCGGAAGCGCAGCGGCGGCTGGCGGCGGCCCGTCACGAGGCGGAGCGCGCCGGCTGCGGCCAACAACAGGGCTTCCTGTTCTTCCGCCCGCCCCGCACCCTCAGCTGCCTCCCCTATGACGAGGAGATGGACCGGCTGGAGGCGAACCTCCGGAACATGCAGTTGCGGGCGCCCGGCAGCGGCGCGGGGCGGCCGGACAGTGCGGCGATCGCCAGCGAGCGGCGCAACATCCTGGCGATGCTCGGCGAGAAGGGCTGCGGACCGCAGTACGAGCGCTACGGGCGGCCGCGCACGGCCTCGGCGCCGGGCATGTTCCTGCGCGACTACGCGCGCGATCCGTTCCTGCAGAGCGGCCCACCCAACAACACCGGCAATTTCCACGGCGGTGGCAGGGGCTCGGCGTTCTACGGCACCTACCGGACGCTGTGCGTGCGCTCCTGCGACGGCTACTACTGGCCGATCAGCTTCTCGACGGTGGAGAGCCACTTCGGCTACGACAACCAGCTGTGCCAGCGCAGCTGCCCCGGCTCCAGCGTCGCGCTCTACGTCCATCGCAATCCCGGCGAAGGCCCAGACCAGGCAATCTCGCTCGCCGGGCAGCCCTACTCGATCAGCCCCAACGCCTTCCGCTACCGCGACGAGTATGTCGCCGACTGCTCCTGCAATGGCGGCGTCCAGACGGCGGCGCTCGGATCGTACCGGCCGGGCGAACGCGTCAGCGTCAGTCTCGCCGCCCGCAACGGCACCCTGCCTCCCGACGTCTCCGAGCCGTCGCCGGACGGCAGGCCGCGCCAAAGCACGGGATGGGGAAACCTGCAGTTTGCGCCACCCGTTACCGGGCCGGGTCCTGCATCCGAACCTGCAGTTGACAAACTCGTGGCTGTGCCGGACGAAATCAGGATCGTACGCTTGACGCCGGTTCCGCGGCCGCGGCCGGGCAACGAGATCCCCGTGGCCGG
The DNA here is from genome assembly GCF_037855135.1 of Microbaculum marinum. Taxonomy (NCBI): domain Bacteria; kingdom Pseudomonadati; phylum Pseudomonadota; class Alphaproteobacteria; order Hyphomicrobiales; family Tepidamorphaceae; genus Microbaculum; species Microbaculum marinum. The sequence goes on from NZ_JAZHOF010000006.1 coordinate 172,004, forward strand.
CTCCATCGCCACCCTGACCGGCCAGGAGGATTTCCTTGCCGTCCCGGCGCCGGTGCGGGCCGAGGCCGCCGACGGCACGTCGGTCAGGGTCGTTGGCCCCGGCTTCACGCTCTACCGGTCAGGCGGCGAATAGCCTTCTCGCGACCGATCAGCGGCAGCATCGCCTTCAGTTCCGGCCCCTGCTCAAGCCCGGTCAGCGCCAGGCGGATCGGGCGGAACAGGCCCTTGCCCTTGCGGCCGGTCGCCTCCTTCACCGCCGCAATCCACGTCTCGTAGACGTCGCCGTCCCAGGGGGCCCGGGGCAGCAGGTCGGCGGCTTCGGCGAGGAACTGTCGATCTTCGGGATCGGCAACGGCTTCGACCGGTCCCTCGATGCGCGCCCACCATGCCTCTGCGTCGGCCAGGAGTTCGAGATTGGGCCGCACCGCCAGCCAGAACCGCTCGCCGCCACCAATTCCCATCGCGTCGAGCCTGGCCGACACCGCGGAATACGGCATCTCGGCAAGCTGGCGATGGTTGAGACCCTTCAGTTCGGCGGGATCGAAGGTCGCAGGCGAGCGCGACAGCTTGTCGAGCCCGATGCGTTCGCCCAGTTCCTCCAGGGAGTTGGCCGGAACGACGGCTTCGGAAGAGCCGATCAACACGGCCAGGCTCGCGACCGCCATCGCCTCGTAGCCCTCTTCGCGCAACGACCTGAGCGACAGCGAGCCCGTCCGCTTCGACAGGCCCTCGCCGCCGGTGGCAGTCAGCAGGTTGTGGTGGCCGAATGCCGGCGGCTTGTGGCCGAGCGCCTCGAAGATCTCGATCTGCACGGCGGTGTTGGCGACATGATCCTCGCCGCGAATGACGTGGGTGACGCCGAGGTCGGCGTCGTCGACGATGCTGGTGAAGGTGTAGAGATAGCTGCCGTCGCCCCGGATCAGGACCGGATCCGACAGGGAGCCGGCGGCAAAATGCTGCGGGCCCCGGCACAGGTCGTCCCAGGCGACCTCGCGCTCCTCGAGCAGGAAGCGCCAGTGCGGACGTCTCCCTTCGGCCTCAAGGTCGGCGCGCTCGTCCGCCGTCAACCTGCGGGCGGCGCGGTCATAGACCGGCGGCAGATGGCGGGCGAGCTGTCGCTTGCGCTTGCGGTCGAGTTCCTCGGGGGTCTCGTAACATGCGTAGAGCCTGTCGACGGCGCGCAGCCGCTGTGCGGCCGCGTCGTAGAGGTCGCCGCGCTCCGACTGGCGCACCACCAGGTCCGGCTCGACGCCGAGCCAGGCAAGGTCCTCGACGATCGCATCGGCATAGTCGCGGCGACTGCGCCCGGTGTCGGTGTCGTCGAAGCGCAGGATGAAGCGGCCGCCGTTCCGCCGCGCGTAGAGGTAGTTCATGAGCGCGGTGCGCGCGTTGCCGATGTGCAGATAGCCCGTCGGCGACGGCGCGAAGCGGACGGTCGGCGAGATCATCCGCACGACTCCTCCAGAGCATCAAGGGAGCAAGTCGCGCATGGTTCGAGACGCCTTGCTGCGCAAGGCTCCTCACCATGAGGGTTCCCGGGTTGCGCTCGCACCATCACACTCAGACCTCATCCTGAGGAGGGCGCGACAGCGCCCGTCCCGAAGGATGGGCTACACCGATATCGGGATCCGTCACGAGTCCTGCTCCGCCGGCATCGCGTCGCGGTACTTGTTGACGATCGGATAGCGCCGGTCGCGACCGAAGTTGCGGCGGGTGATCTTGATGCCGGGCGGTGCCTGGCGCCGCTTGTACTCGGCAACGTAGAGCATGTTCTCGATACGCTTGACGGTCGCGAGGTCGTGACCGCGCGCGACGATCTCGGCGACCGACATCTCGTCCTCGACGAGGCATGACAGGATATCGTCGAGAACATCGTAGGGCGGCAGCGAATCCTGGTCGGTCTGGCCGGGCTTCAGCTCGGCGGTTGGCGCCTTGGTGAGGATCGTTTCCGGAATGACGATGCCGTCCGGGCCGATGCAGCCCTTCGGCCGGTTCGCGTTGCGCCACGCCGCCAGCCGGTAGACCTCGGTCTTGTACAGGTCCTTGATCGGATTGAAGCCGCCGTTCATGTCGCCGTAGAGGGTGGAGTAGCCAACTGACATCTCAGACTTGTTGCCGGTGGTGACCACCATCGGGCCGAACTTGTTGGAGATCGCCATCAGAACGGTGCCGCGGGCGCGCGACTGCAGGTTCTCCTCGGTGGTGTCCGCCGGCATCGAATCGAACAGCGGCTTCAGCGAATGCTCGAACCCGTCCACCGCCTCGCCGATCGGCACGGTGTCGTAGCGCACCCCGAGCGCCTCGGCGCAGGCGGAGGCGTCGGCAAGCGAGGCGTTCGAAGTGTAGCGATAGGGCAGCATGACGCAGTGCACCCGGTCCGGGCCCAGGGCATCGACCGCGATCGCCGCGCAGATCGCAGAATCGATGCCGCCGGAGAGACCCAGAACGACACCCGGGAAACCGGTCTTGCCGACGTAGTCGCGCAGTCCCTGCACGCAGGCGAGCCAGATCAGCGCGTCGTTGTCCTCCAGTGTCTCCATCGGACCTTCGGTGCAGCGCCAGCCGTCGCTGCCGCGCGACCAGCGGGTCAGCGAAACGGCTTCGACATAGGCCGGCATCTGGAAGGCGAGGCTGGAGTCCGACTGAAGGCCGAACGAGGCGCCGTCGAAGATCAGCTCGTCCTGGCCGCCGAGCTGGTTGACGTAGATCAGCGGCAGCCTGGACTCGGTGACCCGCTGGACGGCGATGTTGAGGCGCAGCTCGTGCTTGTGCTTCCACCAGGGGGAGCCGTTGGGAACGATCAGGATCTCGGCGCCGGTCTCCTCAAGACACTCGACCACCTCGTCGTCCCAGATGTCCTCGCAGATCGGCACGCCCAGCCGGATGCCCCGGAACGAAATCGGGCCGGGCAGAGGCCCGGCGGTGAACACCCGCTTCTCGTCGAACGGCCCGTAGTTGGGCAGATCGACCTTGTAGCGGATCGCCGACACCTTGCCCTCCTCGAGCAGGCAGACGGCGCTGTAGGTCGACATATCCTCGTGCCATGGGGTCCCGATCAATACGGCGGGGCCACCGTCGGCCGTATCGGCGGCCAACTCACGGACGGCATCCTGGCAGGCCTCGACGAAGGACGGCTTCAGGACCAGGTCCTCCGGCGTATATCCGGCGATGAACAGTTCGGTCAGCACGAGCAGATCGGCACCCTGCCCCGCCGCCTCGGCGCGGGCCTTGCGGGCCATCGCAAGATTGCCGGCGACGTCGCCGACGATCGGATTGAGCTGCGCGCAGGCAATCGCGATTTCGTTTATCATCGCCGTTCCCACCTCACTACGTCACGTCCGCCGCGGCCGCCTTCCGGCCGAACAAATCCGGCCGCCGCGCCATCAGGCGGAAGACGATCATCGCAGACTTCGAGTCGACGATCTCCCCGTCTACCGCCATCCGGGCGATTTCCACCAGCGGCAACTCGTGCACCTCGATCATTTCGCCTTCGTGGTCGAGGCCGCCCGTCGCCGACGACGGCGGCACCGAATAGGTGCCCCAGAACAGATGTATGCGCTCGCGCATGACGCCGGGAGAGGACAGCGAATCGCCGAGGGATTCAAGGCTCTCGACAGCGACGCCGGTCTCTTCACGCGCTTCCTTGAGCGCGCACTGCTCCGGGGAATCGCCGTCAAGCAGACCCGCCGGCACTTCCCACAGCCATCCATCGCCGTCGTCCAGGAACGCGGGCACCCTGAACTGGCGTATCAGGATGCCGGCGGCCCGCGCCGGATCGACGGGAAGCACGGCGGCGCCGTGACCGTGGAAATGGACCTCGCGGTCCAGACGCACAGTCCCGCCGCCCCAAGGCGCCTCGACCAGCAGGTGGTCGAGGCGGACAAAGCCGTCCGACAGTGTCTCCTCACGGACTATCCGCGGAGGCGGATCCGCCTTCTTCATGCCGCTGCTCCGGTATCGCTGCGCGTCTGCGTAGCCGCCCCCTCGTCATGCTGCAAGTGCACAGCCCCGTCGGACCGGCCGAAATATGGAATTGCGCATGGACCGACCGGTTGGTACGGATAGATACCCACAAGTTGGTATGGAGGACGCCATGGACCACGAGATCGTCTCACGCGAGGAATGGATGCAGGCGCGGATTGCGCTGCTCGAACAGGAGAAGTCACTGACCCGCCAGCGCGACCGCGTAGCAGCGGAACGGCTGAAACTGCCCTGGGTCAGGATCGAGAAGGATTATGTCTTTCACGGCCCCGACGGCCCGATGTCACTGGGCGACCTGTTTCGGGGTCGAAGCCAGCTCCACATCAAGCACTTCATGATGGGGCTTGGAGCAAAGCACCAGTGCGTGGGCTGCTCGCTGGAGGTCGATCATATCGCGGGACTGCTGCCACACCTCGAAAACCACGATGTCAGCTATGCCGTGGTGGCGCGCGCGCCGATCGAGGAGATCGAGGCGGTCCGCAAGCGGATGGGCTGGACGTTCCTGTGGGTGTCGTCGTTCGGCACGGATTTCAACTACGACTTCAATGTCTCCTTCAGGCCGGAGGACGTGGCGGCCGGGCGCGCGACGTACAATTTCGGCACGGCGCCCGAATGGGCAGCCGGCCTGCAGGACCTGTCGGGCAACAGCGCATTCTACAGGAACGAGGCAGGTGAGATCTTCCACACCTATTCGTCTTACGGACGCGGCGGCGAAGAGGTGCTCGGGATCTACGGCATCCTCGACGCGATGCCGAAGGGCCGCAACGAAAACGGGCCGTATCACTCGCTGGGCGACTGGGCGCGACCGCACAACATGTACGGCAAGGGCGGCGAAGTGGAGCCGAACGGCCGCTATCACGCGCCGGGATGCGCGTGCTCCGCACATCGGGATCAGGCTGGATGAAGCTCCTGCCTTGCACTGACTACCAGCGGCGGCCGGCGGTCGCTGCCTGAAACCCGGAGCGATCCGGTTTCAGATGCCCGCACCGATCGCTACCGCCATGTCTGCCGCTCCGTCGATGCCGTCCGAGAACAGCCAGCTCTAGTGGAAGGCGTAGGCGTCGAGTTGCAGGACGCCGAACTGGCTGCTCCCGTGGATGTGCTCGGGCCTCGCCCCCTCCCCTCCTGCGCCGAGCGCTACGTAGAGCGGCATCAGATGCTCGTCGGTCGGATGGTTCTCGACGGCGTAGGGGGCCCTTGCGCGATAGTCGAGTAAATCGGCGACGTCCCCGGCCTCGATATGCCTCGCCATCCAGTCGACGAACGCGACGACCCACTCGGGGCGCACCGCGTCCACGGCGCCCTGCCTCAGGTTGTGCATCGCCTCGTAGAGATTGTGGGTGAAGGATCCGGATCCGACGATCAGCACGCCCTCGTCCCGGAAGCCGGCAAGCGCGGCGCCGAGGGCATAGTGGTCGGCCGCGCTCGCGCCATGCTGGACGGACACCTGCACGACGGGAATGTCGGCGTCGGGATACATCAGGATCAGCGGCACCCAGACGCCGTGATCGTAGCCACGGCGCGGCGCGACGGAGACGGGGAGCCCGGAGTCGCCAATCGCGCCGGCGACCCGTTCCGCAAGGTCCCTACTGCCGGGAGCGGGATAGTTCATTTCGTAGAGCTCCGGTTCGAAACCCCGAAAGTCGTAGATCATCTCCGGATGCGGATCGGAAACGACCGTCGGCCGCTCTGCCTCGAAATGCGCGGAGACCATGATGATCGCCTTGGGGCGTTCCAGCCTCCCGGTGAACTCTGCGAGGAAGGTGCGCGCCGGGGACTCGTGCAAGACGAGGTTCGGCGCGCCGTGCGACACGAAAAGGGCGGGCAGTCTGGCCATGGGTCGGCTCCGGAAAAATGCGCTGCCGACACTAGGTAGCCTTCCGCATCGCGCAATAAAGCGGCTTTGGATGCAAGGATTGTTCGCCGGGGGAGAATGAACGCTAAGCGGCGGAGCGATCCATCCCGCCGGCACCCTCCGTCCACGGAGTGGCGCTATCGCTGCGTCGACTGGGGCAGACCGTCGGCGATGTCGTAGTAGTCGCCCTTTTCGCCGACATAGATGTGGCGGTCCGCCCTGATACCGGTCGGCAGATCGAGCGATCCCGCCATGATCGAGACGGTGTCGCCGCCGACACCCTGCCAGAACAGGTGCGAACCGCAGATCCGGCAGAAGCGGCGGACGGCGTGCGGCGTCGCCTGCCATTCGGCGAGATTCGCCCCCCCGGCCACGGCCAGATCCTCCACCCTGACACTGGTGGCGGCGACATGGTGGCCGGTCTGGCGCCGGCAGCTTTCGCAATGACAGAACCAGACCGCCCGCAGCGGGCCGCGGGCTTCGTAGGAGACTGCGCCGCAGGCGCAGCGTCCGGTGGCGGCCTCGCTCACCGGCGCGGGCTCAGAAGCCGACCGCCGCTCCCGCATCCGGCAGTGCCGGCCGGGTCCGCGACGCGCGCTCCTGCTTCAGGCCCTCGGCGATCAGGAAGGCGAGCTCCAGCGACTGGTCGGCGTTGAGGCGGGGATCGCAGAAGGTGTGGTAGCGGTCCGACAGGTCGGCCTCCGAGATCGCCCGCGCGCCGCCGGTGCATTCGGTGACGTTCTGGCCGGTCATCTCGATGTGGATGCCGCCGGCATGGGTGCCCTCGGCCTGATGGACGGCGAAGAAGTTGCGCACCTCCTGGAGGATACGGTCGAAGGGCCGCGTCTTGTAGCCGCCGGCCGAGATCGTGTTGCCGTGCATCGGATCGCAGGACCAGACCACCGAGCGGCCCTCCGCCTGCACCGTGCGGATCAGCTTCGGCAGATGGTCGAACACCTTGTCGGCACCAAACCGGCAGATCAGCGTCAGCCGGCCCGGCTCGTTGTCGGGGCTCAGCGTGTCGATCAGCTTCATGAGGTCGCCGGCGTCCAGCGACGGGCCGCACTTCAGGCCGATCGGATTGCGGATGCCGCGGCAGAACTCGACATGGGCGTGATCGGGCTGGCGCGTGCGGTCGCCGATCCAGACCATGTGGCCGGACGTGTCGTACCAGTCGCCGCTGGTCGAATCGACGCGGGTCATCGCCTGTTCGTAGCCGAGCAGCAGCGCCTCGTGGCTGGTGAAGAAGTCGGTCGAGCGGAACTGCGGCGTCGCGTTGGCGTCGACCCCGCAGGCGCGCATGAAGTCGAGCGCCTCGGAAATCCGGTCGGCGATCTCCTTGTAGTGGTGCCCCTGCGGCGAATTGGCGACGAAACCGAGCGTCCAGGAGTTGACGTGCTCAAGATTGGCGTAGCCGCCCTGGGCGAAGGCGCGCAGCAGGTTCAGCGTCGCCGCCGACTGGCGGAACGCCATCAGCATCCGGTTCGGATCCGGGATGCGGGCTTCCGGCGTGAATTCCGGCCCGTTGATGATGTCGCCGCGGTAGCTCGGCAACTCGACGTCGCCCTGCTTCTCGGACGGCGAGGAGCGCGGCTTGGCGAACTGGCCGCCGATGCGCCCTACCTTCACCACCGGCATCGCGGCGGCATAGGTGAGCACCACCGCCATCTGCAGGAAGACGCGGAAGAAGTCCCGGATGTTGTCGGCGTGGTGCTCGGCGAAACTCTCGGCGCAGTCGCCGCCCTGGAGGAGGAATCCTTCACCGCCCGCGACGCGGCCAAGCTGCTCCTTCAGCTTGCGCGCCTCGCCTGCAAAAACCAGCGGGGGAAATCGCGAAAGCGTGGCCTCGACGTCCGCCAGCGCCCGGGCGTCGGGATAATCGGGGACCTGGACGATCGGACGGGACCTCCAGCTGTCGGGTTTCCATGCTTTCGACATAACGCGCACCAATCTGTTTTCTCAGGACAATTTCCTGTCCATATCGTGGCCCGACGGATTTCCCGCCGATCAGCGCCGCGTTATACACCCACGCTCGTGGAGTGGCCAGTGCAGCGGCCGCTTCCGCACGGCCCCGACACCGACAGGTCCGATGGAAACCGAACACGACCATTCCGCAAAGGCGATCGAACGGCGGCTGGCGCACGGGCCGACGGTCAACTACCTGCGCGACTGGGTCTACGGCGGCATCGACGGTGCGGTCACGACCTTCGCCATCGTCGCCGGGGCGATCGGCGCCGACCTGTCGACGCGCGTGGTGCTGATCCTGGGGATGGCGAACCTGCTTGCGGACGGCTTCTCGATGGCGGCGGCGAACTTCTCCGGCACCCGCGCCGAGATCGAGGACTACGACCGGCTGCGCGAGATGGAGGAACGGCACGTCCGGCTGTTTCCCGAGGGCGAGCGCCAGGAGATCCGCCAGATCTACCGCAACAAGGGGTTCCGCGGCAGCAGCCTGGAGACGCTCGTCAAACTGATCACCTCGCGCCGGGACAACTGGGTCGACACCATGCTGACCGAGGAGCACGGGCTGGCGCTGGTCAAGCGCTCGCCGGTCAAGGCCGCCGCGTCGACCTTCGCCGCGTTCGTGATCTGCGGCGCGGTGCCGCTGCTGCCGTTCGTCCTCGGCGCATCGTCCGCGGCCCTTGCGGCAACCGTGATGACGGCCCTCGTGTTCTTCGGGATCGGGTCGTTGAAGAGCCACTGGTCGACGTATTCGTGGTGGCGCTCGGCCAGCGAAACCCTCATCATCGGCATGGTGGCAGCGCTGCTCGCCTATCTTGTCGGGCGTCTGCTGGAGAGCGTCGTCTGACGGCCTCCGCGCGCGACTGAAACAATCGGAATCCGGCTCGATGAGATCTGCCCTCGCTTCGATCGCCGCCCTCCTCATATCGGTCCTGATCCTGCTGGCGGGTTCGGGGCTGCAGGCGACCCTCGTGCCGCTGGCGGCGAAGGGCTACGGCTTCCAGGACGTCCTGATCGGCTTCATCGGGTCGTCCTACTTCATCGGCATGATGATCGGCTGCTTCGCGGCGCCGTGGCTGATCAAGCGCACCGGCCATATCCGCACCTTCGGCGCCTGCACGGCGCTGGCGACCGGCACGGCGGTGCTGCACGCTCTGATCGTCGAGCCGGTGACCTGGAACCTGCTGCGCTGCATTTCGGGGATCTGTTTCGCGGTTCTCTACGCGGTCATCGAAAGCTGGCTGAACGACAAGTCGGACAACGCCAATCGCGGCACCGTGCTTGCGACCTACAACGTCATCAACTTCGGCGGCATGGCGTTCGGGCAGCAGTTCCTGCGGCTGTATCCTCCCGCAGGCTTCCAGCTCTTTTCGGTCAGCGCGCTGCTGATATCCCTGGCCGCAATTCCCGTCGCGCTGACCCGCTCGGCCTCGCCGATGGTGCCGGAATCGCCGCGCCTCAGATTGCTGTGGCTGATCCGCCTGTCGCCGGTCGGCGTCGCCGGCGCCTTCACGGTCGGCCTCGCCAACGGCGCGTTCTGGACGATCGGACCGATCTTCGCGACGCTGCAGGGCCTCGGCCCCGGCGGCGCCGGCGACTTCATCACCGCCTCGATCCTTGGCGCGGTGGCCGCCCTCTGGCCGGCAGGCCTTGCCTCCGACCGCATGGACCGGCGCTACGTCATCGTGCTGTGCAGCGCGGTCGCCGCGCTCGCCGGCATCGCCCTGGCGCTGACGCCGTCCGGCAATCCCTGGCTTCTCTACGGATTCGCCTTCCTGTTCGGTGCCGGAGCAATGCCGGTCTATTCGCTGAGTTCGGCCCATTCGGCGGACTACGCGAAGCCCTCGGACATGGTCGTGGTGTCGACCGGCCTGTTGCTCGTCTACACGATCGGCGCCGTGGTCGGTCCGACCGCCGCCGCGACGCTGGTCGAGTTCACGGCACCGGGTGCGCTGTTTGCCCTGACGGCCACGGCGCATGCCGGCATGGCCGCGTTCGCCATCTACCGCCTGACCCGGCGCTCCCCGATCCCGCCGGAAGAGCGCGAGCCGTTCGTGCCGGTCCCGAGGACGTCGCCGGCGGTGTCGGAACTCGATCCGCGCGTCCCCCAGCCCGACGAGGAATTCGAAATCCTCGAGGAGACGGACACCGAAGCGCCGAAGGGCGACGCCGCCGGCGCATAGAATGGGCGCACGGATCGCGCGCAGAGAATTCGCAAAGTCCCGCTGGATTTGCCTCACCGGGACCGGCAAGATCGGCCCATGAGCCGCACCGAGCCAAGTTTCACCGTCGGAATCGAGGAGGAATATCTTCTCGTCGACCGCGTCACCCGAGACCTGGCCGCAGATCCGCCGCCCGAGTTGATGGAACGCTGCGAGGCGGCGCTGCCGAAGCGCGTCGCGCCGGAGTTCCTGCGCTGCCAGATCGAGGTCGGCACGTCGGTATGCTCCAGCCTGGAGGACGCCCGCTCGGAACTTGCCCATCTGCGCGGCACCATCGCCGGGGTCGCCTCGGATTTCGGCCTGGCGCCGATCGCCGCTTCCACCCATCCGTTCGCGAACTGGGCGAGCCAGCAGCACACCGACCGCGACCGCTACAACGCTCTCGCCCGCGACATCCAGATGGTGATCCGGCGGATGCTGATCTGCGGCATGCACGTCCATGTCGCCATCGACGACGACGCACTGCGGATCGACCTGTTCAACCAGCTCTCCTACTTCCTGCCGCACCTGCTGGCGCTCACCACCTCCTCGCCGTTCTGGCAGGGACACGAGACCGGCCTGAAGTCTTACCGCCTCTCCGTCTTCAACGAGATGCCGCGCACCGGCCTGCCGGAGGCCTTTTCCAGCGAGGACGAATACCGCCGCACCATCGACGTGCTGGTCCATGCCGGCGTGATCGAGGACGGCACCAAGGTCTGGTGGGACCTCAGGCCCTCGGCGCGCTTCCCGACGCTGGAGATGCGAATCGCCGACGTCTGCACGCGGCTCGACGACGCTATCGCGGTGGCCGCCATCTTCCGCTGCCTGGCGCGGATGCTGTGGCGGTTGCGGCGCGAGAACCAGCGCTGGCGGCACTATTCCCGCTTCCTGATCGAGGAGAACCGCTGGCTGGCGCAACGCCACGGGGCCTCCGGCGGGATGATCGACTTCGGCAAGAGCCGCACGGTCCCCTACTCCGAGCTCCTCGAGGAGATCCTCGACCTGATCCGCGAGGACGCAGCCCATTTCGGATGCCTCGCCGCCGTCGAGCACGCCCGGGCGATCGTGTCGGAGGGCACCTCGGCCGACCGGCAGGTGGCAACCTACAAGAACTCGATCGCGGAGGGGCATGATCCCGCACAGGCGCTGCAGCACGTCGTCGACAGGCTGATCGAGGAGACGGTCGAGGGCATCCCCGACGATCACGCGCCGCCGGTGGCAGCACAAGCGGAATGACACATACCCGTTGCAGAACGGGCCCATGAGAACGCCATGACCACCGCAACCGCCCCCGTCCGCGCTCCCGCCCTCACCCTGTCGCGCATCGTCGGCGTCAGCGTCGCCCGCGCGTTCCTCTTCGCGACCTTCATGTCGGTCGCCGCCTCGATACCGCTGCTCAAGACCGAGTGGAACCTGAGCGCATCCGCGGCCGGCGCGATCATCTCCTCGTTCACGGTGGGCTACGCGATATCGCTGTTCGTCTTTGCCTGGGCAAGCGACCACTACGGGGCCAAGCGAATGGCGATCGTCTCGGCGGTCCTGGCAGCGGCAACCAGCGTGGTCTTCGGCTTGTTCGCCCGGGACTGGTGGAGCGCCTTCATCCTGTACGGCGCGGTCGGACTCGCCCAGGGCGGGGTCTATACCCCGCTGATCGTGCTGTTCTCCGACGAGGCCGCGCCGGCGGAGCGCGGCACGGCGATGGGCTGGCTGATCGGCTCGACCTCGGTCGGCTATGCGGCGTCGCTCGGGGCGGTGGGACTCGGAATCGCCGTCGGAGGGTGGCAGACCGGCTTCATCCTGTCGGGCCTGCTGCCGGCGATCGGCGCCGTGCTGCTGATCGTCTTCTTGAGGCCCCTGGAGAACCGGGTCCATGCGCGGGCAGTCGACATGCGCGTGCGCGACCAGTTGCTGAAGAACCGCGAGGCGGGGCTGCTGGTCTCGGGCTATACCGCGCATTCCTGGGAACTGCTGGGCATGTGGGCCTGGATTCCCGCGTTCCTTGCCGCAAGCTTCGCGCTGTCGGGCTCGGAGGCGGCAAGCGCCACCGTTTCCGGCGCCTACCTGTCCGGCTTTCTGCACTTGTTCGGGGCTACCGCGGCATTCTCGATGGGACGGCTGTCGGACCGCACCGGCCGCAAGCCGGTGCTGATCGGCACAGCGCTGGTCGCGACGGTCCTCTCGTTCACGATCGGCTGGATGATCTCGGCGCCGGCAATGGCCCTTGTCCCCGTGGCGCTGGTCTATGCGTTCGTCTGCCTCGGCGACTCGCCGGTGCTGTCGACGGCGGTCGCGGAGGCGGTGCGGCCCGGCTATCTCGGCGCGGTGCTGGCATGGCGGTCGCTGCTCGGCTTCGGCGCCGGCGCCATCGCGCCCATCGCCTTCGGCGCGGTGCTGGATGCGACCAATGCGCCAGGCGGCACTCCTACGGTGTGGGGGCCGGCCTTCATGATGCTCGGCATCGGCGGCGCGCTCGCAACGATCTGCGCACTCGCCCTGAAGGGGCGACGGCAGTCGTAGAACGTCTTCAGTGCCCTATTCGGCCGCTCGAGCCACCCACTGCTTGCTCGGCGTACGCATCGTCACCAGTTCCTCCGCGGCCGTGGGATGGACCGCGACAGCGGAGTCGAACTGCGCCTTGGTGGCGCCGATCTTGACCAGGATGCCCAGCACCTGGATGAGTTCGCCGGCATCCGGCCCCATGATGTGGCAGCCGACGACGCAGCCCGAGTCGGCATCGACGATCAGCTTCATCAGCATCTTCTCGTCGCGCTCCGTCAGCGTCAGCTTCATGGGGCGGAACTCCGACCGGTAGATGTCGACGGCGCTGCAGCGCTCGCGCGCCTCGGCCTCGGTCAGACCGACCGTACCGATCTCCGGGGTCGAGAAGACCGCTGTGGCGATGGTCTCGTGATCGAGGGATACGGGATTGTCGTTGAAGACGGTTTCCGCGAAGGCGTGGCCTTCCCGGATCGCGACGGGGGTGAGCGCGACACGATCGGTGACGTCGCCGACGGCATAGATGCTCGGCACCGACGTCTGGCCGTACTCGTCGACCACGACCTGGCCGTTCCAGCCGAGTTCGACACCCGCCTCGGCCAGGCCCAGGCCCTCGATATTGGGATTGCGACCAATGGCGAACATGATCCGGTCGGCTTCGAGCCTGTGGCCGCCCCTGGTGTGGCCGACCAGTCCGTCGTCGGTCTTCTCGATCTTCGAGAAGACGTCCTGACAGATCACGTTGATGCCTCGCTTCACCATGTCGGCGTGCAGGCCCGCCCGCAGATCGTCGTCGAAGCCGCGCAGGATCTCGTCGCCGCGATAGATCAGCGTCGTCTCCGCGCCGAGGCCATTGAAGATGCCCGCGAATTCGACGGCAATGTAGCCGCCGCCGGCGATGATGACGCTGCGCGGCAGTTCCTCAAGATGAAACGCCTCGTTCGAGCTGATCACATGCTCGATGCCGGGCAGCCGCCGGTCGTAGTTCGGATGGCCGCCGGTGGCGATCAGGATATAGCGCGCCGTGACGTCGCGCTGTTCGTAGGCAAGGTGAACCGTGTTCGGGCCGGCGACGGCGGCGCGCGTCTCGTGGATCTCGACGCCGGCGACCTCGAGGTTGCGCCGGTAGATGCCCTCGAGCCGGGCAATCTCTCGGTCCTTGTTGGCGATCAGCGTCTTCCAGTCGAAGGACGGCTCCGGCACCGTCCAGCCGAAGCCGGCAGCATCCTCGAACTCATCGCGGAAGCGGCTGGCATAGACCAGCAGCTTCTTCGGCACGCAACCGCGGATCACGCAGGTCCCGCCGATCCGGTATTCCTCGGCGATCCCAACCTTCGCACCGAAGCCGGCGGCAATCCGCGCGGCGCGGACGCCGCCGGAGCCGGCGCCGATGACGAACAGGTCGTAGTCGAATTCACTCATGATCACGTCCCAACTATCGCGGCAGCGGCCGGGGACCAGAGCACCGGGTCCGGTGCCCTCAGTCCAGGACCCGGATTCCGTCGGCACCGGCTACAACCGCGGCCGAACACAAACCAATGAACAATCCGTGCTCGACGACACCGGGAATGGCGGTCAGCGCGGCGGCCAGGGCATCGGCGTCGGGGATCGCGCGCAGGTCGCAGTCGTAGATCAGGTTGCCGCTGTCGGTGCGGAACGGCGATCCGCTGGAGCCCGATCTCAGATGCAGGACCGGATCGAGACCCAGCTTCCCGGCCGCCCGTGCGATTGCGAGCGCCGTCGAGCGATAGCCGAACGGGATCACCTCCACCGGCAGAGGGAACCGGCCGAGCGTGGCGACGAGCTTCGACTGGTCCGCGATCACCACCATCCGGCCCGACGCAGCCGCGACGATCTTCTCGCGCAGCAGCGCGCCGCCGCCGCCCTTGATCAGGCGCAGGTCGTGGTCGAGCTCGTCGGCGCCATCCACCGTCAGGTCGAGTTCGGGCGTATCGTCGAGGCTGGTCAACGGGACCCCGTGCTGGACGGCGAGCCTGTGGGTCGCCTCCGAGGTCGGCACCCCGACCACGTCGAGATGCCCGGCCCTCACGCGGGCGCCGAGCAGCTCGACGAAATGGGCGGCCGTCGAGCCGGTGCCGAGCCCGAGCCGCATGCCCGAGGTGACGAAGGTCAGGGCCCGTTCGGCGGCGCGGCGTTTGAGTTCGTCCGATGACATCGGCGAGTGGTCCGTTGCTGAGACAGGTCGGGCATCGAGGCCGGGTCCGGCCGGGAGCGATTGCCGCCCCATGTGCCAGATCGGCCCGTCGCAGCGCAAGACCCGATGCCGGCGACAGGATCGCCCGCCTAACCGGAGGCCGTCGCCGAAGCTCCACAAAACCATCGCCGAACGGCTACGAAACCATCATCGCCGGCACATGAAAGCCCCTTAGCAGGGCTTTGCGGCCCGAAGCAGCGACGCCGCGCCCGATTCCGTCGTTCGGCACAAAGGCAGCGTCGCACGCGCCGCATCACGCAAATCAGGAGGCGAATCCCGATGCATTCCGTCTGCAGACTTCTCGCCCTTGCCGGCCTCGCGGCCGGCCTGCTGGCGGCCGCACTGCCCGCAGCAGCCAGTGACACCCAGCCGGACGCCCCGGAGCACTGGAGCACCAAGCACCCGATCAACGTGCAGGTCGGCCCGCGTCCCTACTACCTGATCGACAAGCTCGACCGGGGTCCGCTCAAGCGGAAGCTCGAGCGCTGCGAGAACCAGGAGGTGCGCAAGACCAACTTCTCGATCGCCCACCGCGGCGCGCCGCTGCAGTTCCCCGAGCACACCGAGGAAAGCTACCGGGCTGCCGCGCGCATGGGGGCGGGGATCGTCGAGTGCGACGTCACCTTCACCAAGGACGGCGAGCTGGTCTGCCGGCACTCCCAGTGCGACCTGCACACGACCACGAACATCCTGGAGACCGAGCTGGCCGGCACCTGCGAGCAGGGTTTCCAGCCGGCGGAGTTCGACGCGGACGGAAACCGCACCAGGGCGGCGTCGGCGAAGTGCTGCACGAGCGGGCTTACGCTGGCGGAGTTCAAGTCGCTGAAGGGCAAGATGGACGGCGCCAACTCCAGCGCCACGACGGTCGAGGAATACCTCGGCGGCACCGCCGACTTCCGCACCGACCTCTACTCGACCGGCGGGACGCTGCTGTCGCACAAGGAGAGCATCAAGCTGTTCAAGCAGCTCGGCGTCTCGATGACCCCGGAGCTGAAGGGGGTCGACAGCGCGGTGGGCTTCGGCGATTCCGGCTTCACCCAGAAGAGCTACGCCGCCCGGATGATCCGCGACTACATCGACGCCGGCATCTCGCCGCGGAAGGTCTGGCCGCAGTCCTTCGACATCGGCGACGTCTACTACTGGATCAAGAAGTTCCCGGACTATGGCAAGCGCGCCGTCTTCCTCGACGGCGACGGCACCGCCACCACGGGAACGTTTCCGCCGGCGGTCGCCGACTTCCGGGCGCTGCGCAAGAAGGGCGTCAACATCGTCGCGCCGTCGATCCCCTACCTGCTGACGCTCGACAGCCAGGACAACATGATCGCGTCGGACTATGCCAGGAACGCCCGGAAGGCGCGGATGAAGGTCATTTCCTGGTCGATGGAACGGTCCGGCCGCATCGTCGAGGACGTGATCGAGGGCAGCCCGGGCTACTACTCGACGGTGCTGGACGGGCTGAAGAACGACGGCGACATCATCAGGAGCATCGACGTGCTGGCCCGCGACGCCGGCGTCATCGGCCTGTTCTCCGACTGGCCGGGGACGGTGTCGTACTATGCAAGCTGCATGGGCCTGAAATAGCCGGACGAAACAGGGCGCCGGCTCGCACCGGCGCCCTACCCGCTAGCAGACCGGCCTAGCGGTCGACGCCGCCCATCAGCATGTACTTGATGTCGACGAACTCCTCGACGCCGTAGTGCGAGCCCTCGCGGCCGAGGCCGGATTCCTTGACGCCGCCGAACGGGGCGACCTCGGTGGAAATCAGGCCCTCGTTGATGCCGACGATGCCGTATTCGAGCGCCTCGGCGACGCGCCAGACCCGGCCGACGTCGCGGCTGTAGAAGTACGCCGCCAGGCCGAACTCGGTGGCGTTGGCCATGGCGATCACCTCCTCCTCGCTCTCGAATCTGTAGAGCGGCGCGACAGGGCCGAAGGTCTCCTCGCGGGTGACGATCATGTCGGAGGTGACGTTCTTCAGGACCGTCGGCTCGAAGAAGCTGCCGCCGAGGGAATGACGGTGGCCGCCGGCGACGATCTCGGCGCCCTTGTCGACGGCGTCCTTGATGTGCTCCTCGACCTTCTCGACGGCGGCCATGTTGATGAGCGGGCCCTGGGCGACGCCCTGCTCGACGCCGTTGCCGACCTTCAGCTTGTTCACCGCCTCGGCGAGCTTCTCGGCGAAGGCGTCGTAGATGCCGGACTGGACGTAGAGCCGGTTGGCGCAGACGCAGGTCTGGCCGGCGTTGCGGTACTTTGAGGCCATCGCCCCTTCCACCGCCTTGTCGAGGTGGGCATCGTCGAAGACGATGAAGGGCGCGTTGCCGCCGAGCTCCATGCCGGTGCGCTTCACCGTCGAGGCGCACTGCTCCATCAGCAGCTTGCCGACTTCGGTGGAGCCGGTGAAGGTGACGACCTTTACGATCGGGTTGGAGGTCATCTCGCCGCCGATGGCGGAGGACTTGCCGGTGACCATGTTGAGGACGCCGGCGGGAATGCCGGCGCGCTCGCCGAGTTCGACCAGGGCCAGCGCCGTCAGCGGCGTCTCGCCGGCCGGCTTGCAGACCGCGGTGCAGCCGGCGGCCAGCGCCGGGCCGATCTTGCGGGTGATCATGGCGGCGGGGAAGTTCCACGGCGTAATCGCCGCGATGACGCCGGCCGGCTGCTTGACCACGACGATCCGCGCGTCGGCGCGATGGCTCGGGATGACGTCGCCGTAGATGCGCTTGGCCTCCTCGGCGAAGAACTCGATGAAGCCCGCGGCGTAGTCGACCTCGCCGGCCGCCTCGGCCAGCGGCTTGCCCTGCTCGGAGGTCATGATCAGGGCGATGTCGTCGCGGTTCTCGATCATCAGGTCGAACCAGCGGCGCAGGATCTTCGAGCGCTCCTTGCCGGTCTTCGCGGCCCAGGGCTTGAACGCGGCCTCGGCGGCCTCGATCGCCTCCCGGGTTTCCTCTGCACCGAAGTGCGGCACCCGAGCGATCTCCTCGCCGGTGGCGGGATTGGTGACGGCAGTCTGGCCGGTCCCTGTCCACTGGCCGTTGACGTAGCACTGGGTCTTCAGGAGAGATGGGTCCTTGAGCTTCATAGTCTGGCCTCCGGGGCGACGATTCTGGTGTGATCGGGGACGATCGGCCAACCGACCGAGTTGGCGCTTGGTATCATGTCGATTGCGGGCTTTCCATGCCCGGCGCCCGATTGCTGCCATGCAGGCAGCGCCGGCCAGGCAGGTCTCAACCGGGCGGGCGCGCGCGCATCAATCGCATGATCTTCTGCGCGGAATTGCTATCGAGCACCGTCCAGGCCCGCATCATCCTGCGCTTGGCCCCGGACGGCAGGTTCAGCCGACGGCCGCGCAGGTCGGCGACGGCGGAGACCGCCGGTTCCGACAATTCGAGTGCACGCAGCACCACCGCGACCGCGTCGTGGTCGGCCCTGAACAGGGAACTCATCACCGCCTGCGTCCCGAGCCCGGAAAAGCGGCTCAACACCACTGCGAGGTCGTCATGCCGGTCCTCGCGCGCCAACAGGCGTACGACGTCGTCCAGGTCCGTCAGCCCGTCGCCGATCCGGGCGATCCACCCCGACACCTGACGGCGCCTGAGCTGCCAATCGGGCGGGAGGGCCGTCAGGCCTGCTCCCTCGTCGCGATCAGCGGCGATCAGCGCTGCCAGCCGGCGCCGGTGGTCCGGCGGCAGGATGTCGAGCGCACGGGGAACGAGAGAGGCCGGCATGTCGGCGCGATAGGACAGGGCCGTCAGCAGGTTCGCATCCGCCTCGGCCGAGTCGAGAATCCTGCCGAAGGCGGCTACCGACAGCTCGGCACCGAGATTGCCCGCGAGAACCCGCAGGACCTCCCCCGATCCGCGCCCGAGGAGAATTTCCGTCACCGCGGGGGAGAGCCGCTGGCGCCCCGCGATCGCGAGCAGGCGGTCCTGTGCGCTGGTCGCCGCGATCCCGGCGAGGATCCCGTCGTCGAACGGACCGTACCGCGCCAGAACGGGTCCCGCGACGGCAATGGCCTCGTCGCGGGCGAGCCGGTGTGCCAGCTCGCCGACGGGCCGGTCAGCGTCGGCGACCTTGGCGGACAGTTCGATGCGGGCATCGAGATCGACCTGGCCAAGCAGGTTGCAGATGACGTCGTCGAACAGCGCCAGCTCGCGTCGGGTGTAGTCGCGCCGTTCGTCCAGCAGATGCGCGGACACCGCGTGCAGCAACTCCCGGCGCGGACTGCCCGGAGACTTCCTGGCCAGCACCAGCAATGACGCCGTCACGATCAAGGCGCTCCGCGCGTTTGGCCTGTTCCGGCTCGCAAGCCGTCAACAAGCCTCCAGGTCAATAGATGCGGAAGCGCTTGGCGAGCCGCAGGCGCAGGATAGGCCCGCCTGGTTTAGAGCCGGTAAATCGCCCGTCTCGGGCGTCAGGCGTCGCCCGGGCTGCGTCCGGTGGTGGACGGGGCCGGAGCCGGTCGGCCGGGATCGGGGGACGGCGCATCGGCTGCCGGCTGCGGCCAGACCGAGCCCGTCCGCGGCGGCAGGTCGACGCCGGATTCCTGCGCGGCAGGTTCGGGCTTCGGCGTCTGCGGCACGTCCGGTGCCGGATTGTCGGTTTCGGACGCATCGCCGGCGGCGCGCGGCACCTGAAGGAATTCGGGTGGCCGGGCTGCCCTGGCCGCGCGCAGCGCCTCGTCCAGGCCCTCCGCGTAGCGGGGATCGGCGGCCGGGGGCACCGACGGCGGCGGCGCCGAAGGTGGCGGAGGCGACTGCGGCTGGGGAGCATCGGCGGCTACAGCCGGATGGGCTGCGGGAGGAGCGGATGCGGGCGCCGGGGTTTTGGCGCGCCGGCCGAGCTTCAGGAAAGGCACGCGCTCCTTCCTTGCGGCCGCCGGCGCAGCCGGACCGGCACGCTGTGGCACGGGGGCCGGGCTGCCCGGCGCGCGGGATTCGGCCGGCTGCGGCGCGGGGGCGGCCTTGGCCTTTCTTGGCGTGGAGCGACGAGCCCGCAGCGGCGCGAACAGATCCGGCCGCGATCTCGGCTTCGGCTTGATTGGCTCGGTCGCTTCCGGCGCCGCGCGCGTTCCCGCAGACACCGACAGTCTGTCGGCCGCAGCGGCCCACAAGGCCAGTCCCGCGAAGATCAGCAGGATCGTGCCGGTCGCGTAGAGGCGCAGCACCTCGAACACCTGCTGCGGCGTCGTCACGCCCGTCCGTCCGAGCCTCGTGCCAAGATCCGGAATGCCGGGAATGACCCAGGTCTGGACGACGAGCGAGACGATCAGGGGCAATCCGATCGGCAGAACGATGGCGGCGACGGCCGCGGCGACGGCCAGCCGCCGGTCGGGCCTGCCCAGGAACTCCCGCCAGATCGTGATGACGGCGAGAACCGGGACGACGTAGAGCCCGAGCAGCAGGATCAGCAATATGCGGGCAACCCCCGCGCCGATACGCGGTGCCGGGTCGGCGCCGGATGCGGCGATCAGCGAATCGAGCGCCTCGGACATGCGGCTGATCAGTTCGGGCACCTGGAACAGCGTTATCCGGACATCGCCCAGCGAGTACGCGCCGAAGAAACAGGCAAGCAGCACCAGCACCGCGCAGGTCAGCACCGGGCGGGTCAGAAAGAAGCGCGCAGGCGCCCAGCCGGAGACAATCGAAAGGGGCGTGACTGTCGCCGCATCCAGGTGGCGCGCCGGCGCGACGACATAGATTTCCAGCGCACGCACGCCGTCCGACTCGAAGTCGACCTCGTCACCCTTGCGCGGCGCCTGCCGGTCGCGCCATTCCGACAAGGGGAACCGGTAGCGCCTGCCGTCTTCCGCGCGCAGAACGACCGCTTCGGCCTCGGTATCGTATCCGAGCACGACGCCCTTCATCGTCTCGATCTCCCGAATCGGCCCCCACGGAGGGGTAGCACAGTCTCGCGGTGCCGCTCCATATGCTATAGGCGGCCTCCCGATTCCGATTCCCCCGCTTCATATCCGCCGGAGACAAAAATGCCGAAGCCTGTTGCCGTGTTCGACCTCGACGGTACCCTCGTCGATACCGCGCCGGACCTGTTCGCCGCGCTCGACGTGGTGTTGCGGGAGAACGGCTACGAGTCGGTCGCGCCGGCCGACGAGATGGGCATCATCGGGCACGGATCGAAGGCGATGATCGAATATGCCCTCACCGCGCAGGGCGTCGACATCGATCCGGAGCGGATCAAGCCGATGCACCTGCGGTTCCTCGACTACTACGAGGCTCATATCGCGGACGGTTCGCGACCGTTCCCCGGCGTGGTGGAAGCGCTCGACAGGCTTGCCGGCGCGGGGGCGGCGCTGGCCGTGTGCACGAACAAGTACGAGCATCTGTCGAGGCAGTTGCTCGACGCCCTCGGTCTGTCGGGGAGGTTCGCGGCAATCGTCGGCGCCGACACCCTCGGCGTCCGCAAGCCCGATCCGGCCCACATCCTGGGCACCATCGAACGTGCCGGCGGCGACCTCACCCGGGCGGTCATGGTCGGCGACAGCAGGACGGACATCGATGCGGCGAAGGCGGCGACGGTTCCCGTCATCGCTGTCGATTTCGGCTACACGGACACACCGGTGGCCCAGCTCTCGCCCGATCACGTCATCTCGCAATACGAGGAACTGTACGCGCTCGCCGCGCCCCGGCTCGGACTGGCTGGCGCCTGAAATACCCGGTCGCTTGACTTGGCAGCACGGCGGTCCTTATATCCGGCGCGTCGGGCGATTAGCTCAGTTGGTAGAGCACAGTGTTCACATCGCTGGGGTCACTGGTTCAAGTCCAGTATCGCCCACCAGCAATTTCATCGTCTTTCGCGGTGGCGTACCACCGCCTGTCGGCCGGGGTCTGGCGGCGCATACAGTGGATTCTGTTTGCGGCGAACTCCAGAGCCTATAAGAATTCGCCATTCCATTCTGCAGACCAGGAAAAGGATGGCGGCATGCTGCATCGCTTCGGCCCGATTAGTCGGATCGCCGTTCCGGCCATCCTGCTCCCCCTGCTGACTGTTGCGCCGGGGGCCAAGGCGGGCGACGTCGTCTCGCCGGACCGCGACGTCCGGCTGATTGAAGCGCTCAACGGTTTTCTTCGGCTGCCCGATGCACCGCCGGGCGTGGTCGTCACGATCCGCAGGGGCAACAGTATCGAGGAATATTCCGCGGGGCTCGGCGTGCTGCCCTGCTCTTCTGCGCCGTGCGACCAGGTTCGCCGGCCGAGAGCCACCGACTCGATGCGGATCGCGAGCCTGGCCAAGACGTTCTCGGGCGCGGTCGCCCTGTCGCTCGTGAGCGAGGGCAAGCTGTCGCTGGACGACACGATCGGCAAGTGGCTTCCCGATCAGCCGAAGCGGTGGCACGCGGTGACACTCCGGCAGATGCTCAACCACACGAGCGGGCTGCCGGACTTCGCCGCCAGCCGAGCATTCGCCGAACAGGTGGCCGCGCACCCGACAGATCCGCCCCCACCGGAGGACCTGCTCGATTTCGTCAGGAACGAGCCGCTGAACTTCCCGCCCGGGACACAGTACCTCTACTCGAATTCCGACAACATCGCGGTCGCGCTGATGGCCGAGGCGGCCAGCAACCGGAACTACCACAAGCTCCTCGCCCGGAAGGTTTTCCGCCGGGTCGGCATCAGGCACACCAGGCTGCCCGAAGACGTGCACCTGCCGAAGCCGTTCATCCACGGCTACATGCTCGACGGCGGGCATTTCGCCGACGTCAGCGAGGTGGTCGACTTCGGCGGCTATGCGTGGGCCTCCGGCGGCATCGCCTCGACGCCGAAGGACCTCGGCAAGTTCGTCAAGGCCTATGTCGGCGGCGACCTCTTCGGCCGCAAGGAACAGCGCCAGCAGCGCCGCTTCGTCGAGGGGGCGCAATCATCGCCGCCCGGCCCGGGCGCGAATTCCGCGGGTCTTGCCCTGTTCCGCTACGAGACGCAGTGCGGAACGATGTTGGGGCATACCGGTTCGATCCTCGGCTACACCCAGTTCATAGCCGCCTCGCGGAACGGAAAGAAGGCCGTGACCCTTGCGATCAACTCGCAGGTCGAGGGCGACCTCGTCTCCGAACTCCGCAAGGTCGAGGAATTGGCGATCTGCGTCGCCCGCGGGCGACGCTGAAGCCTATCCGGCCAGCGAATAGGCCGTCTTGACCGTGGTGTAGAACTCCCGGGCGTAGGCACCCTGCTCGCGCGGGCCCATCGACGAGCCCTTGCGGCCGCCGAACGGCACATGGAAGTCGACGCCGGCGGTTGGCAGGTTGACCATCACCATGCCGGCCTGCGAATTGCGCTTGAAGTCGGTGGCGTATTTCAGGGAGGTCGTGCAGATACCCGACGACAGACCGAACTCGGTGTCGTTGGCGACGGCCAGCGCCTCGTCGTAGTCGGAGACCTTGATGACGCTGGCGACCGGCCCGAAGATCTCCTCGCGGCTGGTGCGCATGTCGTTGCTAGCTCCCACGAGCAGAGCCGGCGACAGGTAGAATCCCTCGGTCTCGCGGTTCAGGCGCTCGCCGCCGATGACCTCGCAACCCTCCTCGCGGGCAAGCGCGATGTAGCGCATGTCCTGGTCGAGCTGGTTCTGGTCGACGACGGGCCCCATCTCGCATCCCGGCTTCAGCGCGTTGTCGACCTTCAGCGACTTGACCTTGTCGACCATCGCCTCGACGAACCGGTCGTGAATGTCCTCGGTGACGATCAGCCGCGAGGAGGCGGTGCAGCGCTGTCCGGTGGAGAAGAAGGCACCGTTGACTGCGCTGCCGACCGCGGTGTCGAGATCGGCATCGCCGAGCACCACCATCGGATTCTTGCCGCCCATTTCCATCTGCAGCTTCTTGCCGGACTCCGCACAGGCAAGGGCGATGCGCTTGCCGGTGGAGACCGAGCCGGTGAAGCTGATGGCGTCGACGTCGCGGGAGCCGAGCATCGCCTCGCCGACCACCGAGCCGCGGCCCATCACCAGGTTGAACACGCCGGCGGGGATTCCGGCGTCCTGCAGCAGTTCCGCAAGCGCATGCCCGCAGCCCGGCACCAGATCGGCGGGCTTGAAGACGACCGTGTTGCCGTAGGCCAGCGCCGGGGCGATCTTCCACGCGGGAATGGCGATGGGGAAGTTCCACGGCGTGATCAGGCCGACGACGCCGACCGGCTCGCGGGTCATCTCGACGCCGACGCCAGGTCGCACCGAAGCGACGATCTCGCCGGTCAGGCGCAGCGCCTCGCCGGCGAAGAACTTGAAGATCTGGCCGGCGCGGGCCGCCTCGCCGACGCCCTCCGGCAGGGTCTTGCCCTCCTCGCGCGCCAGCAGCGTGCCGAGGCGATTCTTGTCCTCGAGAATCTTCGTCCCCACCGCATCGAGGATCTCGAAGCGCTGCTGGGGCGTCACCCGGGCCCAGGCGTAGGACGCCTCCCTGGCGGCAGCGATCGCGGCTTCCGCCTCCGATGCGGTCGCACGGGCATATTCGCCGACGACGTCGCCGAGATCGGACGGATTGACGTTGGGCGCGTATTCGCTGCCCTTGACCCACTCGCCGTTGATCAGATTGTCGTGTCGTTCGGTCACCTGGGCCTCCGTTTGCATCGATGCCTGTTCGTTCGGGTCTGCAAAGAACACCGAACCCGTGCGCGCGGTCAATGCGGCGCCGCGGAGAGACGCCTTTGCCGGCAGGAAAAGCAGACGGTTCGCACCAGCAGCGGGCGTGTCGCGGGCTATGCCGCCTTGCGCGCCGTGGCACGAAGGGCGCCGAGGAAGTTCGAGTACCAGGCCTCGATGTCTTCCCCCTGCACCTTCGAGAAAAGCTGCCGCCACCGATCCCTGCGTTCGTCGAGCGGCATGATGACGGCGCGCTGGATGCCCTCGGCGGTATCCTCGACGTCGTAGGGATTCACGATGATCGCCGCATCAAGGGATTCCGCGGCGCCGGCGAACCGCGACAGCACAAGGACGCCGGGATCGACCTCGGACTGGGCGGCGACGTATTCCTTGGCAACGAGGTTCATGCCGTCGCGCACCGGAGTGACCAGGCCGACCCGGCAGGCGCGGTACAATCCAGCCAGGCTCCGCCGGCGCAGCGGCCGCGTCGTCAGTCGGATCGGCGTCCAGTCCAGGTCCGAGAACCGGCCGTTCACGTTGCCGGTGATCTGCTCGAGCTCCTGGCGAATCTCGATATAGGCATCGAGTTCGTCACGCGACGTGGGCGCGACCTGGATGAGGCTGACGTGATTGCGGTTCTCCGGGTAGTTCTCGAGCAGCTTCGAGAACGCCCGGAACCGCTCGACCAGGCCCTTGGTGTAGTCGATCCTGTCGACGCCGATGACGTAGCAGCGATCGCCGGGAAGCGTCTTCAGCCGCTTGCCCTGACGGTTGGCCTCGGGCGACAGCGAGAACTGGCGGAACGTGTCGGTATCGATGCCGATCGGGAACGCGCCCACCTTGATGGTGCGCCCCTGTACGGTGAGGAGGCCGTCCTCGGTGACCTGGGCGCCGTATTCCTCCACGAAGAACCGGATAAAGGCGTTGGCGTCGCGCCGGGTCTGGAACCCGACGACGTCGTAGGCGAGCATCGCGCGCGCCAGCGCCTCGTGGTTCGGCAGCGCGGTGAAGACCTCGGGCACCGGGAACGGGATGTGCAGGAAGAAGCCGATCGGCTGGTTCGCCCCCATCGTCCTGAGCTTCGAGCCGAGCGCCAGGAAGTGGTAGTCGTGCACCCAGATGACGTCATCGTCCTCCAGGAGCGGGAACAGGCGGGTCGCGAAGCGGTTGTTGACGTTCCAGTATCCCCGCTCGAGCTCGCGGTCGAAATGGGCAAGATCGAGGCGGTAGTGAAAGATCGGCCAGAGCGTGCGGTTGCAGAACCCGGCGTAATGCGTGTCGTAGGCGGCCTGGTCGATGTCGATGGTCAGCAGGGAAATGCGCCCGGCTTCCTCCCGCTTCACCGGGCCGTGCGTGCCCTCGGGGCTGATGTCGCCGGACCAGCCGAACCAGACGCCCCCGTCGGTGCGCAGGGCATCGACGATCGCGACCGCCAGCCCGCCCGCCTTCGCGGTCTCGCGTACCGGGCCGACCCTGTTGGAAACGACGACGAGCCTGCTCACGTTACCGTGTCCCAGCGGCGGCTGAGTCGCACCGCTCCGTTGATGATGCCGACCATCGAGTAGGTCTGCGGATAATTGCCCCACAATTCGCCGGTGGCGGGTTCGACGTCCTCGGACAGCAGGCCGAGATGGTTGCGGGCGTCCAGCATCGTCTGGAAAATTTCGCGCGCCTCCTCCGTGCGTCCGATCCGGGCGAGCGCGTCGATGTACCAGAATGTGCAGATGTTGAATGCCGTGCGAGGGCGGCCGAAATCATCGGGAGCGACATAGCGATGTAGATGATTGCCGATCTTCAGCTCCCTGCCGATACGGTCCACGGTGGCGACGAAGCGGTCGTCGTCAGGCGCCAGAAAGCCGACCTCGGCCATGAGCAACAGGCCCGCGTCGATGTCGGCACCGCCGAAGCTTTCAACGAAGGAGCCGGCCTTTTCGTTCCATCCCTGCTCGAAAATCGCCGTCCGCACCGTATTCGCCCGGTCGCGCCAGTAGGCCGTCCGCTCGTCCGCCCCGAACCGGTTGGCGATCTTCGCCAGCCGGTCGCAGGCCGCCCAGCACATCAGGCTGGAGGAGGTATGGACGCGCGCCCGCGTGCGCAGCTCCCACATTCCCGCATCCGGTTCCGCGTGCATGGCGAAGGCGCGCTCGCCGACGCGTTCCAGAAGATGAAAATCATCGAGTGTCGCCGGCCGGAACAGTCGTTCGTCGAAGAAGGCCTGGCTGGCCCCGAGGATGACGTTGCCGTAGACGTCGTGCTGGAAATGCTCGTAGGCCTGATTGCCGACGCGCACCGGTCCCATGCCGCGGTAACCGGGCAGCTGGTCGACGATACGCTCGGTCAGGTGCGCCTCGCGGCCGATCCCGTAGACCGGCTGCAGGTGATCGCCGTCGGTTTCCCGGACGATGTTGTAAAGGTAGCGCAGGTAGGTCTCCATCGTCTCGACTTCGGCGAGACTGTTCAGCGCCCGGACCACGAAGAAGGCGTCGCGCAGCCAGCAATACCGGTAATCCCAGTTGCGCTCGGTGTCGGCGGCTTCCGGGATGCTGGTGGTCATGGCGGCGACGATGGCGCCGGTTTCCTCGTACGTGCACAGCTTGAGCGTGATGGCGGCGCGGATCACCGCGTTCTGCCACTCCAGGGGTATCGCCAGCCTGCGGCTCCACTCGCGCCAGTAGTTGGCGGTATCCTCCTCGAAGCTGCGGGCCAGCGTCTCGATGCCCTCGCGCACGGTCTCGTCGGGGCCGATCAGGAAGCTGACCGGCTCGTCGACCACGAACGGCGTTTCGGCAAGGAGATATGAGACGGGGGCGTTGCTGGTGAGCCGGACGACGAGGCCCGAGCTGACGTAGCGTATGTGGTTGCTGCCGTGGGTGACCTCCGGCGCCCTGCCGCCCCAGTTGAAACGCGGCCGGATCCGGAACGTGACCCTGGGACGGCCGGCGATCGGGCGGACGCGGCGGACGATCATCATCGGCCGGAACATCCTGCCGCGCGTCCGGAAGCGCGGCGCGAAATCGGTGATCTCCAGCGCATCGCCGTCGCTGCCGAACAGCCGCGTGCGCAGGATCGCGGTGTTGGGGTCGTATTCCTGCTCTGCCCTCGTGAACCCCTCGAGATGCACCGTGAAGGCGCCGATATCGCGATCGTTGGGATCCGGGCTGCCGAGAAGGGCATGAAAGACCGGATCACCGTCGAACCTCGGCAGGCACGACCAGACTATACGGCCGCGCGCATCGACCAGGCCGCTGATCGCGCAGTTGCCTATCACACCGAGATCAAGCCCGCTCATCGATCGACAACCTCTTCCGCTGGTCGCGCCCCATCCAACCGGTCGGGCAGTGTCCCGAGCCATCGAAGAAAATCGGAGACGGAGCCGATCCGCCATCGGGCGGTCGTCTCGCCCTCGCCGATCTTGATGCCGAACCCGCCGAGGGCACGCGCCGCCGCGAAACCGTCCTCGTCGGTGACGTCGTCGCCTGCAAACACGGGAGTGCGCCCGCGAAACGGCGCGTCGCTCATGAACAGCTGCACCGCCCTCCCCTTGTCGCTTGCCGCCGATTTCACTTCGAAGACCATCTTTCCTTCGAGGATGTGCAGGTGCTCGCGGCGGCCGACCGCGGCCCGGACGGCTTCGCGGCAGGTGGCCTCCAGCTCCGGCCGGTTCCGGTAGTGAAGCGCGACCGCGGGCCCCTTGTCCTCGAACAGCAGCCCGGGATTGGCGGCTGCGAGTTCGCGTAGCGCATTGCCGACGTCCCGTTCGGGCCTGGCGCCCTCGACCCTGGTGACGGCGGTCCATGGCCGGCGCCGTACCTCCAGCCCGTGCAGACCTGCCGCCGCCAGACCGGCATGATCGAGGTGAGCGTCGATTTCCGATATCGGACGGCCGCTGACGATCGCCAGGGCCCCGCCAAGCCGGTCCGAGATCGCGCGCAGCGTGCCGACGAGATGCTGTTCGGCGCGAACGGCATCGGGCGATGCGGCGATCTCGACCAGGGTTCCGTCGAAGTCCAGGAACAGGGCCCAGTCGTTGCGAGGGTCGGGAAACGCGGCTGGAGTCATGACGGTCTCCAATACACTGCCGAGGCAGGGGCGTTAACCGCCCTGATGTGCCCTGAAGGACACTGCGATCCCCGAACGGCAGGACGAGGCACCCTAAACCGGCGTGGTAAAATCGTCACAGATGACGCATTCCCGCATCACAAACCCGTTGGGCAGCCATCCATTCCCTTGATTTTTTGAGGGTGCTGCCTGAAAACATGCGTATTGCAGACATTGAGGGAATCAGGGGCGAGGCGCCCCAACTTAGGTCATTTCCCAGGGATTTGAACACATGATGCGGCGAATGATTGCTCTTTTCGGCATGGCGGCTGCGCTTTTGATCGGTTTCACCGATTCAGGCCGGGCCGAAATCGACCCACTTACAGGACGGCAACTCCAGAGCGGGGGAGTGTGGGCGTACAAGCCTATCCCGCGCAAGGTCGTCGACTACAGCGAAGACTATGCACCCGGCACCATCGTCGTGAATACGCCCGAGCGGCGCCTCTATCTCGTAACCGAGAAGGGCAAGGCGATCCGCTACGGCATCGGTGTCGGCAAGGAAGGTTTCCAGTTTTCCGGCACCTACAGCCTCAGCCGGAAAGCCGAGTGGCCGAGTTGGACTCCGCCCGCCGAAATGCACGCGCGCCAGCCCGGCCTGCCGGCATTCATGCCTGGCGGCCCCGGCAACCCGATGGGCGCACGGGCACTCTACGTGGGATCGACGCTCTATCGGATCCACGGAACCAACGCGAACTGGAGCATCGGCCGGGACCTGTCTTCGGGCTGCATCCGCATGCTCAACGACGACGTCATCGACCTGTACAATCGAGTCAACGTGGGCGCGCGCATCGTCGTGCTGCAGTAATCGGGCCCGAGGCAACGCGGGGACGGCAGGGCCGGAGCATCGCTCCGGCCCTGATCTTTTCCGCGGCATGGGTGCAGCCGGACTCGGGAGGTCGCGTCGATGTCAGCGGCGGATCCGCGGCTCGCGATCCAGTCCCTTCTCCTTCAGTTCGGCGAGATAGTCCGCCCAGCGCCCCTCCCGCTCGCGGCCGAGCCGGTACAGGTAGTCCCAGGAATAGATGCCGGTCGAATGAAGGTCATCGAACCCGAGGCGCACCGCATAGTTGCCGATCGGATGCACGTCGAGGATACAGACGTTCTTCTTGCCGGGAACCGTCTGGCGCTGCTCGGGGCTATGGCCCTGCACCTCCGCGCTGGGACTGGTGACGCGCAGATATTCAGCAGAGAACTCGAAGGACGCGCCGTCGTCGAATGCCACGGTCAGTGTCCGCTTGTCCTTTGACAGACGGATTTCCGTGGGCCAGACCTTTGCCGTGCCGGTCGACTCGTTAGCCCCTGTGGTGCGGTCGGTCATATCCCTGCCGTCGATCCGTCCTCGATCCGTTTCAAGCTAGGTCGGCCGGCGTCAGTCATCAAGGAGACCAGTCATGACCAACGATGAAAGAGGCCGGGTGGGCGACGAAGAGGTCCTGAACACCAAGGCATTCCTGGAGGTCGCCAACAGGTTCATCGAATTCGCGAACCGCGAGAACATGACGGTCAAGGCGACCGACCTGCACATGGCGTTTCTCTACGGCGCAGCCCGCTACAACGCCTACGTGGCCAAGGCGATCCTGGAGGTGGAGAACCATGAGGAATTCGTCGACCACATGGTCGAGCAGTACCGCAAGATGCTGCAGCAGCATCTGGCCGACGGTTCGCTGGAGGAGCCGGTCGACTGAGGCGCGTAGCGGATTCCCGGCTCGTTTGCCGCGAAATTCGGCGCTTGCGCGCTTTCGGGGTTTCAGATTGACTTGAAACCGACCCCGGGCGCCCGAAATTAGTGGAAGCCCAGGATACGGGCACCCGAACGAAACGTTCAGCAACCCCCGGCGGTATCGCAAGGCCCGACCGGGCAGGAAGGCCAGGATGGATATCGACCCGACGGACGCGCTGCCGCGTCCCTTTCCGCGCACGCCTCTGATTGATCCGTTCGAACGGGCTATCACCTACCTGCGCGTCTCCGTCACGGACCGCTGCGATTTCCGCTGCAACTACTGCATGGCGGAACACATGACGTTCCTGCCGAAAGCGGAGATCCTGACGCTCGAGGAGATCGACCGGATCGCCTCCGCCTTCGTCGAGCGCGGCGTGCGCAAGCTTCGGCTCACAGGCGGCGAGCCGCTGGTGCGGCGCAACATCATGTCTCTGATCGGCACCCTGTCGCGGCACCTCGGCACCGGGGACCTGGAGGAGCTGACCCTGACCACCAACGGGTCGCAACTCCAGCGCTTCGCCCAGCAGCTCGCCGATTGCGGCGTCAGGCGGATCAACGTGTCGCTGGACACGCTCGATGCGCAGAAGTTCAAGGAGATCACCCGCTGGGGCGACCTCAACAAGGTGCTGGCCGGCATCGACGCGGCGCTGGCGGCGGGGTTGAGGGTCAAGATCAACACGGTCGCGCTGAAGGGCGTCAACGAGGACGAGGTCGACGACCTGATCCGCTGGGCGCACGGCCGCGGCATGGACCTGACCTTCATCGAGACCATGCCGATGGGAGAAATCGAAGCGGACCGGACCGACCAGTACCTGCCGCTCAGTCTGCTGCGCGCCTCGCTCGCCCGGCACTGGACGATGAGCGATATCGCCTACAAGACCGGTGGCCCGGCGCGCTACGTCGAGGTCGCCGAGACCGGCGGACGCATCGGCTTCATCACGCCGATGACCCACAATTTCTGCGAATCCTGCAATCGCGTGCGCCTTACCTGCACCGGTACGCTGTTCATGTGCCTCGGCCAGGAAGATGCTGCCGACCTGAGGGCGGCGGTGCGGGCCTCGGAAAGCGACGACCTGCTTCACCGGGCTATCGACGAAGCCATATCTCGCAAGCCCAAGGGGCACGATTTCATCATCGACAGGCGCAGCAAGCGGCCGAGCGTCGGCCGCCACATGAGCGTCACCGGCGGCTGAGACCGGCCGAGCGGCGTCCCCGCCGGCAAGTTCCATATCTCAGCTCTGCTGTCATCGCATGGCCGCTGGCCGGCGGGATCGGTAGTGCAGCCGCCCTGCCCATGATATGCAGGGTTGCGGCCTGGTTCCGTTTTGCCGGGTGCCGCCCGCTAGACAATACCGGAAACGCCTCTTGTCTCTGTCCAAGTCCGCCAGCCGGGGCGTCGCCCCTGTCCGTACAGGTGCCGCGCAACCGGCGACCGGATCCAGCGGCAACTTCCGCGGCATCATGACGATGCTCGCGGCGATGTTCCTGTTCGTCACCAACGACACATTCGTCAAGCTTGCCGGCGAACACCTCGCCACGCCGCAGATCATCTTCATTCGCGGCGCGATCGCCTGCGTGCTGGTCGGGATCCTGGCCCTGTCGACCGGCGCCCTGAGCACCTGGCCGCAACGTGGCTGGCGCACAATCGGGCTTCGCACCATCGGCGAGATCGGCGGGACCGTGCTGTTCCTGACCGCCCTGTTCCACATGAAGATCGCCAACGTCACAGCCATCCTGCAGGCGATGCCGCTGGTGATGACGGTGCTGTCGGCGCTCATTCTGGGCGAAGTGGTCCGGTGGCGGCGCTGGATGGCGGTAATCGCAGGCTTCATCGGCATGCTGCTGGTCGTCCAGCCCGGGACTTCGGAATTCAGCGTCTATGCGCTGTTCGCCATCGCCAGCCTCGCCTTCGCCTCGTTGCGCGACCTGGCCAGCCGCTACCTGCCCGCCGAAATGCCCTCGCTTTTCGTAGCCTTCGTCTCGATGGTCGCCGTCACGACGGTCGGCGGCGTGTGGTCGCTGGCCGAGCCGTGGCGGCCGGTCAGCGGCGAGGTGCTGACCTATCTCGCCTGCGCCGCGGTGCTGCTGTCGGGCGCCTTCTACTTCATCACCGAGGCGATGCGTCACGGCGAGGTCTCCGTCGTGGCGCCGTTCCGGTACTCCATCATCCTGACGGCAATCGTCGCCGGCTACCTGGTATGGGGACAGCTTCCCGACATGATGGCGAGCGCCGGCATCGCGCTGATCATCGTCAGCGGCCTGTACGTGTTCTACCGGGAAAGCCGCGTCCACCGGCCCGCGGACAAGTCGGCACCTGGCCGATGAACGACATGAGCCGCCTGACCCGGGAGGAGGCTGCCGCCGGCATAAGACGCGGCGAACTGCTTCTGGTGCTGATCGTCGCCACCGGCATCGGCATCCTGTCGATGAACATGGTGCTGCCGTCGCTGCCCGGCATGGCCGACGAATTCGGCGTCGGCTACAATGCCGTGCAGTACGTCCTGACCGTCTTCCTGTTCGCACTGTCGTTCGCGCAGCTGGTCTACGGCTCGCTGTCGGACCGGTTCGGCAGGCGGCCCGTGATGATTGCCGGCTTCGTCGTCTTCATCGCCGGCAGCCTGCTGTGCGCGGTCGCCTGGAGCCTGCCGGTGCTTCTGGTCGGCCGCTTCATCCAGGGCGCCGGCGGCTGTGCGGGCATGGTGCTCGGCCGGGCCATCTTGCGCGACCTCTACGACCGCGACCGGGCGGCGAGCCTGCTCGGCTACGTCACCATGTCGATGGTGCTGGCGCCGATGCTCGGGCCGGCGATCGGCGGGGGCTTCGAGGAGACGCTCGGCTGGCGCGCCGGCATCTTCAGCGTGGCGGCCGTCGCCGCGGGCGTGCTGGTGCTGGTCTGGCTGCGTCTGCCGGAAACCCACTACAACCGCGGCGTCTCGACGGGCTTCCTGAACCAGTTCCGCTCGTTCACCGTGCTGGCAAGGAGCCCGGTGTTCCTGTGCTACGCGGGCACGATGTCGTGCACCACCGGGACCTTCTTCGCATTCCTGGGCGCAGCGCCGTTCATCGTCATCGAGGTGATGGGCCGCGGCCCGGGCGAATTCGGCCTGTGGGCGATGATGATCGCGTTCGGCTACATGATCGGCAACTTCGTCACCGGCCGGTACGCGGAGCGCGTCGGCACGCGGCGGATGATCTTCTACGGCATCCTCGTCAGTCTCGTCGGAACGGCAATCCTGCTGGCGCTTGCCAGGTTCGGACCCGCGATCCCGATCGTCCTGTTCGCCCCGATGATGCTCGTGACCTTCTCCAACGGCCTGGTGATGGCGAGCGCGGTGACGTCGAGCGTCAGCGTGCGGCCAGACCTGGCGGGCGCGGCTTCCGGCCTCGGCGGTTTCCTGCAGATCGGCACGGGCGCGATCGCGACGATCGTCGTCGGACTGGCCCATGACGGCACCGCAGTGCCGATGGCGCTGATCATTCTCGCCTTCGCCCTGGGCGCCGCGGGATGCTTCGCGCTCGCGGTCCGCTACCCAGATCCGGTCGAAACGCCCATCCACTGAAGGGCCGTCCTGCGGACCGTCAGATCGCCACGCGCTCGGCCACCCACATGCCGGCATTCTCCAGGATCAGTTCGGGATCGGCGTAGCGCTCCCGCAGCAGCCGGTCGTAGAGCCGGCCCTCGCTCTTCCGGTCGACCGGCGGGGCTTCGCCGATCAGTCCCGACAGCGCAAGGTCGAGCGTATCTACGGTGCCGCTGCCCTCGTCGAACTGGGCCTTCCGGCGCCAGACGAGCTCGGGCGGCAGCAGGTCTTCGCAGGCCTTCCGCAATATCCATTTCTCGGTCGTTTCGCCGGTCGCCTCGTCGATCTTCATCTTCAGCGAGGCGGGGATCGACTGGGCGAAATCGATCAGGTCGCGGTCGAGGAACGGGGTGCGCGCCTCGAGACCCTGCGCCATGGTCACACGGTCGACCCGCTGCAGGTTGATGTTGTGCATCGCACCGAGCGACCGGGTGAGTTCGTCGGCGAGCGCCCGCGGCTTGCGGGCATAGGCGTGATGATAGGTATATCCGGCGAACAGCTCGTCGGCGCCCTCCCCTGTCAGCACGACCTTGATGTGGCGACGGGCGAGCGTGGTGGCGAACCAGGTCGGCATCGCGCTGCGCACCAGGTCGACGTCCGCGCTTTCCAGGTGATAGACGACGTCCGGCAGCACCCGGGCGAGGTCGTCGGCGGTGAAGGAGAGTTCGTAGTGGTCGGAGCCGATGTGCGCGGCGACCCGGCGCGCCGCCAGAAGGTCCGGACTGCCGGGCGTTCCCACCGAGAACGTCTTCAGAGGCCGGTCGATCGACTGAGCGGCGAGCGCGGCGATCACCGAGGAATCCAGGCCGCCTGACAGGAACGAGCCGACCTCCACGTCGGCGACCATCCACTTGCGGACCGCCGCCTCGAGCACCAGCCGCAACTCACGCCAGATCGGTTCGGCTGTCTCTCCCGCTTCGAGTTCGGCTGCGCCCTGCGGGATCCTGTACCATTCGCGAAAACCGTCGAGGCTGTCGAACATGCCGCCGGGATCGATCGCCTCGACGCTGTCCAGGCCCAGTCCGTCGAACGCCTTGAGTTCCGACGCGAAGGCGAGCCCCTCTCCGATCCGGGCCATGAACAGCGGCTTGATGCCGAGCGGGTCGCGCGCGGCGATGATCCGTTCCGGCGTCGCCAGCACGAAGGCGAACATGCCGTCGAGCTTCGAGATCCAGCGCAACTGGTCGGTGCGGAACAGATGCAGGATCGTCTCGCTGTCGCTGCGCGTGGTGAAGGCGCTTTCGCCCAGGATCGCGCGGAGGTCGGCGTAGTTGTAGATTTCCCCGTTCGCAACCAGCACGTCCTCGGCGCTGTAGATCGGCTGCCGGCCGTCGTCGGGCCCGATGATCGATAACCGGCAATGTGCCATGACTGCGGGAACGTTCGGCGCCTGGCTCACCTGGACGTCGTCGGGACCGCGATGGGCGATCTTATCGATCATCCGCCTGGCGAGAGCGGGGTCGTCGATTTTCCACAGGCACACAAAGCCGCACATGGTCTCGTCGCTCGATTGGGGAAGACCATGCCTACCGCCGTGCGCCGGCGGTGTATAGACAGGCGACTGTGTTTCGACCCTGCGACAGTGTATAGGGGGCGACTGCGACGCGATCGCGCGCCGCCCTGCCCCGTTATCCGGCCCAGCCCCGTCGATGCTGTTCCACGCCTTCGAATTCGTCCTCGTCTTCCTGCCGCTGACCTTCGCGCTGTTCCTGCTTCTCGAGCGGACGGGCAACGCGCGCTTCACCGTGCACCTGCTGACGCTCGCCTCCCTGGTCTTCTACGGCTGGTGGGACTGGCGGTTCCTGCTCCTGCTGGTCGGCTCGGTCATCGTCAATTACTGGCTGGGCGTGGCCATTGCGGCGCGGCACGGCAGCCATGCGGCGCGGGCGATCGTGATATTCGGCATCGGCCTCGACATCGCGCTGATCGGGGTCTTCAAGTACACGGACTTCGCCCTCGGCACGTTCACGACGATCGCCGGCTGGGAGTACCATCCGATCGGCATCGTGCTGCCGCTCGGCATCTCCTTCTTCACCTTCCAGCAGATCGCCTGGCTCGCCGACATCTATTCGGGCCGCGACCGGCGGGTGCCGCCGTTCAAGGACTACGCGCTGTTCGTCACCTTCTTCCCGCAGTTGATCGCAGGACCGATCGTCCACTGGAGCGAGGTCGGCGACCAGTACCGGCGCATGGAGACCCGGCAGCGCAGCGCCGACCGCGCCTGGCTGGACTTCGCCGTCGGGATGTCGATCTTCATCATGGGGCTCGCCAAGAAGATCGTCATCGCCGACGGCTGCGCGCAGATCGCCTCGCCGATCTTCAACGGCGCCGACGGCGGCCAGATCGCACCGACGCTGGCGTCGTGGGGCGCGACGCTCGCCTATACCCTGCAGATCTACTTCGACTTCTCCGGCTATTCCGACATGGCGATCGGCCTTGCCCGCATGTTCGGCATCCGGCTGCCGGTGAACTTCTATTCGCCCTACAAGCAGGGCAGCATCATCGGCTTCTGGCGGACGTGGCACATCACCCTGTCCCGCTTCCTGCGCGACTACGTCTACATCCCGCTCGGCGGCAACCGGCGCGGACCGGTGCACCGGCACTTCAACATGCTGGCGACCATGCTGATCGGCGGGCTCTGGCACGGCGCCTCCTGGAACTTCGTCATCTGGGGAGGCCTGCACGGCATCTTCCTGACCGTCAACCATCTCTGGCGGGACTTCCGCAAGCGGCGCGGGATCGCCTCCTCGGGGCTTGCCGGCAACCTCTGGCAATGGGCGGGCTGGGCACTCACCCTGTTCCTGGTGATGCATGCGTGGATCCTGTTCCGCGCCGAGACGTTTGCCGGTGCCGGAACCATGCTGCGGTCGATGTATGCCTTCGCCTTCGACCTGTCCGGCGACCGGCCGCTGGCGGCGCGGATCACCGACAAGGAGTGGGGGATGATCGGCATCGCCCTGGCGATCGCGGTGCTGGCGCCGAACACCGCCGAGATCTTCCGCAAGTACAATCCGGCGGTCGGGCTGGCCGCCCTGCGGCGGCGCCTCTCCGACGAACCGCTCGTGCGCATGTACTACCTGCCGGCAACCTGGCGTGTCCCGGCATGGCGGCCGACCACCGCCTGGGCGCTGGCGATCGCGGCCCTGCTGATCGCCTACCTCTACACGGCGACGCGATACGAAGCCTATGTCGAGTTCATCTACTTCCGGTTCTGATCCGGATCCGGGTGCCCCAACGCATCCGCTGCCGGAGACGGCGCGCGCGGTGCGCCGCTACGTGCTGGTGGTGGCGGTCCTGGCGGCAATCGCCGTGCCGGTCTTCCTCGGGCTCGTCGCGCTCGGATCCGGGCTGGTGCTCAACATGGCCTACGACAAGGTCGCAATCCGGCTCGCCGACAAGATGGATCTTGCAGACGGACGCCAGGGGCGCCGCATCCTCGCCTTCGGCGGATCCAACACGTTCTTCGACTTCCGCGGCGTGGATGTCGAGGCAGCCACCGGCCTGCCGTCGATCAACCTGGGGACGCACAGCGGCAATGGACTGAAGTTCCTGCTCTGGCAGGCCGAGGCGACGGCACGACCCGGCGACATCGTGCTGCTGCCCCTCGAGGACGGCTACTACACCGAACCCGGCATCACCTACTACGGCGCCAATGTTTCGCTGGCCATGGGCGCGGATTTCTTCCGGGACCTGCCGCTCGCAGACAAGGTCACCTACCTGCGCAACATTCATGTCGGACGGCTTTTCAAGGTCGTCGGCGCGCGGCTCGATCTCGGCGACTATGAACTGGAGCCGGACTGGACATTTCCTATCAACGCCAACGGCGACATGGAGGCACCGAAGCCACCGGCCGAGCAGGTGTCGGCGCTGATCGCCGATGTTTCCGGACAGCGTTCCAGTCGGGTCTCCCTGACACCGGAGGCCGCCGCGACGATCCAGGAATTCGTCGCGCGGATGAAGGCGAAGGACATCAAGTTCGTGTTTTCACTGCCGGGCATCATGGAGAACGCCGCGCCGGATGCCGGACAGGTCGAGGACCTGCGCGCGCAGCTCGCCGCCCTCGGCGCGGACTTTCTCGACCTGCCGGAGCGCGGCAGCATTCCCGCCGAAATGATGTTCGATACGATCTACCATGCCTCCACCGAAGGCGCGGAAGTCTACACCGCCCAGCTCATCCAGGCCCTCTGCGGCAGCGCCGAGCGGTTGGATATTTCATGTGATGAGGCAAGGGTTCGCGCGGCGCGCGATCTCCTGAAGGCGCGCGCGGAACGCGCCTATCTGTTCGATGCAAGCGATACCCTGGCACCTCTGCAGCCTTCGGGCGCTGGATCCCCGGTCATACTAGGACCCGGGCAGACCGAGCGCTTCCTGGTGGCATCGCTGCGCGGCTGCCGGAGCCGATTGGAGATCGTCGCGGAGGGAGACGGGCCGCTGTCGGTGCGGGTCGCGGGCAAGGCCATGGACGACCTCATCCTATCGGGTGAACCAACGACTGGCACTTACATGCTGCCCGACCGCGCCGGACTGGTCCCTGTCGAGATCCTCGCATCCAAGGTCAGCCGGGTCAGGCTGACCCGCATCGACCGCACCAGCAGGTGCCGCCGCTAAATCAACCGCTGCACTTCCGCCCTGAGCACCGGCAGCACCTCGGCCTCGAACCAGGGATGACGCTTCAGCCAGCCGGTATTGCGCCAGGAGGGATGCGGCAGCGGGAGGATGCGGGGGATGACCGGCCGATCCCACAGTTCCCGCCATGCAAGGACGGTCTCGGTCAGCGACGCCTTGCGAAGCTTGCCCAGGTGGTAAGCCTGGGCGTACTGGCCGATCGTCAGGATGAGTTCGAGCTGCGGCATCGCCGCAAAGACGCGATCATGCCAGGTCAGCGGACATTCGCGGCGCGGCGGCAGGTCGCCGCCCTTTGCGTCCTGGCCCGGAAAGCAGAACCCCATCGGCACGATCGCGATGCGGCGCGTGTCGTAGAAGGTGTCGCGGTCGACGCCCATCCACTCGCGCAGCCGGTCCCCGGAGGGATCGTTGAACGGGATCCCGGTGGCGTGCACGCGCGTTCCTGGGGCCTGGCCGCAGACCGCGAGCCGAGCGGTGGAGGACAGCCACGCGACAGGGCGCGGTTCGTGCGGCAGCGGGCGCCCGATCGGATCTTCCACGCAGACGCGGCAGGCCGGGATTGCCCTGGAAAGCGCTTCGACGTCTTCGGCCGTCACACCTCGACCACCATCCCGTCTTCGGAAACCAGGAAGTTCGCGGCGATCTCGCCCATACGCCCGAGCGCCTCGGGGCCGAGATGCGTGAGCATGATCCGCCTGGCGGTCAATTGATCCAGATGGTCCAGAATCTCCCGATAGCAGACGTGATAGGGGATCGGCTCCTGGAAGGCATAGCACTCGCAGACGAAGAGATCGGCGTCGCGGGCAACGTCGGTCAGCACGTCGAGCCATTCGGTGTCGCCGGAAAAGGCGAACAACCTGTCGCCGGCCGCGATCCTCAATGCCAGCGGCGGCGCGCCGGAGGGGTGCCGGACCTCGACGCAGGATACCTCGGCGCCGCAGACTTCGGTCGCCGTGCCCGGCAGAAGTTCGACGAACCGCAGGTCGAAGTCGAGTTCGATCTTCGATGACTCCGGGAACAGGACCTCCTGCGCGGCACGAACGCGCGCCTCCGTCCCGGGAGGCCCGGCGATCGTCAGCGGACTGCGCCGGTCGGTGACGAAGTGGGCGTGCAGGATGAGAAACGGAATCCCGCCGAAGTGGTCGCCGTGGAGGTGCGACAGGATGATGGCGTCGACGGCGTTGGTGTCGATGCCCAGGGCGAGCGCACCGACCAGGGAGGTGGCACCGAAATCGACGAACCAACGTCCTTCGCCGGACTCCAGGTGAAAGCAGGTGTTGCGGCGGCCGCCGGATCCGAATGCGTCGCCACAGCCGACGATGGTCAGCTTGAGGCTCATGCGGCAGCGCTCGGGCGCGCGGAAACGTCTGTGTACCAGCGCCGGATATTCGCGCAGGTCTCCGGAAGGGCAAGGCGCGCGGGCTTCATGAAATCGACCGCGACGAGGGTCGTGATGTCGGCGACGGAAAACGTGTCGCCGGCGACATAGGGGCGGTCGCCGAGATCCTGGTCCAGCCAGTCCAGCATTTCCATCACCTTCGGCTTGTTGGCCTCGCCCCATTCGGCCACCTGCGGCACCTCCATCTCGGCCATGGCGGGATGGAGGTGGCGAAAGGACATGGCGACGGGCAACATGAGATTGAACTCCATGCGGCGCTGCCACATCTCGATCAACGCGCGCTCGACCGGTGACGTTCCGAACAGTGACGGCTCGGGATGCGTTTCCTCGAAATAGCGGCAGATCGCGATCGACTCCGAGATATGCGTGCCGTCGTCGAGTTCCAGCACCGGCACACGCATCATCGGGTTGCGGGCAACGAAATCCGGCCGCTTGTGCTCCAGCGTCATGATGTCGATCTCGACGGTGGGGACGGTTACCCCCTTCTCGGCCAGGAAGATGGACACCCGTCGCGGATTGGGTGCCCTCGGCGTCGTGTAGAGTTTCATAGGCGCGGCGTCCCTCGCGTTTCGAAATCGATCATAGCAGTTCCGCTGCCCGTGCCAGCAGCGCGACCGGGCATTCGAACCAGTCACGTACCCCTGAACATCTCCCGCCACAATGCGGGACGTTCGAATTCGCTCCGCCAAAGCCCGAGTTCGCCGGCCTTCGCGATCCGCTCCTGAGCCGCGTAGCCTCCGTAGGCAACCGCCCAGCCGTCTCTCACCATCCGCTCGTTCAGCGCCGTGCCGCCGACCGAGCAGACCGCCAGCACGCGTCCGTAGACGTCCCTTCCCTCGCCCTCGCAGGTAACGTCGCGGCCGGCTATCATTTCGTGCAGGGCGGACCTGGCGGCCTCGCCGCACCGCCAGAGTTTGCCGTCCAGCCGGCACATCTGCCCCATTTCCGGGGCGTCGATGCCGGTGAGGCGCGTCTTCACCGTGCCGACCACGAGGGAGTCCCCG
The DNA here is from genome assembly GCF_037855135.1 of Microbaculum marinum. NCBI lineage: Bacteria > Pseudomonadati > Pseudomonadota > Alphaproteobacteria > Hyphomicrobiales > Tepidamorphaceae > Microbaculum > Microbaculum marinum. The sequence goes on from NZ_JAZHOF010000006.1 coordinate 212,736, forward strand.
TCGATCACGTGAGCGGCTCCGGAATAGCTGCGGGGCGCCCCTGAGGGCAGATAGGCCAGGACGAGCACCATGAAGGCGACGACGACCAGGGCCGTCAGAAAGTCGTCGACACGGGTGAGCGCCGTACGGCGGTCTTTTGATCGCGAACGCAATGCCAACCTCGAAGATTACGGACGGCTTCCGGTGGAAGCACGATCTTAAGGAATTGCCGGCAAGAGTCCGACGTCTCCATCGTCGCGGCGGTGCGTAGCACAGGTCGATCAACCTGTCGCTTCGGACGGGATGTGCAAGGGGCCGGTTCGGCGACGTCGAACACGTTCGCAATATCGGGATGGCACGACAAGGCGACAAGAACGCGCGTAGCGACCTGGCTCCCCTGGCGGCGGAAGACGAACGCTTCGCCGCCGAGGACGGCGGCGCACGCGCGCAACCATTGACGCCGGCGGGCACCAGATCCGCAATCGAGCAGGAAATGCTGGGCGCCTACGCCAGCAACCAGACGGCCCTCGTCCTGCTCGTGCCGCTGCTGGCCATTATCATCGCCGCAATGCTGTCGGTCTGGGTATCGTGGACTCACGCCGCGATCTGGCTCGCGGCGATCCTCATCGGCAACGGCCTCCTGACCCATCTGTGCCGGCGCTACCTGGACGCCGACGGGGGCCTGCCGCGCGCCGCCGTCTGGCAGCGCCGCTTCGTCGCAGCCGAGTTCGTCAATGGCCTCCTCTGGTCGGCGCCGGCCTTCCTGGGCGCAGCGCCGGGCGGCCAGGTTCCGACCATCTTCCTGTTCGCCATCCTGATCGTGGCGCTGTCTATACGCACGCTGACGGCAAGCAACCTGCCGAGCGCCAATCTTGCCGGAACGGTGCCGATCACCGCTGCGATCGTCCTGACGTTCGGCATGCTCGGCGGTCCGATGCACCTGGCGATGGCCGGTCTCGCGATCGGCGCCCAGGTCTTCTTCATGATCGTCGCGCGGCAGCTTCGTGCGGGCGCGCCAGAGATGATCGGCCTGCGAGCCGAAAAGGACGCGCTGATCGGTGAACTCGAACAGGCCAGAGCGCAGTCGGAAGAGGCCAGGCGTCGTGCCGAGGAGGCAAGCCTGGCGAAGTCACGCTTCCTGGCAACGATGAGCCACGAGTTGCGGACTCCGCTGAACGCCATCCTGGGCTTCTCGGAGGTCCTCAAGGACGAGATGCTCGGCGCCCACACTGTGGCCGCCTACAAGGAGTATTCCGCCGATATCCACCGCAGCGGCCGCCACCTCCTCAATCTCATCGACGAGATCCTGGACCTGTCGCGCATCGAGGCCGATAGATACGAACTGCGGGAGGAGGCGGTGGCGCTCGTCGACACCGTCGAGGACTGCCGCCGGCTGCTCAGGCTGCACGCCCATCGCCGCGGCATCACGCTGAAGGCGGATTTCGAGACCGATCTGCCGGCGATCCGGGGCGACCAGCGCGCCGTTCGCCAGATCGTGCTCAATCTCCTTACGAATGCCATCAAGTTCTCGCCGGACGGCAGCGCTATAGACCTGATGGTAGGCTGGACGACGAGCGGCGGGCAGTACCTGAGCGTCACTGACTCCGGCCCGGGCATCCCGGAAGAGGAGATACCCACCGTGCTCCAGGCCTTCGGTCGGGGAACACTTGCCGTCCGCAATGCCGAAGAAGGTTCGGGACTGGGCCTGCCGATCGTCGTCAAGCTGGTCGAGCTGCACGGCGGACGCTTCGACCTGCACTCGCGGCTCCACCAGGGGACCGAGGTCATCGTCACCTTTCCCCGCGAACGGGTCACCGCCGCACGGCCGCCGCAACAGGACAACCTGCGGCGCGGCGCGGCCAGGAGGCACGGCGGAAGGGCGGCGTAGTCGCTGGCTGCGGCGCGACCGCCGCGCCCTCCCTCCGATCCGTCTGGGAGCGCGCGCCGCCTTGCATTTCAGCCCCCGGCACGCGATCTCATATCAGGGCGCCGCCCAAACCCCTTCCCGCCGACGCAACGGACGGTCGAACAGCAGCAGCGAGGCAACAGAATGAGGCACAAGAGTCTCGCTTGGATCGGAATCGGCGTTCTGGCGCTGGCCGCGGTCGTGCTGGCGCTGCGCAACTCGGCCGGCACGGTCGGCGGCATGACGAACGCGGATTTCGGCTCGATCGCCACCGGCACGGCCCTTCTCATCGTGATCGGCGGCACGATGCTGACCAGCCGGTCGTTCCGCGCCGGCGCCGCAATCCGGCACGCGGTGATCTGGCTGGGCGCGCTGCTCCTGCTGATCACCGTCTACAGCTTCCGGTTCGAATTCGCATACGTCACCCAAAGGGTGTTCGGGGAACTGATACCGGGCGCACCGATCGCCTCCACCGATGCACGCGGCCGGACGGTCGTCACGCTGCGGCGCGACGCCAGCGGCCATTTCGTCACGCGGGGCACGATCGACGGTGCCGGCGCGACGTTCCTGGTCGACACCGGCGCCAGCGTCCTCACACTGACCGATTCGACCGCCTCTGCCATCGGCTACGATACCGACAGCCTGCGCTATTCGGTTCCGGTCAGCACGGCGAACGGACGGACCTTCGTGGCCCCGGTTTCCGTCGAAGTCCTGCAGATCGGTCCCCTCACCTTCCGTGATCTGCGTGCCTACGTCGCTCCACCGGGCGCCCTGGATGGCAACCTGCTGGGCGTCAACGTGCTCGACCGGCTCGGCTCCTACACCGTGCGCGGGGACGAGATGATCCTCACCGGGCGGACCTGAGCGAGAGGACCGGCCGTCAGACCAGGGGGCAAGCGGCGGTCCGACGCCTAGGAATCCATCCAGACCCAGACGCCGACCAGGGCCGTGACGGTCTTGCCGTCGTCGGAAACCGGGACGAGAAGCCGTTCGAAGGTACTCGCGGCCGATCCCCTGAGCGGGTTCATCCTCATCCAGTAATGCGGCTCCGCGGCGTCCACGATCCGGGCGTACACCGCCTCGAAATGTCCGATCGCCTGGGGCGCAACCAGTTCATCGATCGTGTAGCCGTCGATCTCCCGCCCCAGCATCCGGGCGTGCAGGGGACCGGCACGCGCACAGCGGTAGCGGGTGCGGGAACTGATGCCGGTCTCGACCTCGATGACGGCCGCGCCCGGGAATTCCGCGACCAGACCATCGTAGTCGAGGTCTTCGATCGACGGCAGGCGGCCATCGCGGGCGGCCGCTACCCAGCGACGAAAGAGTTCGTGCAGTGCCGGATCGGCGCTCTCCGGTGCCGGATTTTTGCGATCCGATGACATCATGTTCCCAAAATTGTCATGCCCAATGCTCCTCTTCGAGAAGACGGAAATCGTTCAGGCAGCAACCCATTGCGATGTTAAGCGTCGGAAAACAAAAGAGTCATTGCGATTTTTATCATTACCCGCCAAATTATTTACCTAAGGGAATGGCTACAGAGATGCGCGGCATCGAGATCGAACGATTGCGGATCGCGGCGGCCATGCTGAGGGGCGTGGAGGACTTCACGTCCGCGGCGGGTATCGAATTCCAGTCATTGGCCAACGCCGTCGGCCTTGGCCCGATCGACCCCGACGACGAGAACCAGTTCGTCAATCTGGACTGTTTCGCGAAATTCCTCGAAATCAGTTCGATTCTGGCCGGAGACGACAGCCACGGCTTGCGCATGGCGGTCTTCCAGAAGCAGGTCCTGTCCGGCCCCCTGTCTCTCGCGCAGCTGAACGCACCGACCATGCGCGAGGCGCTGGTGACGATGATCAAGTACATCGGCACCCGGGTCGACCTCGCCAACATGGAACTCGTCGTCGAAGGGGATACGGCGGCGATAGAATGGGCCTTTTCCCCGCTTTTCGTCCGCCGCTGGCAGCTGCTGGACTTCACCGCCGGAACCCTGGTCGGCCGGATGTCCCGGATCCTCGCACAGGACTGGCGGCCGACGACGATGGGCCTGACCAGACCCGCTCCGAAGAACCGTGACGTCCATCGGCAGCATCTGGGACGTTCGCTGGAATACGCGTGCGGGACGAACTACATCGCCTTCAATGCCAGTTTGCTGGCGGTTCCGATCCAGAATGCCGATCCGGTCGTATATGACATATCGACCCGGCTGCTCAATCGGATGCTGGAAGACCGGAACGTTTCCGCAGACTTCGTAACAGCGATCCGGGAAGAGATCATCCACGGGCTATCGTCAGAGGAAGGCGCTCTGCTGGACCGTATTGCCAGGCGAATGGGCATGAGCGTGCGCAGCCTCCAGCGAGGTCTCGCCGAACACGGAATGACTTACCAGACGCTTGTCGACTCCACCCGGAAGTCGCTGGCCGTCCGGTATCTGGAGGACCCAGGACTGACCTTTTCGCAGATCGCCTATCAGTTGGGCTTTTCGGCTCCCAGCGCGTTTACCCGAGCATCCTACCGGTGGTTCGGTCAACGTCCGGGGGCGGTGCGCAAGAGTCTGCGGCGCGGGATTCAGATCCAAAACTAGCACCTTGACCACAAAAGGACGCTCAGGAGAATTTTCTGGCACTTAAAGATAATTCTTTCAGATTTGCGACATGCCATATACGGCCGCAACGAAAGCCGGCTTCGGGGCTCGAATTGACTCGTGCCGGCACGGACAGCCTTCACCCGCGTCCGCCGACCACGTGTGCGGCGGAGATGGGGCCGGTGTGAGGGCGATGTCCAGGTGCAACCTGAGCACGACATCTCGACCAGATCTGACCGCGTCGGCGGCAGAGGGCGATCATGTTCGTGCACGATGACGGAGGTATGAATTGGTAAACGAAACCGGCCTGACTTCGGCCAGAAAAGAGGATTCCGCCCTCACGGCGTCCGGCAAGGATGGGGCGTCCGCTCCTGCCCGAAGCCATTTCACCATTGGAGAGGTAGCGCGCGAGTTCGGATTTACCCTCCGGGCCCTGCGCTTCTATGAGGAAAAGGGCCTCATTTCGCCGCGCCGTTCGGGCAATCGCAGACTGTATTCGAAGGGCGACCTCCGCCGGCTGCGGATCATCGCCAACGGCAAGAAGATCGGACTCTCGCTCGACGACATTCGGGAGATTCTGAAGGCCGACACCGGCGAGTCCGACGATACCAAGCTGCTGAAGGTATCGCTCGACAAGGCGGTCCGGCGCCTCGACGCGCTCGAGCACGAGCAGGCGCAGCTTCAGGACTATACCCGGGAAGCCGTCAAACTCATCAACGAGTTGAAGACGAAGCTCGGCCGCGAGACGCTGACGGCCGCAAAATAGCACCACGCCGGCGGCATGTGCCACGTCTCATGCCGCCACGCGTCCGGGGTCTGATCGGATCCGAGAATAGGCGTCAAGAAGCAGGCCCGGCCGCGCGTCGGGCCTTTGCATGTCGACGCTCAACAGCCGCCGCCACTGTCGCGCCCCGGGTTCGCCGTGAAAGAGCCCCAGCATGGGGCGGGTCACATGATGCAGGGGCACGCCTGCTTCGGCCTGCGCGCAGGCGTATTCGTGCATTTTGGCAATGACGTCGTCGTACGGGAGGGGCGGCGTCGGATCGCTGAATACGGTCAAGTCGACGTCGCGCAGAATCGCAGGCGTCCGGTAGGCCGCTCTGCCCAGCATGACGCCGTCCAGGCCGCCCATATGCGGGAGCGCCTCCTCCAGGCTGCCCAGGCCGCCGTTCAGGATGACAGGCAGGTCGGGAAACGTCTCCTTCAGCCGGTGGACGCGCTCACGGTCCAGCGGCGGAATTTCCCGGTTCTCCTTGGGACTGAGGCCCTTCAGCCAGGCCTTGCGCGCATGCACGACCAGCGCGTCGACACCCGCCTCCACCAGCTTGGCTGTGAACATGTCGAGCGGTGCGCCGGTATCCTGGTCGTCAATGCCAAGCCGGCACTTGACCGTCACCGGCACGCGGACCGCCGACTTCATCGCCTCTACACAGGCCGCAACCAGGTCCGGCTCCGCCATGAGGCAGGCACCGAAACGTCCGGATTGCACCCGATCCGACGGACACCCCACGTTGAGATTGATCTCGTCGTATCCATAGCTCTCCGCAATTCGCGCCGCCTCCGCGAGTTCGGAGGGACTCGATCCACCAAGCTGGACGGCGTTCGGGTGTTCGGAAGGGTCGCAGCCGAGGAGCCTGTCGCGGTCACCGTGCAGGATCGCGGCGGAGGTGATCATTTCGGTGTAGAGCCGCGCGCGCCGGCTCAGGAGCCGATGGAAATACCGGCAGTGCCGATCGGTCCAATCGATCATCGGCGCCACCGAGAAGGTCTTCTCCCTGGCGTTCAACTGTTCGGAATCCATGTTGGGGGCCTGAACATGGCCTGTTCGCTGGCCCGGGCATTCCCGCATCTTTGCCTGTGTTGGCCAATGCAGCGCTACGGATTGCCCCACGTCTATGGGCAGGACGGCCAAATGTCAAAATGAGCGCCCGCTGGCGGCCGCCGGCGACCCGGTGCAGACGGCAAGAACGCCCGGATTGGCTCCGGGCGTTCTCCCAATCACGGTTTTCAGCAGCGTGGCCCACACGGTTCCCACTATTGCGGGCCTGCCGTCCCGATCCTATCAGGCGGCCAGTTTATTGACGCTCTGCTCAGCCAGTTTCGTCAGCTTCTCGTCGGCTGCGTATTCCTGTTTGAGGTTCGCCTCCAGGTGCTTGACCGCTTCCTTCATTCCGAGCCGCTTCGCCCAGGCGATCATGGTTCCGTAGCGGGTGATCTCGTAGTGTTCCACCGCCTGCGCCGCAGCGATCATGCCGGCGTCGCAGGATTCGGCATCGCCCGCTTCGTCCATGATCTCCTTGCCTTCCTCGAGGATGCCTTCGATCGCGTCGCAGGTGACGCCGCGCGGCTTCAGGTCGAGGAGACCGAAAACCTTCTCCAGGTTCTCGATATGGGACTCGGTTTCCTTGCGGTGGTGCTCGAAAGCCTCACGCAGCTTATCGGACCCCGCCTTCCGCGCCATCTTCGGCAGCGTCTTCAGGATCTGCTTTTCGGCGTAGTACATGTCGCGCACGAAGTGCACGAACAGTTCGTTGAGATTGTTCATGGCCATAGTCGGCCTCCACTGTTTGACGTATCCGAACGAAAAGCCCGCGGGATGAGATCCCGCGGGCTCGGGTCAATCGAGGACGTCAGCCGGCGTCGCGTGCTGCCGTGTTGTAGTACTCGTCGTTCTCGCGACGCCAGTTCTCGTCGTCCATCCAGTCGAAGGTGTCGCGCTCGAAACGCGGAGCGTTCTCGAGCTGCTCCTCGGTCATGGCGAGGTAGAAGACGTCGCCGTCACCGGACACCCTCAGCTTGTCGAACGGAACCGCCGACTGGTCCTCGCCCAGGCCGAGGAAGCCGCCATAGGTGACGATCGCGTAGGCCGGCTTGCCGCTGGGCTCCAGAATGATGTCGGAAATCTCGCCGATGTTCTCATCATTGGAGCTACGCACGTCCGCACCGAGGACCCGGTCGGCGCGAAGTTGGCCGCCCATCTGGTCGAGGCTCTGTGCCTGCTCGTAGGAATACTCGCGCGGCTCTTCGCGCCAGCCGGCGACGGGCTCGCGGCCTTCGGCCATGCGCTGGGCTTCCTGCGGGTTGGAGACGAGCTCGTTCAGCGCGTCCGCGACCTCCTGGCAGGCGCCGTCCTTGCCGTACGCGGCGAGGATCTGCGCTGCATTGCGAAGCTGCCGTACGTCCTGCGTCAGCATCGTGCTGTAGCCGGCACGCATGTCCGGATTGTCACGAAGCTGGGCTTCGAAATCCCGGTTGACGACGGTGCAGTCGGATTCTGCCGCAACGCGCTGGTTTTCCGTGGCCTGGTTGTTGTTGTCCGACTGGGCACCAGCGACGCCGGCCGTACCGGCGATTATTGCCACTGCGGCAGTCGTCGTGAGAAAGCGTTTCATATTCGTCCTCCTGAGAACGCGAGGTTCTGAATCGTTGGTGAAAATGATCCGGCGAGTCGCGTGATCCTCATCCAGATTGGCAGTTCATCTGGAGAAACCACTTCTGGACTGAGCGTCCATCAACCCTGCCCCGATCAACTGTCCTGACAACGTGGGAGGCGCCATAGGGTTCCGGTTTTTTTGCATTGCCGCCAACGGCCGACCGGCGGTCCGCGACCACCGGCGGCGGCTTCTGGCGCTAGCCCCGATCCCTGGGATCCCCGATCCGTCCGGCAGCCGAAACCGGGCATTCAAAGATCTGAAAAAGCAGGTATGATGAGTTGTCGGCCGGACAACGGGACATCAAGAACCCGGTGCGATCGAGCCGGCGCAGAGGATCCAAGGAAGGCGCCCGCTGGCGCGAAGAAGATGAAATCGACGGACGTCGCCGACCCAGAGTACTTTCACAAAGTCATCGATTGCCAGTGGGCCTGCCCCGCCCACACCCCGGTTCCCGAATACATCCGCCTGATAGCGCAGCGCCGCTACGCGGACGCGTTCATGGTCAACTGGGAATCGAACGTGTTTCCGGGGATCCTCGGTCGCACCTGCGACCGGCCGTGCGAACCGGCCTGCCGGCGCACGCGGGTCGAGGAGAAACCGGTTGCGATCTGCCGCCTCAAGCGCGTCGCCGCCGACCTGAAGGGAGACATCGGTCCGCGCCTGCCGCAACGCCCGTTCCCTCCGAACGGAAAGCGGGTCGCGCTGATCGGCGGCGGGCCCGCATCGCTGACGGTCGCGCGCGACCTGCTGCCGCTCGGCTATCACTGCGTTGTCTTCGAGAAGGACACCCGCGCCGGCGGGCTGATGCGGACCAACATCCCCTCCTTCCGGCTGCCGGTATCCGTGCTGGACGAGGAGGTCGACCGGGTGCTGGACCTGGGCGCGGAGGTTCGCTTCGGCCACGAGGTCGACAGCCTGCAGGCGATCCGCGAGGAAGGGTTTGATGCCGTCTTCATCGGGACAGGGGCACCGCGAGGCAAGGACCTGGCCGTCAAGGGACGCGAGGAAGCCGGTGCCAACGTCCACATAGGAATCGATTTCCTGACCTCGGTGGCGTTCGGCCATGTCGACAAGATCGGCCGCCGCGTCGTCGTCATCGGCGGCGGCAACACCGCGATGGACTGCTGCCGCACCGCGCTCAGGCTCGGCGGCGAGGAGGTGACCGTGACGGTGCGCAGCCCGCGCGCCGACATGAAGGCCTCCGAATGGGAGATCGAGGACGCGCTGCGCGAAGGCGTGCCGATCCTCGACAATCACTCGCCCGTGGAATTCCGGACCGAGAACGGCAAGCTTACCGCCGTCGTGTTCGAGAAGATGAAGGCCGAATACGACGACACGGGCCGGCGCAAGCTCAGGCCGACCGGCGAGCCGCCGGTCGTCGTCGAATGCGACGACGTGTTGATGGCGATCGGCCAGGAGAACGCTTTCCCGTGGATCGAGCGCGGCATCGGCCTCGACTTCGACGACAACGGCATGCCGGTCGTCGACGCCCAGACCTTCTCCTCGACGATGCCCGGCGTGTTCTTCGGCGGCGATGCAGCATGGGGGCCCGAGAACATCATCTGGGCCGTTGCGCACGGCCATCAGGCGGCGATTTCGATCGACCTGTTCTGCCGGGGCGAGCCGCTCGACCGGCGGCCGCCGCCGCACACCAATCTCGTCAGCCAGAAGATGGGCATTCACGAGTGGTCCTACGACAACGACGTCTCCGTCAGCCGCCGCATCCCGGTGCCCCATGTCGAGACCGCCGCGGCACTCAAGAGCCTCACCGTCGAGGTCGAACTGGGTTATGACGAGAAGCTCGCCTTCGACGAGGCGATGCGCTGCCTCAACTGCGACGTCCAGACGGTCTTCACGTCGAACCTGTGCATCGAGTGCGATGCCTGCACGGACATCTGCCCCGTCGACTGCATCAATTTCGTAGAGAACGCGCCGGAAACCCAGCTTCGCGAGAAGCTCAGGGTGCCGGCCCGCAACCTGGAGCAGGACCTCTACATCGCCGACGGCCTGAAGACGGGCCGGATCATGGCCAAGGACGAGGACGTCTGCCTGCACTGCGGCCTGTGCGCCGAACGATGCCCGACAGGGGCCTGGGACATGCAGAAGTACACCTACTGGGACGCTCACGCAGACGCATCGCGGGAGCCGGCCGATGCTGCCTGACCGCGCCTTCAACGAATTCGTCCTCAAGTTCGCCAACGTCAACGGCTCGGGATCGGCCAGCGCCAACCTGCTCTGCGCCAAGGCGCTGTTCCGGATGGGCCTGCCGGTCAGCCCGAAGAACATCTTCCCTTCCAACATCCAGGGCCTGCCGACCTGGTACGAGATAAGGGTGAGCGAGGCGGGCCATCTGGCGCGGCGCGCCGGCATCGACATCATGGTCGCCATGAACCCGCAGACCTATGCGGCCGACACAGCCGAGGTAGTGCCGGGCGGTTCGATCATCTACGACAGCACCTGGCCGCGCAATTTCGGGCGCGACGACATCAACCAGATCGGCATTCCGATCGCCGCGCTGTGCGCGGAGGAGTGGTCGGATCCGCGCCAGCGGCAGCTGTTCAAGAACGTCGTCTATCTCGGCGCGCTGTCCTGGCTGATCGAAATCGACATCGAGATCATCGAACGGCTGCTCGCCGAGCAGTTCCGCGCCAAGCCGAAACTCGTCGAGCCCAACCTCAAGGCGCTGCAGATCGGTCGCGACTACGTCCACGACAAAGTCAAGATCCGGCTGCCCGTGAGGGCGCGCAAGTCCAACGGCACCGCCGACAAGATCATGATCAGCGGCAACGAGGCGGCCGGCCTCGGGGCGGTCTATGCCGGCGCTACGGTGGCATCGTGGTATCCCATCACGCCGTCGACCTCGCTGGCCGAAGCCTTCGAGAGATACGCCTCGAAACTGCGCCGCGACCCGGACGGAAAGATGAAGGCCGCGGTGATCCAGGCCGAGGACGAACTTTCGGCGGCCGGAATGGCGATCGGCGCGAACTGGAACGGCGCGCGTGCCTTCACCGCGACGTCGGGACCGGGGATATCGCTGATGAGCGAGTTCATCGGACTGGCCTACTTCGCCGAGATCCCGCTGGTGCTCTTCGACATCCAGCGCGGTGGTCCCTCCACCGGCATGCCGACGCGCACGCAGCAGTCCGATATACTGGCCTGCGCCTATGCCTCGCACGGCGACACCCGCCACGTTCTCGTCATTCCCGGCGACCCGGGGGAATGCTTCAGCCTGACCGCCGACGCCTTCGACCTCGCCGACCGGCTGCAGACACCGGTCTTCGTGATGAGCGATCTCGATATCGGCATGAACGACTGGGTCGTGGACTCACTTCAGTGGGACGACACCCGCCGCATGGACCGCGGCAAGGTGCTGGATGCCGCCGGCCTCGAGGCCGCGACGAGCTTCGGGCGCTACCGCGACGTGGACGGGGACGGCATACCCTGGCGAACCATTCCGGGGACCCACCCGGACAAGGGCGCCTATTTCACCCGCGGCACCTCTCATACCGACACCGGCGGCTACACCGAGGACGGCACCATTCACGCAGCGATGCTAGAGCGCATCGCTTCGAAATTCGAGACGGCGAAGGCCCTGGTGCCGAAGCCGGTGGTGCGCACGCTGAGTTCGAAGTCCCGGCTCGGCATCATCAATTTCGGCTCGACCGATCCCGCCATCCGCGAAGCGATGGGCCTGATGGCGCGGGAGGGCTACGGCCTCAATCACATGCGGCTGCGCGCCTTCCCTTTTTCGGACGAAGTCATGGACTTCATCGACCGGCACGACTTCCTGTTCGTCGTCGAACAGAACCGCGACGCGCAGATGCGGCACCTGCTGATCGCGGAAGCCGAGGTTCCGGCAAAGAAGCTGGTCTCCATCACCAACTGTGACGGCATGCCCCTGACGGCCGCCTTCGTGATGGAACGGGTGCTCGCCGTTCTTCGCGAGAACCGGCGCATTGCCGAGGCTTCCGCCCCACCGATCACCGCTGCCTGACCGGATCGATCACGATGACCCACATCACCAAGCCGAAGTTTCATCATCCCGCTCTCGCCTTGAACTCGCTCGGCCTGACCAGGCGCGACTACGAGGGCGTCATCTCGACGCTGTGTGCCGGCTGCGGCCACGATTCCGTTTCCGCGGCGATCGTCGAGGCGTGCTTCGAACTCGACATCGAGGCCCATCGCGTCGCCAAGGTCTCGGGGATCGGGTGCTCCTCGAAGACGACGAACTATTTCCTCAACCGCTCGCACGGGTTCAATTCGGTTCATGGCAGAATGCCGTCCGTGGCGACCGGTGCCAATCTCGCCAACCGGAACCTGGTCTATGTCGGGGTTTCGGGTGACGGCGACACCGCCTCGATCGGCCTCGGCCAGTTCTGTCACGCGATCCGCCGTCGGCTCAACATGCTCTACCTGGTTGAGAACAACGGGACCTACGGACTCACCAAGGGACAGGCGTCGGCGACCAACGACAAGCAGTCGAAGAACCGCAAGGGACTGGGAACGCCGTTCGAGTCGATCGATCTGGCTGCGCTGGCGGTCGAACTCGGCGCCGGCTTCGTCGCCCGATCGTTTTCCGGAGACAAGGCGCAGCTCGTCCCGCTCGTCAAGGCGGCGATGAGCTACCGAGGGTTCGCGCTGATCGACGTGATCAGCCCCTGCGTGACCTTCAACAACCATCCCACTTCGACCAAGAGCTACGACTACGTGCGCGAGCACAATGCCGCGCTCGACAGGGTCGATTTCGTGCCGGTCCGGGAGACGATCTCCGTCGACTACGAGCCGGGCTCTGTCGTCGACGTGACCCTTCACGACGGAGCGGTGATGAAGCTGCACAAGCTTGCCGAGGACTACGATCCGAGCGATCGCGGCGCCGTGCTCTCGGCGCTCAACCGGCATCGGGAAGCGGGAGAAGTCGCCACCGGCCTCCTCTATCTGGACGCCGACGAAACAGATCTGCACGGCCTGATCGATACCGTTCCGGCCCCGCTCAACAGCCTGCAGGACGCCGATCTGTGCCCAGGCAACGCGGCCCTGGAGGAAATCAACGCGCGCCACAGCTGACCCACAGTATAATCTCGAGAGTCTCTGACGTGGTGCGCGTCTAGATCAGAACAGGTTCGGCGGTCGCGCCGTTTTCCACAGTTGAAGACGGCGACCCGACCCTTGGATCTGCAGTCTTTGCAGATCTTCATGATCTGCCGTACTCTTGTCCATCGCCCTGGAGTTTAGAGCCAGCTGCGGCGGAGCCTGGCGAGCTTGCTCGGGGCGACGACCTCAAGGTCGAAAAGCGGATTTCACGACCGATTGCGCAGATGATGCGATCGGCTTACGGGGAGAAAACGCTTTGACACACACGCTTGTATTGGACCGCGGCGAACGCGAGTCGCTGGAACAGTCGGGTGAACTCACCTTCGACAAGAACGGTGACGAGATCCTCATCGGGCTATCGCGGCTGGAGTCCGTCGAATTCCTGCGGCTGCAGCGGGAATCGTTCATCCACACGCTGTCGATCGCAAAGCGCCGCAAGTACGGACTGCTGAAAAGCAAGCGCAAGGCCGCGACGGAGATCGGGGCGGTCGCGTAGCCGGCGCAGCGGCGCCGGTCGGGACGCGGGATCAGTCTATAGTGGCTCGAGATAGGCGAGGTCTTCCGGATTGACCTGCTGGACGACCACGTCGACACGCGCGATCGCCCGGTCGCGGGAGACCCTCAGATGCTGCTCCAGCGTGCGGGCCGAGGCGGTGGCGCGTCCGCACTCCAACTGCTCGACGATGGCCAGATGCTCGGGAAGGAACGGCTCAGTCTCGAACAGCCGTGGTGTCCAGCGGTAGAGAAACCTGTGCGCGATCAGAAGCGACTGGTGCAAGGTTATCGCCTGCATCAGTGTCCCGTTGCCACAATATCCCAGCAGTTCGACATGCAGCTCCTCTTCCAGCCGGTCGAGCGTGGCCCCGCCGATCGTGTGCGCCTCGGCGATCGCGTCCTCCAGGTTTCGGCGCATCCGGGCGATCAGCGCGGGCGGCACGTCAGGCGCCGCCTTTACCAGCGCCTGCGGCTCGAGCAGCCAGCGCAGCTCGTACAGCTCGCCGATATGGTCGGGGCTCATCCTCGGCGCATACCATCGTGACCGCTCGTCCTTGCGGATGACGCCGCGCTGCTGCAGCCGCCCGATCACGTCGCGCGCCACCGTGCGGCTGACGCCATAATGGCGCGCGAGCTTGACCTCGTTCAGGCGCCAGCTCGCGAACGAGATCCGGGCGGTGATCTCGTTCTCGATCTCGCCGTAGATCCGCTCCCAGCTGGACATCGACACGAGACGCACGTCGGCCGAGTCGGCGCTGGCCGGACGTATGGGATCGCGGCGAACCGAATCCTCGCTGTTGACGGTATATCCGCGGCCGGCCGACTTCACGACCAGCCCGCCGCGCTCCAGTTCCTCGAGCGCCTGTCGCGCGGGCGCGCGGCTTATGCCGAAGCGCTCCGCGACGGCCGTCTCGCCCAGACGCGCGCCGCCCGCTATCTCGCCCGCCTCGATCTGGCCTGCCAGGATGCGGAACACGCGTTCGTACAGGCGCGGCGCCGGGCCGGAGAAATCCCGGTCGGCAGCCTCCCGCCGGCGCACCGTGCGGCTGCGTGGGTCCGGATCCGCCTGCCCGTCCGGCTCAATGGTTCGCGAAGACGCCATCGCCCGCTATCTTATCCCTGCCCGGACCAAAGTCATATTCCGGACGACAGGTAGCCGCCATCCACCCGCAGTGTCGCGCCGCTTACGAAGCGCGCAGCGTCGGAGGCCAGATAGACGGCTGCGCCGACCAGTTCGGGCAGTTCGCCCATCCGCTTCATGGCACAGCGGCGGCGGGCCTCGGCCTTTCGCTCCTCCGGCATCCGTTCGCGGTTGAGGTCTGTCAGGAAGAAGCCCGGGGCGATCGCGTTGACGCGCACCCCCTTCTCTCCCCACTCCGCCGCGAAGCTCTGCGTGATTCCCGCAACGCCGAACTTGCTCGCGCAATAGGCGGCTGCGTTCGCCCACCCCGTGTGGGCGGCGAGCGAACTGATGTTGATGATGCTGCCTCCGCCGCGCTCGCACATTCGGCGGCCGAACTGGGTGCAGGCGAAGAACACGCTCTTCAGGTTGGTGTCGACGATATTGTCATACTCGGCTTCGCTGAGGTCGAGCGCCGGCTTGATAGCCGTGGTGCCCTGGCAGTTGACGAGCACGTGGACGGGACCGTGTTCGGCTTCTACCGTCTCGGCCAGCGTGGCCAGCGCCGACACTGACCGCGCATCCGCGGAGTAGGCGATGCGGGCAGACGCGCTCCCGCCAAGTTTGCCCGCGACGGCGTCGAGCGCCTCGCGACGCCGTCCGGCGATCAGCACGGTCGCCCCGGCCTCCCGGAATCCCAGCGCGATCTCCCGTCCGATACCGCTAGAACCGCCGATGACCAGCGTAGTGCGGCCGGCCAGCGAAAAATCGCTCATGTTGAATGCCATCTGGATCCTCCCGGTTGGTGTCTGCGCCGAGGCCGGCTGCATGTCCGACTACATGAGGCGCGCGTGCCTGTCGTGTTCGCCATTGCAGTCGGCCCCATTGTACATTCCTCCAGTTACGTATAGTGTACACAAAAGACATTATTCGCGGCAGCGTCTGCAAGGGCGCCGGACGCGGCAGGGAGGAAGACGCGGACATGGCAGGTCGGCTTGCCGGCAAGCGCGCATTTGTCACCGGTGCCGGACAGGGTATCGGGCGGGCGATCGCAATTTCCTGCGCGGCCGAAGGCGCCGATGTGCTGGCCGCTAGCCGCACGGCAGCCAAACTCGCCGATCTTCCCGAAGCCAGTCCCGCCATCCTGCCAGTCGAACTCGACGTGACCGACGGCGAGGCCGTCCGGCGGGCGATTTCCGACGCGGGGCGGATCGACGTCCTCGTCAATTGCGCGGGCTGGGTGCACGACGGGACCATCCTGGAATGCGACGAGGACGCCTGGGCGCGCAGCCTCGACCAGAACGTCACCTCGTGCTTCCGGACCATTCGCGCCGTCCTCCCCGCGATGATCGAGAATGGCGGCGGCGCCATCGTCAACGTAGCCTCCGTCGCCTCCAGCATCACGGGCGTGAACCGGCGTGTCGCCTACGGAGCCAGCAAGGCGGCTCTGATCGGCCTGACGAAGGCGGTCGCGCGCGATACGGTCAGGACGGGCGTGCGGGTGAACGCGCTGTGCCCGGGAACCACGGATTCCCCCTCGCTGCAGCAGCGGATCGAGGCGACCGACGATCCGGACGCGACGCGCCGGATGTTCATGGACCGGCAGCCGGTGGGCCGGCTCGGCACAGCCGAGGAAATGGCATCCGCCGCGGTCTACCTGGCAAGCGACGAGTCTGCCTTCATGACAGGGCAGCTCCTCGTCGTCGACGGGGGCCAGACCCTATGACGGCCATCCCCAAGGATCAGTCCGGCGATGGCGCCCTGAGGGTTTCTGAGGCCGACCTGCACGCCTTCTGCAGGGCTGCACTTGCCGCCGCAGGCGCCGACGAGGCGACGGTCGACGCAGCGACGCGGGCGATGATGCATGCCTCGAGCCTCGGCGTCGATTCTCACGGCGTGCGCCTCCTCTCGCACTATGCCGCCGTGCTGATCGCCGGCCGTCTCAATCCGCGTCCTAACATCCGGATCACCTCCGGCTTCGGCGCCGTGGCGACCCTCGACGCGGATGACGCTCACGGCGCGCTTGCCACATACAAGGCGATGGAGCATGCGATCGGCCTGGCCGGACAGATGGGCATCGGCGCCGTCGCGGTAACGCGCAGCTCTCATTTCGGACCGGCCGGCGCCTACGCACTGGCCGCCGCCGAGGCCGGGTATATCGGTCTCGCCACCTGCAATGCCGACGCGGTCGTGCGCCTGCACGACGGCGCGTCCCGCTTCCATGGCACCAACCCGATCGCGTGCGGGGTCCCCGTTCGCGAGGGACGTCCCTGGCTGCTCGACATGGCGACCAGCGCCATTCCCTACAACCGCATCAGGCTGTACCGGAGCCTCCGCCAGCCGCTTCCTGCCGGTGTGGCGTCAACTCCGGAAGGACGCGACACGCTGGACGCAGATGAAGCGGAGATGCTTGCGCCGATCGGCGGGGAATTCGGCTTCAAGGGTGCCGGCCTCGCCGGCCTTCTCGAGATATTCAGTGCCGTTCTCACCGGCGCCACACTCAGTTTCGACCTGCCGCGGATGGCGGGTCCCGACCTGACCACACCTCGCAACCTGGGCGCCTTCGTCATGGCGATCAGGCCGGATGCCTTCGTCGACAAGTCGACGTTCGACGAGGGTTTGACGCGCTATCTGGATCGCCTGCGCGCCTCGCCCGCCCGCGACGGCTGCTCCGTCATGGCGCCGGGAGACCGCGAATGGGCCGAGGCGGAGCGGCGCGCGGTCCAGGGGATTCCGCTGGATCCGGTGACGATCGCCGATTTCGAACGTCTCGCCGAACGTTTCGACCTGGCCCTGCCCTTTGCGGCGGGGCAGCTCGGCCGGACGCCTGAAAGTGCAACAAAAAAGCCAACTGAAGGAGACAGCAGATGAAGGGACGGAAAAGCCGATTGATACCGGGGTGCGTGGCCGCGGGGGCGCTGGCCCTCATGAGCACGACCGCACTGGCGCAGGATACCTACACGCTGCGCTTCAACCACGTGCTCGGCCCCAGCGAGCCCTACCACCAGGGCTTCACGAACTGGGCGGAACGCGTGGCCGAACGCACCGACGGCGGCCTCAAGATCGAAGTGTTCCACAGCGCCCAGTTGGGCGTCGAGGAGGACATCATCGAGCAGATCCGGCAGGGCGCCAACATCGGTCAGAACACCGATTCCGCACGCCTGGGCAACTATGTCCCCGGAATTGCCGTGGTCAATGGGCCCTACTTCGTCTCGTCGATGGAAGAAGCCTTTTCGCTTGCCGATTCCCCGACCATGCAGGAGTGGCAGCAGGAGCTTGCCGAAGAGCACGGCATCAAGGTCGTCTGCTTCGATTGGGTGCAGGGCTTCCGGCACTTCTTCACCAACACGCCGATCCGGACGCCCGAAGACCTGTCCGGGCAGCGCATCCGCACGCCGCCCGCGCCGATCTGGCAGGAATCGATCAGGGCCCTGGGCGCCGAGCCGGTGGCGATGAACTTCACCGACATCTATCCGGGCCTGCAGCAGAAGGCCGTGGACGGCGCCGAACTGGTCTATCCCAACATCACCGCGGCCAACATGCACGAGGTGCTCGAATACGCCAACGAAACGGGGCACATTCTGCTGGTCAACTTCCAGGTGGTCAGCTCCGACTGGTTCGACAAACTCCCCGAGGACTACCAGACCGCGCTCGTGGAGGAATGCCGCACCGCCGGACAGGAGACGTCTGCCACGATCGCAGACGCCGTCGAGAAGGCTAAGGCGACGGTGGCGGAGAGGGGAATGACCATCGTCGACGACGTGGACATGGACGCCTTCCGCCAGGCGGGCGAAAAGGCTTACGAGGTTCTCGGCCTCACGGACGCCAAGAACAAGGTGCAGGCCGAGCTCGGCAAGTAAGGGGAACTTGCCGGAACCTGACCGGCGGGGACTGCGTATGCGCGCACTCTATGCTTTCGCCCTGAAAGTCGAGGCGGTCCTCGCCGGAACCTTTTTGCTGCTCATGGTGGCGCTGATCTTCACCGGCGGCGTGGCGCGGATGCTGCACCATCCGCTCAACTGGACGATCGACCTGTCCACCTGTTTCTTCGCCTGGGCCTGCTTCCTGTGCGCCGACATCGCGTGGCGTCGGGGCGCACTGATGACGATAGACATCGTTCCCTCGCTGGCCTCGCCGGGCGTCCGGCGGGCGCTCGTCTACGCCAACCATCTGATCATCGGCGTCTTCCTGGCCTACGTGATCTATGCAGGCGCGTGGCTGTCCTGGGTCAGCCGTGCCCGCAGCTTTCAGGGTATCCCGGGCGTCAGCTACTCATGGGTCACGATGAGCATCGTCGTGGGCGGCGCGCTGCTGCTGTTGACGACCGTGCTGAAGGTGCGGACGGCGCTGCGCGAGGACGGCTTGCTCGGCGCATCGCCGACATCGCGGTGACGCGCGGATGCTGATCGTCACCATCGCTTTCGTGGTTCTGCTCCTGATGGGGATGCCGGTCGCATTCGCCATCGGCATTTCGGGCGCCCTCTTCTTCCTCCAGCACCCGGAGCTGCCGTTCACCATCCCTGTTCAGGTAACAGTCTCGCAGACCCAGAACTTCGCCCTCTTGGCGGTCCCGCTTTTCATCATGGCGGGCAACTTCATGAACCGGTCGGGGATCACCGATCGGCTGCTGACGCTCGCATCGGTGCTGACCGGGCGGCTGAAGGGCGGGCTTGCACAGGTGTCGCTGGCGCTATCGGCGCTGATGGGCGGGGTGTCCGGGTCGGCGATCGCCGATGCCGCCATGCAGTCCCGCATGCTCGGCGAGCAGATGGTCGGCCGCGGCTTCACGCGGGGCTTCACGGCGGGCGTTCTGTCCTTCGGGGCCGTTCTCACCCCGATCATCCCCCCCGGAATCGGCATGATCCTTTACGGGACCATCGGCCAGGTTTCCATCGGCCAGCTCTTTGCGGCCGGCTTCGTTCCGGCGGCGCTGCTCTGGCTTGCCCTGTCGGTGTCCGTCTGGTTGACGGCCCGGCGGCGGGGCTACCAGCCCGAACGGCGGCACGGACCATCGCTGCGGGAGACCGCGACCGCACTGCGCGGAGGTCTCTGGGCGCTGCTGTTCCCGGTGTTCCTGCTGCTCGGCCTGCGGATGGGCGTGTTCACGCCATCGGAGATAGGAGCCTTCGCCGTCGTCTACGCCGTGTTCATCGGCGTCCTCATCTACCGCGAGATGAAGTCGGAGGGGTTCGTGGCGGCGCTGGAGGGCAGCCTGGCGGACGTCGGCGCCGTGATGTTCCTGATCGCGCTGTCGGCGATCTTCAGCTACGGCATCGTGCTGGAGCGGGTGCCGGACGTGGTCTCGGGCTGGATACTCGGCGCAACCGAGAACCTCTATGTGGCGATGGTGCTGATCGCGCTGTTCATCCTGGCGATCGGCTTCTTCATCGATGCCACGGTCCTGATCATCATGCTGACGCCGATCTTCCTTCCCCTCGTTCGCGAGCTGGGCGGCGACCCGGTACATTTCGGGATCGTGTTCATCGTCGCCGCCACCATCGGCAACTTCACGCCTCCGGTGGGAGCGGCGATGTACGCGGTGTGTTCGATCCTGAAATGTCCCGTCGGCGACTACACCCGGGAATCCATGCCCTTGTTCGTCGCGGTCGCCCTGGTGACGCTCCTGCTGATTTTCGTTCCTCAGATCGTGCTCTTCATTCCCGACCTGCTGTTCGGCAGGTAGCGCTGGCTGGGGCGCCTAGGCGCTCCGCTCCCAGAAGCGCAGATCCCGGCACGTCTTGACGAACGCAGCGGCATCGCCTGTCTTCTTCAGTTCCACAAAGCCGCCATCCGGATCGCAGCGGGCCGCATCGAACAGCGCGGTGGCGGCAGCCGAATAGGCGACGAACTTGCAATGCGCGAACGCATCGCTGACGAAGTCCTTCGCGGTCGGTTCTTTGGCCAGTTCTTCGGCGCCTTCGGGCGAGGTCAGCACCGCGACGGCGTCGTAGAGGACCGACGGTCCGCCATCGACCATCTGCTTTGCCTCGACCCATGTACCGTCGTCCGCCTCGACGCCGCCGACATGGGGAGCGATGAATTCGATCATCGCACCTTCCTTCTCGACCGCCGACTTGAGCGCCTTGAGCAGATCGATTGGCGCGCCATCGGAGACGAGTACCCCGAGCTTGCGTCCCTTGAAGCTGTCGGGACCGTTGAGAATGATGGAGAGCTTCGGCGACTCCTTGAGCTCGATGGTCGGCATGGCAGCGTCGGCAGGCTGCGGCATCGGCTTCAGCCTCAGCTTCTCGGCGACCGTCTCAGCCAGTCCCTTGTCGACGTTGAGGAGGTGGGAGACCACCCGTGCCCGGATCTCCGGCGTTTCGACCTTCGACAGCTCGAAGGTGAAAGCCGACGCGATGTGCTCGCGCTCGACTTCCGTCTGGGACAGGTAGAACTGCCGCGCCTGGCTGTAGTGATCGGCGAACGTCTCGGATCGCACGCGCTGTTTCGGAGCGTCGATGTGCTCGGGATAGGAGTTGAATCCGGCCTCCGGGGCCTCGCGCGGACCTCCCTGCTCTCCCCAGGAATTGGGCTCGTAGTTCGCCCGGCCCTTGGGGTTGTGGAACGCCATGTGGCCGTCCTGCTGGAAATGATGGAACGGGCAGCGCGGTGCGTTCACCGGAAGATGAGTGAAGTTGGGGCTGCCGAGACGCTTTAGCTGCGTGTCCAGGTATGAGAAGTTCCGGCCCTGCAGCAGCGGGTCGTTGGAGAAGTCGATCCCGGGAACCACGTTGCCGGTATGAAATGCAACCTGCTCGGTCTCGGCGAAGAAGTTGTCGACCGTCCGGTTCAGCACCATGCGCCCGACGGGGCGTACCGGCACGTCCTCTTCGGGAATGATCTTGGTTGGATCAAGGACGTCGAACTCGAACTTCTCGGCGAATTCCTCGTCGAACAACTGCAGCCCCAGTTCCCATTCCGGATAGTCGCCCATCTGGATCGCGTCCCAAAGGTCGCGCCGGTGGAAGTCAGGGTCGGCGCCGTTCAGCTTGAGCGCCTCGTTCCACACAACCGACTGCAGGCCCTGCTTGGGCTTCCAGTGGAACTTGACGAAGGTCGACTTGCCCTCCGCGTTGATCATGCGGAAGGTATGGACGCCGAAACCCTCCATGAAACGGAACGAGCGCGGGATCGTCCGGTCGGACATGATCCAGAGCGCCATGTTGATCGATTCCGGCGTCAGCGAGATGAAGTCCCAGAAGTTGTCGTGGGCGGTCTGCGCCTGCGGGAAGCCGCGATCCGGCTCCTGCTTGGCGGCATGGATCAGATCCGGAAACTTGATCGCGTCCTGGATGAAGAAGACCGGGATGTTGTTGCCGACGATGTCCCAGTTGCCCTCCTTGGTGTAGAGCTTGACCGCGAAACCGCGAACGTCGCGCGCCACGTCAGCGGAGCCCTTGTTGCCCGCTACCGTGGAGAAACGAACGAACACCTCGGTCTTCTCGCCGGGCCGCTGGAACAGGTCGGCGGATGTGATGTCCGCAAGGGACTCGTAGTTCTCGAAATAGCCGTGCACCCCGAAGCCCCGGGCATGGACGACGCGCTCGGGAATGCGCTCGTGGTCGAAATGGAAGATCTTCTCGCGAAAGTGCTGGTCTTCCAGCAAAGTGGGCCCTCGCGAGCCCGCCTTTAGCGAGTTCTGGTCATCCGCGACTGGCACGCCCTGCTGGGTGGTGAGCACAGGGACGTCGCCGGTTGCGACCTGATGCGTCTCTCCGCCGGTTCCACGAAGTATTTTCTGGTCGGCCAGAGTGACCGAGTCCATTTTTCCCGCTGAGCGGGATTTGGAAGTCTTGCTTGAGGATTTCGATTTCGCCATGAACTGGGTCTCCCGCCGACATACCCGAAGGCGGCCGCTGGGGCGCAGCCGCAAGTTGTCGGAGAAACGCGAGAGAAAGGCAGACGTTCCACCCAGGTCGCGGCGGCACGGCGTCCGGTAACGGCGGCGGCGGCAGGCAGGTCGTTCAGGTCGACCCTGCAACCGGCTCGAGGTCGAGCCGCACGATATCGTCCACACCCCGAAGCGCGGCAGGGTACCGTTCCAGAACGAGCGGATCATGGCCCGGCACGATGTGCTGGAGTGAAGTCGCCAGGCGCCGCATCGTGTCGTAGCTCTGGAGCATGTCGGATGCGCTCTCGAGCACCGGGAAAGGCCGGTACTGCTCGAAATTCGCATAGAAGTGCGAGGCATCCGACCCCAGCACCACCCATCCGCGCCGCGTCAGGACACGAATGACCTGAAGCCCCTTGGAGTGGCCTCCGACGCGGTGCACGGTGAGGTTCGGCGCGATCTCCGAGCTGCCGTCGTGAAAGACGACCCGATCAGCATAAAGCTTGGCCAGCATGTTGGCCACGTCGTCGTAGTCGAACGGATGGCGCAGATACGCATAGCACATGCACCGCCCCGTGCAGTAGGCCATCTCGACGTCCTGCAAGTGGTAGCGCGCCTTCGGGAAGAGCTCGTGGTTGCCGCAATGATCGAAATGCATGTGCGATAGGATCACGTCCTCGACGGTGTCGGGATCGATGCCGATCATCTTCAGGCCTTCGCCGACCGGACGAAGCAACTCGCGCTGGCGCCTGACGGCCACCTTTTCGTCGAAGCCGGTATCGAAGATGAACGTGCGCGACTCCCCCACGATCGCCCAGACGAAATAGTCGAGCGGCATCGGGCCGTCATGTGGATCGCCACCGACGAAATTGGCGGCCGCATTCCTGTGAAAGTGCCCGTAGCGTATGGCGTAGAGTTCGTAGGTGTCGGACATGAAACTCCTCCCCTTGTGAGGCGGTGCCGGGGCACCCCCGGTACTCGATCGCTGCGGCTGCGGCTGTCCTCAACTCGCCAGCCACCCGGCCTCCACCGGAAGCAATGCGCCGGTCATGTCACGGGCGATCGGCCCGCACAGGAAGACCAGCAGCGTACCCACGCTCTCCGGCGAGACGAATTGCCCACCCGGCTGCTTGCCCGCCAGGAAGGCCCGTTCGGCCGCGGCACGGTCGATCCGCTCGTTGTCCATTATCTCGACGACGCGTTCGTCGGTTCCAGGCGTCAGCACCGAACCCGGACAGATGCTGTGGCAGGTGACGTCGCAGTCGAGGTTCTCCAAGGCCACGCTGCGCGTCAGGCCGAGCAGTGCGGATTTGGTCGTCACGTATCCGACCCGGTCCGGCGTTCCGCGCAGCCCGTAGACCGAGGTGATGTTGAAGATCCGCCCGAAGTTCCTCTCGCGCATCCCCGGCAGCGTCAGCCGGATGGCATGAAAAGCTGCGGACAGGTTGACGGCCAGCGCTGCGTCCCACTGCTCGGCGGGAAAGTCGACGATCGGCGCGAAATGGCGCACGACCGCGTTGTTGACGAGAATGTCGATCCCGCCGAGTTCGGCCGTCGCCGCGTCGACGAGGCGTCGGACACCGCTCTCCCGGGACAGATCCGCCTGCTGATAGACTATCCGGACCCCGGCTTCCTCCGCCAACTCCCGGTACCGGGGCTCAACGTCGGCAGACGGATCGATGCCGTTGAGCATGAGGTCGCAACCGGCCCGTGCGAGTTCGCCGGCCATCGCCAGGCCGAGGCCGCCGACCGAACCCGTCAGCAGGGCGCGACGGCCGCTCAACGGTCGACCCGATACCGAAGCGACCATCGCCTCCGGTTCCCCGGCTGCAGTCATGATACGACGTCCCGCCCGCAAGTGACCAAACCCGACGCGCCTCCGCTAGAGGTTCACCGGTCCCGCCGCCCAGCGGCAATTCATGATACCGGTAACAGAGAGTGGAACTATAGTGACCGCCCCAAGCCGGCGCAACCGCGTTCAGCTGGTGCAAAAGTGTTGGGAACTCAGGCGCTTTCGCGCTGGATGACCTCGAACTTCAGGTCGACGATGCTGCCTCTGAAATGTTCCGCGCCGTCCATGATGCGGCTCAGCAGCATGCGTGCGGAGCGCTCGCCGATATCATAGCGCGGCAGCCGCAGGGTCGTCACCGAGGGGGAGAGGTGGCGCAGCAGTTCGACGTCGTCGAAACTGGCGATGGCGATCCGTCCCGGCACTGCCCAACCGCGCTTCTGGCATTCGAACAGCGCGCCCACCGCCAGAACGTCGCCGGCGCAGAACAGGGCATCGACCTCCGGCACGCTGTGGACCACACGCGCCACCACCTCCGCGCCGGAACTCAGGCCACGTGACGTTTCGATCACGAGCCGAGGATCGTAGTCGAGGCCCAGTTGCTCGAGCGCGGCCCGGTAGCCCTTCAGCCTGTCGCGCGAACGGTCGTTGTGGACCGAATATAGACTGGCGAATGCGATGTGCTTGTAGCCCAGCCGTCCCAGATGCATGGTCATCGTGTAGGCCGCATCCCAGTTCGAGTAGCTGACCACCATGTCGATGGGCTTTTCCGGAATATTGCCGTTCTCGACCACAGGGACACCGGATTTCGCTATCTTGGCAACGGCTTGCGGCGTGTGCTCGGCGCTGTGCAGCACCAGTCCGCTGACCCTGTGGGTCAGGAACGCGGTAATGAGTTCCTCTTCCTCGTTGGGATCATAACCGGATTCCGCGATCATCAGCTGGAAGCCCGACTGCCGTATGACATCCGACAGGCCCTTGACGGTCTGCGTGTAGATCGAGTTGTCGATGCTGGGGACGATGAGGCCGATCGTGGTCGACCGGTTCGAGGAGAGGCTGCTCGCCAGGTGGTTCGGCAGGTAGCCGATTTCCTTCACCGCGCTCAACACGCGCTCGCGCATCTCCTCGGACACCTTGCTGGGCTCGTTCAGGGCCCGCGACACCGTCATGGTGGACACGCCGGCCCGCTTGGCGACATCGCGCATCCGGGCACTAGTCGCGAACTGCCCCTTCCGTGTCGAGGATTGCTTGGGCATGTCTGTTTCCTCCACCGCAATGACCGGTATAGGCGCTTCGACTCGTATCCGACAAGCAGGGCCCGACAAGCAGGGGTCAGGTCGAGGCGCCTAAGATGTTGTTACCGGTATCAAAGATATCTATAAGCGGAGCGTACGGGTAGCGGGCCGCAGGACCTGGGAGACACGCATGGAATCGTCAGCCGAGCGCCGCATCGACCCGTCGGTGCTGAGCTACATCGAAGCCGCGCAGCCGGTCCAGGAACTGCTGCAGCAGGTGCTCACCCAGGTCGCCGGCTATTCGCTGATGCTGATGACCGGCGGCAAGCCTGCAGCCCGCCCCGACGGCTCCCTTCTGCTGGCGCGCCAGGCGGCAGGTCGTGCCCATGACGACCTGCTGGCGCTTCCCGTTCCGGCGCTGGCGGCGCATCACCACCACCACCTGTCCAGGGCAGCGGAATCGACGCAATGGGCGTTCGCCGCCGCCGACGCCTGCGCCGCGGCGGACGCCAGCGACGGCGAGCGCGACACCCTGTCCCGCGCGCTCTGGTCCGCGACCGGACACCTGCGGGCAACCGCCCGCCTATTGCCCGGTTTCGAAATGGTCGATTTCGGGCAGGCATGCTGCGCCGCCCATGCGCACGCCGCGACCGCGGCGACGCCCCGCTAAGAACATACGCACCTCCGGAGGAACACATGTCCGACTATTCAATCTGGGTTCTCGAATACGCGGCGGTCGAGAAATTTCCGTTCAGCGTGATGATGTACGGTCCCCAGCATCAGGGCATCCGAAAGCTGCCCTATGCCTACGCGCTCCTGAAGGGCAAGGGCGAAACGATCCTGATCGACACCGGCTACGATCACGTGAATTTCGGAAAGACGCTGGCCGAAGCCTATGGCGTCTCGAACTATCACGGGCCCCGTGAAGTGCTGGCCGAATGCGGCGTCGCGCCGGAAGACATCACGAAGGTCTTCGTCACCCACGCCCATTTCGATCACATGGGCGCAATCGATCATTTTCCCAACGCCACGTTCTATCTGCAGAAGCGGGAACTGGATAAGTGGGTCTGGGCGCTGACTCTGGGTTCCGAATACCGGTTCCTGGTCGGGGGCGGCGATCCCGCCGACATCGTCAAGGCGGTGGACGCGGCCAGGGAAGGCCGCATGGAACTGATCGATGGCGACCGCGAGGACGTACTGCCGGGCATTGACGTGAACCTGGCGGAAGATACGCACACCTACGGCAGCATGTACGTGACGATCCGCAACGACGGGGCTCGCGACAGCGCCGACAAGTGGATCTTCGCTGGCGACCTGATCTACACCTACGACAACCTGACCGGGCTCGACCCGGAAGATCCGCAGATCGTGCCGATCGGGCTGGCCGTCGGCAGCCAGCACAACCTGATATTCTCGAGCGCGGAAATGCTGAAATCGGTCGGCGGCGAAGCCCGCCGGGTGATTCCGATCCACGAGGACCGCCTGCACACCATGTTCCCCTCCCGCAAGACGGACGCCGGACTTCAGGTCGTGGAAATCGCGCTGGCCGACGGCGAGACGAGCCGGGTCAGCTGACCCGGCCCGCTCTGTCGGGGAAAGGTGAGGGCCGGCGTCCGCAGCCCTCAGCAGTCAGAGCTGGTCGGCGCCCGCCACGAAGCCGCCGCCGTCGATGACGACGGCCTGGCCGGTGATGAAAGATGCCGCGTCGGACGAGAGGAACAGCACAAGCTGGGCGATCTCCGACGGATCGCTGATGCGGCCCATCGGGATCATCGGCAGCACCGTGTCCCTGGCCGCCTGCTCGCCGCCGAACATGTTCTGAATCAGCGGCGTCATGACGGAGCCCGGGGCGATCGCATTGACCCGGATGTTCTTGCGGGCGACTTCCAGCGCGACCGAGTTGGTCAGGCCGATGACGCCCCACTTGCTCGCGCAGTAGACCGCCGTGGTTGCGAATCCCATCACGCCGAACAGTGATGAGGTGTTCACGATCGCCCCGCCGCCATGAGCGATCATGTGCGGCACCTGAAGCCGCAAGCCCTGGAAGATGCCCCTGAGATTGACGTCCATCAGCAGGTCGTAGTCGCTGTCGTCCAGTTCGTGCACGGGTGCGGTCTTTCCAGACACGCCGGCATTGTTGAACGCGATATCGATGCGGCCGAAGCGTTCGAAGGCCTCTTCGTGGAGCCTCTTCATGGCCGCGCCGTCGCGCACATCGGTCTCGCGGAACTCGAACTCGACACCCGTCGCCCCGATCTCTTCGCCAAGGCTGTCGCCGAATTCGGCACCAAGCCCGGATACGAAGAGGTTGGCGCCGGCCTCCGCGAAGGCGCGCGCGGTCGCCCGGCCGATGCCGGTGGTGCCGCCTATGAGAAGAACGTTCTTGCCCGTGAAATCGTATGTGACCTGCATCGCGTCTGCACTCCCTGCTCGCACCGCTGTCGTCCCGTACGGCCGGTCCGCGTGAGCCGGCCGGTCGGCGGTTCGCCGCATCCGTCCGGGGTGCGGGCGCCGAACGGTTCCGGCGGCTTTGCCACGTCGTCCGTAGCCGTCGCGCCACTTGTAGATCGTATCTGATACCGATAACAAGCCCTCGCGCTCCTCTGCGACACGGGCGCCGGCGCACGGACGGGCCCGGAGGTCGCGGCTCGCCTCCCTTTCCATCGCGACGGCGGCTCGGGGCGCCAGATCCTTTCGCTTCCGGATCCAGCGAGATTCAAAGTTTGAAATCGCTCAACTACTTGTAATTCAAGGATAATGCTTTCCACTCCAGGCTTGCTGACGGGCTGCCGCTCGCAGTCCCCTGCCCGAATGCACGCGTCTGCCCCGGCCGTCGCCGCGCGAGTGCCGAGACCTATTGCCACGATGGACCAATTATTTCATGATACCGGTATCACGATCGGTCGCGGCGACCGTATTTCCGGTGGCTGTGCGGTCGCGTGGCAGTGCGTGTTTCGGCTGCTCTCGCGCCGACGAATGTCAGAGATTTGGCCGGATACGAGGATTGGCGGAGACGAATGCTCTACCGAGGCAGGCTGGGAATGGAGCCGTCGGCGTAGCGGACATGGAAAGGCCGGATCCGGCGGGACTGCGCCGGATCGCTCGCCGTCCGGCCGGAGCGCCAAACAAACCAATAGCAAATGTTGCTCCGCGGAGGAGCCGCATCACCCGAAGGAGGACTTTCATGCGTAAACTTGTGTATGCCGCAGCATTCGCCTGCGCGCTCACCACCGCCATTCCTGCCCAGGCGCAGGATCCCAAGACTCTGGGCATCGTCGCCCTTCTGGCCAACGACGCGCTGAACATCGACGTCATCGCCGGCGCCACTGACGCCGCGACGAAGGCCGGCTGGGAGGTCAAGGTGACCGACACCCAGGCGAGCGCCGACCAGGCCAACGCCGCGATGAGCTCGTTCGCGGTGCAGGGCGTCGATGCGATCTTCGTCCTCGCCTTCGCAAGCAGCGCCATCGGCTCCGGTCTGCAGGCCGCACGCCAGGCCGACATTCCCGTCGCCACCTGGGGCGGCGAGATCGTCGACGGCATCGTCGTGACCACCAGCGGCGAGCAGGTCGGCGAGGACTCGGTCAACTACCTGCTCGAGCAGGTCGGCGACGAGGCCAACATCCTGGCCCTCACCTTTCACCCCGGCAAGCTCTGCATCGACCGCGGCGTCGCCTTCGACAAGGGCGTCGAGGGCAAGCCCGGTCTCGATATCACCTACAGCGAGATCACCGTTCCGGGCCAGGTCCAGAACGGCAACGCCCTCGCCTCCGCCTGGCTGACCCGTCATCCCGCCGGCGGCGACAAGCCGCTCGGCATCTGGTCGTGCTGGGACGAGCCGATGACCGGTGCCGTCGCAGCCCTGCGTCAGGCCGGCCGCACCGACGTCAAGACGGTGTCGATCAACGGCAGCCCGCAGGCACTGCAGCTCGTCAAGGACGGCGACATGACCGCCACGGTGTGGCAGCCTGCCTACGAGGAAGGCAAGCAGGTCTTCGAGACCATCCTAGAGGCCATCGAGGCGGGTGACTCCTGGGAGCCGAAGGTGATCACCATTCCCGGCGTCGTCGTCAGCTCCGAGAACGTCGACGAGTTCATGGCGGAGCATCCTGCGAAGTAATGTCAGCAAGCGTCGCCGAGACCGACGCGTTCACTGACGGGGGATCCGCGGCCGGCGGGTCCCCCGAACCGTGGATGCAGATCCGTGGACTGACCAAGTCGTTTGCCGGGGAGGTCGCGCTCTGGGAGGCCGATCTCGACGTCGAGCGGAGCCACGTCCACGGCCTCGTCGGCGCGAACGGAGCCGGAAAGTCCACGCTGATCAGATGTCTCGCCGGCGTCACGGTCGCCGACCGGGGCGAGATCAGGATCGACGGAGAGGAGCTGCGGCAGGGCTCGCCGCAGGCCTCCGAACACGCCGGCCTTGCCTTCATCCATCAGGAACTCAACGTCATTCCCCACTTCAGCGCGCTGCAGAACATGCTGCTCGGCGCGCCGAAGGTCACGCGGTTCGGGCTGATCGACTGGAAGCGCTCCAGCGTGCAGGCGCGGGCCGCCGCCGAGCGGATCGGCATCCACTTTCCCCTCGAGACGCGCGTATCCGAGCTGACCGTTGCCGAACGCTGGCTGGTGATGATCGCCAAGGCGATCTCCCGCAACGCCAGCATGATCGCCATGGACGAACCGACGGCATCGCTGTCCGGCCAGGAGAGCGAGCAGCTGTTCTCGGTCATCCGCGATCTGGCCGCCAACGGCGTCGCGATCCTCTACGTGTCGCACAGGCTGGAGGAAGTGCTGGACCTCTGCGACAGGATCACGGTGCTGCGCGACGGGCGGATCGTCGACGAGGCAATGCGGGGGCACCTCGACAAGAAGGGGCTCGTTCGGGCCATCATCGGCCATGACATCCGCTCGCCCGAGGACCGCGAACACATCACCGTCGACAGGACCGGCACGCCGATCCTGTCGGTTCGCGACGTTGCCTGGAAGCAGGCGGTCAAGGGCGTCAGTTTCGATGTCTACGATGGCGAGGTGCTGGCCCTCGGCGGCTTGATCGGTGCGGGGCGGACCGAACTCGCCCATCTGATCGCCGGCGTGCGGCGCCCCGACTCCGGCCGTTTCGAGCTCGACGGCGCGCCGTACTCCCCGTCCGACGAGGCCGGCGCGATCGGCGCCGGGGTCGCGCTGGTGCCGGAAGAGCGCCGGGCGCAGGGACTGATGCTGCAGCGGTCCGTCGGCTACAACATCAACATCGCCTCGCTCGACAACCTCCGCTACGTCGCCGGCCTGCCCTTCCTGTCGGCCGCCAAGGGCCGCCGCCAGGCCGAGCGCATGGTCAAGCGGCTCAGCATCAAGACTCCGGGCACCGCCACCAGGATCGCCTCCCTGTCGGGCGGCAACCAGCAGAAGGCGCTGATCGCCCGCTGGCTCAATTCCGGCATCCGCCTGCTGATCCTCGACGAGCCCTCGCGCGGCGTCGACGTCGGCGCCCGCGAGGAGATCCACGACGCGATCCGCGAGTTGGCGCGGTCCGGCGTCGGCATCGTCGTGATATCGTCCGACGTCGAGGAACTGGCGATCCTCGCCGACCGCGTGCTGGTCATGCGCGAGGGGCGGATCACCGGCGAACTGACCGGCTCCGACATCACCGAACCGAACATCATCGAACTCAGCTATCACGACGTCGATAGCGGCAAAGGAGAGACGGCATGACTGCGCGCAGCGACGCGGACCTTGACACCGCGTCTTCGCGGGGACCGCTGGACTGGAAGCGTCTCGGCCTGATGTTCCTGTCGC
The DNA here is from genome assembly GCF_037855135.1 of Microbaculum marinum. Classification (NCBI taxonomy): domain Bacteria; kingdom Pseudomonadati; phylum Pseudomonadota; class Alphaproteobacteria; order Hyphomicrobiales; family Tepidamorphaceae; genus Microbaculum; species Microbaculum marinum. The sequence continues at coordinate 243,999 of NZ_JAZHOF010000006.1, forward strand.
GCTACGGGACCATCTTCGGGCTCGTGATGATGGTGCTGATCTTTTCGATCAACGCGCCGGACACGTTCTTCTCGCGTGCGAACTTCCTCAACATTCTCAGCCAGGCGTCGCTGACGGCGATCATCGCGGCGGGCCTCACCTACACGCTCGTGGTCGGCGAGTTCGATCTCAGCATCGGCTACGTGGCGAGCTTCGTCGGTCTGATCGTCGTCGGCTTCATGTCCTACCAGGGCATGCCGATCTGGCTCGCCATCGCCTGCTCCCTGGCGATCGGCGTGGGTCTCGGACTGGTCAACGGCACCCTGGTGACGAAGGTGCGCATCAATGCCGTGATCGCGACGCTCGGCCTCGGCACCATCCTGACCGGCGTCGGCTTCACCTACTCCGCCTTCCCCATCGCCACCGGCATCCCGCGCGCCTTCACCAACATCTCCCTCGGCCGCGTGCTGTTCGGCATCCCGAACCCGGTGTTCTTCATGCTCGGGGTGCTGATCGTCCTCTGGATCGTGCTCAACAAGACCGACATCGGCCAGAAGATGCAGGCCGTCGGCAGCAACATCGAGGCGGCCAGGCTGTCGGGCATCCGCGTCGACCGTATCAAGATGTTCGCCTTCGCCACGGCTGGCTTCTGCTCCGCGCTCACCGGCACGCTGTTGTCGTCGCTGCTCGGCAGCGGCACGCTGGGCACCGCCGACGGCTACCTGCTCGACGCCTTCGCCGCGGTGTTCCTTGGCTCCGCCACGCTGCGCGAAGGCGAGTTCCACATCGTCGGCACGCTGGTCGGGGTGCTGATCCTCGCCGTCGGCTTCAACGGCCTGGCGATCCTCGGCGCGCCGACCCATTTCCAGCCGATCTTCAAGGGCGGCATCCTGATCCTGGCGGTCGGCATGTCGACGCTGGCCAGGCGCTACGCGGCATCGAACTGATCGCTCACAGGCAATGCCCCCGGTGGCGTGACTGGTGCGGCGGTCCGGTAGCCTTGGCGGGCGTTGCTTGACGGGCCGTGGTTGCCGGACCTTGTTCGTCATCGCGATGTTGATAATCTCTGCAATGCACTAACTGTCCTGTCTGGCCGGCAGAGGCCACCGGGATTGGCGGCGATGGCGCACAGGCCACCTGTTACCCGACCGGTCGGCCGGGAATGTCCGATGGCCTGTGGCCTCGCCGGCCACCCTCGCCCCGCCGCGGCGCCGCAACCGGCCACCGCCGACATCGAACTCTTTGCCCGGGAAAGCTGCTGAATGGTCGCACGTGTCGTACCCGTTGACCCCTTCGACCTCGTTGTCTTCGGCGCCACCGGCGATCTCGCCCGGCGCAAGCTGATCCCGGCGCTCTATCACCGCTTGCACGACGGTCAGATGCCCGAGGGCGCGCGAATCATTGCGGCCGCCAGACGGGACCTCGACGACGAGGGGTATCGCGATATCGCAAGCCGCGCGCTGGACGAGTTCGTCGAGGCGGCAGCGCTCGACGAAAAGACCCGGGACCGCTTCCTCCGGTCGATCGGCTATGTCCAGGTCGACGTGGAGTCGGACGACGGCTGGGACGCACTGGCGAAGGCGCTGCCGCCTGCTGACGGGCGTCCTCGCGTGTTCTATCTTTCGGTGGCGCCCCGCCATTTCGGCATCATCGCGGAAAAGGTCCATCGCGCCGGCCTGTCGGACTCCGACAGCCGCATCGTCATCGAGAAGCCGCTCGGCCACGACCTTGCGTCCGCACAGGAGCTGAACGACTGCTTTTCCGGCCATTTCGAAGAGCGGCAGATCTACCGGATCGACCATTATCTCGGCAAGGAGACGGTCCAGAACCTGATGGCGCTGCGCTTCGCCAACGCTCTGTTCGAGCCGCTGTGGAATGCCCGCCACGTCGATCATGTCCAGATCACCGTCGCCGAAAAGGTCGGCGTCGAGGGCCGCGGCGCCTACTACGACGAGATGGGCGCGATGCGCGACATGGCGCAGAACCATCTCCTGCAGTTGCTGTGCCTGATCGCCATGGAGCCGCCGGCGCGGCTTGAGCCCGACGAGGTGCGCGACGAGAAGCTGAAGGTGCTGCGGGCGCTTGCCCCGCTGACCGATCCCGAGTCGGTCGTGCGCGGCCAGTACGCCCGCACCAACGGCTCGCCCTCCTACACCGAGGACGTCGGCCATCCCGGCAGCCGCACGGAGAGTTTCGTGGCCCTGAAGGCCGAGGTCGCAAACTGGCGCTGGTCCGGCGTGCCCTTCTACCTGCGCACGGGCAAACGACTCCGCACCCGCGTCTCCGAGATCGCGGTCGTCTTCAAGGAGGCGCCGCACTCGATCTTCCCGCCGGCCAGCGGCCGTGCAGGCAACAACGTCCTGGCGATCCGCCTTCAGCCGGACGAGGGCATCACGCTAGGCATGACCATCAAGGAGCCGGGGCCCGGCGGCATGCGGCTCACATCGGCGGAACTCGACATGACATTCGCCGACACGCTCGGCGCGACGAAACTGCGAATGCCCGATGCCTACGAGCGGCTTGTGATGGATGTGGTCCGGGGCGACCAGACGCTGTTCATGCGCGGCGACGAGGTGGAGGCCGCTTGGGCATGGATCGACCCGATCATCGCCTTGTGGGACGAGCGCGGCGACCGGCCGATTTCCTACGACCAGGGATCTTCCGGACCGGAGGATGCGTTGATGCTGATGCACCGGGACGGGCGCCGGTGGCGGGAGATCGCGGTATGACTCATCCCCGGCTCATCGAATACCCCTCCCGGGAGGCGCTGACCGACGGGCTGGCGGCATATCTCGCCGCGCGTCTGGCGGATCTGGTCGCCACGACCGGCCGCGCTGCCATCGCGCTGTCGGGTGGCTCGACGCCCGGGCCGATGCTTACCCGCCTCGGCGAGGCCGACCTCCACTGGGAGGACGTCGTGGTCACGCTGACCGACGAACGCCAGGTGCCGCCCTCCTCGCCGCGCTCAAACCAGCACCTGTTGGCCGAAACGCTGTTCCGCGGCGCTGCGGCGGCGGCGGTATTCGTGCCGCTGTACGCGCCGGCGCCCGAGCCGGCGGACGGGCTGGAGGCGATCGCCGCCTCCCTGAACAATCTGGCGCTGCCGCTCGATATCGCGGTGCTCGGCATGGGCACGGACATGCATACGGCGTCGCTCTTTCCAGGCGCGGTCGGACTCGATGCGGCGCTGGCCGCCGACGCGCCGCCCGCCGTCTTGATCACCGCGCCGGGCGCCGAGGAACCCCGCATCACCCTGTCGGCGCCGGTCCTGCAGGGCGCCGGCGAGCGCCACCTGATGATCGCCGGGGCCGACAAGCGCGCCGCGCTCGAGCGCGCCCTGTCGCTCGGCGACGTGCGCCAGGCGCCGGTGCTTGCCGTACTGGAGGACTGCACCGTCCACTACGCCGACTGACCCCCGAAGGAGGCCGCAATGCACCCGACCGTCACGGCCGTCACCGACCGTATCCGAAGCCGGTCCCGCGAACGGCGCCGCGCCTACATGGATCGCTGCCGCCGCGCCATCGACGCCGGACCGGCACGCGCCCACCTGTCCTGCGGCAATCTCGCCCACGTCACCGCCGCCAGCGGCGCCGACAAGGCGCAGATTGCTGAGGGCCGCGGCGGCAACGTCGCGATCGTCACCGCCTACAACGACATGCTCTCCGCGCATCAGCCGTTCGAGAGATTTCCCGACCTGATCCGGCAGGCCGCCCGCGCCGCCGGCGGCACCGCCCAGGTGGCCGGCGGCGTGCCTGCGATGTGCGACGGCGTCACCCAGGGCCAGCCCGGCATGGAACTCAGCCTGTTCTCGCGCGACGTCATCGCGCTCGCCGCCGGCGTTTCGCTCAGCCACAATTGCTACGATGCGGCGATCTTCCTCGGCGTCTGCGACAAGATCGTGCCCGGGCTCGTCATCGCGGCGGCGACCTTCGGGCACCTGCCGGCGATCTTCGCGCCCGCCGGTCCGATGACCTCAGGGCTGCCGAACGACGAAAAGTCGAGGATCCGGCAGAAATACGCGGCCGGCGAGATCGGCCGCGACGAACTGCTGCGCGCCGAGATGGCCTCCTACCACGGACCCGGCACCTGCACCTTCTACGGCACCGCCAACACCAACCAGATGCTGATGGAGTTCATGGGCCTGCACCTGCCCGGCGCGAGCTTCGTCAATCCGAACACCCCGCTGCGCGACGCCTTGACCGCCGAAGCCGCACGACGGGCGCTGGCGATCACGGCGAAGGGCAACGAGTTCACGCCGGCTTGCGAGGTGCTGGACGAGCGCGCCTTCGTCAACGGCATGGTCGGGCTCAACGCGACCGGCGGATCGACCAACCTCGTCCTGCATCTCGTCGCGATGGCGCGCGCCGCCGGCATCGAGATCGACTGGCAGGACATGGAGGAGATTTCCGAGGTCACGCCGCTGATGGCGCGGGTCTATCCGAACGGTCTCGCCGACGTGAACCATTTCCACGCCGCCGGCGGGCTCGGTTTCATGATCGGCGAACTGCTCGACGCCGGCCTGCTTCACGAGGACGTCAGCACCATCGCCGGCCCGGGTCTGAGGCGCTACACCGAGGAGCCGATGCTGGAAAACGACGCGCTGGTCTGGCGCGGCGGCGCCGCCGGGAGCGGCAGCGAGAACATTCTGCGCCCTGCGTCCAGCCCCTTCCAGCCGACCGGCGGACTGCGCCTGCTAGGCGGCAATCTCGGCCGCGCGGTGATCAAGGTGTCCGCCGTCAAGCCCGAGCATCGTGTCGTCGAGGCGCCGGTGCGGGTGTTCCACGATCAGGAGTCGGTGAAGGAGGCGTTCAGGGCGGGCGAACTGGATCGCGACGTGATCGTCGTCGTGCGCTTCCAGGGGCCGAAGGCGAACGGCATGCCGGAACTGCATTCGCTGACGCCGTCGCTCGGTGTCGCGCTCGACCGCGGCCACCGGATCGCGCTGGTGACCGACGGCCGCATGTCGGGCGCCTCCGGCAAGGTGCCGGCGGCGATCCACCTCAGCCCGGAGGCCGCAGACGGAGGACCGATCGCGCGGCTCCGCGACGGCGACGTCATACGACTGGACGCGCAGGCGGGTATCCTCGAAGCGAAGGTCGACGCGGCGGAGTTCGCAGCGCGCGAGCCGGCGCGACCGGATCTGTCCGCCAGCCACGAAGGCATCGGCCGCGAGCTGTTTGCCGCGTTCCGGGCCGCCGTCGGCCCCGCCGAAACCGGCGCCGCCGTGGTCGTCTGACGGAAGACCGCAGCGATTGCCTCAGAAGGGCAGGCGCCAGGCTTCCGGATGGAACCGGTACGCGTCTCCCTCCTTCGACACGTGGCCGAAGCCCGGGAAATGCATGTGCATGCCGGTGACGAGGAACTGCTCCTGCGCCGCCATCTCGAGAATGCGCCGCCTCGTCGCCGCCGCGGCGTCGGGATCGGTGTCCGGCACCATGGTGATCTCGGGCCGTGCGAACTGGACCTCGGGAATGTGAATCGTGTCTCCCCAGATCAGCAGCCGGTCCTTTCCGGACTCGATCAGGTACGAGGTATGGCCCGGCGTGTGGCCGGCACTCGGGATCGCCCGGACGCCGGGAAACACCTCGCCGTCGACGAAGGTCCGCATCCGGTCCAGGTAGGGCTGCACCTGCTCCCGGGTCATCTGGAAATGCAGCTGCTTGTAGAGGTCGCTCGCCCGGCTCATCGGCTCGTCGTCGAACCAGTGACGCGGCTCGTTCTCGTGCACGACCAGTTCGGCGTTTCCGAAATGCCGCCTTCCCGTCTCCATGTCCGTCAGTCCGGCGGAATGGTCGGGATGCATGTGGGTGAGGAGCACGGTATCGATGTCGTCCGGGGCGACGCCGGCCGCCTCGAGGTTGGCGGGCAGATGGCCGAGCGTCGGCCCGAGGTACTTGCCGGAACCGGTTTCCAGCAACGCCAGGCGGCCTTTCGAATAGATCAGAAAGGCGTTCACGGAGAATGCCAGCGTATCCCGGAACGCGGCGGCCAGCGCCTGATTGCGTTCGGCCTCGGGAAGATTGCGGGTCATCTCCCTCTCCGTAACGAAATATCCGTCGCTGAGGGCGGTGACGACGATATCGCCGATACGGCGATGGTAGACGCCGGGAATCTGCGTGTCTGGTGGTGCGATCATGTGTCCGGGAGGCCTTCGTTCCGGGCCGTGTGACCCTACTTTCTCTCGCCTCCGGCCGCCGGGCCGGAGAGTGCGCCGCCCCCCTCGAACAGCACTTTGAACGTCCTGTGGGAGCAAAGCCATGGCCCATCGCCGTCGTGCACCCACGTGTCGCTGATCGCCGCGACCTGGACCGGAGGCTCGGACGGTTTCGGCGGCGTGCCGTCGGCGGCGTAGAGCAGCAGATACCAGGTCGAGGTCGCGGAACGTTCGTCCTGGACCTCGGCCACGAAGTTGGCGACCGTATGCAGCGCCAGCCGGTCGCCGCGGGTCAGACGCCAGTCGAAGAAGCCCTGGATCTCTTCGCGGCCGTTGAAGGTGCGGGCGGGCGCCTCCCACACGGCGTCCTCCGTCCAGAAGCTGCCGGCCTGGCGACCGGCGTCGTCGTCGACATTGCGCCAGTAGGCGAGCAGCCGCTCGTGGATGTCCTGCTTGATCAGCAGGGTCTGGACCGGATCCATGGTCATTCCCTTCCCGTGCGTTTCGGCCGACTTCTCGCGGCTCTGGAGCGGCGTGGGCCCGGCGGGCCGCGGCCGTCGTCTGTTTCCTGTGAACTTGCATTTATGGACCAATACCGGGATCGCGGGCGAGCCCCCCAGCCGAGCCCACGTGATTGCCCCGGCGCGAACTGGGAACATTTCGTCAGTTGAAATTTCTATGCAAATCGGCGGCCAGGACCGCCGAACGGCCTCTGCTGGCCCGAACTTGATATTATGATCCAATGCAAGGGTTCGATGCCGATTTTGGCGCATCGCCGTGACGGTTTGCGGCGAAACGGCCGCGGACCGGCGCGAAAACAGCATTCGAAGGGGCGGAAATGGCCGAAGTCGTAATCGTGACGGGCGCGAGCACCGGGATCGGGGCGTCCACCGCCCGTCTGCTCGGCGCCGCCGGCGCAGATGTCGTCGTCAACTACAAGTCCTCGAAGGAGGCCGCCGAAGGCGTGGTCGCCGACGTCGAGGCCGCGGGCGGACGGGCGATCGCGGTCCGCGCCGACATGGGCGTCGAGGCCGACATCGTCCGGCTGTTCGAGGAGACCGACAAGGCCTTCGGGCCCTTGACCGGTCTCGTCAACAACGCCGGCATCAACACCCCGAAGCTGCGGGCGATTGAAGACTATACCTTCCAGGAGACGATGGAGATCCTCGCCGTCAACACCGCCGGCGTGCTGATCGCCTGCCGCGAAGCGGTGAAGCGGATGTCGACCAAGCACGGCGGCAAGGGCGGCGCCATCGTCAACATCTCCTCGATCGGCGCGCTGACCGGCTCGCCCAGCCGGTTCATCCACTACGGCGGCTCGAAGGCGGCCGTCGACACGATGACGATGGGCATCGCCGCGGAGGTCGTGCGCGACGGCATCCGCGTCAACGCGATCAGGCCCGGCATGGTCGACACGCCAATCCACGCCAAGTCCGGCCAGGCGGACCGGCTGAAGGAATTCGCCTCGAAGACCCCGCTCGGCCGCGCCGGGCGGCCGGAAGAAGTCGCCGAGGCGATCGTCTGGATGCTGTCCGACAAGGCCTCGCTCGTGACCGGCGCCATCCTCAACGTGATGGGGGCGCAGCGATAAACCTGAACTGACAAACGGCATCGACCGCAAATACAATCGATAAGGCGCGTTCCGGACCCGGTGTCCGGGTCAGCGCCAGACAAAGGCCGAACAAGAGGCCAAACCAGGGAGGAAGAACATGAACACCCGATACATCCTGTCGACCGCGCTTTGCCTGGCTCTGTCCGCCGGAGCCGCCCATGCGCAGGACTATCCCGAGATGAAGCTGCGCGAGAACAACCTCGTTCCCGCGACGGCCGGGCCGGCGCTGGCAAACGTCTTCTTCGCTGACGAGATCGCCAAGCGCAGCGGCGGCAAGATCGAGATCGAGAACTTCTGGTCGGGCGCCGCGGGAGCGCCGGCCGAGCAGTTGAAGCTGGTCGGCGCCGGAGCGCTCGACATCGCCGTCTTCCCGGGCAGCTACTACCCCGCCCAGATGCCGTTCCTCGGCGCCATCAGCGCCCTGCCGATCGTGATGCCGACGCCCGACAAGGCGCAAGAGATCGCCAACGCCCTGTGGGAGAAGGTCCCCGCCTTCCAGGAAGAGGCGAAGGCGAACAAGATCTGGCCGGTCATCTTCAAGCCGCTCAACGAGTACCACCTGCTCTGCACCTCGCCGATCCGCTCGCTCGCCGATCTCGAGAACAAGAAGATCCGCAGCCAGGGCGAATACATTCCGATCGCGGTGAAGGCGGTGGGCGCGGTTCCCGTCACGGTTCTGCCCGGCGAGTTCTACGAGGCGCTGCAGCGCGGCACGGTCGACTGCATGCTGCTGCCGTGGGACCTGCTGAACGCAAACCGGCTCTACGAGGTCGCCAAGTACGGCTCGACGATCTCCTTCGGCACGGTCATCGCCGACGGCACCTTCTTCAATCTCGACAAGTGGAATTCCCTCCCCGACGACGTCAAGACGCTGATGAGCGAGACCGGCAAGGACGCCGAGGCCTACAGCCTCACGGCCAACAAGGAGCTCGAAAAGAAGGCGCTCGAGAACATGAAGGCCGAGGGCGTCGAGATCATCGAGTTCCCCGACCAGGAAGCCTTCCAGGCCAAGCTGCCCGATTTCCTCGACATCTGGCAGAAGCGGATGGAAGAAGCCGGCAAGGGCGACGCCGCCAGGCAGACTGTCGAGGTCTGGAAGTCTGTGAACTGACCCAGGCTCGTCGGTCGACGGAACGAAGGGAGTCCCGTCGGTGGACGGTACGACCATCGCGATGCTGGCCACCGGCGGCATGCTGGTGCTCCTGGCCCTGGGCGTGCCCGTCGCGGCATGCCTGGGGCTTGCAGGCTTTGTCGGGCTGTATTTCGTCGGCGGATGGACGTTCGCGATCATCCAGCTCGAAAGCCTGCCCTATCAGCTGACCTCGACCTATTCGTTCTCGGTCCTGCCGATGTTCCTGTTCATGGGCAATCTCGCCATGAACGGCGGAATGGCGCAGGAACTGTACACCGCCGCGAACCGGCTCATCGGCCATTTTCGCGGCGGCCTTTACCTGGCGACGATCGCCGGATCCGCCTCGTTCTCCGCCATATCCGGGTCGACCGTCGTCAACGCCACGGTGTTCACCCGGATCTCGCTGCCGGAGATGCTGAGGCTCGGCTATTCCCGCTCCGTCGCCGGGGCGAGCATCGCCTCGGCCGGCACGCTGGCGGCGATGATCCCGCCGAGCGTGACGATGGTCATCTACGGCATCATCACCGAGCAGTCGATCGGCGCGCTGATGATCGCCGGCATCGTTCCCGGCGTCGCCACCGCGCTCGGCTACTGCCTGCTGATCATGATCCTGGTGCGGGTCAGGCCGGACGTCGCCCCCAGGGACCACGAGCGTTCCTCCTGGTCGCAACGCTGGAAGTCGATCGGCGAAACCTGGTCGATCGTCCTGCTGTTCGCCTTCATCATGGGCGGCATCTACGGCGGCTACTTCTCGCCGTCGGCGGCGGGCGCGGCCGGCAGTTTCGGCGCGATGGCGATCCTTGCCATGCGCCGGCGGCTGACCTGGTCGGTGCTGACGCGGTCGTTCATCGACGCAGCCGTCACGTCGGCCATGCTGTTCCTCATCGTCATCGGCGGCCTCGTCTACTCGCGCATGCTGGTGCTGAGCGGCGTCATCACCGACGTCGTCGATTTCACCATCGCCCTGCAGCTGTCGCCGATCCTGCTGCTGCTGGCGCTGTCGCTGGTCTACATCGCGCTCGGCTGCCTGATCGATACGCTGTCGATGTTGCTGCTGACCCTGCCCTTCGTGTTTCCGGTCATCCACGCCGCCGGGATCGACCCGATCTACTTCGGTGTCCTGGTGGTCGTGTTCATCGAGTTGGGCGCCATCACGCCGCCGATCGGCATGAACCTTTTTGCGACGGTCGCTGCGGCCGACGGCAGGGTCACGATCGAGGAGATCATCCGCGGCGTCTGGCCGTTCATCGTCGTCAACGTGATCCTGCTGGCCTTGTTCATAGCCTTCCCCGTTCTGATAACCTGGCTGCCGGGCCAGATGATGATGAGATGAGCATGGTTCAGCGCGCCCTGGAGTGGCTGTCGACCGTCTGCGCCTGGGTCGCGGGCCTCGCCATCCTGTGCATCGCCATTCTCGGCGGGCTGGACGTTCTCAGCACGGTGTTCCTCGGGCGGCCGGTCGATTCGACCGTGGAGGGCACCGAGGCACTGATGGTCTTCTCCGCCTTCATGGCGCTCGGAATCCTGCACCAGCGGCGCTCCTACATCTCCGTTGACCTCTTCTACCTGATGTTCCCGCGCGCCGGCCGCAAGGCGCTCGACGTCCTGGCGCTGGTGCTGACCGGCATCTTCTTCGGGCTGATCGCGTGGCGCGGCTGGATCGCGGCGTTCGAGAGCCTCGCCTTCCGGGAGTTTTCCAACGGCATCGTCGCGATCCCGCTCTATCCCTCGAAATTCGCGCTGGCGATCGGCATGACCGTCGGCACCCTGTGGTGCATCCTCGATCTGGCCCGGGGCGGCCGCTTCCGCAACGATGCGCCGCCGGCCCGGAGCGACGTCGAGGCGGCGACCCCGCCGCGCCCCTGACTTGGGCCGCCTACGGGATCACGCTCCACGGATATCAGGTGTCTACCGGCCCGTTCTCGTAGGGCTTGAGCAGCGCATACAGCATCCGGTGCACGGGGACGTCCATGCCGTGCTTGTCGGCGAGCCGGACGACCACGCCCGACAGGCCCTCGACCTCGATGCGCGCCCCGCGCAGCAGGTCGTTGCAGATCGACGCCCGGACGCCCTCGCCGATATTGTCCGCATAGGCGACGCATTGCTCCGCCACGTCGTCTGCCACCGGCGCGCCCTCGGCCCGGGCGACGGCTGCGACCTCGCGCATCGCCTCGATCGCTTGCGGCCGCAACCGCGGATCCCTGTAGATGTTTGCGATCGGCAGCCGCGCCGCCGCACTGAAGCCGCCATTGGTCGCCAGCAGCACGAACTTAGTCCACAGCGGCTCGCGTACGTCCTCGACCAGTTCCGTGACGAACCCGGCCGCATTGCACGCCTCGGCGAAGGTCTTCGCCAGCGGATCCGGACGCCGGTCCCATGTGCCGAAGCGGACGCGCGCCGGACCGCCGAAATGCCGTATGACGCCCGGCTCGGCGATGCTCGCCGAGACGTAGGCGGGGCCGGCCCAGATGCGGTGGGGGCCATGGTCGCGCGCTAGCGTTTCCCCGCCGTCGATGCCGTTCTGTAGCGTCAGTACGCGGGTTCCCTCGCCGACGAGCGGCGCGATCGCGCGCGACGCCGCCTCGGTGTCGTAGAGCTTGACTGCGAAAAGGACGACGTCGGCAACGCCGATCCGCCGGGGATCGTCGGTCGCCTCGACCGGCACGACGCGTTCGCCGTCGGGCCCGATGAGTGTCAGGCCGCGCCGCTGCATCGCCTCGAGATGGGCGCCGCGGGCGACGAAGGACACGTCGTTGCCCGCGGCCGCAAGCATGGCGCCATAGTACCCGCCGACCCCGCCGGCCCCCATGACCGCGATCTTCAATGCACCGTTCCTCTTGATCTGGAGTTGATCGCGGCTAGCCGCCGAGTTCCGCGCGAACCTGGTCGCGCCCCTGCACCATGGCGGCGAGCTTGGCGTAGGCGATATCGCTCGGCAGATATTTCATGCCGCAATCGGGCGCCACCACCAGCCGCTCCGCATCGATCCGTTCCAGTGCCCGGCGCAGCCGGGATGCGACGATCTCCGGCGTCTCCACCGTGTGGTCCTTCAGGTCGAGGACGCCGTACATCACCTGCTTGTCGGGCAGCAGGTCGAGCATCGTCACGTCGAGGTTCGGCTGGGCCGCCTCGATCGAGATCTGCGTCGCGCGGCACTCGTTCAGCGGCCCGAGGAAGCTGTAGGCGTTCGGCTTCTCGGTGTGGACGTAGTGGCCGTATCCGAAGCAGACGTGGACGACGGTCGTCCCTTCAATGCCCTCGAGCGACCGGTTGATCCCCTTGACCGCGAACCGCTCCGCCTCCTCGACGAAGGATTCGACGAACGGCTCGTCGAGCTGGACTATGTCGGCCCCCGCCGCCTTCAGGTCGCGCAATTCCTCGTTGACCGCCGCGGCGTAGGCCATCAGCAGCGCTTCCTTGTCGTGGTAGTGCTCGTCCTTGGCCAGCCGCATCATCGTGAACGGGCCCGGGACGGTGATCTTGATCGGGCGGTCGGTGATCGCCCGCATGTGCTCGATGTCGCGGACCTGCACGGGCCGGCTGCGGCGGATCTCGCCGACGACCCGCGGCACGATCTGGCGGGTCTTGTTGCGGCCCTCGACCTCTGCGGGATTGTCGATGTCGATACCGTCCAGCGCGGTGGCGAACCTGTTGAAATAGCTCTCCCGCCGGATCTCGCCGTCGGAGACGATGTCGAGGCCCACGGCCTCCTGCATCTTGACCGCCACGTAGGTCGCGTCGTCCTGCGCCTCCTCCAGATACGGCTCCGCCACCCGCCAGACCGAGGTCAGCCGCACCCGGGGCGGCTGGTTCGACATCATGAAGTCCTTGTCGACGAGCCAGTTGGGCTGCGGCAGGCTGCCGACGACGGTGGTGGGCAAGAGCACGTCCATGTTTCCTCCTGGGCGGTCGGTTGTCGGTGCGCCCCGTGCGGGCCGCCGGCCCGTTCTGTCGGGGCGAACCTACGACAGGCCGATCGCGTCCCGTAGGATGCATCCTGCGAAGTTTCATCAGACGAAAACCCGCCGTGACGGGTCGATCCAGCCTGTCAGAACTCGGGATCGACGTCCTCGACCTGGTGGTCGAGACCGGCGGCGCCGGTGCTCAGGAACGCCAGCGCGTCGTCGATCTTCCTGGTCGTGCTGCGCAGCGGCTCGATGATCTGCTCGTGCACGCACTCCTCGGGCACCGCGGTGGTGAAGAAGCTCAGCGTGATCATGCCGTGCACGACGGACTCTTCGCGGATCGGCATGGCGACGGTGGTGCGCCGATACGGCCATGTGCGGGGCTCTCGCATGGCGTAGCCGTCGATGCGGGCCTGCATCAGCAACGCGCGAAACTTGCGCTCCTCGACGGGGCCGAAGCCGCGGTCGGGGTCGCGGCGGAACCGGTCGATATGCGAATCCCGCTCCTCGTCGGAACAGAACGCCAGGTAGGCCCTGCCCATCGAGGATGTCTGCAGGTCCGACTTCAGCCCCAGCACCGGTTCCGACGCCCATGGGCTGATCGTGCCGGTCCAGAAGCGGATGGACACCTTGTCGCCGTCGACGACGCCAATGCCGCTCGGCCATTTCGTGCGCCGGGTCAGGCTGATCGCCAGCGGCCTCGACACTTCGATGACGCGGGGGATGCCGTCGTAGCCCTGGCTCAGTTCGCGGACGCGCGACGTGACCCGGTAGCCGCCGCACATGTTGTCGCGCACGACGTAGTTTTCCGTCATCAGCGTCTCGAGCAGTCGGACGATGGTGGACTTCGGCAGCTTCAGCTCTTCGTGGATACTGTTCAGCGAGGCGATCCGCAGCCTGTTCACCACGTTGAGGATATCGAGCGCCCGGCGCACCGACTCCACGGTGGGGTAGGATCGGTGCGACACGTCGGTGACGCCGCGCCGCGAGTTCGCGCGACACGTCACGCCCAGGTCCGAACCGATCTCGCTCTGCAGCGACGTTGAAACGTTTCCCGCCGCGCCGCCACCCATTGCGATACCGGCTTCTTCGGCCGTGGCCCCCATTCCATCCTCCCCAGGATCCGTCCCGAACCGTGATGGCGCGGGTGCACCGTCTTTTGGCTATGTGCGGGCTTTGCGCCGCTTATTGTGACGATTGTCCGGAACTATACCGGCAAGGGGAAGCGGCGACCAGACGACCGGAAGGTACGCCGAAGGTGCAGGCTTCAATCGCGGTTTCGGGATCAGTAAGCGGCTTCGTAGGCGGCGCAGACCTCCGGCTCCGATTTGCCGTCGAGGCAGGCCATCTCCCCGGTCTTGTGGAGACGGTAGACCTCGACGAACTGCGGACCGAACCAGCCGGTCACGGTCGGGTTCGAGACGAACCGCTCGAGCGCTTCGCTAAGTCCCTGCGGCAGTCGCATCAGGCCGCGGCGCGAAAGCTCGTCCGGCGCAAGCAGCGACAGGTCTTCCGCGGTAACGTCTGGAACCTCCAGATCCTCCTCGATCCCCTGCACGCCGGCATGAACGAGGGCGGCCAGCTGCAGGTACGGACTGGCGCTGGCATCGGCTGCGCGAAACTCGAAGTTGAACTGGCGCGCCTTGTCGATGTCGCTCATCGCCGACAGCGGGCAGATGCGTACCGACGCCTCGCGGTCCTGCATGCCGAGATTGTTGAACGCCGCGCTCCATCTGTGCGGTGTCAGCCGTATGTAGGACACCACGCTCGGCGCGGTCAGCGCCAGGATCGAGTCGAGGTACTTCAGGACGCCGGCGATGAACTGGCCGGCTGGCTTCGACAGACCATTCGGGCCGTCCGGGTCGTAGGTCGCCGGAGCCCCGGCAGCATCGACCAGGCTCATGTGGATATGCACACCGTTGCCGACGGAGGCGGGATCGCGTAGCGGCGTGAACGTCACCGCCGTGCCGAACGACGCGGCGACCGCATGGACCAGTTCGCGCAGGATGACCGCCCGATCGGCCGAGGTCACGCCGATCGCCGGTCCCATGGTTACTTCGTACTGGTCCGGGCCGTATTCCTTCATGATCGTGTCGGGCTCCAGGTCGGCGGCCCGCATCGCCCCCATCAGCGCCTCGGAGAAGGCGCGCTGCGCCCGGAAGCCGGAGTGGGTGTAGGCGCCGCCGATCGGATTGGCGCCCGTCTTGAACTGGAATTCGTGCTCGAACGTGCTGTTGAGCGACAGGCCGGCGACCTGCTCGAGGCGCGCCAGGGCAGCCTTCAGGATCGAGCGCGTGCAGCAGGCCCAGGCGGTTCCGTCGGTGTGACGGAGGTCGCCGAGCACGAAATCCTCCGCCAGGCCCATCTCTTCGGATCGCAGCGAGACGCGCGTCGCCTCGTCGGGGATCAGCACCATGTCGCCGAGCGATCCGAACGGGGTCTCGGCGATCACGTCGAAACAGGTGATCTGCACGTTGGTCGGGGCCCAGCCGATGCCGCGTTTCAGGCGCTTGTCGAAATCCGCGGCCGGATAGCCCTTGCCGCGCGTCCGCCCGGCGATGTCGTTCGTGCAGGCATAGACGACGTCCTCACTCTTCATGCGAGTCCCCCTTCTCGATGGTTCGGTTGCCGGATAGCGAAAACCGGATCTTGTCCCAGGATTCGATGCGCTTGCGCGTCGCCGGCCAGTCGGCTTCCGAGACACGGACGATCATCGCCTCCACCAGCGTCACCAGACAGACCTGCGTATCCCATGCCGTCTCCATCTCGATCGGCAGCGCGAAGATGTGCGTGCTGTGACCGGCAACCGGCGACAGCCACTTGTCGGTGATTGCCACCACGGTCGACTGGCGCTGCTCGGAGATGACCTGCGCCAGTTCGGCGAGGGCCGGCTGGTAGCGCCGCAGGTCGAAGAATATCACCACATCCTGCTTGCGCATCCGCAGCACGTATTCCGGCCAGATCTCCGGATCGGACGGCAGGTGGTAGATCCGGCTGCGGATCTGCCGGAGATGCACCGACAGGAGTTGCGCGATGCTGTCCGTCACCCGGCCGCCCAGGATGAATATGTTGCGCGACGGGTCGGCGATCAGCCCGCAGACCTTGTCGAACTGCTGCGGCGGGATGCTCTCGGCCATGTACTTCATCTGGCCGACCAGCCGGTAGGTGTAGTCGGTCAGGAAATGGGTGTCGCGCGACGGCGCTTCGGTCAGCTTCAGCTCGATCGGCGACAGCTCGCGCTGCTTCAGTTCGCCGATCAGGCGGCGCTGGAAGTCCTGGTAGCCGCTGCAGCCGATCTTGGCAATGAACCGGGTGATCGACGGCGCGCTGACGCGGGTCCGCGCGGCGAGTTCCTGGATGGTCGCCAGTCCCCCGTAGGGATAGTCGGCAAGGACCACGCTCGCCACCTTCTGCTCACTGGCGGTGAGCGTCGGCATGGCGTCGGTAATGACGGCCCTCAAGCTCTCCTGGTCGGCGGTTTCGCCCATTGCCGCGAGGCCTCCCGATGCTGCGAGCGACTATCCCACTCTGAAAAAATCCGATCAACAACAAACATGCGATTGACTTTGACGGATATTTTTCGTTCCAATCCTGATCAGGGTTTGCGCCTGGAACGATGGCGGAGCGTCGCAGATTCTCGCCCGCCGGGTGAGCGGAAACGGCGCCTTCGGCGGGCGGCAACGGGGGACCGACTTGCGCACGGAGACAGTCACCGCGCCGATAGCGACAGGCCTTCTGGCGGCCGACGATCCCGAGCCGTTCGAAATCGTCAATCCCGGCGGCCGCGGCCGCGTGGTGCTGCTGTGCGAGCATGCCGGTCGCGCCGTGCCGGCCGCGCTCGGCGACCTCGGCATCGCCCCGGCCGATTTCGACCGCCACATCGCCTGGGACATCGGCGCCGACGCCGTATCGCGACGACTGTCTTCGCTGCTCGATGCGCCGCTGGTGTCGCAGCCCTACTGCCGGCTGGTGGTCGACTGCAACCGCAGCTACGGCGTCGCCGACTGCTTCCCGGAGATCAGCGACACCGTCGTCGTCCCCGCCAACGCGGCCCTCAGCGAAGCGGACCGGCGGGCGCGGTTTGCGGAGATCCACTCGGTCTACCACGAGGCGGTCAGCGACGTGCTCGACGCGCGACCGCACGGCGGCGCCACAGTCCTCGTCTCCATCCACAGCTTCACGCCCCGGCTTGCCGCCGACGGCCTGCAGCGCCCCTGGGAGATCGGCCTCCTGTTCAATCGGGACGACCGCCTGGCGCGCCGGCTGATGGCGTCGATGAAGGCGCTGCGGCCCGAGCTGAACGCGGCCTTCAACGAACCCTATTTCGGCAGCGACCTGACCGACTACGCGATCCCGATCCACGGCGAACGGCGCGGCATCGAGCATGTCCTGATCGAGATCCGCAACGACCTGATCTCAACAGCCTCCGGCCAGGCGGACTGGGCCGTCTTCATCGGCGAGGCGATCCGCGACGCCGTGCCGGAACAGCAGGAATAGGCGCCATGGCGAGCGAGTTGACCCGCGACGTACCTCTCGATGCCGGCCAGTCGGCGCTCCTGTTCATCGACGTGCAGAACTTCTGTGCCCGCCGCGACGGCGGCGAGTTCAAGGACACGCCTGCTTCCGACTTCGACGGCAAGTACGCCTACTACTTCGACCGCCTCGCCAACGTCGCGGTTCCCAACATGCGCAGGCTGCAGGTGGCCTGCCGGAAGGCCGGCGTCGAGGTGATGTACACGACGATCGAGAGCCTGACGCTGGACGGGCGCGACCGCAGCCTCGACTACAAGATCACCGGCTTCCACGTGCCGAAGGGATCCTGGGACGGCAAGGTGATCGACGAGATTGCGCCGGGCGACGACGAGATCGTGCTGCCGAAGACCTCCTCCAGCGTCTTCGTCTCCACCCACATCGACTACATCCTGCGCAATCTCGGGGTGAGGCAGATCGTGCTGTGCGGGCTGGTCACCGACCAGTGCGTTGAATCCGCGGTGCGCGACGCCTGCGACCTCGGCTACCTGGTCACCCTCGTGCCGGATGCCTGCGCGACCTACAGCCAGGAGCGGCACGACCACTCCCTGAAGACCATCCGCGGCTACTGCCGACAGGTCACGACCGACGCCCTGATCGGCGAACTGGAGCAGGGCTCCGAAACGGAGCCGGGACGCTGACCGAAGTGCCGCCCGGCCGACACCGCCAGCAACAAGGGGAATGCCGATGCCCGCAGCAGAAGACGCAGTAAAGGCCGCCTGGAAAGCGCTCGACGACGACCCCGATTACGACGTCGGCCTGACGCAGGACCTCGTCCGCATTCCCTCGGTCAACCCGAAGTTCGTCACCGATCCCGACATCAACAGGGAAGCGGAGGTCCAGGACCGCATCCAGCAGGAAGTCGAGGGCCTGGGCTTCACCAGCGAACGCTGGGACGTCTTTCCAGGCCGGCCGAACCTCGTTTCCGACCTTGCCGGCAGCGAGGAAAAAAGCCTGATCCTGTGCGGCCATGTCGACGTGGTGCCGATCGGCGAGCGGTCGGACTGGACGGTCGACCCGTTCGGCGGCGAGATCAGGGACGGCAGGCTCTACGGCCGCGGCGCCGTCGACATGAAGAGCGGCGTCGCCGCCTGCATCGCGGCCGCCCGCGCGATCCGCAAGGCCGGCATCGAGCTGGAAGGCCGCCTGTCGATCCACACCGTCGTCGACGAGGAGGCCGGCGGCTTCGGCGCGATGGACGCGGTGGCGAAGGGCAAGCTCGCCAGGGCGGCGATCGTCGCCGAGCCGACCTGGGGCGACATCCAGCCGAGCGAAGGCGGGCTCTACTGGGTCCGCGTCACGGTGCGCGGCCGCCAGGGCCATGCCGGCTTCCGCTTCAACGAGGTCTGGCCGCAGCACGACAAGCCCGGCCGCCTGCAGCAGAGCGTCAACGCCATCGAGCTTGCCAACCGCTTCCTGTCGGCCCTGCGCGACTTCGAGAGCATCCGCTGCCGCACCACCAGCCATCCCCTCGTGCCGGCCGGCCTCAACACGATCAGCCCGGGCGTCATGCGCGCCGGCGCCGGGCTCGGCCCCGACGGGCTGCCGATCATCATGACCAACCCCGCCATCATTCCGGACGTCGCGGTGATCGACCTCGACTACAAGTTCCTGCCCAACGAGTCGCCGGACGAGGTGCGCGCCGAGTTCGAGAACTTCGTCCATCATTTCTGCCAGCAGGACCGCTGGCTGCGCGATCACCCCATCAAGATCGAATGGTCGCTGGGCGGCCTCTACTTCCCGCCGATGGACACGCCGCTCGACCATCCGATCGTCAAGTCGCTGGTCAGGCGCAAGGGGCAGGTCGGCAAGGCGCCGCAGATCAGGGGTTTCGAGGCCGTGACCGACGCCGCCCATTACGCAGGCGCCGGCGTCGACTCGGTGATCTTCGGCCCGAGCGGCGACGGCTTCCACGGCGACGACGAGTACGTCGACATCGCCGCGCTGCAGGAAACCACCAGGACTATCGCCGCCGCCATCATCGACTGGTGCGGCGTGCGCTGAACGAAGCAGACAACAACAGGGGAACAAGACGATGAAACTCAAGGGTTTGATGAAGGGTGCGTTGTTCGCCGCATCGGTTTTCGCGGTCCTGCCCGCCCATGCGCAGGACAAGGTCGCCAAGATCGGCGTGCTGGCGCCGCTGACGGGCGGCGCGGCGGCCGACGGCGCCGAGATGGTCAACGGCGCCAGGCTCGCCGTCGACGAGATCAACGCCGCCGGCGGCGTTGCAGGCTACAAGCTGGAGGTCGTGGTCGGCGACACCCAGGACCAGGCCGCCGACAGCGTCACCAGCGCCTTCGAGCGACTGGCCGGAGACCGCGACGTCAACGCGATCGTCACCGGCTATGCCAGCGGCAGCAACTTCGAGATCGAGCTGATGGCCGAGCAGGAGATGCCCTACCTCATCTCCGCAAACTCGGCGCAGACGCGCGACATCATCGCGCCCAGCCCGGACGATTTCCCGACCGTCTGGTCGATCACGCCGTCCTACGATGCCTACGAGACCGAAATGGTTCCGGTGATCGACGAACTCGCCAGCAGCGGCAAGCTCAAGCTGCCCAACAAGAAGGTCGCGCTGATCTCCTCCGACAACCCCTATTCCAAGACGATCATGGAGGGCCTGAAGAAGAACTTCGAGGCGGCCGGCTGGACGGTGACCTCGTCGGACCTGCTGCCGTTCGGCGAGATCAGCGACTGGCGCGCCTTCCTGGCCGGCGTCCGGCAGGATGCCCCTGCCCTGATCATCAACACCGACTACCTGCCGGGCAACGCCGCCAAGTTCATGACCCAGTTCCTCGAGGAGCCGACGGACAGCCTGGTGTTCATCCAGTACGCGCCGTCGGTGCCCGAATTCCTCGACCTCACCAAGGATCAGGCGACGGGGGTCGTCTACAACCTGCTCGGCGGCGTCCTGAACACGCCGAAGAACCCGCGCGCCGCGGAGGTCGTCAAGAAGTACGAGGACAAATACGGCAACCAGCCTGGCACCTACGGGCCGGCACTCTACGAACAGGTCTACCTCTATGCCGACGCTCTGGAAAAGGTCGGTGACCCGACCAAGCGCCTGGAGATCGGCGAGGCGCTCGGCGCCTCCGAGAAGCAGATCGCGGCGGGAATGCTGAAGTTCGATCCCGAGACCCACCTCGCGGTACAGGGCAACGACGGCATCCCGATCCAGTTCTACCAGATCTGGGACGGCGAGCGGGTGCTGTTCTACCCGGGCAGCTACGCGACGGGCGAGTTCCAGATGCCGCCGTGGATGCAGTAACGACGCTCATCGGATCCCGGCTGGCGTTCGCGGCGGACATATCGTTGCCGTGAACGCCGCCGATCCACTCCGGATATCTGCCATGGCCGCGACAGACGCCTCGCCCGTCCTGCTCGAAGTGCGCAACGTCACCCGGCGGTTCGGGGAGCTCGTCGCGGTCGACGACGTGTCCTTCACCGTCACCGAGGGCCAGGTGTTCGGCATCGCCGGTCCGAACGGCAGCGGCAAGAGCACGCTGTTCAACGTCATCACCGGCATTCCGTTTCCGCCGAGCAGCGGCGCCGTCCTGCTGCGCGGCGAGGAGATCCAGCGGCTGCGGCCCCACCAGATCAGCCGGGCCGGCATCCTGCGGACCTTCCAGAAGGACGCGGAGTTCTACACCCTCACCGCCTTCGAGAACGTCTATACCAGTGCCGTCTACTGCGGCGGCGCGGTCGGCGCCGACGCGCGGCGCGACAGCATGCAGGCGCTCGAGGACGTCGCGCTGGCCGACGACCGGCGCGACCGGCCGGTCTCGGAGCTCTCGGTGTTCGAGCGCAAGCAGCTGATGATCGCCTCGGCGATCGCCGGCCGGCCGAAGGTGCTGCTGCTCGACGAGCCGGCCGCCGGCCTGACCAGGCCCGAGGTCACCCAGCTCGCCGACCTGATCCGCACCGTCCACCGCCGCGGCATCACCATCGTCCTGATCGAGCATGTGCTGCCGCTGCTGCTCAGCGTCTCCGAACACCTCATGGTGCTGAACCAGGGTGCGGTCATCGCCTCCGGCACTCCGAAGGACGTCGTCAGGATGCCGCAGGTCGTCGAGGCCTATCTCGGCAAGCGGGAGGTCTCGCATTGAGCGACGCCGAAAACGCCCTCGATGTCGTCGAGCTGCGGGCCGGCTACGATGCCTACGACGTCCTCCAGGGCATCTCGATCCATGTCGGCCCCGGCGAGCGAGTCGGCCTGTTCGGGCCGAACGGCCACGGCAAGACCACTCTCCTCAACGCGATCTCGAAGATCATCCCGCAGCGCCGCGGCGAGGTCCGGTTCCTGGGCGAGCCGCTCGGCGGCCTGTCGGCCAAACAGATCGTCGAGCGCGGACTGATTCATGTCGCCCAGGCCAACCACCTGTTTCCCGACATGGAGATTCTCGAGACGCTGGAGCTTGCCGCCTATACCAGGCGGGCCCATTCGCAGCGCGCGAAGAACCTCGACTACGTGCTCAAGCTCTTTCCGCGCCTTGCCGAGCGCCGGCGCCAGCAGTGCAAGACGCTGTCCGGTGGCGAGCGCCAGATGCTGTCGATCGGCGTCGGCCTGATGTGCGCGCCGCGCATGCTGATGCTGGACGAGCCGACGCTCGGCCTGTCGCCGAAGCTGAAGGACGAGCTGGCGGCGGCGATCGACGAGATTTCCTCGCAGCGGATGCCGCTGCTGCTGGTCGAGCAGGACATCACCTTTGTGCTGTCCCTCGTCGACCGGATGTACCTCGTCGACCACGGCGAAATCATCCGCGAGATCGACCGGCGCAGCGGCGTCGACCACGACGAGATCATGGACATGTATTTCGGGGGGCACGAGGCGCGATGACCGCGGACACCCTGAGCGCCATCCTGGTCAGCGGCATCGTGCTGGGCTCCGTCTACGCCTTGATGGCGAGCGGCCTGTCGCTGGTCTGGAGCACGCTCGGCATCTTCAACTTCGCGCATGGCGTCTTGATGACGCTCGGCGCTTATGTCGCCTGGACCGTCTCCGATGCGGCGGGCCTCGGCCTCTGGATAGGGGCCGGCGTCGCCGTCGGGATCGCCGCCGTCATCGGCGTCGGCATCCTGATGGAGCGGCTGGTGGTGAGGCCCTTCTACGACAACCGCGACATCCTGCTGATCACCGTCATGACGACGCTGGCGGTGATGATCTTCCTGGAGAAGGGCATCCAGCTCGTCTGGGGCGCCCGCCTCAAGCAGCTCACTCCCATCGCGCCCGGCCAGGTCGACTTTCTCGGCACCACCATTTCGGCCCAGGAGATGCTGATCATCGTCGTCGCGCCGATCCTGATGGTGGCGCTCGGCGCCTTCCTGCGATGGTCGCGGATCGGCCGCGGCATCCGCGCGGTCGGGCAGAATGCCAACGCGGCCCGCCTGATCGGCATCGGCGTGTCGCAGCTCTTCGTGGTCACGTTCGCGCTGTCGGCAGCGCTCGCCGCGCTCACCGGCATCCTGCTTGGCTCCGTCAGGCTGCTCACCCCGACCTTCGGCGCCGAGCCGCTGGTCAAGGCGCTGATCATCGTGATCTTCGGCGGGCTCGGGTCTCTCGGCGGCACCGTCGCCGCGTCCTATCTCATCGGCATCCTTGAAGCCGCACTGATCTTCGTGATCGGCATCTACTGGGCGCCTTCGATGATCTTCGTGCTGCTCATCGTCGTGCTGCTGTTCCGCCCGCAGGGCCTGTTCGGCAAGGTGGTGCGATGACCGCCTTCGGGAGTCCGGTGAAGCTCGCCGCGATCGCGGTGCTGCTGGTCGTCGCGCTCGCAGTACCGCTGGTGGTGGAGGACACCTACGTCCGCCACCTGTTCATCATCGCCTTCATCTACGCGATCGTCGCGGCAAGCTGGGACCTGAGCCTGGGATATGCCGGCATATTCAACTTCGGCCACGTCGCATTCTTCGGGATCGGGGTCTACGCGACGGGCCTCAGCGCCAAGCTGCTGGGCGTCGATCCGTGGCTCGCCATGGTGATCGGCGGCCTCGGGGCGTCGGTCGCCGCCGCGCTGATCGCGCTGCCGGTCGTGCGGCTCCAGGGTGTCTACGTGGTCCTTGTGACGTTCGCGTTCAGCCAGCTTGTGCTGCAGGTGGTGATCAGCCAGTCCGAGGTGACCGGCGGCACCCAGGGACTGGTGCGCGTGCCGACGATCGAGCTGTTCGGCTACAATTTCCTGCGCGACTACAAGTTCGGCTACTACTACGTGGCGCTTGCGATCCTGGTCGTCAGCACCATCGCCATGCGGTGGATCGTGCGCTCCGACTTCGGCCTGTCGCTGAAGGCGCTGCGCGACAACGAGGACTACGGCCTGTCGCGCGGCATCCCGATCGGGCTTCAGCGCCTCAAGGTGCTGGTGGTCAGCGCCTTCTTCGCCGGCGTCGCGGGCGGCCTGTTCGCCATCTACCTGCGCGTCGCCTCGCCGGAGGTGTTCGGCTTCTCCACCCTGTCGCTGATCCTCAGCATGGTGCTGGTCGGCGGCACCTCCAGCATCTACGGGCCGATCTTCGCCGCGCTGGCGCTGACGTTCTTCTCCGAGGGGCTGGCCAGTGTCGAGGGACTGGCCGAGGGCCGGTACATGATCATCGCCGCGGCCATGATCGTGGTGCTGCTGTTCCTGCCGAAGGGCTTCGCCTCGGCGTTCTCCGGAAGGTCCGGCCTGCGCAGGGTCCGCCTGCGCCGCGCGTCAGGCACCGGCGCCGAGGTCAGGTAAAATAGAAGCGCAGCGGCGTCTCGCCGGTGATCTTTCGGCGGACCGCCAGGTCGGGCACCAGGTGCTTCAGGTCGGCGAGCACGTCGCCGTAGGTCACCCTGCCCTCGAAGTCGGCGAACGGCCAGTCGCTGCCCCACATGAGCCGCTCCGGCCCGGCGACGCGAAGCAGCGCCTCGGCGTAGGGATCGGCCGTCTCCGGCGGCGCGAACCGGAACCGGCAGGACATCTTGACCCAGGTATTGCCCCGCTCGACGGCCGCCAGCACCGCCTTGAAGCCTTCGCCGTTTACGCCCTCGGGATCGTCGAAGAAGCCCGCCATGTGGTCGATCACCAGCCGCGCCCCCGAGGCTTCCACGGCAGCGATTGCGCGGGCCGTGCGGTCCGCCTTCTCGACCAGGTGCACGTGCCAGCCGAGGTCGGCGATCCGCCGCAGGAACATCCGGTAGTCGCCGGTGTCGATGTCCGGCGCCTCGTCGCTCAGCGCCCACATCAGCCGGACCCCGACGAAGCCGTCCGCCTTCATCTGCTCCATCTGGTAGATGTCGGTGCGCGGCGCGAGCGTCGCGGTGGCGCGCAGGCGCGGATGCGCCTTCAGCGCGCGGCGGACGTGATCGTTGTATTCGCCGTGCAGGCTCGCCGCCGCGATCACCGCGAACACCACGCCATGCGCGTCGAGGGTCTCCAGGCATTGCTCGACCGAGGCATCGGTCGGCGGCCGGTGCCAGGCCGTGTCGGTCAGCGGCAGATCGCGCGTCCACACGTGCAGATGCGCGTCGACCAGTGGTGGCTCGTCGTCTTCCAACCGTTTCCCCGCCTGTACCGCTCTCCCCGTGAGTCTGGGATAATGCGGCCGGGACGCTAGCCGGCACAAGGAGCCCGCTGCGCCAACCCACCGTCCGAGCTCCATTTTCGGTCAATGAAATCGCTGCCGATCGGTGGGGAACCATCGCCGCCGCTGCTATAGCATCCAGCCCCGAGACCTTCCCTCGGACGCATCCTGCGGGGTGCCCGTCAAGCAGCGAGCAACGGAATGAAGATTTCGGCCGACCGTCTGGCACTGACCCAGGAACTGCATGCCCTGGTGATCGACTACTGGCACGACGTGGACACGAACTGGGGTGCCAACGCGCCGGACTACTATACCGATGACGGCGTCTTCGTCGGGCCGGCCGCCTCCTACGAGGGCAAGGAGAAGATCCGGGCCTTCTACCAGTGGCGCAAGGACCGCGGCGACCGCACCGTCGTCCACAGCGTCCAGAACTTCCAGGCCCTGCCGGAAGGATCGGACAAGGCGACCTGCCACTGGTTCCTGTTCCTGTACGCCGCCGACGGCAAGCCGGTGCTGCCGACCAACCCGCCGATCCAGATCGCCTACATGACCGACCGGCTGGTCAAGGATCCGCAGAAGGGCTGGCTCGTCACCTATCGCCGCTTCGAGGAATGGTTCGCCGGCGGCGCGCCGACCACCAATCCGACCCTCGACGACGACTGATCCGGCAGGCGCGGCCGGATCGCCGGAGGCTCCGCCCGTTCGCCCGGCGCGCCGTCAGAAACCGAATTCCACCTCGTCGCCGCTGTGGTCGACGAGGTCGCCGCCCGAATTCATGAAGGCGAAGGCCTCCTCGATCTTGGTCGTCGTGCACCGCAACGGCTCGATGATCTGCTCGGCCAGCTTGTGCTTCGGTATGGCGGTGGTGAAGTAGCTCGTGCTGATCATCGCATGGACGGTGTCGCCCTCGCGGATCGGCATGCAGAACGTCGTGCGACGATAGGGCCAGGTGCGCGGATCCCGCTGGGCGTAGCCCTCCGAGCGCACCTGCTCGAGCAGCAGCCGGAAGCGCCGCTCGGCGGAGTCGTCGAAGTTGCGTTCCGGGTCGGCGCGGAACCGCGCCAGGTGGCGTTCGCGCTCGGCCGCCGGGCAGAACGCCAGGTAGGTCCGCCCCATCGCCGAGTGCTCCATGTCGGGGCGCAGCCCGAGGATCGAGTCGGTGTTCCAGGGACTGATGGCGCCGGTCCAGAACTGGATGGCGATCTCGTCGCCGTCCATGACGCCGATGGCGACCGGCCACTTGGTGCGCCGCGTCAGGTCGATCGCCAGCGGCCGCGCCACCTCGATGATGCGGGAAATGCCCTCGTAGCCGGAGCTGAGCTCACGCACCCGCGACGTCACCCGGTAGCCGCCGCACATGTTGTCGCGCGCGACATAGCCTTCCGACATCAGCGTCTCGAGCATCCGCACGATGGTCGATTTCGGAAACTTCGTCTCCTCGTAGAGACCGTTGATCGAGGCGATCCGCAGCTTGTTGACCGCGTTGAGTATCTCGAGCGCCCGGCACACCGATTCCACCGGCGGGTAGGATCGGCGGGACAGGTCGGTCAGGCCGTGACGGGAATTGGTCCGGCAGCGGACGGATTCGGCGGGCCGCCCGGGCTTGGATCCGCTCTGGGCGGTGTCGACCACGCCGGTCGATGCATCGGTCGTCTGTGCCGTCACTGGTGATAGCTCCATGGCGTTGTCCTCCCAGACAAGATTGCCATTCATTACCGAACGATCGGCCGCATTGTTGTTCTTGTGGCGAGCCGGCAGCGCGTCACTCCGGGCCGGTCGCCGTGTCCACGGACCGTTACCGATACCACACCGCCGGTCGGAAAGCCGCCGGATTTGGCGCGGATCCCGGCAGCGTGCGCCGGATCGATCTGTTCCGGCACCGTTTGGCCCGGCTCAATCCCGGTCCGGGGCCGCAGCCGCCGGCTGCCGATGCCGCGGGCTTTGCCGTCTGTCGCGATCGGCGAGACGCCAGTTTAGTCCTTCGCGCGACGCCTGAAGGATCGTCATGATCGAATTTCATTCAGTGAAATAGGCATGGAATCCGTTGGCGGGCCAACGGTCGGCCGACGATCATGAATGACGCGGACAGGCCTCACCGGCCAGCGACGACGGGCTCGTGTTTCGGGCCTGCAAGCCGCGGCGAACGGCGCAACAGGCAACAGCCACGCCCGCCGCATGCATCTCACGACACGTGTTCTGGGAGGAACGCTCGATGAAACCGGGAAAATATCTCGCCAGGGCCGCGGCGGTTGTCGCGGCAACGCTTTTCGCCACCGGGTTGATCGGCACGGCGCCGGCATCGGCGCGCACGCTCAGCCTCGGCGCCAACAATAACGCCAACGACTTCGTGGCCGACGGCTTCCGGTTCCTGGCCCAGCGCATCAACGAGCTGTCCGACGGCGAGCTGGAGGTCGAGATCTTCTGGAGCTCGCAGCTCGGCGGCGCCCGGGAAATGGTCCAGGGCGTGGCGGCCGGCGCCATCGACATGCAGCTCGACGTGATCGAGCTGCTGGTGACCTTCGAGCCGCGCATCGGCGTCCTGTCGATGCCGCTGGTGTTCCGCGACCGCGACCACTTCGCCGCCTTCATCGGCAGCGACATCTTCGGCGGGTTCATGGACACGCTTCAATCCAAGGGCATCGTCATCCCCGCCCGCGAGGCACTGGCCAACCCGGAGGTCGCCAAGAACTGGGTCCGGCCCTACGACCGCGGCCTGGTCAGCACGAAGCCGATCTTCAGCCCCGACGACCTGGCAGGCTTCAAGCTGCGGATGTACGAATCCGAAATCCCGATCAAGTCCTGGGAAGCGCTCGGCGCCAACGTCCAGGTGGTGCCCTGGCCCGACGTCTACACGTCGCTGGCGACCGGCGTCGTCGACGGCCTGACGGGCACGATCACCGACAACTACGAGATGAAGCACTTCGAGAACGCGCCGTACTGGACCAACGTCCACGAGTACTTCCAGATCATGCATCCCTGGATGAGCAAGATGACCTGGGACAGTCTGACAGACAGCCAGCGCGCCGCGATCGATCAGGCGGTCGAGGAATCGAGCTACGTCTTCGCCGAACTGATGAACCAGGCTTTGACGGAATCCTCCGCCAAGGCGCAGGAGGAATACGGCGTCTCCATCATCCAGCCGCCGATCGGGCCCTGGATCGAGAAGATGAAGCCCGCCCATGCCGATTTCGAGACGCGCGGCCTGGTCGAGGAAGGCCTGATCGGCCGCATCCAGGCCATCGACTGAGCGGCACGCCATGACGAGCGGCCTGACGGCCGATGCGGGCCACCTGCCACTGCCGAAGGGACTTGCGGTCTTCCGCCGGATCCTTCGGCACGTCGGCCAGGCCGAGCTTGCGCTTGCCATTGCCGCCCTGGTCGTCGTCACGACGCTGAGCGGCGCCCAGGCGCTGCTGCGCTATTCGGTCGGCGGCTCGATCTGGTGGGCGCAGGAGGTCGCCGAGACGACCATCATGGTCGCCTACTTCCTCGGCATCTCCTATGTCTTCAAGACGCGCCAGTACATCCTCATCGAGTTCGTGAGCCTGCGCTTCCCCCCCTCCGTTCAGATGGCGTGCTACGTGTTCGCTCAGGTGCTGACCGTGCTTTTTACGGGCGCGACCGTATATCTCGTCGTCAGGTTCGCACCCTCGCTCATGGGAATGCGCACGCCCCTCCTGTCGATGTCGGGGCTGATCCCGGCCCTGCCGCTCGCCGTCGGCTCCGCGCTGATGGTGGTGACCAGCCTCTACTACCTGGCGTTCGGCCTCTGGGTGATGTCGCGGGGCTTCGAGATCACCAGCGTCGCGGCGATCGAGCGCCGGGCGATCGTCACCGATCCGATGGACGAGGTGGACTGGTGACGACGGCCCGTCGACCCTCGTGCGACGAGGCTGGCCCGGGGACACCGCGCCGATGATCTCGCTCACCATGCTGGTCATATCGGTGGCGCTGTTCCTGGTCCGCGTTCCGGTGTCGATTTCGCTCGGCATCGCCACGCTGGTCGGCTTCCTGATGATCGGCCTGCCGGCCACCGTCATCCCGTCGCGGATGATCGACGGCGTCGACGGCTTCGCGCTGCTGGCGGTGCCGTTCTTCATCCTGGCCGGCAACCTGATGAACGCCGGCGGCGTCACCGAGCGCATATTCGCCTTCGCGCGCGCCGTGGTCGGCTGGATCTCCGGCGGACTGGCCCAGGTCAACATCGTCGCCAGCATCATATTCGCCGGCATGTCGGGCTCGGCGCTCGCCGATCTCGCCGGCCTCGGCGCCGTCGAGATGCGGGCGATGAAGAAGAACGGCTACCCAGTAGGCTTCTCCGCGGCCGTGACGCTGTCGTCGTGCACCATCGGGCCGCTGATCCCGCCGAGCATCATCCTGGTGATCTACGGGCTCGCCACCAACACCTCGATCGGACAGCTCTTCCTGGGCGGCGTCGTGGCCGGGCTGGTGGTCGCCGCGGCGCTGATGATCTTCGTCTACGCCTACGTCCGGATCTCCGGCGTGGAATGGGCGAAGCCCGAGCCGTTCGTGTTCTCGAAGGTCGTCGATACCGCGATCCACGGCGCCCCTGCCCTGCTCGCGCCGGTGATCATCCTGGGCTCGCTGGTCCTCGGCGTCACGACGCCGTCGGAACTCGGCGCCATCGCCACCGCCTACGCGCTGCTCGTCGGCCTGCTCTACCGGCAGATCACCTGGCGGCGGCTGTACGAGGCGCTGGTCAACACCGTCGTGATGACGTCGGTGATCATGTACCTGTTTGCCATCGCCACCGCGATGAACTTCGTCATCGCCCGCGAGCGCGTCGCCCACCACGCAGCCGAACTGATGAGTTCCTACATCACCAGCCCGTTCGTCGGGATCCTTCTGGTGAACCTGTTCCTGCTGGTGGTCGGCATGTTCCTGGAGGGCCCGGTCGCAATCCTGATCATCGCGCCGATCCTGCTTACGGTAGTCCAGGAACTCGGCATGGGGCCGGTACAGTTCGGCGTGATGCTGAGCTTCAACCTGCTGATCGGCATGATCACGCCGCCGATGGGCATCGGCCTGTTCGTCGGTGCCAAGGTGGCCGGAACGACGCCGGAGAACGTCCTGAAGGCATCGCTGCCGTTCTTCGTGCCGCTGATCGCGGGCCTGCTGATCATCTCCTTCGTGCCCGGCGTCACCACTTGGCTACCGGGCCTGGTGTTCAGCCGGTAGGCGCGTTCAGCACCCGCACCGGCGCACCCTTCAGCCAGGCCCGCACGTCGTCCAGCGCGTCGGAGAAGTAGGCGTCGTAGGTCTCCCGCGTCACGTAGCCGAGGTGGGGGGTGGCGACCACGTTGGGCAGCGTGCGCAGCGGATGATCGGCGGGCAGCGGTTCCTCGTCGTAGACGTCGAGCCCGGCGCCGCCGAGCCGTCCCGAGCGCAGCGCCGCGATCAGCGCCGCCTCGTCGATCAACGGGCCGCGGGAGGCGTTGACGATCACCGCGCCCGGCTTCATCAGCTCCAGTTCGCGCGCGCCGATGATGCCGCGCGTCTCGCCGTTCAGCACCACATGCAGGCTGACGACGTCGGCGGCCGACAGCAGGCCGTCCAGCGTCTCCGCATAGCCGATGCCGATCTCCGCGCAGCGTTGCGGCGAATTGTTCTTCGACCAGCCGACGACATCCATCTGGAAGGCCTTGCCGTAGCCGGCCACCAGCTTGCCGAGCTTGCCCAGGCCGACGATGCCGAGCGTCTTCTGCCTCAGCGCGCGGCCGAGGGTGAGCTGCCACTGCGATCCGCCATTGCGGAAGTTTGCCGCTTCCGCCGGAATGTTCCGCATCACCGCCAGCAGCAGGGCCCAGGCGAGCTCGGCGGCAGTGCCGTCGAAGCTGCCGGTTCCCGATACCACGATGCCGAGGTCGCGTGCCGCCTGCATGTCGATCGCCGCATTGCGCATGCCGGTCGTGATCAGCAGCCGCAGGTTTGGCAGCTGCCGCAGCAGCGCGGCGTCGAACGGCGTGCGCTCGCGCATCGCCACGATGATGTCGAAGGGCTGCAGCGTCTCGACCAGCCGGTCGGGCGCGATCTGATCGTTGAAGACGGCGATCTCGACCTCGCCGGCGAGTTCGCCCCAGGGCGCCAGCGACAGCGCCACGTCCTGGTAGTCGTCCAGGATCGCGCAGCGGTGGGCGGTCATGGCCGGTCCTTTGAGACGTCGGCCTTGCGCTTTTCGACGAAGGCCGTCTGGGCTTCCTTCGTCACGTCGGTCTTGGACAGGTCGTGAGTGATCGACTGCTCGTAGCGGTAGGCGTCGCGGAACGGCAGCCCCTCGGCGACCTCGAAGCCGCGCTTGATCAGCTTGACCACCATCGGGCTCTTGGCGGCGATCTGCCGGGCGATTTCCATTGCCTCGTCCATCAGTCGTCCGCCGGGAACGCAGGCCGAGACGACGCCGAGCCGGTACAGTTCGGCAGCCGGCACGTCGCGGCCGGTGAAGTAGATCTGGCGGGCCATCGAGCGGCCGAAATGCTCCGTCATCAGGCGCATTCCGCCGGCCATGCCGACGTCGATCTCCGGCATCCGGATGAAGGCGTCCTCGCTCATCAGCACGATGTCGCAATACAGCATCAGCGCGCAGCCCGCCCCGATCGCCGCGCCGTTGACGGCGGCGATGACAGGCTTGGTGCAGTCGGCGACGCCGAAGAAGAACTCGCGCGTCACCCGGTTGTGGTCGAGATAGTCGCCCGGTTGCTTGACCAGCGTCCGGCGCTCCTTGATGTCGGCGCCGGCCGAGAACACCTTGCCCTCGGCCGTCAGGATGACGACGCGCACGTCGTCGCGGTCGCTCAGGGAATCGAACAGCCAGATCATCTCGTCGCGCATGCGCCGGTTCTGGGCGTTGACCGGCGGCCGGGCGAGCGTCACGGTCGCAATCCCCTCGGCCACATCGAGGCGGCAGGTCTCAAGTTCCATCGTCCGGGAAGTCCTCTGTAGCTAGTGCTCTGTGTCCTTGC
The DNA here is from genome assembly GCF_037855135.1 of Microbaculum marinum. Classification (NCBI taxonomy): domain Bacteria; kingdom Pseudomonadati; phylum Pseudomonadota; class Alphaproteobacteria; order Hyphomicrobiales; family Tepidamorphaceae; genus Microbaculum; species Microbaculum marinum. Next base: position 275,839 of record NZ_JAZHOF010000006.1, read on the forward strand.
GGGCGCCGCCGAGATAGCGCCTGGACAGGTTCTCGCGGTCCATCAGCGTATCCGAGTCGCCCTGCTCGGTGATCTGCCCGGCTTCCAGAACATAGCCGTATTCGGCGCTCTTCAGGGCAAGCGAAACGTTCTGCTCGACGACCAGGATCGACAGCCGCCGTTCGCCGTTGATCTGCTTCAGGATGGCGAAGATCTCCGCGGCGATCTTAGGGGCGAGGCCGAGCGAGGCCTCGTCGACCATCAGCAGCTCGGGCTGGGCGAACAGCGCCCGGCCGATCGCCAGCATCTGCTGCTCGCCGCCGGACAGGTATCCGGCCTGCGACCTGCGCCGCTCACGCAGCGCGGGGAAGTAGTGGAACACCTCCTCGTAGCGGTCGCCGGCCAGCGCCGGACCGCGCTTGCCGCGCGCAAACAGCGCCGCCTCGAGGTTCTCCTCGACCGACATGGAGGGAAACACGAAGCGGCCCTCGCGCACGTGCAGGATGCCGCGCCGGGCGAGCTGGTGGGAGGGCATCCTGGTGATGTCCTCCCCCATGTAGCGGATGTGCCCCTTGCGGATCTGGCCGTTCTCGAAGCGGAGCAGCCCGGAGATCGCCTTCAGCGTCGTCGACTTGCCGGCGCCGTTGGCGCCGAGCAGTGCGACGAAGCCGCCCTCGGGCACGTCGAGCGTGACGCCTTCCAGCGCCAGGTTGGCGCCGCCGTAGACGACGCTGAGGTCGGCGATCTCCAGGGCCGCGGCCACGTCAGTCGATCCTCTGCCACGGCGCGGCCTCGGTGACCGAAAGCTTGCCGTCCTTGGTGTTGTAGCGATAGATCACGCCGTAGGGGATGCGGTTGTCGACGAAGCTGATCGGCATGCCGAACACGCCGCCGGCGTCGAAGTCCTCGATCGCGTTGATCTCGGCGATCAGGTTCTCGCCGTTCAGTTCGAGACCCTTCTTCAGCGCCGAGCCGATCGCCTCCTTGAGCACCAGCGCGGTCGACCAGCTCTGCATGTAGCCGATGTTGGCGTAGCCGGTGTAGGGCTTCTCGGTCCAGGTCTTCAGGTACTCGTTGATGGTCTCCATCATCGGCGTCTTCGCCTCGCCGACCAGCAGGTTCACCGACACCGTGCCGAGATAGTTGTCGGCGGCGTCGCCGATGGTGCCGACCACGTCGGGATGCGAGCCGAACAGCGTCCCCATGAACTGGGTCTCGACGCCGTAGTCGCGGACCAGCTTGACGATCTCCGGCCAGACGTTGGCGGCGTAGCCGTGGAAGATCACGTAGTCGGGCTGCGCCTGGCGGACGCGGATGGCGTGCGAGGTTACGTCGACCTCGACCCACTTGGTCTCCTGCTCGAGGACGATGTCGATGCCCATCTCGTCGGCCATCCGGCGGGCGTTCTCCAGCGGATCGCGGCCGAACTCGGAGGCCGAGTAGACGATCGCGACCTTCGGCTCGCCCTCACCCTTGAAGTTCTCCTTGATGTAGTCGAACAGCAGCTTGACCTGGTCGGAATAGGTCGGGCCGACCAGGAAGTGATACTTGTACTTGTCGGTCTCGACGAGGTCCGACGCCCCGCCGGTGCTCGACATCAGCACCTTGTGGGTCTCGTTGTTCTCCGGCGAGATCGCCCGGATGAACGGCGTGCCGTTGGCGGCCGAGAAGGCCAGGTCCTGGTCGGCGACCGCCTTCTTGAAGCCGGAGACGCCGAGCTCGACCTTGTACTCGTCGTCGTAGAACTCGGCCTCGATCGGATGGCCCTCGATGCCGCCGTTCTTGTTGATCCAGTCGATGGCGTGCTCCCAGCCGACCTGCTGGGCCTGCCCGGTCACCGCCAGCGGGCCGGTGAGCGGCAGCGGGATCCAGTAGTGCAGCGCCTCCTTGTCTTGCGCCGCGGCCGGGCCGAACCCGGCTGCGGCGGCCAGCGCCAGGCCGGCTGCCCCGGCGATGAAGTGCCGTCTTGGTAGTTTGACCATTTGCTTCTCCCTTGGTTGTCTCTTTGGCTTCGGTTTCGTCAGTGCTCGGCCTTGGCCTCCACTTCCTCGACATGCCCCAGGGCACGGCGCAGCAGGCCGGCGAGGCCGCGCGGCTCGAAGATCAGGAAGCCGATGATCAGCGCCCCGAAGATGATCTCGCGCAGCGGCGACAGCAGGCCGGCCATGTCGGCGCCGGGACCGGCGGCTGCCTCCAGCAGGAACCGCAGCAGCTCCGGCATCATCGTCATGAACAGCGCGCCGAGGATCGAGCCGAGCGTGGAGGCGCGCCCGCCGACCACGACGGCGGCCAGGAAGAACACCGACACCATCAGCGTGAACTGGTCGGGATTGACGATCCGCAGGAAGGCGGCGAGAAGCGCCCCGGCCGCCCCCGCATAGGCGGCGCCGAGCCCGAAGGCGACGAGCTTGGTGTAGACCACGTTGATGCCGAGCACCTCGGCGGCGTAGTCGCGTTCGCGCACCGCGATGAACGAGCGCCCGACGCGGGTGCGGAACAGGTTGCGGGCGGCGAGCGTCGTCAGCAGCGCCACGGCCATGACGACGTAGTAGAAGCCGACGTCGCCGAAGCCGAACACGTCGATCTTGGGCAGCGACAGGCCGCGGTCGCCGCCGGTCACCGGCGTCCACTGCTGGAACACGAAATACAGCATGTATTGGGCCGCCAGCGTCGCGATCGCCAGGTAGACGCCCTTGATGCGCAGCGCCGGGATGCCGAAGACCAGCCCGACCAGGAACGCGGCCACCGCGCCGCCGACCATGTTGAGCGCCAGCGGCGTTCCCAGGTGCAGCCACATCAGCGCGCTGACATAGGCGCCGACGCCGAGGAAGGCTGAATGGCCGATCGACAGGAGGCCCGTGTAGCCCACGGTGATGTTGAGGCCGACCGTGGCGATCACGTTGATGGCGATCAGGCAGGCCATGTAGAGCGCGTAGACCGACCCGAGGAACGGCACCGCCAGCAGCCCGAGGCCGAGCAGCACCCAGGACACCGTCTCGAGCCGCGGCGACACCGCGAACGCCTTCGCCGGACGTCCGGAACCGGCGCCGGCGGTGGTCACGGGGCCGCTCATATCCGCTCCACCCGCTGCTCGCCGAACAGGCCGGTCGGCTTGACGATCATCACCAGGAGCACGATCAGGTAGGGGATGAAGCTCTGCCAGGCCGCGCCCAGATAGGCGCCGACGATGGTTTCCACCCAGCCGATGAACAGCCCGGCCACCACCACGCCGCCGACGCTGGTCATGCCGGCGAGCATCACCACCGCCAGCACGTTCAGTGCGACCAGGCCGAGCTGCGGCGTCACCCCGTTGACCGATCCGGCGATGATCCCCGAGGCTGCGGCCAGCACGCCTGCGAAGCCCCACGACATGGCGAACACCATGCGGATGTTGATGCCGAGGCTTTCGGCCGTCACCTGGTCGGTCGAGGTCGCCCTGATCGCGGTGCCGGCCCGCGAGAACCGGTAGTAGACGATGAACGCCCCGCTGATCAGGCCCGCGGCGAGGAAGCCCCAGGCCAGCTTGCCGGGGATCAGGATATTGCCGAGGAACAGCGGCGTGCGCGGCAGGAGCTCGGTGAGTTGGCGCACGTTGGGGCCCCAGATCAGCCCTGCGAAGCCGCGGAACACGCTGGCAAGGCCGAAGGTGACCATGACCAGCACGATGTGCGGCCGTCCGATCAGCGGCCGCAGCACGATCCGCTCGGCGATGATCGCCAGCAGCGCCGAGCCGACCAGGGCGGCCAGCAGACCGGCGCCCCATCCCAGCCCGAGCTGGATGTCGAACAACAGGAACAGGTAGGCGCCCAGCATCATCATCTCGCCGGTGGCGAAGTTGAAGACGTTGGTTGCCTTGAAGACGATGACGAAGCTCAGCGCGGCGAGCACGTAGATGCCGCCCGAGGCCAGGCCGACGAGGCTGAATTCGAGGAACAGGCTCATCGCTATTCCTCGCCGAGATAGGCTTCGATCACGGCGGGATCGGTCTGGACCTGCTCCGGCGTGCCGGCGGCGATGACGCGGCCGAAGTTGAGCACCACGATGTGGTCCGACATGGTCATGATCGAGTCCATGTCGTGGTCGATGAGCAGCGCGGTCAGATCGGATTCGGCGACGATCCGTGCGATGTACTGCGACATCCGCGCCTTCTCGTTGGTGTTCATGCCGGCGAACGGCTCGTCCAGCATCAGCAGCCGCGGCCGGCTGACCAGCGCGCGGGCGAGCTCGATGCGCTTCTGCACGCCATAGGGCAGACCCGACACCGAGCGGTCGCGGTATTCGCCGAGATCGAGCAGCGGCAGGATCGTCTCGTCGATGCGCCGCGTGATGTCCCGTTCCTCGCCCCTGGCCGGTCCCAGGTAGATCGCCGCGGCGAGCAGCCCGGTTCGCAGCAGGTGATGGGCGCCGAGCTTGATGTTCTCGGCGACCGTCATGCCCGGAAACAGCGCGATGTTCTGGAACGTCCTGGCGATGCCCGTCGCCGAGCGGCGGTTGGCCGGCATGGCCAGCAGGTCGACGCCGTCGAAGGTCACCGCCCCCTCGTTGGCCGGATAGAAGCCCGACACGACATTGAACAGCGTCGTCTTGCCGGCGCCGTTGGGGCCGATCACGGCGGTCACCTTGTTGGGCGCGACGCCGAGCGATACGTCCGACAGCGCCTTGATGCCGCCGAACGCGACGCTGACGCCTGAAATGTCGAGCAGGGTGCCGCCCATCGGCCTGCTCAGGAGACGACCTGCGCGAAGGGCGACGCGGCAGAGGCGGCGGCACTGTCGGGTTGCCACCGGCCGACCGGCTGGGCGGACGCCATTTGCACTGCCATCTCCTCCCCCGTGAGGGCTTTGTTCTGGTTGATTTGGACCTTAGCCAAGCCGCCCGGGACCGATAAGGGCCGCGCCTGCAAACCACCGTTTCGGCTTCTGCAACGATCACCCCGGAAATATGCCATATACTTCCGACAACGAAAAAATGGAGGACGCTCTTGATCGAGATCGGCAAGTTTCAGATATCGCGCGTCGAGGAGGTGGTGCTCGACGAGGATCCGAGTCTCCTGGAGCAATTCGACCACGACGTGCTGGCCCGCCACCGCGATCTGCTGGTGCCGGACTTCTTCAACCCCGAGCGCAACTGCTTCCGGACGATGATCCATGCCTGGATCCTGCGTACGCCGGACAAGACGATCGTCATCGACACCGCCGGCGGCGACGACAAGGACCGGCCCCTGTCGCCGCGTTTCCACATGAAGAAGACCGGTTTCGACACCCGCCTCGCCGCGGCCGGAGTGGATCCGGAGGACGTCGACCTGGTGCTGCTGACCCACCTGCACGTCGACCATGTCGGCTGGAACACGAAGCTGCAGGACGGCGCATGGGTGCCGATGTTCCCGAATGCGGAATACGTCGCGACCCGCACCGAACTCGAGGTCCGCGACCCCGAGCGCGGCGCACGCGACCGGCCGGAAGCCTCATGGGGGCCCTATCTCGACAGCGTCAAGCCGATCCTCGACGCCGGCATGATGCGGATCGTCGAGGGCGACGAGACCCTGATGCCCGGCATCGACTTCGTCCCGCTTCCCGGCCACGCCCCCGGCATGATGGGCATCCGCGTGCGCGACGACGGCAAGGAGGCCTTCTTCATCGCCGACGCCATGCACCAGCCGATCCAGATCCACTATCCCGGCTGGAGCAGCAAGTACTGCGAGAACAGGGACCTCGCCACCGAGACCCGCGCGAATATCTTCCGCCACGCCGCCGACGAGGGTGCCCTGCTGCTGCCCGCCCACTTCTGCGGCCCGATGTGCGGCTACGTCCGCCCGACCTCCGACGGCTACGCCTTCGAGCCCCCGGCCGTCCACCCCTGAGGAGCGCACCGCCTATTACGCTCCGTTACCGCGGCAGCCGCCGCCAGGCCCCGGATCAGGTCGGGGCATAAGCCTATCGTATGGCGAGATCGTCACCTCAACCTCAGCATACGTCCCGGCCTCCGCGCCGGGACCCAGCGTAAAGCCCCGGCGCAGCCGCCGCATCGGGGGCGCGTCAGCGCCCGTTCCCACGCATCGGCCGCAGATGCCGCAACCGCCCCTCTGGGCCCCGGATCAGGTCCGGGGCATAAGCCTGTCGTATGGCAAGGCCCCCGCCCTACAGCACTGCCTGCGTCCCGGGCTTGACCCGGGACCAAACGCAACGACCCGGCGAAGCCGCCGCATTCAGTCTCCCCGGCATCAGCTCCGCGGCCGGCGGCACCTGCGGCAACCGCCTATCCCAGCTCGCGCTTGAAGACGTCGGCCATGAAGTCGACGAACAGCCGCAGCTTGATCGAGGTCTGGCGCGAGGCGGGGAAGACCGCGTAGACGCCGTTGTCGAAGTCGATGTGGCTGACCTGGGTGTCCGGGAACAGGCGGACCAGCGCGCCGTCGGTGAGGTCCCGGTGGATCGACCAGTCCGGCAGCAGCGCCACGCCGACGCCGGCGCGCGCCATCTGCACCAGCGCGTGGCCGAAGTCGGTGCGCAGCGTGCCCTTGATCTGGACCTCGTCGACGCGGTCGGCGGCATCCTTGAAGCGCCACACCGGGGTGCCGAGATTGGTGCGGTAGGTCAGGCAGTTGTGATGCCTGAGGTCGGCCGGCTCGCGGATCGGCGGGTGCTTGGCCAGGTAGTCGGGCGAGGCGCAGACGACGCGCTCGCTGGAGGCCAGCTTGCGGGCGATCAGCGAGGAATCCTCCAGCCGGCCGATGCGGATGTCGACGTCGGTGCCCTGGTCCATCACCGAGGCGATGTTGTTGGACAGCATCAGGTCGACGGTGATGTCGGGATAGCTGGCAAGGAACTCCGGCAGGTTCGGCAGGATCATCAGTTCGCCGACCAGCATGCGCGAATGCACCCGCAGCACGCCCTGCGGCTTCGACTGGAGCTGGGTGACCGAGTCGTTGGCCTCCTCCAGCTGCTGCAGCACCTGTTCGACCTGCGAATAGTAGATCTCGCCGGCCTCGGTCAGCGCCAGCGAGCGGCTGGAGCGCTTCAGGAGCTGGGTCTGCAGCCGCGCCTCCAGCGAGGCGATGTGCCGCGAGATCGAGGCCGGCGACAGGCCGAGAACCCGCCCGGCGCCCGACAGGCTGCCTTCCTGGACGGCCGTCGTGAACGACCTGATCGTCTGCACCCACTCCACCGGCCGGGGACCCCTCGTGCGCCGTTGCGGCAAACCCGGCGCAGGCCTAAACGAAAACGCCGATCTTTTCAAATCGCGTAAAGATGGGCTTTGCATGTCGGCATTCAGTCGATCATCTGCACATGCTAAGCCAATGGACATAACGACAATCACGCCGTCCGGCACCGTGTCGTCCCGCCGCTCGGGACGACCGGCGGGAGGCGAAGGGAGGCGAATGGAATGGCGCTGGGCGGTTACACCTCGGACCTTGTCGTCGGCGACGTGCTGGGCCCGCTCGAATACACGCTGAGCCCCTTCGTCGTCCGCGAATACACCCACGCCGTGGAAATTCATCATCCCTGCTTCCAGGGCACCGAGGGCCAGGTCATGCCGCCGACCCTCATCCATCTCGACAAGCTGCGGCTGTACAATCACGCCTGCCCGAAGGGCGCCGGATCCTCGGCCCGGATCCACTACGAGTACGATGCCGAGGTGTTCGCCCCCGTCCATGTCGGCGACCGGCTGAGCGTCCGCGGCGAGGTCACCGAGCGCTACGAGAAGAAGGGCCGCGACTACGTCGTCATGACGATCGAGCTGAAGCGCGTCGAGACCGGCGAGCTGCTGGTGCGCTATGTCGACCGCGTCATCCTGGCCTACAAGCCGGGCGGCGGCGACGGCGACAGGAAATCCGAGGAGGCGGTGTGATGGCCGGTTTCGTACCCGAGGTTGGCACCGAGTTCCGTCTTGCCCCGCGGCCGATGACCCGCGAGCGGATGCGCTGGTACGTCGACGCGCAGCCGACGGTCGCCGCCGACGACGGCCGCATCCACACCCAGGACCCGACGATCCACGACGACGACGACTACGCCCGCAAGCAGGGCCTGCCGGGCATCATCGCCGACGGCATGATCTCAACGAACTGGATCATGGGCCTGCTGGTCGACCTGTTCGGTCGCGGCGTCGCCGAGCGCTGCCGGCTGAGGACCAAGTACATCGCACCGATCTACGAGGACCAGGTGGTGGTGACCTGCGCCCGCGTCAGCCGTGTCGCGCGCGACGCCGACGGCGTCGCGGCGATCTCGCTCGACGTGTGGTGCGAGGACGACACGGCCGGAAAGCTCACGGTCGGCGAGGCGACGGTCTTCGTGGCCGGGTGAACGCGCCATGAGCCACGTCCTCGACGGCATCAGGGTCCTCGATTTCTCGCGGGTGTTCGCCGCGCCCGATTCCACGCAGGTGTTCGGCGACCTCGGCGCCGACGTCATCAAGATCGAGACGCCCGACCGCGGCGACAGCTGCCGCTACCTCGGCGTCACCAGGGAGGAACTGGAGGCGATCGGGCCGCCGAGCCCCTCCTTCCGCGCCTTCAACCGCAACAAGCGCTCGATCGCGCTGGATCTCGGCGCCGAGGCCGGCCGCCGGGTCGCGCGGCGGCTGGTCGCGGACGCCGACATCCTGGTCAACAATTTCCGGCCGGGCACGATGGAGCGCTGGGGCCTCGGCTACGATGAGCTCAAGGAGGCGCATCCGCGCCTGATCTACTGCGATTTCACCGCCTACGGCTCCGAGGGGCCGCTGTCGCACATCGGCGCCAACGACCTGGCGCTGCAGGCCCATTCCGGCCTGATGAGCATCACCGGCGAGGAAGGCGGCGGTCCGGTGCGAGCGGGCGCTGCGATCATCGACCTGCATGCCAGCCTGGCGATCGTCTCGGGCGTCCTCGCCGCGCTCTATCACCGCGAGAAGACCGGCCGCGGCCAGCGGGTGGAAACCTCGCTCCTGCAGAGCTCGGCGCACTTCCTGAGCTACTTCTACCAGGACTACTGGCTGACCGGGAACCTGCACGAGCGCATGGGCACGGCGAACCATCTCAGCGTGCCGAACCAGGCCTTCCCGACGAGCGACGGCTATGTCGTCATCATCGCCCCGAGCGACGAGATGTGGAAGCGCTGCGCGCAGGCGCTCGATGCCGAAAAGCTCGACGTCGAGCGCTTTTCGACCTCGTCGGAGCGGCTGCGGCTGCGCAAGGAGGTGATCGCGGCGATGTCGCAGGTGACGATGCGGTTCACCAAGCACGAGCTGCACGAGAAGCTCAGCGCCGCCCGCGTCAACGTCTCGATCGTGCAGGATATCGGCGAGGCCGCCGACCATCCGCAGCTCAGGGCGATCGGCGGCGTCTTCGATTTCGAGACGGGCGGCGCGCCGCACCGCTACATCGCCACCCCCTTCCGTCTTTCCGAAACCCCGGGCACCATGCGCAGCCCGCCCCCCGGACTCGGCGAACAGACCGACGAGATCCTCCGGGGCGCCGGGTACAGCGCCGCCGAAATCGACGCACTGCGCGCCGATGGCGCCTTCGGAGAGACATGAGCGCGCCCGCACCCCGCACCCGCACCGACACGCCGCAGCCCGCCGGCCCCCGAACCGCATCGCTGGACCGCCTGTTCCGCGCCGAAACCGTCGCCCTGATCGGCGCCTCGGCCGATCCCGGAAAGATCGGCGGCCGGCCGATGGTCCTGTTGAAGGAGCACTTCCAGGGCCGCGTCGTTCCGGTCAACCCGAAGCGCGACGAGGTCGCCGGCATACCGGCCGTGCCCGACATCGGCAGCCTCGACGCAACGCCCGACGTGGCGGTGCTGGCGGTGCCGGGCGCCGCCGTCGAGGCGACCGTGCGCGACTGCCTCGATGCCGGCGTCGGGCGGATCGTCGTCTATGCCGCAGGCTTCGGCGAGATCGACGCCGACGGGCTGGCCGCCCAGCGGCGCATCGCCGGCATGTGCGCCGATGCCGGCGCGCGGCTGCTCGGCCCGAACAGCCTCGGCTACATCAACTTCCACACCGGCCTGCACGCCACCTTTTCCGCCGCCCTCGACAACATCTGGCCGAAGGCCGGCAACGTCGCCATCGCCAGCCAGAGCGGCGCCGTCGGCACCTACATCATGGCGCTGGCGGCGGAACGCGGCATCGGCTTCAGCCACTTCGTGGCGACCGGCAACGAGGCCGACATCGACGTCGCCGACTGCATCGCCTGGCTCGCCGGCGATCCGCTGACCGAGGTGATCGTCGCCTACCTGGAGGGCTGCGGCGACGGCGGGCGGCTCAAGCAGGCGCTGGCGGCGGCGCGCGCGGCGAACAAGCCGGTCATCGCCATCAAGCCGGGCGCCTCCGACATCGGCCAGGCCGCGGTGCAGTCCCATACCGGGGCGATGGCGGGCTCCAAGCGCGTCTTCGACGCGGTGCTCAGGCACTACGGCGCCTGGCCCGCGACCCGCATCGAGGAGGCGGTCGACATCGCCTATGCCTGCAGCGTCGCGGCCGTTCCCTCGGGCCCCGCGGCGACCATCGTCACCCCGTCCGGCGGCGTCGGCATCATGCTGGCCGACGCCTGCGAGGCGGCCGGGCTGGCGCTTCCCGCCCCTCCCCCCGCGACCGCCGCGGAGATCCGGGCGCTGCTGCCGCTCGCCTCGACCGGCAATCCGGTCGACACCACGGCGCAGGTCACCGCCGACTTCCGGCTGTTCGGCAAGGTGCTCGACATCGTCGCCGACGGCACGGCCTGCCCGATCCTGCTGATCTTCATGGCGCATATGGGCAAGACCCCGGGCGTCACCGACCTGCTGCGACCGACCCTGACGGACATCGCGGAACGCCATCGCGACCGGCTGATGGTGCTGATCACCCGGGCCGCCGACGATTTCCGCGCCGACATGGAGGCGCAGGGCTACCTGGTCTTCGAGGATCCGACCCGCGCCGTCGGAGCCGTCGCGGCGCTGCGCTATTTCGGGCGCGGCCAGGACGTCGCCGACGATCCCCTGATCGAAATCGCGCCCGTCGGCCGCACCGACCTGGACGCCGCGGCCCGGGAGGCCGTCTCGGCCGCCGCCCTGCTGCGACGCATCGGCGTGCCGGACATCGCGACCGTGGCGGTATCGGGCGAGGACGAAGCCGTGGACGCGGCCGGCCGGGCCGGCTTTCCCGTGGTGCTGAAGATCGATTCCCCCGACATCGCCCACAAGACCGAGGTCGGAGGCGTCCATCTCGGCCTGAAGGACGCCGACGCGGTGCGGTCCGCCTGGCGCTCGATGATGGCGCGCGTGACCGATGCGGCGCCTTCGGCGCGGATCACCGGCGGCATCGTCTCGCCGATGCTCGGCGAGGGGATCGACACCATCGTCGGGGCCCGGCAGGACCCCGATCTCGGCCCGGTCGTGATGCTCGGTTTGGGGGGCATCATGGCCGAGGCCCTGGACGACGTGGTGATCGCGCCGGCGCCGATCGGCATGGCGTCTGCCCGCGCCATGATAGGCCGCCTGCGCGCCGCCGCGGTCCTCGACGGCTGGCGCGGCGCGGCGCCCACCGACAAGGATGCGCTCGCCAGGGCGATCTGCGCGCTCGGTGCGCTGGTCGCGGCGAACGGCGAGGATATCGACAGCATCGAGATCAACCCGTTCCGCGTCTTCCCGGACGGCGGCGCCGCCCTCGACATCCTGGTGCGCACCAAGGAGGGTCCGGCGACGGACTGACCCGATGGATCTCAGCTTCACGCCCGGCCAGCAGGCCTTCCGGCAGGGCCTGCGCGACTGGCTCGCCGAAAACCTCGCGCCCGGCTGGGGCGGACCGCGCTTCACCGGTCCGGACGACGAGGCCGAAAACGCCCGCTTCCAGATCGACTGGGAGCGCCGGCTCTACGCGGCGGGCTACCAGGGCATCCACTGGCCGCAGGCCTATGGCGGCCAGGGCCTGACGGCGGTCGAGCAACTGATCGCGGCGGAAGAACTCGGCCGCGTATCGGCGCCGGAAGGCATCAACACCCTCGGCAAGGAACTGGTCGGACCGATCGTGTTGGCGGTCGGCTCCGAGGAGCAGAAGAAGCACTACATCCCGCGCATCCTGCGGCTCGACGACATCTGGTGCCAGGGCTTCTCCGAGCCCGACGCCGGCTCCGACCTCGCCGGCCTGCGCACCCGCGCCGTCCTCGACGGCGATCACTGGGTCGTCAACGGCCAGAAGCTGTGGACCAGCTTCGCCCACCACGCCAACAAGTGCATCCTGCTCGCCCGCACCGACCCCGACGCTCCTAAGCACAAGGGGCTGACGCTGTTCCTGCTCGACATGGACACGCCCGGCGTCACGGTCAGGCCGCTGCGCCAGATCACGGACCGGCACGAGTTCAACGAGGTGTTCCTCGAGGACGTCCGCATTCCCGCCGGCATGCATCTGGGCGCGGTCAACGAGGGCTGGCACGCCGCCGTCGGCGTGCTCGGCTTCGAGCGGGCCACCGCCCGGCTCTACCGCCAGGCGCGGTTCCAGGCCGAGTTCGACGCGCTGCTGAAGCTGCTGGCGGCCCGCCCGGACAAGGCGTCCGACGGCTGGTTCCGCCAGCAGGTCGGGGCGCACGCGGCCGACCTCAACGTGCTGCGCCTGCTCAACCTGAAAACCGCCAGCCGCATCGCCAACGGCAAAGGCATCGGTTCGGAGGCCAGCATCGTCAAGCTGTTCTGGAGCGAGTTGCACCAGCGCATCATGGCCTTCGCCAGCGAGGTGCTGGACGAGGCCTTCGCCAATGGCGACCCGGAGGCGGAGCGCTTCCGGTTCCTCTATCTCCAGTCGCGCGCCGAGACGATCTACGCCGGCACCTCCGAGATCCAGCGCAACATCATCGCCGAGCGCATGCTCGGCCTGCCGCGCTAGCAGGGCCCCCGGCAATGGACTTCGACTTCTCCTTCGAGCAGCGGCAGATCGCCGGAAGCGTCGCCAGGATGCTGGATTCATTCCCGGTGATCACCGACCATCCGCCCCATCCCTATCCGGCCGAAAGCCTCGTCAGGGCCGCAGCCGAGACCGGCGTCTTCGCGACCGACGGCGATGCCTTCCTGCTCGGCCATGTCGACGCCGTCGCCGTCGCCATCGAGGTCGGTCGCCGGCTGCCGGCCGCGCCGCTCGTCGAGATGCTGGCGGCCGGGCTCGGCCTGTCGGGATCATCCGCACCCGTCGAGGCCGCGCTCGCCGATGGCGGGGTGCTGGGCGTCGCCGTCGACGGCCAGCTCGCGCTCGAGAACGGCGCCGCTTCGGGGCGGGTCCTGGTGCCCTTCGCCGCCGAGGCGGCGACGATCCTCGCCCCCTGCGCGACGGCGGACGGACGCCGCTGGATCACCGTCGAGACCGGAAACGCCGAGCTCGCACCTGCCGCCGTCCTCGATATCGCCACCGACGCCCGCTGGGTCTCCGTCACCGGCGCCGCGGCCGACCCCGGCAACGCGCCCGCCCCGGGGACGTTTGAAGACGCGCTCGCGGTGCTCGTGCTGGCCGAGATGACCGGCTCGGCCGCCGCCTGCCTCGAGCAGACGGTCGCCTATGTCGGCGACCGCACGCAGTTCGGCAGGCCCGTCGGCGCCAACCAGGCCGTCAAGCACATCGCGGCCGACGCCGCCGTGGCGCTTGAGGGCATGAAGGCGGCGGTCGAGTACGCCGCCTGGTGCCTCGACCAGGGCGACCTCGACTCCCGGGGCGACGCGCGCCGCGCGCTGCTGACGGCCCGCGCCTTCGTCGGCGACCATGCCCGGCGGATCGCCGAGGCCTGCGTCCAGATGCACGGGGGCATCGCCTTCACCTGGGACCACGGTGTGCACCGCTACCTGAAGCGGATCGCCTACCGCCGCTCCACCATCGCCCGTCCCCGGCAGGGACGCGCCGGGCTGGCCGACATCCTGCTCGACGGGATCGAAACCTGCTGATCGGAAAGACCACATGACGGATGCCGAGAAACAGGCGCTGAAGGACGAGATCCTCCGCGAACGCGGCTACTGGGCCCGGTTCCACGACGTGCTGCTGGAGCGCTCGCCGGAGTTCCTCAAGGCCTACATAGCCTTCCAGGCGGCGCCGTCGCGCTCCGGCATCCTGCCGCGCAAGCTGTGCGAGTTCGTCTACGTCGCCATCGATATCTCGGTGAACCACATGTACGACCGCGGCGGCCGGCGCCACATGGGCCACGCCCTGGATCACGGCGCCACGGCAGACGAATTGCTCCAGGTCGTCCTGCTGACCGCCGTCGTCTCCGGCCGGCAGCCGATCGACACCGGCCTCGACATCCTCGCCGATGAACTCGGCACCCCGGAAGCCGACATCCGCGGATCTGTTCCGGTCCTCCAGCAGGGATACGAGGCCTATGGCAATGCGGTCTGGGACGACGGTCCGCTGTCGCGCAAGGACAAGGAACTGATCGCGCTGGCCATATGCGCCGCGCCGACCTGCCTGTTCGAACGCGGCATGCGGCGCCACGTCCGCGGCGCGCTCGACGCCGGCGCCAGCCCGCAGGAGATCGCCGCGATCCTGCATCTGTCGGCGGCGATTTCCGTCCACACGTGCACGATCGGGATACCGGGACTGGATGACGTGTTAAACAACGTGAGGGTGGAATCGAACTGAGGAGGATCCCTGCATGGGTGCGCAATTCGCGCTGATCAACGGCGCCGCCTGCCGGTACAGCGTCTCCGGCCAGGGCGACGACACGCTCGTCCTGGTGCATGAACTCGCCGGCAGCCTGAACAGCTGGGACGAGTTCGTCGGTCTCATGCCCGACGACGTCCGCATCGTCCGCTACGACCTGCGCGGCGCCGGCATGTCGGAGAAGCTGAAGGGCACGCAGGACTACGACACGCTGGCCGACGACATCGCCGCTCTCGTCGACCATCTCGGCATCTCCGGCACCGTCGACGTGATGGGCGCGGCCGCCGGCGCCGGCGTCGCCGTGCGGTTTGCCACGCGTCATGCCGATCGCATCGGCAGGCTGGTGCTTCTGGCCCCCGCCCTCACCGTTCCCGAGGACCGCCGGGCCGGCGGACGGGAGACGGCTGATCGCGTCGAGAAGGAGGGCATGCGTGCCGTCGCCGACATCGTGCTGCCGCAGGCGTTTCCCGGCAACCTGTGGCGGGACGACCGGCAGAAGGCCACCGCGCTCGCCCGCTGGCACGGCGCCGATCCGGAGGGCTACGCCGCTATGTACCGTGCCCTGAACAACCACGGCGTCATCGGCGACGTCGAGAAAATCGCCTGCCCCACGCTGGTGCTCGCCGGCGAGCACGATCCCTTCAACCGGCCCGACCGGCTGAGCGCGATCGCCGACCGGATCCCCGATTGCCGTTTCGAGGTGATCGACGCCGGCCATTTCGCCGCCGTGCAGTCGCCGCAGACCCTGCCGGCGGTCGTCACCGGGTTCCTCGCCTACGGGCCCTGATTTTTTTCCCGCCGCGAGCCCGGCCTCTCCCGCAGATATACAGCGGCGGGAATAAAAGTGTCATCGAGTCGCTCTAAAGCCGTAGCGATGGAGAAGCGGTTTGCGAGCGTCTCCGCCGCACCGGGGGCACCCGGCGGCAAGGCCGCTCCACTCGGCTTCGTTCATTCGGCGATCAGGCCAGATCCGTAGGGCCGTGCATGGGCACGGTCTTCCCGGATCCTGTCTGCCTCTGCGCAAGCCACCAACTTACGAGCGGGAAGCCAGCCATGAACGAGATGACCAGGACTAAGCTGACGGCGGACGAGTGGGACGAGATCAATTTCCCGCGTCCCGAGGAGAATGAATTCGATCGCGTCGTGGAGCGTGCGCTGTCGCGTCGCGGCTTCCTCGGCGGAGTGCTCGCCTTCGGCTCGGGCGCGCTGGCCATGCGCGCCGGACTGCTGAGTTCCACCGCGGCGTTGGCCGAGGAGCCGTCGCGCTTTGCCTTCCAGCCGATCCCGGCTGCGACCGACAACACCGTACATGTGCCGGAGGGCTATACCTGGAAGCGGCTCGTCAGCTGGGGCGATCCGCTGTTTCCCGGTGTCGCCGAACTCGATCAGGAGTCCGGCGGCTCCGCCGATGACGCCGACAAGGTCTTCGGCGAGAATACCGACGGAATGGAATCCTTTCTGGTCGACGGCAGGCAGGTGATCGCCGTCAACCACGAATACACCAACAACGAGGTCAACCTGCCGCAGGCCGAAGGCGGCGTGCCGCGCGACGCCGGGGACGTGCTGAAGCTGCAGAACCTGCAGGGCGTCGCCGTCTTCGAGATCGAGGAGGGTCCGGACGGCTGGACGGTCGTCACCGACAGCCCGCTCAACCGACGCCTCACCCACAACTCGCCGATGAAGCTCTCCGGCCCGGCGGCCGGGCACGACCTGATGAAGACGGAGGCCGATCCGAGCGGCACCGAGAGCCTCGGCACGTTCAACAATTGCGGCTCGGGAAAGACCCCGTGGGGCACCTATCTGACCTGCGAGGAGAACTTCAACGGCTATTTCGGCGCCACGGAAGAACCGCAGCTCGACGAGACGGTCGCCGCCGGCTACGAGCGCTATGGCATCGCTGCCGAAGGCTGGGGCTACGACTACCACAAGTGGGACGCCCGCTTCGACACCTCGAAGCACCCCAACGAGCCGCACCGCGCCGGCTGGATCGTCGAGATCGATCCGTCCGATCCCGGCAGCACCCCGGTGAAGCGCACCGCCCTTGGCCGCTTCAAGCACGAGAATGCCGCCGCCACGCTCGCTCCCGACGGGCGGGTCGTCGTCTACATGGGCGACGACGAACGCGGCGAGTTCATCTACAGGTTCGTGTCGAGCGCGCCATACGTGCCCGGCGCCGACACCTCCCGGTTGCTCGACGAGGGCCAGCTCTATGTCGCCCGGTTCAACGACGACCTGACCGGAGAATGGGTGGCGCTGACACCCGAGGCGATCGGCATGTCCGACGCCGAGATTGCCATCTTCTCGCGCATGGCGGCCTCGCGGGTCGGCGCCACCACCATGGACCGTCCGGAATGGGTCGCCGTCAGTCCGGTCGCCATCGAGGCCTACTGCGCGCTGACCAACAACAAGAACCGGGGCGTCAAGACCAACGCCGGCGGCGACGAGCAGCCCGTCGGCGGCCCGAACCCGCGCGAGGCCAACGAATACGGCCAGATCGTGCGCTGGCGTCCGATGAACGACGACCACGCCGCCGACGGCTTCGAGTGGGATCTCTACGTCATGGCCGGCAATCCGACCGTGCACGACGACGACTATGCCGGCTCGAAGAACATCAACGAGGGCAACCTGTTCAATTCCCCCGACGGCATGGCGATCGACTCGACGGGAATCGTCTGGATCCAGACCGACGGCGACGATTCCAACGAGGAAGACTTCGCCGGGCACGGCAACAACCAGATGCTGGCGGGCGACCCGGTCTCGGGCCGGATCGAACGCTTCCTGACCGGCCCGAAGGGCAGCGAGGTGACCGGCATCTGCTGGTCGGCGGACAGGAAGACGATGTTCGTGGGCATCCAGCACCCCGACGCGCCGTTCCCCGACGGCGAGGGCAAGCTGCCGCGCTCCTCGATCATCGCGATCAAGCGCGACGACAACGCTCCGGTCGGCTGACCGGCGGGCCGGACATGCATAGAACGGGCGCGCCGGGTTCAGTGCGCCCGTCGTCTCACGCGTTCATGGTCAGGAGATCGTAGCTGGCCACCTGCTCGTCGTGCTGGTTGAACACGGCGACGTCCCAGCGCACCTCGCCATACTCGGCGTTGCGGCGGGTCTTCTGCTTCACCGTCAGGCGCACCCGGACCGTGTCGCCCGGGCTGACCGGCTTCTGGAAGCGCAGGTTGTCGAGGCCGTAATTGGCGAGCACCGGGCCCGGCGCAGGCTCGACGAACAGTCCCGCCGCGAAGCTCAGGATCAGGTAGCCGTGCGCCACCCGGCCCGGGAAGAACGGATTGGCGGCGGCAGCCTCCTCGTCCATATGCGCGTAGAACGTGTCGCCCGTGAACTCGGCGAAATGCTCGATGTCCTCAAGCGTGATCTCGCGGGCCGCCGTATGGATCGTCTCGCCGAGCCGGAGCCGGTCGAACGGGATCCGGAACGGATGCTCCGGCGCCTCTATTTCCGGCGCTCCGGGGACCCAGGCGTCGCCGATCGCCGACAGCACTGCCGGCGAGCCCTGCACGGCGGTGCGCTGCATGTAGTGCAGCACGCCGCGCACGCCGCCCAGTTCCTCGCCGCCGCCGGCGCGGCCGGGGCCGCCGTGCACCATGTGCGGCAGCGGCGAGCCGTGACCCGTCGCCTCCCTGGCCGAATCGCGGTCGGCGAAGTAGAGCCGGCCGTGCCAGGCGGCCGCGCCCAGCGCCACCGTCCGCGCCACCGCCGGGTCGTGGGTGAACACCGAGGCGACGAGGCTGCCTTGCCCCCGGTTGGCGAGATCGACGGCGTGGCCGAGATCGCGGTAGCCCATCACGGTCGCCACCGGACCGAACGCCTCCACGACATGGACGCTCGTCGCCGCGTCGGGATCGGGACAGTGAAACAGCATCGGCGGCAGGAACGCCCCCTTCTCCCGGTCGGCCCCCTCGACCTCGAAATCGTCGGGGTCGCCGAACACCCGCCGGCACTCCGTCGCGATGATCCCGGCCTTGGTCAGGACGTCGACGCGCTGTCCTGTGCTGGCCAGCGGACCCATGCGGGTCGCCTCGAGGGCGGGGTCGCCGACCGTGACAGAGGAAAGGCGTTGCGACAGCACATCGATGACAGCGTCCTGGCACTCCGATGGCACGATCATGCGCCGTATCGCCGTGCACTTCTGGCCGGCCTTCACCGTCATCTCGCGCGCCGCCTCGCGGATGAAAAGGTCGAATTCCGGCGTCCCCGGCTGCGCATCCGGCCCGAGGATCGAGGCGTTCAGGCTGTCCTGCTCGGCAACGAACCTCACCGACCTCTCGATCAGGCCCGACTTCGAGCGCAGCATCAGCGCGGTCTCCGCCGAACCGGTGAAGCTCACCACGTCCTGGGCGCCGAGGCGGTCCAGCAGGTCGCCCGTTCCACCCGTGACAAGCTGCACCGAACCCTCTGGAAACACACCGCTTTCGACGATCATCGCGAAGCATGCCTCGGTGAGGTAGCAGGTCGCGGTGGCCGGCTTGACGATCGCCGGAACGCCCGCCAGCAGCGTCGGCGCGAGCTTCTCCAGCATCCCCCAGACCGGGAAGTTGAACGCATTGATGTGGACCGCAAGTCCCTGAAGCGGCGTGCAGATATGCTGTCCCACAAAGGTACCGGAGCGCGACAGCGGCTCGATGCCGCCGTCGAGAAACACCTGGGAATCCGGCATTTCGCGCCGTCCCTTCGAGGAATACACGAACAGCGTCGCGATGCCGCCGTCGATATCGATCAGCGAATCCGCTTTCGTCGCCCCGGTCAGGAAGGACAGCGCATAGAGCTCCTCGCGCCGCTCGTTGAGGTACTGGGCCAGTTCCTTCAGCTTTCCGGCCCGTTCATGGAAGGTCATCCCCCGCAGCGCCGGCCCGCCGACGGTGCGGGCGTGCTCGGCCATCGCCGCGAAGTCGACCGCGCCGGAACCGGCTTCGGCGATCACTTCGCCGGTGACCGCGCTCATGATCGGACGGGCGTCGGCCGGCCCGATCCAGGCGCCGTTCGCGAAGCTGCGGATCTGCATGATCGTCATGGATTATCCTTTTGATTCAATCTGCTATGCAGACACGTCGACCGGCAGCGAGGTGAAGCCGCGGAACCGAACCCGGCCGCCACGCACCGGCTCGCCGGCCAGTTCGTAGCCGGGGAACCGCTCCAGGAACCGTCCGATCGCGATGCGTCCCTCCAGCCTCGCCAGCGACAGTCCGGCGCACAGGTGCGGGCCCCAGGCGAATGCGAGATGCTTGTTGGGGCTGCGGGAGACGTCGAGCCTGTCGGGATCGGGAAACTGCGCGGGATCCCGGTTCGCCGCCCCGATGCACAGCGTGATCGGCGTGCGCGGCGGCAGGATCTCCCCCGCCAGTTCGACCTCCTCGGTGGTGATCCGGTTGCCGAGCTGGTTGGAGCTCTCGAAGCGCAGGAACTCCTCGATCGCCGTCCTGATCAGCGCCGGATCCTCGATCAGCCGTCGGCGCTCGTCCGGCCATTGGGTCAGGATGTGCAGGCCGTTGCCGATGAGATTGGTGGTCGTCTCGTGCCCGGCATTGAGCAGGAATATGCAGTTCTGGACGAGTTCCGACGGCGTCAGCTGCTCACCGCCCTCTCCCTGCAGCAACCGGGTCAGGACGTCGATAGACGGATCGCCGGTATGTCGCCGCCGCTCCGCGATCAGGCCTTCGAGATAGTCCTGGAACTCGCTGACCGAACGGTTGCCGAGATCCTGCTGCTCCGGCGTAAGGACGGGTTCCAGCGCACCCAGGATCGCCAGCGACCATCCCCGCAGCGGGCCGCGGTCTTCGTGCGGGACGCGCAGGAGATTGCCGATGATCTCGACGGGAATGGCGGCGGCGAAGTCCTCGATGAGATCGGCGCGGCCCTTCTCGGCGATGCGGTCGGCCAGGTCGTCGACCAGGCGGATCAGGCCGGGCTCCATCTGGGCGATCGCCTTCGGCGTCAGCGCGCCGACGATGATCGAGCGCACGCGCGTGTGCAGCGGCGGGTCGTTGAAGACCAGGCTCGTCGTGTGATGTGTGTAGAGCGGACTGTCGCCGTATTTCGGCTTGAACTCGATCTTCTTGTCGGAAGAGAACCGCCTGGTATCCCGGTAGACCGTGACGAGGTCCGCGTAGCGCGACAGGAAGTACGAGCCGTCCTCGTAACGTTTGACCGGCGCATGTTCCAGCAGCGCCCGGTAGGTCGGATAGGGATCATCGCGAAAGGCCTGCGTGAGGTGGCGCGGATCGAACTCCTCGGCAAGCGCCTTCGGGTCGGATGCCATCATCGCCGCCTCACATGCTGTTGGGCAGGACGAGAACCAGCCAGGGCACCAGCACCATCAGCGCCAGCCGCAGGATGTCGACGATCCAGAACGGAGTGACACCCTTGAAGATGGTCGCCGTGGAGACGTCCTCGACGACGCCCTTCAGCACGAACACGTTGAGCCCGACCGGCGGGGTGATCAGGCTGATTTCCGTCACCACCACCACGATGATGCCGAACCACACCGGATCGAAGCCGAGGCTTACGACGAGCGGGAAGAAGATCGGCACCGTCAGCAGCAGCATCGACAGGCTCTCGAAGACGCAGCCGAGCACCAGGTAGACGACGAGGATGCACAGCATCACCAGCATCGGGCTGAAACCAGCCTGATCGACCAGCGCGAGCAGCGCCTCGGGAAGGCCGGCCAGGTTCACGAAATTGGAGAAGATCCAGGCGCCGATCAGCACGGCGAACAGGCTGGCGGTCGTGTAGGACGTCTCGATCAGCACTTCCTTGACGTCGGAGAACGACAGGCCCCCGCGAAACAGGGCGATGGCGAAGGCTCCCATCGCCCCCATTCCCGCGGCTTCCGTGGGAGAGAAAGTGAGATTGAGCGGCCAGACGTTGAACGCGCCGTAGAGGCCTCCGATCACCAGCACGAACAGCGCAAGCACCGCCCAGACGCCGCGCACCGCCTCGAACCGTTCCTTCCAGTCCATCCGTTCGCCCGCCGGACCTGCTGCCGGATTGCGGCCTACGGTGAACCGTACTGCCCCCAGATAGAACAGGATGCCGATCGCTCCCGGCACGATGCCGGCGATGAACAGGCTGCCGATGCTGGTTTCCGTCAGCAGTCCGTAGATCACCAGGATGACGCTCGGCGGGATCAGGATCCCCAGGGTGCCGCCGGCGGCGATCGAGGCCGTGGACAGGGAATCCGCGTAGCCGTAGCGGCGCATCTGCGGCATCGCCACCTTCGACATCGTCGCGGCCGTCGCCAACGAGGACCCGCAGATCGCCGAGAACCCGCCGCAGGCGACGATCGTCGCCATCGCCAGGCCGCCGCGGAAATGGCCGAGGAAGGCATACGAAACCCGGTAGAGCTCGCGGCTCAGCCCGCCCTTGTTGACGAACAGGCCCATCAGGATGAACAGGGGCACGACAGACAGGCCGTAGTCCTGCGCCGTATCGATCAGCAGCCGGCCGGACATCGAGACCGCGCCGCGGACACTCGTCTCGTAGGCGTATCCGGCCATGCCGACCACGCCCATCGCAAAGGCGATCGGCAGACGCAGCAGAACCAGGATCAGGACGGCGGCAAATCCGATCAGCGACTCGACCATGGCTCAGTCGACGTCCTTGTAGACGGTCCTGTCGGTGTGCAGCGCCGCCGGGCCGACCAGCTCGATCAGGCCCCTCAGGATCAGCACGACAACGGTGAGCGAGGTGAATATCGCAATGAAATATTCGATATAGAACTGCGGGATACCGAGGGATTCGGTGAGGTCACCGTAGTCCCTGGCCCGGGCCGCGAGGACGAAAGCCTGATTCGCCGGCCAGATCAGTATCACGCCGCAGACGATATCGACGGCCGCGTCGCGCAGCCGCTCGCCCCAGCCGCGGAAGAACGGATCCAGCAGATCGACGGAGATGTGGCCGCCGCGCGCCGAGATCACGGGCAGGGAGGCAAAGACGATGATCGCCATGCAGATCCGGGTCAACTCGGTCGCCGCCTCGATCGGACTGTCGAACGAACTGCGCAGCACGACATCGCAGAACGTCATCACCATCAGGAAGAACAGCGCGATCCCGGCCATCCAGGACGGCAGACCGGCGATCCGCTGTCCAAAAGCCACGAGGTGATCCGCCAGCGATCGCATCGACCTGCCCTTGAACCGGAGAAGGGCCCGGCGACGCGCGCCGCCGGGCCGGGTGCGATACTAGTTGCCGTAGGTCCTCATGGTCTCGGCAATGAAGTCGTGGGCGGCCTGCGCGTCGACGCCGGTCGCAGCGACCTCCTCGATCACCTTGGCGGTGACCTCGTCAGCGATCGGCTTGTAGGCGGCCTTGTCGGCGTCAGACGCCTCGACGATCTTATTTCCGGCGGTATCCATCGTGGCCTGGCGGCCTTCCGCGTCGATCTCGTCCCAGATCTGGCCGATTGCCCGGCTCAGGGGCTCCCCGAAAACGTTCTCCTCGAGCGCCTTCTGGACGTCGGGCGGCAGACTGTTGAAGGCGTCCTCGTTCATGATGAAGGCGAAGGAGCCGCGATAGAAGCCGCCGGGCATCTCGTATGTGTAGGGCGCGACCTCGGTGAGCTTGAAGCCCTTGCGGGACTCCATCGGCATGACGACGCCGTCGGCGGCCTTGGATGCGAGGGTCTCGTACACCTTCGGCGCCGGCACCTGGATGCCCGTCGCGCCGAGCGCCGTGCCGACGTCGCTGCCGACGCCGCCAGGCACACGCAGCTTCAGACCGTTGATCTGGTCGAGGCTCTCGACCGGATTGATCGTGTAGACCTGTGCAGGCCCATGCGTATGCAGCGCGATCAATTTCACGCCGCGATGCTCGTCGGCCTGCTGGAGGTACTTTTCGTAGGCCCGCCAGTCGGCGACGGACGCAGCTTCCGCGCTGCCCTCGTAGCCCGGCAGTTCGATCAGCTTCTGGGCGGTGAAGCGGCCGGGCTGATAGCCGTGGAAGATGATCGAGAGGTCGGCTGCGCCATCCTGGATCATGTCGAACTGGGCCGGCGGCGGCGCCAGGTTCAGCTTCAGGTCGGTGGTGACGCGGCCGTCGGTGGCCTGCTCGACCATCTCGGTGAATTTCGGCCACATCTTGGAATTGATGCCGTGGGTCGGCGGACCCCAGCTCGAGATCGTCAGCGTCGTGTCGGCGGCCGTTGCCGACATGGCTCCGATCGCGGTGGTCGCCGCAAATACGCTCGCAGCGGCAATTTTGCTCAAGGCTTTCATGCAAGTTCCTCCCAGTTGAACCCGTTCGGCGGTTTCATACCGCTCGATGCACGGTCGCTCGGCGCTCGTCCCCATCACCTCCGATCCGGCGTCCGGCCGCGCCATGGACAACCCAAAGTCACAGCCGCAGAATCGGGTCACGGTGATACCGGCAAGACACGTTTGTTGGCCTTGCGATTGCACGCATTATTGACCGACCGGTCGGTTTATGCAAGTGTCTTTCCGGCACGCGCATGATCGTTTCACATGCAACAAGTGTCAATGTTCAGGCCGCCGGGCGAGGCGGGATGTGACAGTGACGGGCCCTCAGGGTCCGATGCCTCTGGGAGGAGCGCACAGTGGGTGGAACGATACTAGTGGAGGATCGCGGCGGCTTAGCGGTCGTGACGCTCAATCGCCCGGAAAAGCTCAATTCCTTCAATGATGGAATGCATCTGGAACTGCGCGCCGCGCTCGACGGCATCGCCGCCGACGACAGCTGTCGCGCGGTGCTGCTGACCGGCGCCGGGCGGGGCTTCTGCGCGGGCCAGGACCTCGGCGACCGCGACCCCTCGGCGATGGACGGGCCGCCCGACCTCGGCGTGACGATCGAGACCTTCTACAACCCGCTGATCCGGCAGATCCGGGCGCTGCGCAAGCCGGTCGTCTGCGCCGTCAACGGCGTCGCGGCGGGCGCGGGCGTCAACATCGCGCTTGCCTGCGACATCGTCCTTGCGGCCGAGTCGGCGAAGTTCATCCAGGCCTTCGCCAGGCTCGGCCTCGTCCCCGACGCAGGCGGCACGTGGCAGCTCACCCGGCTGCTCGGCGAGGCGCGCGCCAAGGGGCTCGCATTGACGGCGCAGCCGCTGACGGCGGCGCAGGCGGAGGCATGGGGCCTGATCTGGAAGGCCGTTCCCGACGACCGGCTGATGGACGAAGCGACGACGCTGGCGGAGACCTTCGCCAAAGGCCCGACCGCCGGCTACGCCCTGATGAAGGAGGCCATCCAGGCCGCTCCGACCAACACGCTCGACCGGCACCTCGACCTCGAGCGCGACCTGCAGCGGCGCGCGGGCCGGACGCCCGACTACGCGGAAGGCGTTCGCGCCTTCCTCGAAAAGCGCGCCCCCAACTTCACCGGCCGCACGTGAGCGCGGCGGCGATGACAAGGTCCGCTTCGCAGATGACGCCAGACGAGCTCGCCCGGGCCTGCGCCGAGGCGATGTGGCAAAACGACGATGCATCGCGCGGCCTCGGCATGTCGCTCGACCACGTCGGGCCGGGTACCGCGACACTGTCGATGACCGTGGAGCAGCGGCACACCAACGGTCACGACATCTGCCACGGCGGCTTCATCTTCACGCTGGCGGATTCCGCCTTCGCATTCGCCTGCAACTCCTACAACAACATCGTCGTCGCCCAGCACAACTCGATCACCTTCGTGGCGCCCGGCAAGCTCGGCGACCGGCTGACGGCGGTGGCGCGGGAAGTGGCGCGGTTCGGGCGCTCCGGCATCTACGATGCCCGGGTGACCGACCAGAACGGCACCCTGATCGCGGAGTTCCGTGGCAACTCGCGCGCCATCAAGGGCACGCACATTCCGGATTGAGACCGATTCAAGAGAACAAGTCTGGCAGGAAACGACCATGAGGGACCTCACACCGAAACGCTCGGACCTGGACCCGATCGAGATTGCCTCCCGTGACGAGATCGCCGCCCTGCAGCTCGACCGGATGAAGTGGTCGCTGCGGCACGCCTACGAGAACGTGCCGTTCTACAGGGCGTCCTTCGACAAGGCCGGCGCACATCCTGACGACCTGAAGAGCCTGGCGGACCTGTCGAGGTTCCCGTTCACCACCAAATCCGACCTCCGCGACAACTATCCCTTCGGCATGTTCGCCGTGCCGCGCGAGAAGGTCGTCCGCATCCACGCCTCGTCCGGGACCACGGGCAAGCCGACCGTCGTCGGCTACACGGCGCAGGACGTCGACAACTGGGCGAGCCTGGTCGCCCGGTCGATGCGCGCCTCGGGCACGCGGCCCGGCGACATCGTCCACATCGCCTACGGCTACGGCCTGTTCACGGGAGGACTGGGCGCGCACTACGGAGCCGAGAAGCTCGGCTGCACGGTGGTGCCGGTCTCCGGCGGCATGACCGAACGGCAGATCACGCTGATCGAGGACTTCCGGCCGACCACCATCATGGTGACGCCCTCCTACATGCTGGCGATCCTCGACGTCTACCGGGCGATGGGCCTCGATCCCCGCAAGAGCCCGCTCGAGGTAGGCATATTCGGCGCCGAGCCGTGGACCAATGCGATGCGCGAGGAGGTCGAGCAGGCATTCGACATGCACGCCGTCGACATCTACGGCCTGTCGGAGGTCATGGGCCCCGGCGTCGCCAACGAGTGCGTGGAAACCAAGGACGGCCTGCACGTCTGGGAGGACCACTTCTACCCGGAAGTGATCGACCCGGAGACGGGCGAGCCGGTTGCCGAGGGTGAGCAGGGCGAACTGGTCTTCACGACGCTGACCAAGGAAGCGCTGCCGATCGTCCGGTATCGCACGCGCGACCTGACCCGCCTGCTGCCGGGCACGGCGCGATCGATGCGGCGGATGGAAAAGATCACCGGGCGGTCCGACGACATGATCATCCTGCGCGGCGTCAACGTGTTTCCGACGCAGATCGAGGAGCAGATCCTGAAGGTCGACGGCCTCAGCCCGCATTTCCAGATCGAGCTGACCCGGGCCGGCCGCATGGACTGCCTGACCGTTCACGTCGAGGCGCTGCCTGCGGCGGCCACGGCCGAGGCGAAAGCGGCGAGCGCCCGCGACCTCGTCCACCGCGTCAAGTCGGTCGTCGGCGTTTCCGTCGATGTCGACGTCACCGATCCCGGCGGCGTGGCGCGCAGCCAGGGCAAGGCAGTCCGCGTCGTCGACAACCGGCCGAAGGGCTGATCGGACGTTGGCCCGCACCCGCGCCAAGGACCACGACGAAAAACGCGCCGAAATCATGCGCGTCGCAGCGCGCACCTTCGCGGAGTCCGGCTATCACGGCGCCTCGATGAGCGCCCTTGCCAGGGCCTGCGGCGTCTCCAAGGCGCTTATCTACCACTACTACGACAGCAAGGAAGCGCTGCTTCTCGACATCATCGAGAGCCACCTCAACGACCTGATCGAGGCGGTCGAGGCGGCCGATCCCGGCGACGGCCCGCCCGACGTCAGGGTACGAGCGCTGGTCGGCGCCCTGCTCGACGCCTACAAGGACGCCGATGCCGAGCACAAGGTGCAGATCAACGCCATGTCGGCGCTGCCGGAGGACTACCAGTCGCGCCTGCGCGAACTGGAGCGCCAGCTCGTCTTGCTGTTTTCCGACGCGATCCGCGAGCTCAATCCCGCGCTGTTCGAGGGCAAGCCGCTCCTCAAGCCGGTGACCATGTCGCTGTTCGGCATGCTCAACTGGCTGTTCATGTGGTTCCGCGACCGCGGTCCGGTCAGCCGCGAGGAGTATGCCGAACTGGCGACGAACCTGCTCGTCAACGGGGTGCGTTCGCTCGACTGACCCCCGGAGCCTCGGCAATCTTGCCTTGCCCGCGCCATCCGTCCCATATGGCGCGATGCAAGGGGGCAACGATTCGGCCACGGCCGCGCTCGGCGCTCTGATCGCGCAGTTGAACGCAGCCAAGCGCCTGCGCGTGTGGTCGGTGGTCATCACGGTCTTCGGCGACGCGGTGATCCCGCGCGGCGGGATGATCGGCATGGCGGCGCTGCAGGACCTGACGACCCGCATGGGTGTCGCACCCGGCGCACTGCGCGCCGCGATGTCGCGCCTCGCCAAGGATGGCTGGGTGGTTCGGCTACGCCATGGGCGCCGCAGCTACTACCGCCTGTCGCGGGAGAGCGCGGCGACCTCGATTGCGGCGGGAGACCGCTTCTACGCCGCCGGTCCGCCCGGCTGGGACGGCTCGCTGGAAGTCGCGATCGCGCCCGAGGAGCCGGCAGGCGAACGGGATGCGCGCACCGCGACGATGGCCGGCGCCGGCTTCGTCAGGATCGGCAACGGCACCTACATCCGCCCCGGCAGGGTCGCCGACGCAGCCGCCATACCCAAGGACATGTTCGTGCTCGCAGCGGCCGCAGACGCGGTCCCGGACTGGGTGACCGGGTTCGTTTCCGACCCCGATGTCGCCCAGGGCTACACGTCGATCCTGGCCGACTTCGGATCGCTCGACGCGGCGCTTGCCAGAGGCAGCACGCTGTCGCCGCTCGATGCCGTGGTCGCCCGCACCTTGCTGATCCACGATTGGCGGCGGGTGGTGTTGCGCGACGCCGCCCTGCCGAACCGGCTGCGCCCTCGCGACTGGCCGGGCGAGGACGCGCGCTCTCTGGTCAAGCGGCTTTACCGGCGGCTCCTGGAGCCCAGCGAGCGCTGGCTCGACCAATGCGACGGGCGCCCGGATGCACCGCTGCCGAAACCCGGCGCGATGCTGGCGCAGCGGTTCGGAGGAGGCATCTGACGGCGGCGGGTCAATCTTCCAGATAGGCGAACGCGCAGGTCGCCGCAGCACCGACCTTGTCGCTTCCGGCCGGACGGAACTCCACGCGGGTGACGGCCATGCGCCGCCCGTTCGACAGGGCCTCCACACGGATCTCGACCTCGCCGTCAGGCAAGGGCCGCATGAAATGCACCGTCTGGTCGACGGTCGTGCAGGCCCGGAAACGGCCGTTCAGGCCGGACAGGGCGACAACCGAGGCCGTATCGGCGGCGGCTGAGACCGCCTGGCCGCAGATGACGCCGCCGCCTGCTCCGCCTGACCGTACGAAGCGAGCGCCGCCGGGCATGGTGAAGGTCGAGACGGAAGCACCGACCGACGCCACCTTCAGCCCCAGTTCCTGAACCCAAGGGGCGAAGACGTCCGCCAGCAGTTGCTGGCCCTCCCTGACCCCGAAGTCGTTCCCTCCCCGCGACGCGTCGGATCCCATCTCGCAGCTCCTCTTTTGTTACCGATTTGGTGTTGATTTTGAGAATCTCGTAACATATTATATCTGCGAGTCTTGGAGGAGACCATCATGTATTCTCAGGGCCTGATCGGCGCCGACGGCGCCACGCAGGAAGACGAAGCATTTCTCGAGGCTTTCCAGAAGCGCATCGACGCCGAGGAGAAGATCGAGCCCAACGATCCCATGCCCGGGGGCTACCGCAAGACGCTGGTGCGCCAGATCGGCCAGCATGCCCATTCCGAGATCGTCGGTATGCTGCCCGAAGGCAACTGGATCACGCGCGCGCCGACGCTGCGCCGCAAGGCCGCGCTGCTCGCCAAGGTGCAGGACGAGGGCGGCCACGGTCTCTATCTCTATGCCGCCGCCGAAACGCTCGGCGTCAGCCGCGAGCAGATGACCGAGGAACTGCTGTCCGGCAAGGCGAAGTACTCCTCCATCTTCAATTACCCGACGCCGTCCTGGGCGGACATCGGCACGATCGGCTGGCTGGTCGACGGCGCCGCGATCATGAACCAGATCCCGCTTTGCCGCTGCTCCTACGGGCCATACGCGCGGGCGATGATCCGTGTCTGCAAGGAGGAGAGCTTCCACCAGCGCCAGGGCTACGAGATCGTCATGACGCTTGCGAAAGGCTCGCCGGAGCAGAAGCAGATGGCGCAGGATTCGCTCGACCGCTGGTGGTGGCCGGCGCTGATGATGTTCGGCCCCTCAGACAAGGACAGCGCCCACAGTGAGCAGTCGATGGCCTGGAAGATCAAGCGCTTCACCAACGACGAGCTCCGCCAGCAGTTCATCGACGCGACCGTGCCCCAGGCGGAGTTCCTCGGCCTCAAGGTTCCCGATCCGGACTGCAGATGGAACAAGGAAACGGGACACTACGACCACGGCGAGATCGACTGGGACGAATTCTGGCGGGTCGTGAAGGGCGGCGGCAGGATGAATCGCGACCGGATCGCCGACCGGAAGAAGGCCTGGGACGACGGCGCCTGGGTGCGCGAGGCGGCGCTGGCCCACGCCGAGAAGCGCCGCGACCGGATGGAAGCGGCCCGGGTGGCGGCAGAGTAGGCTTCCTGTCCGCCGCTCATCCCCGCGAGAGCGGGGATCCAGTCGCGGCAACGCAAGGCCGGAGCTACCCGCGACGAACTTCCGCTTTCGCGGGAGTGGGCGGAGAGAAACGTCAGGCCCGTCGTTACGGCGGGCTATCGAAGGAGATACCGATGACAGCCCAAACCCCGCTCTGGGAGGTCTTCATACGGCCCCGCAACGGACTGGCCCACCGCCATTGCGGCTCGGTCCACGCCGCCGACGAGGTGCTTGCCCTGCAGGCGGCTCGCGACGTCTATACCCGCCGCGGCGAAGGCACGTCGATCTGGGTGGTGCGCTCCGACGCGATTACCGCTTCGGACCCGCTGCACAAGGACGAGAACTTCGAGCCGACGGCTTCGAAGATCTACCGGCACCCGACATTCTACGAGATCCCCGAGGAAGTGGGGAACATGTGATGGCCGGCCATTCTCCGGAGCTCCGCGAGGCCCTGTTCGAGCTGCTGCTGCGGCTCGGCGACGACTGCCTGATCCTCGGCCACCGCGTGAGCGAGTGGTGCGGCCACGCTCCGATGCTGGAGGAGGATCTCGCGCTCCCGAACATGGGGCTCGACCTCATCGGTCAGGCACGCTCCCTCTACACCTATGCCGGGGAAGTGGAAGGCAACGGCCGGACCGAGGACGATCTCGCCTACCTGCGCAACGACCGGCAGTACCGGAACCTGCTGCTCGTCGAGCGGCCGAACGGCGACTTCGCGCACACGATGCTGCGCCAGCTCTATTTCGCCGCGTTCATGGAGCCCTACTGGCGCGCGACGTGCGGCTCGAAGGACGAGACGCTGGCCGGAATCGCCGGCAAGGCTGTCAAGGAGATGGCGTATCACATCCGCCACGCCGGTCAGTGGGTCATCCGCATGGGCGACGGGACGCAGGGGAGCGCCCGGCGCATGAAGGACGCCGTCGAGGAACTCGGCCATTACGTCGACGAGATGTTCGGCACCGATGCGGTTACCGATGCCCTCGCGGCGGCGGGCATCGCGCCCGATCCCGCCGCACTGCGCCCGGACTGGGACCGCACCATCGAAATGGTCTTCTCGGAGGCGAACCTGAAGCAGCCGCAGATCGCCTACCCCCAGCGCGGCGGCCGCGACGGCCTGCATGGCGAAGATCTCGGACACCTTCTGGCCGAACTACAGTACATGCAGAGAACCTACCCGGGCCTGAACTGGTGATGTGATGGGCGTCGCCTCCTTCGACAGAGCGACTGAGCAGAAGCGGGCGTGGAACGCCGCCGCAGCCGTGCCGGATCCGGAGGTGCCCTGCGTCACCGTCGCCGATCTCGGCATGCTTCGCTCCGTTGAGATCGAGGACGACGTCGCCATCGCCAGGGTCTCTCCGACCTATTCGGGATGCCCGGCGACGCTGGCGATCGAGATGGCGATCGAGGTCGCGCTGCGCGAAGCAGGCTTCGAACCGCGCATCGAGCGGGTGCTGTCGCCGGCCTGGACCACCGACTGGATCACCGAAGAAGGTCGCGAGAAACTCCGCGATTTCGGCATCGCGCCGCCGGCCCAGGCGTCGAATTCCGTGCGCGCCCTGTTCGGGGAGACCGTCGTCGCCTGCCCGCATTGCGGCTCGACCGAGACAGAGAAGATCTCCGAGTTCGGCTCGACGGCCTGCAAGGCTCTCTACCGCTGCACCTCCTGCTCCGAGCCCTTCGACTACTTCAAATGCATATGAGCTGAACCATGCGCTTCGACTTCCATCCCCTGAACGTTCGCGCGGTCGACCGCCAGACGACGGACGCGGTGGCGATCTCCTTCGAGCTGCCGAAGGATGTCAACGGCGCGTTCAAGTTCCGTCCCGGCCAGTACGTGACGCTGCGCACAAGAATCGACGGCGAGGACGTGCGCCGCACCTATTCGATCTGCTCGCTGCCGGGCGAGGACTGCATACGCGTCGGCGTCAAGGTGCTGGAGGGCGGGCGCTTCTCGACCTTCGCGAACACGCATCTGAAGCCCGGCGACGTCATAGAGGTGATGGAGCCGGAAGGTCGCTTCGGCGTCGAGATCGGCGGCACGCACGATTACCTGCTGATCGCGGCAGGCTCCGGCATCACTCCGATGCTGTCGATCGCAGCGGCCGTTCTCTCCCACGAGCCTCACAGCCGGGTGACGCTCGTCTACGGCAACCGGACGTCGGATTCGATCATGTTCCTCGAGGAGCTCGAGGACCTCAAGGACGCATATCTCGACCGCTTCACCCTGATCACCCTGCTGAGCCGGGAGGCGCAGGATGTCGAGCTGCTCAATGGGCGCATCGACGAAGCGCGCCTGAAAGAACTCGCGGCGCGCGGGCTGATCGATCCGGCGGGTGCGGACGCGGTGATGATCTGCGGTCCGGGCGAGATGATCGATACCGTCTCCAGGACACTCGTCGACCTCGGCGTCGACGAGAAGTCGATCCTGGCCGAGCGCTTCGTGCCGGCCGACGGCCAGGCGCCGCGCACCCCGCCCTCGCCCGCGGCCAGAGCCGCGGCGACGGAGGGGGCGCATGTCGAGACCATTCTCGACGGCCGCCGGCTGGCGTTCGACATCACCGATCCGCAGATGAGCGTCATCGACGCCGGACTGGCGGCGGGTCTCGACCTGCCCTATTCCTGCAAGGGCGGCATGTGCTGCACCTGCCGGTGCAAGATCGTCGAGGGCGAAGCGGAAATGGCCGTCAACTACTCTCTGCAGCCCTGGGAGATCGAGGAAGGCTTCACGCTTGCCTGCCAGTCGAGGCCGACGACGAAGCGGCTGGTGCTGGATTTCGACGCGGTCTGACGCCTCAGAAGGCGATGTCGAACTCGATCGCCGCCAGGCCGGCCTCGGCGCAGGCGGCGTCCGCCGCACCGCCCGACGCACCGGAAACGCCGATCGCGCCCAGCAGGCTGCCGTCTCCCGCCTCGATCAGGACCCCACCGCCGAGCGGCAGGACGTCGTCTATCCCCCGCACCGCCCAGGCAGCGCCGGCTTCGGTCTGTTCGCCGAGCGAGATCGTGTCCGTCCGGAAGCTGACCGCGGTCCACGCCTTGCGGCGCGCCGTCTCGGGGGTATGCGGACCGGCAAACCGGTCTCGCAGGACGACCTGGGTGACGCCCGACCGGTCGACCACCGCAATCGCGGTCTGGTAGCCCTCGTCCCGGCAGGATTGCATCGCCGCTTGGGCGGCGGTCAGCGCGGCGTCGAGCGACAACAGCTTCACCGTGTAGACGGCGTCGCTGTCCTGGGCTGCCGACGGCGAGGCCAGACCGGCGGCGAGGGCGATGCACAGGGCCAGTCTCTTCATGCGTCTCCCTCATGTCGCGGCGAGGCCCCCGGAGGGACACTGTCATCGAGCCTTGTAGCACATCGGACCGGATTTGCGACAGTCGGGCCCGGGGACCTGCCGCCGGCGCACTCCGCGACTGCGCCGGCATTTGCCCTGGCTGTCCTTTGCACGGTACTGCCTTATTTGTGGTTCCAGCCCTGACATGGGCCGTATGGAGGAGACCGGAATGGGAGTTGCGCGAGACCTCGGCGTCGCCGGCGGGCCGGCAGTACGTGTGATTGCGGGCCTCCTGGCCGCAGGCCTGCTGCTGGCATTGCCGGCGGCCGCCTCGGAAATCGGCGATGACGGTCTCCACAAGGAGGACTGGTTCTCGCTGACCTTCAAGGACGTCGCAGAGGATCTCGAATCCGCGAGGTCGCAGGGCAAGCGGCTCGCCATCATCTTCGAACAGCGCGGCTGCATCTACTGCGCCAAGGTGCACGAGGAGGTCTTCTCCGATCCGCAGGTGCGCGACTACATCAAGCAGCACTACGAGGTGGTCCAGTACGACCTCCACGGCGCCGCGGAGGTGACGGACCTGGACGGCGAGGTGCTGACCGAGAAGCAGGCCGCTCGGAAATGGGGCGTGATCTTCACGCCTACGGTGATCTTCCTGCCCGAAGAGGCCAACGCGGGCGAAAGCGTCGGCCAGGCCGCCGTCTCGGTGATGCCGGGCGCCTTCGGCAGGCATACCTCGCTGCACATGTACGAGTGGGTCGCCGAGAAGGGCTACGAGGGAGACGAGCACTTCCAGAACTACCATGCCCGGCGCCTGCGCGAAGACGGCATCATCGGACCGAATGCGGAATAGTTCGGGGTGCCAAGGGTAATATTCAAACAACGGAATTTGTATGCGGCCGGCGAACCGGGTCAAAATAGGAATTCGCCTACCGGATCGCCGCGGGCTGCGGTAGACGGCAAGCCGCTGCAAGCGGAAACTACGAGGGGAAGGAACGCCATGCCACCGCGAATCGGGTGTCTGGCGGTCGTGGGGCTACTGTTCGGCGTATCGATCGCGTCGGCGGAAGTAGTGAAGCCGACCGCCGTTGTCTTCGAGGACATGACCGTCCGGACGCCCCTGACGGGCGAGCCGGGTGATCCGGCGAAGGGACGCGTCATCTTCGCCGACCGCAAGCTGGGCAACTGCCTGGCCTGCCACGCCAACGCCGATCAGGCCGAGCTTTTCCATGGCGAAGTCGGCCCCCCGCTGGACGGCGTCGCGGACCGCTACGAGCCCGAGATGCTGCGCGCAATCGTGGTCAATCCGAAGGAGATCTTCGGCGACCAGACCGTGATGCCGGCATTCTACCGTATCATCGAGGGCCAGCGGATCGCCGAGGCGTACAAGGGCAAGACGATCCTGTCCGCCGAGCAGGTCGAGGACGTCGTCGCCTACCTGTCGACGCTGAAGGAATAGGCACTAGATCAGGCCACGAAGAAGCTCCCGGCGCGAACGCCGAAGGTCGCCAACGCACCGACCAGGGCTTGATCACCTACGAGGAGAATTGAAATGAGCCTGACGAGGCGAGAGACACTGGTTCTGGGCGGAGGGGCACTGGCCCTTGCAACAGTCGGCTTGCAGCCGATGCCGGCCCTGGCGGCGGCCGCGGACGCCCAGGCGCTGATCATGGAGTTCACAGGCGGCAAGGAGCCGCAGAGCGGGCGCATTACCCTGACTGCGCCGGAAATCGCGGAAAACGGCAATACCGTCCCCGTTTCGGTATCCGTCGAAAGCCCGATGACCGATGACGACTATGTCGAGGCGGTGATGCTCGTCGCCGAGGAAAATCCGAACCCGGACGTCGCGACCTTCAGGTTCACTCCGATGAGCGGGTCGGCGGAAGCCGCGACGCGCATGCGGCTCGCCAAGACGCAGAACGTCATGGCGGTGGCGAGGATGAAGGACGGCTCGGTTTTCATGGACAAGCACGAGGTCAAGGTGACCATCGGCGGTTGCGGCGGCTGAGGAGGCGATCAGATGGCAGAGTCCAAACCCCGGGTGAAAGTCCCGAAGACGGCCGCGAAGGGCGAGGTGATCACGATCAAGACGCTGATCAACCACACCATGGAATCGGGCCAGCGCAAGGACAGCGACGGCAATCCGATCCCCCGGCAGATCATCAACATGTTCACTGCCGAGTTCAACGGCAGCAAGGTGTTCGAGGCGGAGATCGAACCCGCGATTTCGGCCAATCCGTATTTCGAGTTCACCATGCGTGTGCCCGAGAGCGGAACCATCAGGTTCACGTGGGTCGACGATGACGGCTCGGTCTACTCCGAGGAGCAGGCGATAGAAGTGAACTGACGCAAATCGTTCGTCGCAGCGACAGCGTCGCGCCTTGGGAGGAGACGTCTTGAATATCAGAACCATAGCAACGGGCGTTGCCGGCCTGGCCCTGGCCGGGGCCATCGCCGCATCCGCGGAGCCGGCCCTGGAGGAGACCCTGGAGATCGACGGTCAGGAGATGATCACCCAGGCACCCGCCCCGGAAGGGCATCCGTTCGACACGGTGATCTCGGGCTGGCACTACCGCACGCCTGAAACCCGCGCGCTGGAGACCGATACGTTCGTCAATCCGGCGATGCTCTATGTCGAGCGCGGCGAGGAGATCTGGAACACGGTCGAAGGCACGGCCGGAAAGTCCTGCGCCTCATGTCATGGCGATGCCGCCGAAAGCATGAAGGGCGTCGGTGCCAGCATGCCGAAATGGAACGCCAAGGCGGGCAAGCCCTACAACATGGACCTCCAGATAAACGACTGCCGCGTCGAGCAGATGGGTGCGGAACCCTATGCTTTCGACGCCGCCGACCAGAAGGCGCTGGTCGCCTTCGTCAAGCATCAGTCGCTCGGAATGCCCGTCGGGCTCGACCTGACCGAGGGCGAGATGCGGAAGTGGTGGGAGCAGGGCAAGGAGATCTACTACACGCGCTTCGGCCAGTTGGACCTGTCCTGCGCCTCCTGCCACGAACAACACAACGGCCGGCACATACGGGCCGACCATCTCAGTCAGGGACAGGTCAACGGTTTCCCGACCTACCGCCTCAAGCAGGCCGATCTCGTCTCCGTCCAGAACAGGTTCAAGGGCTGCGTCCGCGACACGCGCGCCGTGCCGTTCGAGCCGCTCGGCGACGAGGCGATGGCCCTGGAAACCTACGTCACCTGGCGCGGCACGGGCCTCTCCGTCGAAACCCCGGCGGTTCGCCAATAGGCGGCGCCCAGGCGCGGCGGCCGCACGAACCGCCGCGCTGCCGGGACGGGCGCAGGGGGCCGGCGTGGGCTGACATCGGGACCAGTTTGCATGACGTCACGGCGTGAGTTCCTGCAGGCATCGGTCGCCGCCGCCGCGATCCTCGGCACGGGCTCGGGACTGCCGCTGTCCCGCCTCGCCGCCCAGCAGGGGCTGACCGAGGAAGACCTCCTCGGCCTGTCGCCGTTCGGCAACGTGACGCTGCTGCACCTGACCGACATCCACGCGCAGCTCGTCCCGGTGTATTTCCGCGAGCCCTCCGTCAATATCGGCGTCGGCGACATGGCCGGTGTGCCCCCGCACGTCACGGGAGCGGACTTTCTGAAGCTCTACAATATCGCGCCGGGGTCGCCGGCGGCCTACGCGCTGACCTCGGTGGATTTCACCGCGCTCGCCCGCGAATACGGCCGCATGGGCGGCATCGACCGCATCGCCACGATCGTCAACAGGATCCGGGCGGAGCGGCCGGACGCAACGCTGCTGCTGGACGGCGGCGACACATGGCAGGGCAGCTACACCGCGTTGCGGACCCTCGGCGACGACATGGTACAGGCCATGAACGCGCTTGGCCCCGACGCCATGACCGGCCACTGGGAATTCACATACGGGACCGACCGCGTCACAGAACTGGTCGAATCCCTGCCCTACCCGTTCCTCGGCTCCAACATCTTCGACAACGAGTGGGAAGAACCCGCATTCGAAGGTATGCGCATGTTCGAACGCGGCGGCGTCGGCATCGCCGTGATAGGCCAGGCCTTTCCCTATACGCCGATAGCCAATCCCCGGTGGCTGATTCCCAACTGGTCCTTCGGCATCCGCGAGGAGGAAATCGCCCGCCATGTCGAGGAGGCCCGGGCCGGGGGCGCCGATGTGGTGGTGCTGCTGTCGCACAACGGCTTCGACGTCGACCGCAAGCTCGCCGGGCGCATTCCGGGCATCGACGTGATTCTGACCGGCCATACGCACGATGCGCTGCCGGAGCCGGTCAGGGTCGGCGACACGCTGCTGATTGCAAGCGGATCGAACGGCAAGTTCGTGTCGCGCCTCGACCTCGACGTTTCCGGCGGCTCCGTGCGCGACTTCAGGTATCGGCTGATCCCGGTGTTCTCCGACGTCATTTCACCGGATCCCGACATGGCTGCGCTGATCGAGTCGGTGCGCGCACCATTTTCCGAGGAACTGGCCAGAGAACTCGGCGTCACAGACACGCTCCTCTACCGGCGGGGCAACTTCAACGGGACGTGGGACGACCTGATCTGCGACGCGTTGATGGAGGTTCGCGAGGCCGATATCTCCCTGTCGCCGGGATTCCGATGGGGAACGGCGCTGTTGCCGGGTCAGACGATCACGGTGGAGGACCTGCACGCCGCCTGCGCCATGACCTATCCCGAGGCCTACCGCTCGCAGATGACCGGCGCCCTGCTCAAGGACATCCTCGAGGACGTCGCCGACAATCTGTTCAACCCGGATCCGTACTACCAGCAGGGCGGCGACATGGTCCGGGTGGGCGGCATGGGTTACCGGATCGACATAACCGAGAAGATCGGCAGCCGGATATCCGACATGACCCTGCTGAAGACCGGCGAAGCGATCGAGCCCGACGGGACCTACGTGGTCGCCGGGTGGGCCTCGGTGAACGAAGATGTCGAAGGACCGCCCGTCTGGGAGGTGGTCGAAGAGTATCTCGGCACGCACCGCACTGTGCGGCTCGCGCCCAACCGCTCCGTCATCGTCGAGGAGTGACCTTCGCCGACGGCGTTCGCTACGGCCGGACGATCGTCCAGCCGGCCTCGTCCAGTTCGATCAGCGTCACGACGCCGGCGGTTACGATTTCGGCCATCTCGACGATCGGAGGCGCCTTGCCGTCCTTTCGCGCGATCGCCTGGATTGTGTTGTCGCAGGCCAGGAACTCGACATTCGGCATGCTCTGCTCGAAGCTGGTGAGCCGATCGCGGACCGGGGAAATGTCCTCGCGCAGCATGGTGAGGCCGGCATTGAAGGCGACGATCTTGATCTGCACTTCCTCGCCGATTTCCGAGTAGTAGCGCGACACGTTGGCGGCGACGTTCAGGACCGCCGTCATCTTCTGCGGATCCTCGTCGCTGATCTGGAGCGCCAACTTGTGCTGTCCGTCCGCAGCAAATGCGGTGACCGGAAAGGCAAGCAGCGCGAATGCCACCAGGGCAACCAGGTTTGCCGCGACTGGTCGTGTCATCGTTTCCTCCAGAACTCCGGGCGTCCTCATACCCGCCCCATATAGGGCAGATCTCGGGTGGAGGCACCTCGTTGTCTCGATGCGGCGGACAGAATGGCGACGAAAATGCGCCGCCACGACGGTCCGTCAGTGGCGTTGAACTGCGACTGGACCGCTGGTGGATCCGGCTAGCCCCAAACCGCCTTGAGCCGGGCATCGCGTCCACAGCGGCTCCGGTAGAAGCGGTACTTCACGGCATTCGTCCGATAGTAGTTCTGATGATAGTCCTCGGCCGGGTAGAAAGTCGCCGCGCCGCGCACTTGTGTCGCGATGCTGCGGCCGAACTTCTGCTCGAGCGCCTCCTTGGACGCCTGCGCGGCCCTCTTCTGGTCTCCGGAGGCGAAGATCGCGCTGAGGTACTGGCTGCCCCGATCACAGAACTGGCCGCCGCCGTCGAACGGGTCGACATTGTGCCAGAAGGTATCGAGCAGCTTCTCGTAGGAGACCCGGTTCGGGTCGTAGACCACCTTCACGACCTCGAGATGCCCGGTGCCGCCGGCCGAAACCTGCCGGTAGGTTGGATTGGCGACCCTGCCGCCGGCATATCCGGACGTGGTGGAGATCACCCCGGGGATCTTGTCGAAGGGCGCCTCCATGCACCAGAAGCATCCACCCGCGAACACCGCGGTCGCCTCGGCAGCCCTGGCGGCCGGCACGTAGCCGACCGGCACCGTGACGCTCAGGATCGCGGCAGCGAGCAGGCTCTTCACGAGTGTGCGGCGTTTGATCATGTCGGGTCCTCTTCGGTCCGCCGCCTGGCGGAATGTTCGGCGATCAGGCCGCCTGGAACGTCATCGCAATGCCGTTCATGCAGTAGCGCTTGCCGGTCGGTGCGGGTCCGTCGTCGAAGACATGGCCCAGATGACCGCCACAGTTGCTGCAGTGAACCTCCGTGCGGGTTCCGAATATCCCGGGATCGGGCTTGGTACCCACCGCACCTGGCAAAGGCGCGTAGAAGCTCGGCCAACCGGTGCCGCTGTCGTACTTGGTCTTCGAGGCGAACAAAGCCTGGTCGCAGCCGGCGCAATGGAACGTGCCTGCGCGCTTTTCGTGGTCCAGCGGGCTCGAACCGGCGCGCTCGGTGCCTTCCTCGCGCAGTACGCGATACTGCGCCGGCGTCAGCAGCTTCCGCCACTCGGCATCGGTCTTCGAATAGGGAAACGCGGCGTTGGCGGTACGGACACCGGTCAGACTGGAGAGTGCGCCCAGCGACACGACCGCCCCCAGGGACACACCGGCGAACTGGCGTCTGGTGAGCATGGAGATCCTCCTGTGTTGGGCAGAACATAGGCATTCGAGCCCGAACACACAGGCAACAAAGCGCTCGCAGCGGTTCACACCTTCGTGCGACGCCGGTGACCGGCGTGTCTGCAGTGTCCATGGCGAGCCGTTGCGGCTTCACCGTGTCCGCGGCATGGAAGCTGGCTGTGACCTGGCGTTCGCCGCGGCAGGCCGCCGCGGGAGGCTCACCCGACGGCGGCGGCCAGAGCCGGGGCAAGATCGCCGGTCTTGTCCACCCGGATGCCGTCGAGTTCGAGCCACCGCGCCATCAGCTGCAGTTCGCCGGCAAGTGCGCCCGCAACGCGATCGGGATCCACCCCATCCTCGGCGTGCGCGGTGTTGACGCGAAGCACACCGGCAGCACGGTCAGCTTTCAGGCAGACGCGGCCGGCCAGTTCGTGGTCCAGCAGGAACGGCAGCACGTAGTAGCCGTGCACCCGCTTCTCCGCCGGGGTGTAGATTTCCAGCCTGTAGCGGAAACCGAACAGCCGTTCCGCCCGGTCGCGTTCCCAGACGAGTGAATCGAAAGGCGACATGAGTGCGCAGGCTTCCACCTTTCTGGGCGTGCGGGCATCGGGCGCAAGATAGGCCGGCTGTTTCCAGCCCTTCACCTCGACGGGCAGCAGATCACCCGCCTCGACCAGTTCCGCGATCCTGTCCGCCGTTCCGGACGCCGGCAGGCGAAAGTAGTCTCGCAGGTCGCGCTCGGTGGCGATGCCGAGCGAACCGGCTGCCACGCGCAGCAGCGTCCGGTGCGCCTCGTGCTCGTCGGGTGTCGGCATGGCGACGATCTCCGGCGGCAGCACGCGTTCGGTCAGGTCGTACAGGCGCTCGAAGTTGCGGCGGGTCGCCGTCGTCACCAGGCCGGCCCAGAACAGCCACTCCATCGCGACCTTGCCGTCGCTCCAGCCCCACCAGCCTCCCTCGCCCTTGCCGCTTCCCGAAAGCTCCGACGCGCCCATCGGGCCGTGCGCCTCTATCTCCTTCAGGGCGGCCTCGATGAAGTCCCGGCGTTCGCGCCCGAACCGGGCCAGGCCCTTGTAGATCCCCTCGCCCTTGCGCGCCCGCTCCATGCGCCAGCGCATCGCCGGCTGCAGCCGGATCGGTATCAGGGACGCCTCGTGCCCCCAATACTCGAAGTAGCGTTTGCGCCGGTAGGCCTGGCGGTCGAGCAGGTCGCGACGGTAGGGGCCGAGCCTGGCGAAAAACGGCAGGTAGTGCGACCTCGTCAGCACGTTGACGGAGTCGATCTGCACGAGGCCGACCCGGTCGAAGACCCTGTCGATGTGGCGCGCGGCGATCTCGGCGGTCGGCCTGCGGTCGGCGAAGCCCTGCGCGGCCAGCGCGATGCGGCGGGCCCTCTTCGGCGTCAGGCTGTCGACGGGTTTCGGATCGGGTCGCGGCATCTTGCTGTCGTCATCCTGGAAGGTCTGTCGGTGCCAACATAAGGCGCTCCTCCGCCCCGCCCACCCGAAACGCCGGTGCTGCGCTCACGAGGTGCCGGCGCCCCGGCGCCAACGCGACAGAAGCAGGATCGCGGCGCCCGCGATCAGCCCCCAGAACGCCGCACCGATCCCATAGAAGCTCAGGCCCGACGCCGCCACGACGAAGGTGACGACGGCGGCATCGCGGTCGCCGGCAGCCTGCATCGCGCCGAGCAGCGAGCTTGCCAGCACGCCCATCAGGGCAAGGCCCGCGACCGCCTGGATCAACAGTGGCGGCGATGCCGCGATCAGGACCGTCGCAAACGTCGCGGCGAAGCCGAAGAAGACATAGAAGATCCCCGAGGCAAGCGCTGCGAGCCAGCGTCGGTGCGGATCGGGATCGGCGTCGGGACCGGCGCATATGGCGGCCGTGATCGCCGCGTAGTTGATCGCATGGCCGCCGAACGGCGCGCCCAGCACGGTGCCGATGCCGGTCGTCAGGAACGTCTCGCGGACGTGAGGCTTGTAGCCGTAGGCCTGCAGCACGGCGATGCCGGGGATGTTCTGCGACGCCATCGTCACGATGAACAGCGGGATGGCGATCGAGACGACCGCACCCCAGGTGAACACCGGCATGACGAACACCGGGTGCGGCAGAAGTTCGCCTGGCGACGCAACCGGCAGGTCCGTGGTCGCAACGATGATGGCCGTCGTCGCGGCGACGGCAGCCGGCATCGCATAGAGCCGCGCAAACCGCAGCATCACCACCCAGATCGCGATCACTGGCAGGACGTATTGCGGCACCACGCCGATCGCCTCGACCGGGGCGAGGCAAAGCTGCATGACGATGCCCGCCAGCATGGCGTTGGCGAGCGACGTGGGTATCGACGAGACGATCTCGCGAAACGGCCGCACCACGGCCGCCACGATGATCAGGACTCCGGTTAGCAGGAAGGCGCCGACGGCGGCCGGAAATCCGCCGTCGACCATACCCGTGGAGATCAGCAGCGCGGCGCCGGGGGTCGACCACGCGATCGAGATCGGCACCCGCGTGCGCACGCTGAGGATGATCGCCGACACCCCCATCAGGAGCGAAAGCGCCATCAGCCCGGAGGCGACCTCGCCGCTGCTCGCCCCGACCTCCTTCAGGGCCTGGACGATGACGGGAAACGAACTGCCGAAGCCGACCACGGCGGCAACGATACCGGCTCCGATCGCCGCAATGGAAGGACGCGGGCGTATGGACGCTTCGGACATGGCGGCTTTCGATGGAACGGCCTGAAGAATCGCCGCAGTCATACTACGCCCTCGCCCGCGCGCAACCATCGATGATCGTTCACGGAACCCGCGTCGGAATCTGATAGGTTCTCCGCGTGCACGTTCACCTGCTCACGCTCGGTTCACGCGGCGACGTCCAGCCCTATGTCGCGCTCGGCGCCACACTGCTGGCGCGCGGCCACAAAGTGACCGTGACCACGGGCCGGGGCTTCGACGAGCTGATCGAGGACTCGGGCCTTGTTTCCGCTCCGATTTCGATGGACGTACGCTCGATGCTCGGCGAACCCGTGGTGCGCGAGGCGCTCGATAGCCTCTCCGGCAAGGTCCGGGCCTTCCGGGCCATGAAGGCCGAGACGCTGCGGCAGATTGACGAGACCTGCGACCGGATCGTCGAGACGGATGCCGACGTCCTGGTGTTTCACCAGAAGATGGGCGTCGCGCCGACCGTCGCGGCGAAGCTCGGAGTGCCGGCGGTCGCGTCTTTCCTCCTCCCCGGCATGGTCGCGACGTCGGCATTTCCCTTTCCGCTGATCCCTGCGGCGAGCCTCGGCGCCATCGGCAACCGTCTCAGCCACCGGCTGATCGGATCGCTGATCGACCTGTCCTACACCCCGCTGCTCAGGCGATGGCACCGCCACCGGTACGGTGACACGGACGGGTTGCTGCAGCCGTTCGATGGCTACGATCCGGCGGGACGACCACCTTTGCGCCTGCACGCCTTCAGCCGTCACATCGTGCCGCGCCCCGAGGACTGGGATAGGCGCGACAAGGTCACGGGCTACTGGTTCGAAGCCGCGAAAGCCTCCTGGGCCTCTCCCGCCGGTCTGGAACGGTTTCTGGGCAGCGGTCCGCCGCCCGTCTATGTCGGATTCGGCTCGATGCCGAGCGCCGACTCGTCCCGGCTGACCGGAATCGTGGTCGAAGCGCTGCAGCGCGCCGGAATGCGCGGGCTCCTTGCCACCAACTGGGGCTCGCTCGAGTCCACCAGCACACCCGACACGGTGCACATCATTGAGACCGCCCCGCACTCCTGGCTGTTTCCCCGTTGCGCGGCCGTCGTCCACCACGGCGGCGCGGGAACCACACACGAGGGTCTGCGCTGGGGCCGGCCTACGGTGGTCTGCCCCGTAGGCGTCGACCAGCCGTTCTGGGGCCGCCGCGTCGCCAAACTGGGCGTTGGACCGCAGCCGATCCCGCTGAAGAAACTGACGCCAGATAGCCTCGCCGTGGCGCTGAGACAGACCAAAGACCGGAAAATGGACGAGCGTGCCGCAAGGCTCGGCGAGGAGATCCGAACCGAGGGCGGCACGGAGGTCGCCGCCGACCTCGTCGAGGCGTGGATTGCCCGATAGGCCCGCGCAACCTGTTCGGTCCTGGTGGGAACTCCCTTCGCGCGCGGCGCCGGTTCAGCCCAGTACGGAAAAGCTCGATTCCGGATTTATGGTCCTGAGACGGGAATAGAAGCCGATATTGGTCGTCCGGCCGATATGCTTGAGCGAGAACTGGACCGGATCGGCGTCGTGGTCGTGGCCGGCTTCGACCTTCTCGATCAGGTCGGCCATCATGGCGCCCGCAACGCCGGCGTTCTTGAACTGATTGCCGCTCGAGCCGCAGGCCATGTAGAAGCCCGGAACGCAGGATTTGTCATAGATCGGTATCCAGTCGTCCGTGACGTCGTAGAGCTCGGTGACGCCCTTCATCTGGCTCGGGATGCCCAGGTTCCTGATGCGTTGGGCCGCGCGCAGCGCCTGGACCCGCCATTGCTCCGAGAAGTTCCGGTCCCAGTCGTCGGGATCGACCCATTCGCGCGGATCGCAGGGCGGATCCTCGGAGCCTATCAGGACGAAACCGCCCTTTTCCGGGCGGGTGTAGCACGCGATATCGGAATCCGACGTCACCATGCCGATCTCGTCGTAGTCGGCGACCGGCATCGGCACGTGCACCACCTCCTGCTTCAGTGCGCGCGTCCTGATCTTCATGTCGTCCGTCGCGCCGGCGAGTTCGTTGACCTTGT
The DNA here is from genome assembly GCF_037855135.1 of Microbaculum marinum. NCBI lineage: Bacteria > Pseudomonadati > Pseudomonadota > Alphaproteobacteria > Hyphomicrobiales > Tepidamorphaceae > Microbaculum > Microbaculum marinum. The sequence continues at coordinate 320,509 of NZ_JAZHOF010000006.1, forward strand.
AGGAATGGGGGCCGGCGACGTTCACGACGACCCGAGTGGAGATCTTCGTCCCGTCGTCGAGCGTCACCCCGGCTACGCGGCCACCTTCGTCCTTGTCGATCTCGACCACGCGTTTCCTGAAAAGGAACTCGCCGCCTGCGGCCTCGGCGGCGCGCTGCAGGTTATGGGCGGAAAGCTGCGGGTCCGTGATGTAGCCCGCATACGGGAAATAGACGCCGCCGGGCAGTTCCTCTCCGGTCGGCTCTCCGAAGCCCTCGTCGTCCGGACGCTTCGGCGGATAGTAGAGCCGGGTGTCGAAGTAGGGCAGCTTCCCCCGGACGGCGGATGCGTCGAGATCCTCGTACGGAATTCCCAGCGCGTCCATGTGCGACTTGACGTTCGACAGGAAGTCGTTCGCCGCGGTCTTCATGACGACACAGCCGGTCTGGCGGAATTCGGCCAGCCCGCGCTCGTCGTCGCAGCCGAGATAGTCGGACCAGTTCTTCCAGTAGTAGAACCCTTCGTAGGCGAAGGCGGAGCCCTCGAGGGTGGAATAGTGCGTGCGGATGATCGCGCATGAGCCCGCCGTCGAGCCGTAACCGGCGGCCGGCGCCATGTCGACATTGAGGGTCTTCAGGCCCTTGCGCGCCATCTCCAGTCCCACCGCCGCGCCGATCACGCCGGCGCCGATGATCACTGCATCGCAGGTCTTCACGTCTCAGTCCCTCCCACCGTCCAGCAAATCAGATGTCATTCCGGGCTTTTTCCCGACATCCATGATACGTGCCGGTCCGCGCCGCGCTATCCAATCCGCGTCGCCTCCAGCCGCGCTTCGTCCAGTGCCACGCCAAATCCCGGGCGGTCCGGCAGGACCAGTTCCCCTTCCGCATTCACGTCGACCGGCGCCGCCAGCAGGAAATCGCGCCGCTCCAGCGACCATTGCGGCGGATCGAACGGGAACTCGATGAACGGGGCGCAACCGACGCCCGCCGTCAGATGGGCGTTCGCCACGAGACCGAGCCCGTTGGTCCAGGTATGCGGGGTGAAGACGATGCCGTGCTCCTCCGCCAGGACGGCGATCCGGCGCAGGCCGGTGATGCCGCCGACGAGCGCGGCGTCGGGCTGGACGACGTCGACGGCGCCTTCGGTGATCAGGTCCCGGAACTCGTAGAGCTCGCGCGTCATCTCGCCTGCAGCGATGCGGACATCGACGCTGTCGCGCAACCTGCGCATCCCCTCGCGATCGCCGCGATGCAGCGGCTCTTCCATCCAGAAGATGGACAGGCGCTCCAGCTCGCGGGCGACCTCGATCGCATCCTTCAGTTTCCACGGCGGCGCCGTGTCCCAGGGCATGCGCCAGCCCTGGTTGCAGTCGACCATCAGCATCAGCCGGTCGCCGACCCTGTCGCGGACTGCTTCAAGCGCCCCGATGTCGTCGCGCCAGTCGTCCCGATGAAAACGGATCTTCATGGCCTTGAATCCGCGCCCGGTGAACTCTTCCGCGAGTTCGGCCAGTTGCCGAGGATCGCGCAACATCCCCGACGATGCATAGGTGGGAACCCGGTCGCCGCGGCCGCCGAGCAGCTTCCAGACCGGCAGGCCGGCGATCTTGCCGGCCAGATCCCAGAGCGCCAGGTCGAGCGGCCAGCAGCGGCCGTAGTGGAACGAGATGTTGTCGAGGACGCGGAAATGGCGTTCTAGCCGGAGCGGATCCTCGCCGACGAACAGATGCTCATGGCCGTCGAAGCCAAGCATCAGGTCCCCGGACCCGATGCCCGTCAGGCCCTCGTCGGTGGTGACGCGCACGACCGTCGCATCGAACGAGGTGCGCGAACGCGTGTCCCAGCTGGCTCGAAACGGCGGGTCGAGTGGCAGCCGGTGCTGCGTTATGTCGATTCGGGTGATCTTCATGCGGCTGCGGGGATCTGGCCGGCCCGGCGAAGCACGGCCCCGGCGAGCGCCTGGATGTCGTCGGCAGTCGCCGGCCTCGCAGTCGCGTTCAGCATGGCGGCGTTTTCCGGCGCGGCCATTCGAGCAGCCAGAACCTGCACATCGAGCGGCTGCGGCAGGCTTCGGTCGAAGCCGACCCGGTCGAGCAAGGCGGAGAAGGCGTCTGGCAGTTTCTCGGGCGCAGGACCGAGGCCGAATGCCTCCGCGACGCGCGTGAACGCCTCCCGGTTTCCTTCGATGACCCAGGGCAGCGTCGCCTCCATTGCCAGCGCCACCGCGCGGCCGTGATGGACCGGCATAAGACTGCCGAGCGCGTGGCCGATATTGTGGGCAAGGGCGGTCCCGGCATTGTCGATCGCCACACCTGCCATCGTCGCAGCCATCAGCATGTTCGTCCGCGCTTCGATGTCGCCGGGATTGACGACTGCGCGCGGCAGATACCGCACGGCCAAATCGATGGAGGTCCTGGCATGGAGATCGTTTGCGGGATTTGCGCTCCTGTTGGTCGCCGCCTCGATGGCGTGGACCAGCGCGTCCAGGCCGGTCGCCGCGGTCAGGACCGCCGGGAGGCCCACCGTCAATTCTGGATCGAGGATGACGAGATCCGGCTTCAGTGGATCCCCCCAGAACCAGTACTTCGTCTTGTCCGGCCCGGTCAGGACCGAAACCGCGGTCGCCTCCGAGCCCGTGCCCGCCGTCGTGGGAATGCAGATAGAACGGACGCTGCGGGCAGGAAGGGGGGCTGCGGCCAGCCGATACGTTTCGACCGTCCGGTCGGCGACGGCCGCGACGGCGATCATCTTGGCGGCGTCGAGGGCCGACCCGCCGCCGAGCCCGACGACGACCTGCACGCCTGTATCCCCGGCCAGTGCCGCGCCGGCGGTCACATGCGCTTCCTGGGGATCGGCCGTGAAGCCGTCGAAGACCGTCACGCGGTGGCCGGCGCCAGCCAATGCCTGCAGGGCGCGGCTGGTGATTCCCGACGCTGCAAGACCCGGATCGGCGACCAGCAGGATGCTGGCCCCCTCGCCGACGAGACCGGTCACGTCGGCGCCGACATGCCCGCACCGCCCCGGTCCGACGGCAATGGACGGCGTTCGCGACAGTACGAATCCTGTCATCTGGGCGGCCTTGGTCTAGAGGACGGAGACGCCGCTGTACGAGCACGGGTGGTTTGCGCGGCCAGCAGCGTGCCGGAACCGTGTGGGCCGGTCCCGGCGTTCGCGATTGCCGGCAGGATAAGCAGCTCAGCCACCATTTCCGGGACAGGATCGCGACAGGATGTAGCGGAAAATGCGACGGAGCGCCCGCGGGCGCCCCTCAGGCCGGCTCCGGTTCCCCCTTCTCCGCCACCTTGATCACCGGTTCCATGTCGTTGAGCGTCTGCTCGTCGAGATGGCAGAATATGTAGTGACCGTCCGCCATCCTGCGGTTGGGCGGCAGGCGCGTCTCGCACAGCCCCTTGATCACGTATGGACAGCGGGTCGAGAACGGACACCCTTTCGGCGGATTGGAGGCCGAGGGGATCTCGCCGGTCAGCACGACCTTGCGCTTCTCGACATGCGTGTCGGCGATCGGAACGGCAGACAGCAGCGCCTCGGTGTATGGATGGTAGGGCGGCGCGAATATCTGCTCCGTCGTGCCCTGCTCCATGATCTGCCCGAGATACATCACCACGATCCGGTCGGCGAGGTAGCGCACCACCGACAGATCGTGGCTGATGAACAGCAGCGTCGTGCGATGGTCGCGCTGGATGTCCATCAGAAGCTCGGTGACGGCCGCCTGCACCGACACGTCGAGCGCGGAGACCGGCTCGTCGGCGATGACGACCTCCGGGTTTCCCGCGAATGCCCGGGCGATGCCGACACGCTGCTTCTGTCCCCCGGAGAGCTGGCGCGGCCGGCGTTTGGCGAAGTCGCGCGGCAGCTTGACGATATCGAGCAGTTCGAACACCCGGTCCTGGATCTTCTTCTTGTCGGTCTCCACCCCGAACTTCCTGATGACGCGGGCGATCTGGCCCCCGATCGAGTGGCTCGGATTGAGCGTGTCGAACGGGTTCTGGAAGATCATCTGCAGTTTCGCGATGGTCTTGGCATCGCGTCTTTCGACCGGCAGGTTGGCGAGGTCGAGGTTGCCGAGAATGACCTCCCCTTCGGTCGCCCCCTCCAGTCCCATCAGGACCTTGGCGAAGGTCGACTTTCCGCAACCGGATTCGCCCACGATCGCCACCGTCTCGGCCTCCCTGGCCTGGAACGTCAGCTCCTCGTTCGCCTTCACCGTCTTCGTTTCACCGCCGCCAAACGCGAAAAATGCCGCGTCCTCGATTTCGTAGTGCTTGGTCATGTCCTCGACCCGGAGGACCACGTCGCCGGGCTCGACGGGCGGCCGTTCGTCGGCCTTGGGCTTGGTGGCTTCCCAGTCGATCTCGTCCCAGCGCACGCAGCGCACGAAATGCTCCGCGCCGGTGTCGACCTTCTCCATCGGTATTAGGCCGAGATCGCAGCGCCCGCCTTGGAAGAACTGGCAGCGCGGACCGAAATAGCAGCCGGTCGGGCGCTGATGCGGCAGCGGCAACTGGCCGGGAATGGCGACCAGCGGATGAGTGTTCTTGTCGGCTCCCGGTAGCGGAATCGAGGCGAAAAGACCGCGCGTATAGGGATGGCGCATGTTGTTGAAGACGGTCTCGATGTCGCCGACCTCCACCGCCTCGCCCGAATACATCACGGTGATGCGGTCGCAGGTTTCCAGGATCAGGCCCAGATTGTGCGAGATGTAGATCATCGACGTGCCGAACTTCGCCGAGATCTCCTTGATGAGATCCACGATGCCGGCCTCGACCGTCACGTCCAGCGCGGTCGTCGGCTCGTCGAGCAGCAGCAGCGACGGGTTCGACAGCAGCGCCATGGCGATGACGACACGCTGCTGCTGGCCGCCGGAGATCTGGTGCGGATAGGAGTCCATGATCCGGGCGGGTTCGGGCAGGTTGACGTTGCCGAGCATTTCCGCGGCGCGCCTCAGCGCCTCCTTGCTCGAGGCGCCGTCGTGATAGATCGGCACCTCGGCAAGCTGCTCGCCGATCTTCATGGCCGGATTGAGCGACGCCATCGGCTCCTGGTAGACCATGGCGATCTTCGAACCGCGAAGGCTGCGCAGTTCGCTCTCGCTCATCGTGCGCATGTCGCGACCGTTGAACAGCAGCTCGCCGCCGACGATCCGGCCGTTCTGGCCGAGATACTGCATGATCGCGAGTGCCACCGTAGACTTCCCGCACCCGGATTCCCCGACGATGCCGTGCGCCTCGCCGGGCATCAGTTTCAGGTTGAAGTCGACGACCGCGGGTATTTCACCGGCACGGGTGAAATAGGAGATCGACAGGTTGCGGCATTCCAGTACGGGTGTCTGTTCGGCCATCTTCCCAGTTCCCCTCAATCCCGCAGACTCATCTCGCGCAGTCCGTCCGCCATCAGATTGAAGCCAAGGATCAGCGACGACACGGACAGGGCCGGGATGATCAGCATGTAGGAGAACTTGAAGATCATCGCGGTGTTCGCGGCCTCCTTGATCATGAGGCCCCAATCGGGATCGGGGGGCTGCAGGCCGAGGCCGAGGAACGTCAGGGTGGTGATCGCGACGGTCGTATAGCCGAGCCGGAGGCAGGCATCGACGATGATCGGCCCACGGACGTTCGGCAGCAGTTCGATCACCATGATCCAGATCGGGTGCTCGCCGCGCGTCTGGGCCGCGTAGACGTAGTCGCGTGACTTGATGTCGAGCGCCAGCCCGCGAACGATACGCATGATGGCCGGCGCCGACGCGAAGGTGACGGCGATGACGATGTTGAAACCGGACTGCCCGAGATAGTTCAGGATCAGGATGAACAGCACCATCACCGGGAACGACAGGAGGACGTTGGCCAGGAACGAGATGATCTCGTCCCACCAGCCTCCGAGATAGCCGGCGATCAGCCCGAATGCCGTACCGACCACGTAGGCGACCAGCGTCGCCGTGACACCCCATACGATCACCCTCTGGCAGCCCCAGATCGCGCGGGACAGCATGTCGCGGCCTTTGAAGTCGGTGCCGAGCCAGAAGAAGATCCCGTTCTTTTCCGTGAACGGCAGGGTGAACGGCGCGATCGGCTGGTTGGGATCGATGAGCGGAAGATAGGGCGCCGAAACCGCCATCAGCATCCAGAAGAACACCATCGTGGCGCCGATGACGGCGATCTTCGATTCCCACCACGCACGCATCGCCAGCACGTAGAGGATGAGGGTCGCCGGCACTGCCGGCACGAGGAGGATGTCGCGGGACGGCCCGATCAGGTGACCGAACATCACGTAGGTCACCAGCGGCACCCACATCAGCAGGATCAGGACCACCAGCGGCCGCGGCCGCGACAGGCGGGCAAGCACGGACGGTGTGGGGATCGGGGCTTCTGCAGCAGCGCTCATGTCCGGTCTCCCCCTCAGCTGAACCGGATGCGCGGGTTCAGCAGCGTGTACCCGACGTCCGAAATGATCTGCGAGAAAACGGCGATGAAGACGGCCACGAGCGTTGCGGCCTGAATGACGTAGATGTCGCCGAACAGCGCCGCATCGAGCAACAACCGGCCAAAGCCGTTGTACTGGAAGAACACCTCGACCACCACAACGCCTGACAGCAGCCAGTTGAGTTGCAGCACGATGACCGTGAACGGCGCGATGAGGGCGTTGCGCAACGCGTGGCGCATGATGACGCGCCGATACGGGATCCCCTTGAGGATCGCCGTGCGGATGTATTGCGAGATCATGACCTCGGCCATCGACGCCCGCGTCATGCGCGCCACATAGCCGAAGTCGTAGAGTACGAGCGTGGCGACGGGAAGCACCAGCTGGGTCCAGTCGAACCCTTGCGTCATCGCCGATTTCGTCGGCAACCAGCCGAGGCCGAGCGCGAAGACGACCGTCAGGAAGATCGCGGTGGCGATCTCGGGAATCGAGGTGGTCAGCACCGATATGAAGGAGACGGTTCGGTCCTGTACGGAGCCCTCCTTCATCCCCGCCACGACCCCCGTCGTCAGGGCGATGGGAATCATCAGGGCGAAGACCCAGAAGCCGAGGATGCCCGTCGCAACCAAGCGTTCGGCCAGCAGCGGTCCGACCGCGGTGTTCTTCTCGAAGGAAAAGCCGAAGTCGCCGCGAAGAACGTCACCCACCCAGTCGACGTAGCGGACATAGAACGGGACGTTGAGCCCCTTGGACGTGAGCCAGTTCTCGTATTCCTGTTCGGTAAGCGCCTGGACGCCGAATCCGCCCAGCTCGTTGACGGCGATCTGTTTTTTGAACTTGTCGCTGTCGAATACGATGAACAGGATCAGCGAAACCACCGCCATGATCAGAACCATCTGACCCAGGCGGCGGAGTAATAGCTTCGCCATTGTCTGCCGTCCCCTCCTTATTCCGCTGCGCCGTGGCCCGGACCAATTCCCTGGACGGCATGCGGTATTACGGCAGTACGGCCGCGCACGTCAGGGGACGTGCGCGGCCTGCAAGCTGAGGATCAGCTGTCGACCCAGACCTTGTTGAACTGATGGTACTGGGTGGGGTGCGGCGGGTAGCCGTGGACGCGGGTCGCCGCAATCGTGAAGACCGGCCGCCAGACCGGCTGCACCATGACGGCTGCGTCCTGCAGGATCTTCTCGACCTTCTCCATCTTCTGCCGGCGCGCTTCCACGTCGAGCGTGGCCTCCGCGTCATCGAGCGCGGCGTCAAACTCCGGATCGGCGAAAGCCGTCTCGTTCCACGGCACGCCGGTGCGATAGCCGAGCGACAGCACCATGGTGCCGAGCGGACGATGGGTCCAGGCGGTAATCCCGAAGGGAGTGGAGTCCCAGATCTCCCAGTACTTCGAAGCCGGGATGACGTTGATGTTCAGCCTGATGCCGGCGTCCTTGAGCTGGTCGCGCATGATTTCGCAGACGGTCTGGTGCCACGGGCCGTCCGTATTGCCGCAATCGATGGTCAGCTCGATCCCGTCGGGGTATCCGGCTTCGGCAAGCAGCTTCTTCGCACCCTCGACGTCGCGCTTCAGTGCCGGCAATTCGTAGTACTCGGGGTGGATCGGCGAAACGTGGTGGTTCTCGCCGATATCGCCGCGACCCTGGAAGACCAGATCCCGGTACACAGAATTGTCGCACGCCATGACGACGGCCTTGCGAAGCTTCTCGTTGTCGAAGGGCTTTTCGGTGACGCGCATGCGCGCACAGACCGTCTGGGCGGTCCGCGCCTCGATGATCTCGCCCTCGACCGCTTCGGCAAGTTCGTACTGTTCGATGCCGAATTCGTAGATCGCATCGACGTCTCCCGACGCGAATGCGGTCAGCTGGTTGTCTTCGTCGAAATTGTAGTAGTGGATCTCGTCGAGGAAGACCTCGCCGCCCCAGTACTCGAACGGCTTGCCGTCGGTGGTCTCGGTGACCCGCTTCAGTTCGCAGCGCTCGCCGACCTTGAGGTTGGTGAGCGTGTAGGCGCCGGTGCCGATCGGGTTGTCGGAAAGCGGCGGCTTGAAGCTGCGATGCACGATTGCGGTGGGATAGTTGTAAAGGTCTTCCGGCACCGACAGGACGGGCTTGGAAAGATTCATCCGGAGCGTGAGGTCGTCGACCTTTTCCAGCGATCCGGGGATCATCACCTTCTGGCCATCCTTCTCTTCGACCATCGAGGCGAAGGTGGAGAGGCCTATGTTGGAGGAGCCGACTTCCGGATCCATCCACCGGGTCATGTTGAAGATGATGTCGTCGACGGTAAGGTCGTCGCCATTGTGCCATTTGATGCCGGGGCGAAGCTTGAACGTCCAGGTCCGCAGGTCGTCCGAAGCCTCCCAGCTCTCCGCCAGCATCGGCTGCGTGACGTTGTCGGGCGTGGTGAAGGTCAGGTGCTCGAGCATGTGGCGGGTCTGGTTGGACATCTCGACCCACGAATAGGTGGCGGGATCTTCCATCTTCTGGACCTGCATGGCGACGCGCAGCGTGCCGCCCGACTTGGCATTGTCGTCGGCCTGCGGGAACGGCAGGTCCGCCTGCTGGGCGAAGGAGGGCTTGACCCCAGCCATCGCATATGCCGCACCTGCCGAGACGCCCAGAAGCGCTGCGAGACGGACGAACTCGCGCCGGTCCATGCGGCCTTTTTCCATTAGATCCTTCGCCTCATGCACCATCGGGTGCATGCGAGGCTTGTCACTTTTCGTCATCGTCAAACTACCTCCCGTTACGGCAAGACCGCGACTCGATGGACCGTGCCCCCGCTGTGAATGCTTCTTGTGCGGGTGCATCTCCACTCGAAATCCGGGCCAAGCGTGGCTGATCCTCAGTCAAGGCTGCGTCACCCTAACATGCAGCCCCGGACACTCCGCAATACCGAGAAGACAATAAATGCTTCAATTACGACCTGTCTCGCCGGTTCCGCGACCTCACGTTCGAGTCGCATCGGGAACTGCTTGGCTAATCAGGATTTTCGCGGCAGCGTATCTTTGCGGCAAGCGGTTGCCGCTGGCGTTCGCGCGCCTGTCGAGGGGTCATGCAACCTGCATCCGGGACTATTCGCGACATCGGGGAGCTTGCTGACATGTGTGCCGCACCGGCCGCGGAAACCGGCCTTCAGGTCCAGACCACCACGGCACGCCGGGACGGCGGCCGCGGCGGGCGCGCCGGCCGCTCCGCACGCGAGGGCCACGCGATCGCGCAGAAGCCGTTCCGACAGCCGCGACGGCCATATTCCTTCACCGAAGCGGTCAGCGCCGACGGGCTGGAGGCGATTCACGACGCCTCGATGCGGATCCTGGAAGAGATCGGGATCGACGTTCTGCACGAGGAGGTGAAGGACATCTTCCGCAAGGCCGGCGCAGAGGTGGATCCCGGTTCGGACCGCGTGCGCATGGATCGCGGCCTGATCGCCGAAGCGATTGCGACCTGTCCCGCCGAATTCACGATGCACGCCCGCAATCCGGCTCACAACGTCCATTTCGGTGGCAACTCTGTGGCCTTTGCGCAGATGGCCAGCGCCCCCAACTGTTCCGACATGGACAGAGGCCGGAGACCGGGCAATCAGCAGGATTTCCGGGATCTCGTGAAGCTCGGCCAGGTCTTCAACATCATCCACCTGAGCGGCGGCTACCCGGTCGAGCCGGTCGACCTGCACGCCTCGATCCGCCATCTGGAGTGCCTGCGCGATTTCGCGACGCTCACCGACAAGATCTTCCACGTCTATTCGCTGGGGAAGGAACGCAACCGCGACGGCATCGAGATCGCCCGCATCGCGCGCGGGGTCTCCCACGACCAGTTGGAGCGGGAACCGTCGGTCCTCTCGATCATCAACTCCTCGTCGCCGCTGAGGCTCGACACCCCCATGATGCAGGGCATCATCGAAATGTCGCGGCGCAACCAGGTGATCGTGATGACGCCGTTCACGCTGGCCGGCGCGATGGCGCCCGTGACGATCGCCGGTGCGCTCGCTCAGCAGAATGCCGAGGCGCTTGCCGGAATCGCGTTGACGCAGCTCGTGCGCCCCGGCGCGCCGGTCGTCTACGGCGGATTCACCTCGAACGTCGACATGAAGTCGGGAGCGCCGGCCTTCGGAACGCCGGAATACATGAAGGCCGCCATCGTCGGCGGCCAGCTGGCACGCCGATACAACCTGCCCTATCGCACGTCCAACACCTGCGCAGCCAACACGGTAGACGCACAGGCCGCCTACGAATCCGTCTTCTCGCTTTGGGGCGCGATCATGGGCGGCGGCAATTTCATCAAGCATTCGGCCGGCTGGATGGAGGGCGGCCTGACCTGTTCCTTCGAGAAGTTCATCCTCGATGTCGATCTGCTGCAGATGGTTGCCGAGTTCCTCAACCCGCTCGTCGTCGACGACAGCACGCTGGCGCTCGACGCGATCCGCGACGTCGGTCCGGGGGGACATTTCTTCGGCACCGCGCATACGCAGGAGCGCTATCGCGACGCCTTCTATGCGCCGCTGATCTCCGACTGGCGTAATTTCGAGACCTGGAGCGAGGCCGGCTCACCCACCGCCTACCAGAAGGCGAACCGGCTCTGGAAGGAGGCCCTCGCCCAGTACGAGCAGCCGCCGCTCGATCCCGCCATCGCCGAGGAGCTCGACGATTTCGTCGAGCGCCGAAAGGCCGAAGGCGGCGCGCCGACGGACTTCTAGGGACCGCTCCGATGGTGGACGTCCATACGCCGAAGATCCATCCCCACCGACGGCCCGAAGTCGTGGTGGAGACTCTCGATCCGGGCCGGGTGGGGAACCCCGCCATTGCCGAGTGGGAAGCGGCCGGCCTCGATGCCCCGGCAATGGACGTTCTGCGGCAGTACCGGCTGGCACGTATCCGTCAGCAGCTCGTCGAGCGGGATTTCGGCGGCGCCCTCCTCTACGACCCGCTCAACATCCGCTATGCCACGGACACCTCGAACATGCAGGTCTGGTGCCTGCACAACGCGGTGCGCTACCTGTTCGTGGCGACCGAGGGGCCGACGGTCCTGTTCGACTTCCACGGCTGCGGACATCTGTCGGCGGACTTCCCGACCGTCACCGAGACGCGGCCCGGCATCTCCTGGTTCTATTTCGGTGCGGGCGAAGACGAGCGCGAGCGCGCCGCACAGTGGGCCACCGAACTGGCGGACCTGATGCGCGCCCACGGTGGTGGCAACAGGCGACTAGCCGTCGACAAGTGCGACCAGCTCGGCATCGCCGCCCTGGTCGCCGAGGGCCTGGAACCGCATTCGAGCCAGTCCTTCGTCGAGGAAGCGCGCAAGATCAAGCATCCGGAGGAAATCCGGGCGATGCGCCGCGCGATCCACGCCTGCGAAGCCGGCATGACGGCGATGTGGCGGTCGCTGGAACCAGGCATGACCGAGAACCAGCTCTGGTCGATCCTGCACCGCGAGAACATCGCCCGCGGCGGCGAATGGATCGAGACCCGCCTGCTGGCCAGCGGCCCCCGCACCAATCCGTGGTTCCAGGAATGCTCCGACCGGGTCATCGAGGCCGGTGACGTCGTTTCCTTCGATACCGACCTGATCGGCCCGTACGGATACTGCTGCGACATCTCCCGCGCCTGGGTCGCCGGCTCGAACCGGCCGTCGAACGCGCAGGCGGTGCTGCACGCGGTGGCGACGGAGCAGATCGCGTTCAACATGGACCTGCTGAAGCCGGGCATGGGCTTCCGGGAGTTCGCCGAGAAGAGCTATCGGCTCTCCGACGACTACATGCCCAACCGCTACAGCTGCGTCGTCCACGGCGTCGGACTGTGCGACGAATACCCCAGCGTCGCCTACCCGCAGGACACGAAGAAGGGCGGCTACGACGGCGTGTTCGAGCCGGGCATGTGCGTCTGCTTCGAAAGCTATGTCGGTGCGGTCGGCGGCAGCGAAGGCGTGAAGCTGGAGAACCAGGCCTTTATCACCGAAACCGGGATCGAGGTGCTGGACCGCTTCCCGATGGACCTGGTGCCCGAGGTATGATGGTGCGCGAAGCGGTCTTCCGCCGCCGTCGTCATTCCCGACGGCCAGAGCAAGCGCGAATGCAATCAAGAAGGAACAAGAGCCGATGAAAAGCCACGCACAGGCCGTCGTGATCGGCGGCGGCGTCGTCGGATGCAGCGTTCTCTACCACCTGACCAAGGCGGGCTGGAAGGACGTCGTGCTGATCGAACGCTCGGAGCTCACCTCGGGCTCAACATGGCACGCGGCCGGCGGCTTCCACACCCTGAACGGCGACCCCAACGTCGCCAAGCTGCAGGCCTACACGATCGGCCTGTACAAGGAGATCGAGGAGATCTCCGGCCAGTCCTGCGGCCTGCACCTGACGGGCGGACTTCAGCTCGCCGGCACGGCCGAGCGGATGGAATGGCTGAAGATGGCCAAGGCGCGCGGCCGCTATCTCGGCATGGACCTCGATATCATCACGCCCGCCGAGGCGAAGGAACTGCTGCCGCTGATCGACGAAAGCCACTTCGTCGGCGCGCTCTGGGATCCGATCGAGGGCCACCTGGACCCGTCCGGCACCACGCACGCCTACGCCAAGTCGGCGCGGATCGGCGGCGCCGAGATCGTGCTGCGCAACCGGGTGACCGAGCTCGTCCAGAACGAGGACGGTACCTGGCAGGTCGTCACCGAGCAGGGGACGATCCATGCCGAACACGTGGTCAACGCCGGCGGCCTGTGGGCCCGCGAAGTCGGTCGCATGGTCGGCCTGGAGCTGCCGGTACTGGCGATGGAGCACATGTACGTGCTGACCGAGGACATGCCGGAGGTTGCGGAGATCAACCGGACCACCGGCAAGGAGGTGGTCCACGCCATCGATTTCGAGGGCGAGATCTACATCCGCCAGGAGCGCGGCGGCATGCTGATGGGCACCTACGAGAAGGCCTGCCGTCCCTGGTCGCCGCGCCAGGCTCCCTGGAGCTTCGGCCAGGAACTGCTGGTGCCGGATCTCGACCGCATCGCCCCGTCGCTGGAGGTCGGCTTCTCGCATTTCCCCGCCTTCGAGCGGGCCGGCATCAAGCAGATCATCAACGGGCCCTTCACCTTCGCGCCGGACGGCAACCCGCTGGTCGGCCCGGTGCAGGGCCTGCGGAACTTCTGGTGCGCCTGCGCGGTGATGGCCGGCTTCAGCCAGGGCGGCGGTGTCGGTCTTGCGCTGTCCAACTGGATGGTCGACGGCGATCCCGGTTTCGACGTCTGGGCGATGGATGTCTCCCGCTTCGGCGGCTGGGCGACGCTTGCCTATACGAATGCCAAGGTGAAGGAGAACTATTCCCGCCGCTTCTCGATCCGCTTCCCGAACGAGGAGCTGCCCGCCGCACGACCGATCCAGACCACCCCGCTCTACGACAGGATGGTCGCGCAGGGCGCGGTTATGGGCGACTCGTGGGGCCTCGAGACGCCGCTCTGGTTCGCCCCGGAAGGAGTGGAGCCGAAGGACATCGTCTCTTTCCGCCGATCCAACGACTTCCCGCACGTGAAAGCCGAGGTTCTGGCGGTGCGGGAACGCGTCGGCGTCACCGAGATCGCCAACTTCGCCAAGTACGAGATCACCGGCCCGGGCGCCGAAGCCTGGCTTTCGCGGCTGATGACCAACAGGATGCCGCGGACCGGCCGCATCGTGCTCACCCCGATGCTGAACGAGGCCGGCAAGCTGATCGGCGACTTCACCATCGCCAAGGTAGCCGACGACAGGTTCTACATGTTCGGCTCCAGCCAGGCGCAGGTCTACCACATGCGCTGGTTCGAGCGGCACCTGCCAGCCGACGGGTCGGTGCGGATCGAGGCCCTTGGCATGAAGCTGGTCGGCCTGTCGATCGCCGGGCCGAAGGCGCGCGACGTGCTCGCAAGGCTGACCGACGAGGATGTCTCCGCGAAGGCGTTTCCGTTCATGGCATTCCGCGAGATGGACCTTGCCGCCGTCCCCGCCAAGGTCGGGCGCATCACCTATACCGGCGATCTCGGCTACGAGATCTGGGTGTCGCCGGAGTACGAGCGGCGCCTCTACCAGAAGATCATGGAGGCGGGCGAGGAGTTCGGCATCGTCAACTTCGGCATGCGCGCCCTCCTGTCGATGCGGCTCGAGAAGAACTTTCCGACCTGGTATCGGGAACTCCGGCCGATCTACGGTCCGTTCGAAGCGGGCCTCGACCGCTTCGTCGACCTGTCGAAGAACGACTTCATCGGTCTGGAAGCAGCGTCGCGGGAGAACGCCGACGGGCCCAGGCTCAAGCGGGTCACCTTCGTCGTCGACGCAGACGATGCCGACGTGATCGGCGACGAGCCGATCTGGCACGATGGCGAGGTGGTGGGTTGGGTCACATCAGGCGGCTATGCCCACTATGTCGATGCCTCGCTGGCGCAGGGTTACGTGCCGGCGAAACTGGCCAATGGCGGCGGCGGCGCGTTCGAGATAGAGATCATCGGCGAGCGCCGCCCGGTGACCGTCCAGCACGAGCCGCTGTTCGATCCGGAGGGACTGCGAATGCGGGGATGAGCCCCGGCGCAGTCGTTCGCGTCACTCGAAGACCGAAAGCTCCATCTCCTGGTGCCAGATGACGCAGTCGCAGAGTGTCTGCACGAGCACGTTGTTGGGATAGCGTTGCAGCGTCTCGAGCGGCTGGGAGAGAAGCCCGTCGATCGCCTCCCAGTCGAGCCGCCTGTTCAGCTCCGGCATCGCGCGTGTCTCCGGCAGGTAGGTCTCCAGGAACGCCCAGCGCCGGTATGTGTTGCGCAGCGCCATATCCACCTGGCTTGCATCGTATCCGGCGAGCCTGGGGTCGGGCCGCGCGCGAAACGAAACAGGGCTCCCGTTCGCCGGCGGGATCTGCCTCTTCTCGGGCGCGTTGTCGAACATCCTGGGAGTCTGCGCCGTGATCGGCGGCTTTTGCAGCGCGATGCGCAGGTCGTCGCTCGCAAACAGCGAGGCGTCCCACTGATCGGCAGCCATGGGCAGGCCGGCCACTTCGTCGCCGCCGACGAGGCGGATCAGGTCCAGATTGACCTTGCCCTTGGCACGCGCAACGCGGTCGACCCTCAGCGCGCAGTGTTGCAACTGCACGTCGTACAACAGGTCGACATAATTCCGGTTCTGCGACTGCAGCCTCGAATTGACCCCGAAATGCGAGCGCAGCCGCCCGAAATTGTAGTAGTGCAACGGCGCATCCGCCGGCCGCACCCCGGCCTTCTCGAATTCGCCGAGGCGCGATCCGAGGAGGCCCCGCAACCATTCGATCCCGTACGGGGTGAAGAACCGCAACAGGCCCATCTGGCCCAGTCTCGTAAGGTATTGCTCGGGCAGGCTCCGATAGGTCGGCTCTTCGCCTTGAATGAGGAAGCGCTTTGCATCCGGCGACGACCCGGCGATTTCGCCGTAGCCCCCGTGCAGTTGCGCTATGTCGGCGTAAGGGGGCGTTATCGACCATCCGTACTTGGGTCCCACTCCCATGGATACGAACGTCTCGAACCGCATCCTCTCGATCGCCGACATGTTCCGGCGATGATCCCATGGAATTCCCTGGACCCGGCCCAGACCGTACGTCTCGCCGAATAGGGCCGCGCAGTGGCCGTCCGGATGAGGATGGTCGAACAGCGTCCGGTAGTCCCAGCGCGGCCGCGGAACCCGCGACACAACGGCCGCCAGGACGATCCTGCTGTCCATGCCGCCGGTGAGGTCGAAGAAGACGTCGCGCTCCTCGAATGTTCTGGCGACGATCTCGACGCGGTTGCGGAGCCGATCGGCCGCCCGGGCCAGGCTGTCGTCGTAGGAAACGTCATTTTCCGCGCCGGCGGGATCGAGACCGCGGTCGAGAACCTCCAGCTTCGTGCCGCCCCCGAGCGTTTGGCCGGGCCCGACAATGTGGATTTCCTCGTACGGGCTTCCGACGTCGTAGGCCGAGCCGAGCGCGAAATCGCCCAGGTACGGCAAGACCGTCCTGGTCAGCTCTCCGCCCGCCACCGTGACGATGGCGTTGATGTAGTGGATATTGTTGGAGACGGCGAAGGCGCTGCCCTGGCGCCAGACGAAACACGGATAGGCGCCGAGCGGGTCGAACTGGACCAGGAATTCGCTTCTGTCTCGATCTATCGAGACGAGGCAAAAACTTCCGACGGGTTCCTCGGGATCGGATCGCACCGTTTCCTTCAGTTCGCGAAGAAGCCCGCCATCGACTCCATGAAACTTCGAGACGAACCTGTCCTTGAAGAATGCGGTGCCGTCCAGAGAGAACACCTTGTTGCCGTCAGATGCGCATGCGCCCTTGACGTATGCCCGGAAAGTCCTCTGCTCCAAGATCTCGAATTCGGGAGGATCGCTGATTCTGACGGCGTTCATCCCGCGGATTAGTGCATCGCTATCCTGTATTTCGACGTTGGAGATCAGAAATTCCACAGATTGGCCTCTTGGATGCTCGCCAGTGGGTCGCCGGGCTCCCGAGGTCCTGGCCGCTCGGCGACTGCGGGTAAGTGTCATGCCGGTGCTGAGCTTGTCCAGCGACGCTGGGCCGCCCGGCCACTCACAGGCGCCGGCAAGTCCGTCGGTCCGGCGGCGTCCGAGAGGACCGAATTCGGGCGCCCGCGCCTCGACGCCGGTTGCTCCGCCTCACACTTGACGCTCCGTTGTCACGCAGGGAAAAGTCGCTCCGCAACCGGGCTCAAGTACCCGGACGCGCCGCCGCCCGATCCCTGCCCTCATGTCGAGGAGATGCGATGTTCGCGCCGATGTGCACCACCTGCGGGACCGAATTTCCGCCGGCGGAGACCCCGCCTGCGGACTGCCCGATCTGCGTGGACGACCGGCAGTACGTGAATCCGCACGGCCAGAGCTGGACAAGCCTCGATCGGCTCGCACAGTCGCACCGAAACAGCTTCCGGCAGGAGGAGGCCGGCCTGATCGGCATCGGCGTCGAACCGCACTTTGCCATCGGCCAGCGCGCATTGCTGGTCTGCACGCCGGCGGGAAACGTGCTGTGGGACTGTGTTTCGCTGATCGACGACGCGACCCGCACGATCATCGACGCGCTCGGCGGCCTCCACGCAATCGCGATCTCCCATCCCCACTACTACTCGGCGATGGTCACCTGGAGCGAGGCGTTCGGCGGCGTGCCGATCCACCTGCACGAGGACGACCGGCAATGGGTCGTGCGACCGAGCGATCGCATCGACTACTGGAGCGGCGGCACGAAAGAACTGCTGCCGGGACTGGTCGCCATTCGCACCGGCGGCCATTTCGCTGGCGGCACGGTTCTGCACTGGGCCGACGGGGCGGAGGGAAAAGGGGCCCTGCTGGTCGGCGACATTCTGCAGGTCACGCCCGACCGCCGGCACGTTTCGTTCATGCGCAGCTATCCGAACTACATTCCGCTGTCGCCCGCGGTCGTCGAGCGGATCGTTTCGCGGATGGCGCCGTTTTCTTACGACCGTATCTACGGCGCCTTCTGGGACAAGATCATCGCCTGCGACGCCAGACAGGCGGTCGAGTCGTCGGCCAGCCGGTACGTCGACGCCGTCACCGGCAACGGTCCGGCCGATGCGGAACCCTAGGCCGGACGCCACCGTGTCGACCCGAGGATGACCGATGCCGCGGGTGGGCTACCGCCCACGCGTCAGGACTGATAGTTGGCGCCGGTCAACCGATCAGGAGATCGCCCGTGCTGCTCGAACTGCTCGCCGAACGCGGCACGCTGCTGGCCGACGGCGCGACCGGGACCAACTATTTCGACCGCGGCCTGATGTCCGGCGACGCGCCGGAACTGTGGAACGTGCAGACGGCCGAACGCGTCGCGGAACTGCACCGCGAGTTCATCGAATCCGGCGCCGATATCGTTCTGACGAACTCGTTCGGGGCCAACCGTCGCCGTCTCCGGTTGCATGCGGCGGACGAAAAGGCGCGCGAGATCAATCGGCGTGCGGCGGAAATCGCCCGCTGGATCGCCGATCGCTCCGGCCGGCGCATCGTCGTCGCCGGCTCCATGGGTCCGACCGGCGACCTCCTCGAGCCGCTTGGGGAACTGTCCTATGCGGAGGCTGTCGAGGCCTTCGCCGAGCAGGCGGAGGGGCTGAAGGCCGGCGGGGCCGATGTGCTTTGGATCGAGACCATGTCGGCTCCCGACGAAATCCGCGCCGCTGCGGAGGGGGCGGCCCGGACCGGCCTGCCCTTCGTCTTCACCGCCAGCTTCGACACCGCCGGCCGAACGATGATGGGCGTGCCTCCGGGCGACCTGCCCGACATCGCCGCGCAGATGCCTTCACGGCCTGCGGGCTACGGCGCCAATTGCGGCGTCGGCGCGCCCGACCTCCTGCTGGCGATCCTCGAGATGTCGGCAAAGTCGCCGGACGCCGTGCTGATCGCCAAGGGCAACTGCGGAATTCCGCAGTTTCACGGCGAGCACATCCACTACTCCGGCACGCCGGAGCTGATGGCCGACTATGCCAGGTTGGCCGTGGACTGCGGCGCACGGATCGTCGGCGGGTGCTGCGGCACCACGCCCCGGCACATTGCCGCGATGCGTGCTGCTCTCGACGATCATGTGCCGGGCCCGCGCCCGGATGTCGACGGGATCGTCGGCCGCCTCGGCCCGCTCATCATGAAGCAGGCGACCGACCGAGGCGACGATGACCGGCCCCGTCGCGGCCGGCGGCGCGGCCGCGGCTGAGTCAGCAGACGGCACGCCGGAAGGCGGCCATGTGGAATCGGATCTGCGCGGGGCCGTACCCGCGGTCGGAAGCCACCGGGCAGGCGTTGCGCGCCTGGCAGCCTGTCTCGAGGCAGACCTGGCCGGCCGGAGATTTCAGGTAGGACGCACAGGCGGCGACGTCGTAGCCGGCCGCGCTGAACGCGCCCACGGGGCAGCCGGTGAGACAGGGGCGATCTGCACAGGCCTCGCATGGGCTCGGCCGATCGTCGGCCGGCGGAAGATCGATCGCTTCGGCAAACATCAGTGCCGCGCGATAGGCGTGCCACAGCCCATGGTCCGGGTGGATCAGGATCCCGAGCGGTGAGGAATGGACCGGTTCCGCGCGCATGGCCCAGCGCTGGAACGGCAGCGGCGGCTTGTCGAACGGAAACACCGCACGCGCGTCGAATTCCGCCGCGATCGGCTCGGCAACCTCACGCGTCCATCGGTCCA
Source organism: Microbaculum marinum (assembly GCF_037855135.1). Lineage (NCBI taxonomy): Bacteria > Pseudomonadati > Pseudomonadota > Alphaproteobacteria > Hyphomicrobiales > Tepidamorphaceae > Microbaculum > Microbaculum marinum. The sequence continues at coordinate 340,093 of NZ_JAZHOF010000006.1, forward strand.
GCGGATCAGATCCGGCGTCGGAGTGCGGACCGAAATGGTCCCAGAGGTCGGGACCTGCATTGCCCACGAGCAAGATCGTTCTCGTTGACCGCCCCTGCCCCGCGTCGGGGATGTCCTCGTCGTCAGCGGGATGGAACCCGCCGCGCAGCACCAGCCCGCACCGCGCGAAGGCTTTGGCGATATCGGACCAGGACGGGCGCGACACCATCGCTCACGTGTCAGCCGGAGGCTGCCTTGTAAGCCTCGTCGACAGCCGAGAGCATCTCCTGGTCGAGCGACCTTCCGGCGGCTGCGACATTCTGCTCGATCTGCTCGGGTCGCGATGCCCCGGCGATGACGCTCGATATCTGCGGACGCGACAGCAGCCACGAGAACGCCAGTTCCAGAAGGCTGAAGCCATTCGCTTCGGCGATGGCGCGGAAGGCCTCCGCCCGTTCGGCGTTGCGGTCGGTCCAGCACTTGTCGGCGAGCGGCTGGCTGATCGCGAAGCGACTGCCGGCGGGCGCCGGCTCGCCCCTCTTGTACTTCCCGGTCAACAGGCCGCTTGCCAGGGGGAAATAGGGCAGGATGCCCAGCCCGTACTCCTCGGCCATCGGCATCATGTCGCGCTCCACGTCACGGACGATCAGGCTGTATTCCTCCTGCACCGAGGCGAAGGACTCCAGTCCGAGCGACTTCGAGGTCCACAGTGCTTCCGTGACCCTCCAGGCCGACAGGTTCGAGCAGCCGATGTAGCGGACCTTGCCCTGCCGGACGAGATCGTCGAGCGCCCGCAGCGTCTCCTCGATGGGTGTCCTCGGATCCGGAAAATGCAGCTGGTAGAGATCGATCCAGTCGGTCTTCAGCCGCGTCAGGCTCGCTTCCACGGCGCTGATGATGTAGCCGCGCGAGGCGCCCCGCAGCCGGCCTTCGTCGTCCATCGGCGCTGCGAACTTCGTCGCCAGGACGATATCCTTCCGGCGCGCTCCGAGCGTCTCGCCGAGCACCCGTTCGGAGTTGCCACGCTCGGCGTACATGTCCGCGGTGTCGAGCAGCGTGACGCCCATGTCGAGCGACTTATGGATGACCTTGACCGACGTCTCGCGGTCGGTCCGGCCACCGAAATTGTTGCAACCAAGTCCGACCGCCGAAACGATCAGGCCGGACCGTCCAAGATTGCGGTATTCCATGGTGCGTCGCTCCCCTCGCGGTGCGCCACGCGGCGTTGGATTGCCATCCGCGCCCGCGGCAGTCGCACGTCACCTACCGCCGCCGCGGCGCCTCGACAACAGCGTCGGGAGCATGGGAGCGTCCCGGCCGGCGACCGGATCAGGCGAACGCGTCCGGCATCGAGTCCTTGCCGCGCTTCATGTAGTCCTGCAGCGCCTCGTCGATCCCCTCGTCCAGCGCCGGCGCCTCGTACTCGGCGAGCCACTTCTTCCACAGGTCGTTCGCCCGCTCGTCGGCGCGCTTTTCGCCTTCGGCCAGCCACTGCTCGTAGGAATTGTTGTCGGCGATCGTCGAGCGGTAGAAGGCCGTCTCGAAATTGGCCTGGGTGTGGGCGCAGCCGAGATAGTGGCTGCCTGGCCCGACCTCGCGGATGGCGTCCATCGCCTGGCCGTTCTCCGACAGATCGACCCCTTCGCAGAACCGCTGCTGCATGGCGAGTTGGTCGCAGTCCATCACGAACTTCTCGTATCCCGAGGCGAGGCCGCCCTCCAGCCAGCCCGCCGCGTGCAGCACGAAATTGGTGCCGGCCAGCACCGTCGAGTTCAGCGTGTTGGCGCTCTCGTAGGCAGCCTGCGCGTCCGCCACCTTGGAGGCGCACAGGGAGCCGCCGGTGCGGAACGGGATGCCCAGTCGCCGCGCGAGCTGGGCGGCGCCGTAGGAGACCAGCGTGGGCTCCGGCGTGCCGAAGGTCGGCGCTCCGGACTGCATCGAAATGGAGGAGGCGAAGCAGCCGAACACGACCGGCGCGCCGGGACGGATCAGCTGCGTGAACGCAGCACCCGCCAGCACCTCGGCCAGCACCTGCGTCAGCGTGCCGGCGACCGTCACCGGCGACATCGCCCCGGCCAGGATGAACGGCGTGACGATGCAGGCCTGCCCGGCCCGCGCGTAGACCTTCAGCGCTCCCAGCATGGTCTCGTCGAACACCATCGGCGAGTTCGCGTTGATCAGGTTGATCAGCACGCAGTTCTGGTCGACAAACTCCTCGCCGAAGACCAGCTTCGCCATCGCCACGGAATCCGCGGCGCGCTGCGGGTGCGTTACCGATCCCATGAACGGTTTGTCGGAGTAGCGGATATGGCTGTAGACCATATCGTAGTGACGCTTGTTGACGGGCAGGTCGACCGGCTCGCAGACGGTGCCGCCCGAGTGATGTATGGCGGGCGCCGTGTAGGCGAGTTTCACGAAATTCCGGAAGTCCTCGATGGTGGCATAGCGCCTGCCCTCGTCGAGATTGCGGATGAAGGGCGGGCCGTAGACAGGGGCGAACACGGTCGCCTTTCCGCCGATTTCCACCGAACGCGCCGGGTTGCGGGCGTGTTGGGTGAAGCTTGACGGCGCCGTCTTCAGGAGTTCGCGACACAGGCCCCTGGGAAACCGCACCCGCGCGCCATCGATGTCAGCACCGGCTTGCCTCCAGAGCGTCAGCGCCTCCTCGTCGTCCCGGAACTCGATGCCGATCTCCTGAAGCACGGTATCGGCATTGGCCTCGATCAGGGCCAGCCCCTCTTCGCCCACGGGGTCGTAGAGCGGGACATTGCGCTTGATGTAGGTCAGCGACGTACCGCTGCCGGCGCGGCGCCGCTCGCGACGCGCCTCCGCGCCGCCGCCACGCCGCCGTCCGCGAACCTCTTCACCGGTGTCGCTCATGAGAGACCTCACGCCATGGCGCCGCGCGCCAATTCCTGAACTGCGGGGAAATGCTACTCCGCGGCGGCGACCTGCCGTGTCCCGGCTGCGTCATCCGCGCGACGCGGTGGGAACATCCGGCCGCCCCTCGGGTTGCCGATAGATCCGTGCCGCCCGGGGCCGTCGCAATTACGACCCAGGAAGTCGGTTCCAGGAAACGAATTCGAACCGATGTGCCGAATAATCCGGCTTTGGACCTCGAATGCCGGTCACACACGCATGGCCGGCCGGAGATCAGGCGCATGTCGGACGACGAAATCGACCTTTCCTCGCTATCGGACGATGATCTCGTCCAGCAGATGCACGACGATCTGTATGACGGTCTCAAGGAAGAGATCGAGGAGGGCGTCAATATCCTGCTGGAGCGCGGCTGGGCGCCCTACGACGTCCTGACCAAGGCACTCGTCGAGGGCATGCGCATCGTCGGCGAGGATTTCCGCGACGGAATCCTGTTCGTGCCAGAGGTGCTGCTGTCGGCCAACGCCATGAAGGCGGGCATGTTCATTCTGCGGCCGCTGCTTGCCGAGACGGGCGCGCCGAAGGTCGGCAAGATGGTGATCGGCACGGTCAAGGGCGACATCCACGACATCGGCAAGAACCTCGTCGGCATGATGATGGAAGGCGCCGGCTTCGAGGTGATCGACATCGGCATCAACAATCCGGTCGAAAAGTATCTCGCGGCGCTCGAGGAGCACGAGCCGGACATCCTCGGCATGTCGGCCCTGCTGACGACGACGATGCCCTACATGAAGGTCGTCATCGACACGCTCAAGGAAAAGGGACTCCGCGACAAGTACATCGTGCTGGTCGGCGGCGCCCCACTCAACGAGGAGTTCGGCAAGGCGGTCGGCGCCGACGCCTATTGCCGCGACGCCGCCGTCACCGTGGAGACCGCATCCGACCTGATGCGCCGCCTGCACAACCAGCGCGCCGCCGCCGGCGCCTGATCGCCGCGCCCCTGCCCCCGGCAACGGGAAGACGAGGCCGCCACCGGGCGCCCGTGCGGGTCTCGGCAGGTTGGTTGCATTGACGGTCCGGTGAGGAGAGGTCGATGCGTTCGCTGTTGCTGTCCGTCGCCTCGCTCCTTACCAGCCTGACGATCCTGCTGGCCGGCAACAGCCTGCAGTTCGTCATCCTGGCGATACGTGCCGAAGACGACGGTTTCTCGCTGGTGGTCATCGGCGCGATGACCGCAGGCTACTACACCGGCTACGCGCTCGGCACGCTGCGGGCACCGGCGGTGGTGGATCGTATCGGCCATATCCGCGCGTTTGCGGCGCTCAGTTCGATCATTTCGGCGGTGGTTCTGGCGCATGGGCTGCTGGTGGAACCCTATTTCTGGATCGGGCTGCGGTTCGTATCCGGGCTGTGCTTTGCCGGCCTCGCCACCGTCGTCGAAAGCTGGCTGAACGCGAAGGCGACGCGGGACGTCCGCGGACAGCTTCTTGCCGTCGCCAGCATCGCGGCCATCCTGGGCTATGCCGTCGGCCCCATGTTCGCGACGCTGGGCGAGACCGGCGGGCTACAGCTCTTCGTCGTTGCCTCGATCCTGATGTCGGTCGCGATCGTGCCGGTCACGCTGACGCGGTTCAGCGCTCCTTACGTGTCCGGCCAGGGGACCGGCTTCGAGCGCTATTCGCTGCTGCGGCTCTATCGGGAGACACCGTTCGGACTGGTCGGATGCTTCGTCACCGGCCTCATCCAGGGTGCGTTTCTCGGGCTCGGCGCCGTCATCGCGGGCCGGCTGGGACTTGTGGCAAACAGCGTACCCGCCTTCGTCACCGGCGCCCTCCTTGCCGGCGCACTCGCGCAATATCCGCTGGGGTGGCTGTCGGACCGATGGGACCGGCGAAGTGTCGTTGCCCTGATATCGCTGCTCGTCGGCGGCGGGGCCCTTGCAGTCGCGATGCTGCTCGGCCTCGTCGGGTCCCCGACATGGGTTGTGGTTCTGGCGATGGCAGTCGGAGGGATCGCCGCGATGCCGATCTACTCCATCGTCATCGCCCATGTGAACGACCGGCTGCCCGAGACCTCCATCGTTCCGGCCGCGGCGACGTTGATCCTCAGCTTTTCCATCGGCTCGGCCATCGCCGGTCCGATCGCATCTGTTTCGATCGAATTCTACGGGGCCAGCGGGTTCTACCTGTTCTTCGGCCTCGTGCTTCTCGTTTTCGGCGTGTACGCGCTGTTCAGGATGTCGCGCCGCGAGGCGCCGGAACACGCCACCGATGGCGGCGTCTTCGCCGCAAGCCCGGTCCTCACCCCCTTCGACACCGAATTCGACGAAAGCCAGTTGAGTTTTGCGTTCGACGAAGACAGCGACCAGTCTTCCGGCATGCCGTGAGTGCGATCGCGCAAGGAAACGGTAGCGGCTCGGCGCGATTCCGCGTTCGGATGGCGCTGCGGGCCATCACGCGGGGTCGCGAGGTTATGATTGCGGGTTTCGTATTCGTGATCCACGACTGTTCGGGCAGACTCTAGAACGGCCCTGAGAGGAGCCGTCATGACGCCGTGGACCGACCGCTCGGGCAAGATCGTGCCCGTCAAGCTCATCGCCTTCGCCGGGTCTTTCATACCTGGCCTGCTGCTCGCGGCGTCGCTGTGGCTCGGTACGCTTGAACCGAAGCCGGTCACCGCGGCGATCCACGACACCGGCGACTGGGCGGTCCGCTTCCTGCTGATGACCCTTGCGGTCTCGCCGCTGCGGCGCATCGGCCACTGGCCCCGCCTGATCATGACGCGGCGCATTCTGGGGCTTGCCGCCCTCGCCTACGCCGCGATCCATTTCTGCCTCTACGTCGTCGACCAGAAGTTCGACCTCGCCCGTGTCGCCGGCGAGATCGTTCTGCGGATCTATCTGACCATCGGTTTCGTTGCGCTGCTGGGGCTGGTCGCCCTTGGCGTGACGTCGACCGACGCCGCGATACGGCGGTTGGGCGCGAACTGGCAGCGGCTGCACAGGATGGTCTATCCGATCGCGGTCCTCGCCATGATCCACTTCTTCCTCCAGTCGAAGATAGACGTGTTCCAGGCGACGCTCATGTCCGGCTTCTTCGTCCTGCTGATGATCTACCGGGCGATGCACGCGAGGGGAATCGCGCTCAAGCCCCTCAATCTTGCAGGCGCCGCGCTGGTCGCCACCATCGCGACGGCGGCGATCGAATTCGCTTGGTACGCCGCCGCGACCGGTGTCGATCCGGTCCTGGTCTTCGAGGCCAATTTCGATTTCAGCTACACCATCCGGCCGGCGTGGTGGGTCGGCGCGGCCGGCCTCTGCACAGCGCTCGTCGGCCTGGCACGGTCAGGCAAGGCGCCCCGGCGGCCCTCCCGCACCGGCCGGCTGGCGAGGGAAACCGCCGGCTGAGGCTGCACCGCGCGCAGCTTCACTCCGGCCCGTCCGGTGCGGAAGCACGCACAGGAACCAGCCATCCCGGGGCCTTGCTGACGAACGGCACCAGCCCGTGAAATCGCCACAGTGCATAAACGGCGATTCCGTCGGCGATCAGTCCGCGCACCAGAAACGAACTCGCGGCACCGTAGGCCTCGAAACGCGGGACCAGGAACGTGCACAGCACCACGTCCAGGAGCGTCGAACCGATGGTGACATAGAGGATAAGCTTCTCGTAGCCGCAGAACTGCAGGAACGGCGCGGCGATGCCGATCGACCCGGTGATCATGAACGTCACGGCGATGACGATGAGCAGACCGCCGACCGCCTGATAGTCGGACCCGAACAGCCCCAGCACCTGCTCGGGCAACAGCAGGATCGGCAGCGCGACGACGACCGTGAAGAACGTCAGCTGACGCGTCGCCTGTCCATACAGCGCCTGCCGCGCGGCATAATTCTCCTCACCCTGCGCTATGGCGCCAAGGCGCGGCAGGATGGTCGCCGTGAGGGCGGTCATCGGGATCATCACCAGGGCGCCGGCCGCGGTCGCCGCGGTGAACAGGCCGACCTGCGCTTCGTCCTTGCCGAGAACCTCCAGCATGATCATGCCGGAGTAGCCGTTGAGCTTCCACACGAAGGCGCCGATCATGATCGGCAGCGAAACGCCGAGCCAGAGCTTCGAACGGTAGGACTTGTCGCGGCACCACACCGGGACGTCCCTGGGCAGCAACATCACCACGGCGATCGATACCAGCAGGAACGACAGCGCGAACGCGGCGAGCATGGCCTCGGGAGTGATCTTGAATCCCGCGAACGGGATCAGCAGCACTGCCGCCGCGGTCACCAGCGGCACGCCGAACCGGGTCGTGATCGTGGCCCCCACAGGCCGGTGCGCGGCGCTCAGCACGCCGGGCGCGAGCCGGTAGACGGCATAGAACGGGATCAGCCAGACGGACAGCAGGACGGGATGGCCCTTGCGGGTATCGAAGAACGACACGCCGCGGTCGTCGAGAGCGTAGTGGACGATCGCGAACCCCGCGACGATCAGCAGCGACACCACGATCGATAGTGCGACGAACAGGAGGCAGAAGCCCGCGACGTGGGCAGTGTCGCCCCTCTCGATGTAGCCCGGCAGGAAGCGCATGCACGTGCGATCCGCCCCGAGGATCGCGACGATGCCTCCAAGGATCAGGACCGCATAGGCAATGGAATAGTCGCCGTACCACGCCACGCTGACGGATTGCGCGAGCAGTATCTGTACGCCGAAATCGCCGAGCGTTCCGATGGCCGTGATCAGCACGACGACCAGCGCACCGCCGGCGAAGATCGAATCCCACTCGACGATGCGGATCCTGCGGATATCCAAGGCGGCCCCCCGTTGTTATCCCGGCCACGACGCTGCGCCGCGACCGGTCGGGAACTGCCCTGCAGTCAGACCCGCTCGAGCACGGCGGCGATTCCCTGGCCGACGCCAATGCACATTGTGCACAAGGCTCTGCTTGCGTCACGCTCCCTGAGTTCCACCGCCGCGGTCAGCGCCAGCCTGGCGCCGGACATGCCGAGCGGATGGCCGAGCGCGATAGCGCCGCCGTTGGGATTGACGTGTTCGGCATCGTCGGCAAGCCCGAGCCGGCGCGTGACCGCAAGCCCCTGGGCCGCGAACGCCTCGTTCAGTTCGATGACGTCCATGTCGCTGATCTTCAGGCCGAGGCGCTCGAGCAGCTTCTCGGTGGCAGGGGCCGGACCGATGCCCATGATGCGCGGCGGCACGCCGGCGGTTGCCATGCCCACGACGCGGGCAATCGGCGTCAGCCCGTATTTCGCTACGGCGTCTTCCGACGCGATGATCAGCGCGGCGGCGCCGTCGTTGACCCCGGACGCGTTGCCGGCGGTGACGCTGCCGCCTTCGCGAAACGGTGCCTTCAGGGCCGCCAGCTTCTCCAGCGAGGTCTCGCGCGGATGCTCGTCGGTGTCGACCACGATCGGCTCGCCCTTGCGCTGGGGGATCGACACCGCGACGATCTCCCTCGCCAGCCGGCCGTTCTTCTGCGCGGCCGCGGCGCGCTGCTGGCTGCGCAGCGCGAATTCGTCCTGGTCCGCGCGTGACACCTGGAACTCCTCGGCGACGTTTTCCGCCGTCTCCGGCATCGAATCGATGCCGTACTGCGCCTTCATCAGCCTGTTGACGAAGCGCCAGCCGATCGTCGTGTCGTAGATCTCAGCGGAACGCGAAAACGGCGTCTCTGCCTTGCCCATCACGAAGGGAGCCCGGGTCATCGATTCGACCCCGCCCGCGATCATCACGTCGGCCTCGCCGGCCTTTATGGCACGGGCGGCCGTGCCGACCGCATCCAGTCCGGAGCCGCACAGCCGGTTGATGGTCGCGCCCGGGACGGTATCGGGCAGGCCGGCCAGCAGCAACGACATGCGGGCGACGTTACGATTGTCCTCGCCGGCCTGGTTGGCGCAGCCGAAGATCACGTCCTCGACGGCTTCCCCGGGCAGGCCGGGGGCGCGGGCCATCACTTCGCGGATTGCATGAGCCCCGAGATCGTCGGGGCGGACCGCGGCGAGGGATCCGCCGTAGCGACCGATCGGCGTACGCACGCCCTCGCAGATGAATGCCTCGGCCATGACACGACCTCCTTCACGTTCCGCCTGCTGACCAATTCCGGCACAGCCGCCGGCTGCCCGCCGTCATATACACCGCTCGTTCGCCGTCGGTACCGCCTTTTGGCCGATCGAGGGCAGTTTTCCGCCATTCGGACGAACGGCGGCATCTGCGGGTACGGCACCGGCCCATTCTCTCGAGGTGTCGACTTGGTCGCGATTTCGGGCGCGGCGCATGCAATCTCATTCCCGTCTTCGACCGACCCCGTCGATGCTGGCGCGGGCGAACCGCACCGTCCCACGCGATATGGGACCTAGCCCACTGGAATAGCAGGCTTTTTCCTGTTCGCGGCGGGATTCGAAAACACGTCGCAAAACAGACGTTTGCTGTCGTGTGAAAGCCACCCCCGCGAGGCGCAATTCAGCATCGTTGTGATCAGCGAAGCAGGAACCGCCGGGACATCGCGACATGACGCCGACCGGCCCGACTTCCAGGCAAAGTCAGGACTGAACACCGTCGCGCGCGCCGCGTGGAGATGAAGCCATGTCGCCCGAAGCCGTTTCCGCCTACCGAATCCCCGCCTCGATCGAGGCAACGCCGAAGCAGGTTAACGACGGCGACCGCCTCGACGGACTGTTTCCCGCCGGCACGCGCGTCTACCTGACCGACGTCGGTACCACACCGGTGCCCGAGTTTGCCGCGGCTGCGAGGCGCCTGGCCCTGGCCGGCTACAAGCCGGTCCCCCACCTCCCGGCGCGCCGCATGGCCGGCCCAGCCGACCTGCGCGACCGCCTGAACAGGTTGACCGGCGAAGCCGGGGTCGACGACGTGCTGGTGATTGCCGGCAGCGTCGACCGTCCCGCCGGCGACTTCGCCTCGACCATGGACATCCTGCGCACCGGCATGCTCGCCGAGTTCGGCATCCGCACGATCGGGGTCGCCGGCCATCCCGAGGGCAGCCCCGACATTCCCGCCGGCGGCGTCGCCGAGGCGATCGCGCAGAAGAACGCCTTCGCGGCGGAGTACGGCATCGACATGCGGATCGTCACCCAGTTCGGGTTCGACCCGCAGCGGTTCGTCGCCTGGGCGCACGACCTCGCCGCGTCCGGCAACACGCTGCCGATCCATATCGGCGTCTCGGGACCCGCGAAGATCACCACGCTTCTGAAATATGCGGCGCTGTGCGGCGTCGGGCCCTCGCTCGACTTCCTGAAGAAGCGCGCCTCCTCCGTCATGGCGCTGGCCTCCGGCTTCAGCCCCGAAGGCGTCGTCGCGCCGATCGAGGAGCATGTCGCCGGCGATCCCGGCTGTCCGATCGCGCAGTTGCACGTCTTTCCTTTCGGGGGATTGCGCAAGACCGCCGAGTGGCTGGCCGAACGCGGCTCCTGGTTCGGCGACAACGGTTCGGGCGAAACCACAGTCATCGCGGAGACCAACTGATGTCTCGCACCGTCGTCGCTTCCGCCACGCGGACGATCGTCATCGGGTTCGACCAGCCGTTCTGCGTGATCGGCGAACGGATCAATCCGACCGGCCGCAAGAAGCTCGCGGCCGAGATGGTCGAGGGCAATTTCGAGACCGTGAAGAAGGATGCGCTGGAGCAGGTCTGGGCCGGCGCAACCATGCTCGACGTCAATGCGGGGGTCACCTCGGTCGACCCGAACCAGTCCGAGCCGCCGCTGCTCGCCCGGACGATCGAACTCGTGCAGTCGCTCACCGATGTGCCGATCTCGATAGATTCCTCGGTCCCCGCCGCCCTGAAGGCCGGTCTGGAGGTCTGCAAGGGCCGCCCGCTCGTCAATTCGGTAACCGGCGAGGAGGACCGGCTGGAATCGATCCTGCCGCTGATCAGGAAGTACGACGTTCCGGTGGTTGCGATCTCGAACGACGAGACAGGGATCTCGGAAGATCCCGACGTGCGCTTCGAGGTCGCCCGCAAGATCGTCCGCCACGCCGCCGACTATGGCATCAAGCCGGAGGACGTCGTCGTCGACCCGCTGGTCATGCCGATCGGCGCCATGGGCACGGCGGGCCGACAGGTGTTCCACCTGGTCCGGCGCCTGCGCGAGGAACTGAAGGTCAACACGACCTGCGGCGCTTCCAACATATCGTTCGGCCTGCCGCATCGCCACGGAATCAACGCCGCCTTCCTGCCGATGGCGATATCGGCAGGCATGACCTCGGCGATCATGAACCCCTGCCGTCCGCAGGAAATGGAGATGGTGCGCGCGGCCAACGTGCTGATGGGCACGGACGCGAACTGCGCCGACTGGATCGGCAAGTACCGCGACCACGCGCCTACGCATGACGTTCCCGTCGGTCCCGTCGGCGAGGCGATGGCGTCGTCGGGCGGCGGCCGGCGGCGCGGCGGCCGCGAGGCCCGGCGCGTCCGGACCGGTTGAAGGCAGAAGCTGCGGGCCGCGCCTCCTGCTTTCCGGCGCGTCCCGTCCCTGGTTGGAACAGACGGCAATGGATGGCCCGTCGTTTGGTGAGCGCGCAGGAGGCGGAATGGCCTCTCAAGCCGAAGGTGTGAGCGACGCACTCGTCTTGTTCATGCCGAGCGGCAGGCGTGGCCGTTTCCCGCTCGGCACGCCGGTCCTGGAGGCCGCGCGCCAGCTCGGCGTGTATGTCGAGTCGGTCTGCGGCGGGCGCGGCATCTGCGGACGCTGCCAGGTCTCCGTTGCCGAGGGGGTCTTCGCCAAGCACAAGATCACCAGTTCGGCCACGCATCTTTCGCCCTTCTCCGAGACCGAGGCGCGCTACGCGAAGAAGCGCAGCCTGGCCGACGACCGTCGCCTGTCCTGCTCCGCCCTCATCGAGGGCGATCTGGTCATCGACATCCCGGTCGAGACGCAGACCAACCGGGCGCTGGTGCGCAAGCGGGCGGAGGCGCGCCCGATCGAGCGCGAGCCGGTCACCCAGCTCTGCTACGTCGAGGTCGACGAGCCGGACATGGAGCAGCCGCTCGGCGACACCGACCGTCTGGTCCGGGCCGTCGAGGCGCAGTGGATGCTGCATGGGGTCCGCTGCGACTTCCCGCTGATCCCCAGGATCCAGGAAACGCTGCGCCAGGGCGACTGGAAGGCGACGGTGGCGATCCATGACGACGGCCAGCCGACCATCGTCGCCATCTGGCCGGGCTTCCGCGACAAGCTCTACGGCATCGCCGTGGACATCGGCTCGACGACCATTGCCTGCCATCTCTCCGACATGCTGACCGGCCGCACCGTCTCGTCTTCGGGTACCGCCAATCCGCAGATCCGCTTCGGCGAGGACCTGATGTCGCGGGTCTCCTACCTGATGATGAACCCGGATGGTCTGCCGGCGCTGGTCAAGGCGGTGCGGGGTGCCATCGAGAGCCTGATCGACAAGGCCGTCGGGGACGCCGGCGCGGACCGGCACGACGTGCTGGAAGCCGTCTTCGTCGGCAACCCGATCATGCACCACCTGTTCCTCGGCATCGACCCGCGCGAACTCGGTGGCGCACCGTTCGCGCTGGCGGTTTCGGGCGCCCTCACGTTCCCGGCGCGCCAGCTGGGCATCGGCATCAATCCCGGCGGGCGCGTCTACATGCTGCCCTGCATCGCCGGCCATGTCGGCGCCGACGCCGCCGGGGCGACGCTTGCGGAAGGTCCTCATCGGGGCGACGAGATCACCCTGCTGGTCGATGTCGGCACCAACGCGGAAATCGTGCTCGGCAACAGGCACCGCGTGCTTGCGGCAAGCTCACCGACCGGGCCGGCATTCGAGGGCGCGGAAATCTCGTCCGGCCAGCGCGCCGCACCCGGCGCCATCGAGCGGGTCCGCATCGATCCCGAGACGCTGGAGCCGAGGATCCAGGTGATCGGTCTCGACGCCTGGTCGGACAACGAGGAATTCACGGTGAAGATCGACCAGGTCGGCGTGACCGGCATCTGCGGATCCGGCATCATCGAGGCGATCGGCGAGATGTTCCTGGCCGGCATCATCACCCGGGACGGCGTCATCGACGGGTCGCTCGCGGCGAGATCTGCGCGCATCCAGCAGACTGGGCGGACGTTCTCCTACCTGCTCTGGCAGGGCGACCAGGAGATCCGGATCACCCAGAACGATGTGCGCGCGATCCAGCTCGCAAAGGCCGCCTTGTATGCCGGGGTGAAGCTGCTGATGGACAAGTACGGCACCGACCATGTCGACCGCATCAAGCTCGCCGGCGCCTTCGGGTCCCACATCGACACCAAGTACGCGATGCTGATCGGACTCATTCCCGACTGCGACCTGAAGAACGTCGCGGCCGTCGGCAATGCGGCGGGAACCGGGGCCCGCATGTGCCTGCTCAACAAGTCCTATCGGGCGGAGGTCGAGGACCTGGTCAGGCGGATCGAGAAGATCGAGACGGCGCTGGAACCGCGCTTCCAGGAACATTTCGTCGCCGCCATGGCGCTGCCCAACAAGGTCGATCCGTTCCCCAACCTGGCGGCCGCCGTCACGCTGCCGGCCCCGAAGGTCGTGGCCGAGGGCGAAGGACGTGGCAGGCGCGGCGAGAGACGCCGCGCGCGAGGGACCTCGGCTGAGGGCGCCGTTGCGCCGCTTCCGCCGGTTCCCGATCAGGGGTAGCCGTTTGCCTCTGTCGGCGCGGCGTCGCCGGCCCGCAGGTCCGCTCAGCTCGCCATAAGCTCGGCGGCCGGTTCGACGGCGGCCGCCGCGCGACCGCCCCGGCTGATATCCCGGAAACTGTCGATCACATGCCTTGCCAGCGCCTCGCCGGCCGGCCCGAGGGCCGGGCGTCGATGCATGACGATATGATAGTCGTCGAGCGGGGGCAGGCCGTGCCGCTCGTCCAGCCGTTCGAGCGGCGGAACGATGAGGCTCTGCGAGATCGGCGAAATCGCCAGGTCGGCGTGAACGGCCGCCAGCAGGCCCGACGTGTGCAGGCTGCGATAGGTCGTCCGCGCTTCGATTCCCGCCGACTCCAGCGCCGCCAGCGCGGTGGCACGCCACGGGCAGCCATGCGGCGACAGGGCCACCGGCAGCGGGCGTGCTTCGTAGGCGCAACCGCATTCCAGACCGGCCCAGCCGAGCGGTTCGGTGTAGACGATCTGGCCGTGACGGAGCACTTCGGCCTCTCGTGAGGCCGTCATCAGAGCGATATCCAGCTGGTCGTTCTCGATCATCTCGTACAGCGTGCCCGACATGTCGAGCGTCACGTCGACATCGACCCCCGGATGGGTGCGGGCGAAGCGGCAGAGGATGTTCGGCAGGAATCGGGTGCCGTAGTCGTCGGGCGAGCCGATCCGCACCACGCCCTCGATCTCGGGAGTGAGGAACAGCCCGACCGCCTCGTCGGACAGGCGCAGCATCCGGCGGGCATAGCCGAGCAGCGCCTCGCCCTCGGTCGTGATCCTGATGCTGCGGCCATCGCGCACGAACACCGAGCGCCCGAGCGTGTCCTCGAGCTTACGGATCTGCATCGAGACGGCGGAAGGCGTCCGGTAGACGGCCTTGGCGGCTCGGCCGAAACTGCCAGTTTCGGCAATCGCCACGAAGGTGCGCAGCACGTCGTTTTCAAGAAGCGGCAGGTTTGCCCGTTCGGTCATGGGTCGCTCCATATCGCTCAATTTAATTGAACGATAAGATAAGACCAATTCGTTTGATTGAACACCCCGTCCTTCCCATACTTCCTCTCATCGAACGACGAATGCTCCCGATGACTGCCGCGATCCTGTGTGGGAGCGAGATGATGGAGAGGAAGATGCTGCACATCGGCACCACCGACCCGGCTTACCGGAGCCTGGTTGCGCGACTGCACCGGGCCATCGCGAGGGTCCTCGTCTCCGGACGCCGCCTGTCTGCCGACCGGAGCCGTTCGGCCGCAACACCGGAGACTGGATCATGACCACCACGAATACGCTGTCAGGTTGCGCCGCATCACCTCGGCGCGGTGGACTGCTCAATCAGTTGGCGCTGTTGGCAGCCGCGTTGCGGCAGGATTTTCGACGCCGGCTGGCCGACCGGGAGAGGCACCGTGCGTTCCGCAATCTCGCCGATCTCGACGACCGGACGCTGGAGGATATCGGCTTGCGGCGCACACACATCGGTGCAGCGGCAAATCTGCCGCTCGAAATCAACTCCTCGCTCGCCATACGCCAGATGGCGGCCGACCGCCGGGCTGCCGGGCAGCGGATGCGCCGGCGCTGACCAACGGCGCCGAGCGTCCAGATACGAGCCTCGCCGCAGCGCTGCG
>NZ_JAZHOF010000006.1:355222-425405 GCF_037855135.1 Microbaculum marinum
CCCCCCCCCCCCCCCCCCCCCCCCCCCCCCCCCCCAGGGCCCGTAGATGCGGCGGCGGCCGGCCCCTCCGGCTGTCGCCGCGCTTGTCTCGCGTTGGGTCCTGCTACCTTTCGAGGCGCCAGGTCTCGCCCGAAAGGGGTGCCTGTTTCGGCATGCCCCACTCGAAGCCGGCCTCTGCCAGCAGACACCACAGGTAGTCGGCCATCGTGCGCCGCACCAACAGACGGAACGTCGGCCCGCCGTCCACCTCGTCGCCCTCGACCTGCCACAACGTCGCCTGCGCCGCGCCGAACATCGATCCGGCCACCTGCCCCGCCACGAACGCACGCCGGTGCAGGTCCAGCGTCGTCAGCTTCATCAGCATCTCGGCGGCGCGCGGCCCCGCCAGTTCGATGACGGTGTAGTAGGATGTGACGTCGACCACCTGGTGATGGATCGTTGCCAGCTCCTTCTCCAGTGCCTTCGCCGACCCTGCCTCGCCGTCGCGAGGCGTGATGACCCAGAACTCGTCCGGACCGATCCACAGGATCGCCGTTTCGTCCTGCCGCGTCGCCGTACAGGCGTCGGCGGGCAGCGGAACGCCGAGAGCCCGCCTCACGGCTCCGTTGTCGGCCTGCGGATCGACGCGCAGCGCCAGCTTGCCGATGAACGGCAGTTCGACCATGCGCGCGGCGCCTTCCATGGCCCGGATCGGCTTGCGATGGCCGAGCGGCGACCGGCGGCGGGCGTCAGACATCGCCGTCCTCCCGCAGCTTGAGGAAGTCGGTTTCGGTCACCTTCACCGGGATCGGCGCCCCGCCCTTTCGCGAGACCCAGAGTCGCTCGCCGATCCGCGCACCGCCGGACTTCACCATCGCCAATGCGATCGACCGGCCGAGCGTCGGGCTCATGTAGCTCGACGTGACGTGGCCGAGCATCGGCACCGGCGCAGCCGCCTCCGTGCCGGTGGCAATGATGTGCGCGCCCTCATCGAGTACCAGCCTGGAGTCGTCGGTCAGCAGACCGACGAGCTGCTTGCGATCCGTGCGCGCCGTGTCGGAGCGGCTGAGCGAGCGCTTGCCGATGAAGTCGCCCTTCGCCTTGGAGACGATCCAGTCCATCCGCAGGTCGCCCGGCGTCACGGTTCCGTCCGTCTCCTGGCCGACGATGATGAAGCCCTTCTCGGCGCGCAGCAGGTGCATCGCCTCGGTGCCGTATGGCTGGATCGCATACTTGCGGCCCGCCTCCATCAGCTTGTTCCACAGCCACAGTCCGTAGTCCGCGGCGATGTTGATCTCGTAGGCGAGCGCGCCGGTGAACGAAATCCGGAAGACCCGGACCGGCACTCCCTCGATCGTCGCCTCGGAGAAATTCATGAACTCGAAGGTCTCGGGGTCCGGGTCGATCCCCTCGCAGAGGTCGGCGACGACGCGCCAGCTGTCCGGGCCCGACAGGCTCGCGACCGCCCACTGCTCGGTCACGGTCGTCAGATACACCTCGAGGTCCCGCCACTCCGTCTGCAGGTAGTCCTCCAGCCATGTCAGCACGCGCGCGGCCCCGCCGGTCGTGGTGGTCATGTGGAAATGGTCGTCGGCGATACACGCGGTGACCCCGTCGTCCATCACCATTCCGTCCTCGCCCAGCATCAGGCCGTAGCGCGCCTTGCCGGGGGCGAGCTTCGACCAGGCGTTGGTGTAGACGAGGTTGAGGAACGTGCGGGCGTCCTTGCCGCGGATGTCGATCTTGCCCAGCGTCGAGGCATCGAGCACCGCGACCTGCTGGCGCGCGGCCAGGCTTTCGCGCTGCACCGCATCATCGAAGCGCTCGCCGTCGCGCATGTAGGCTCGGGCCCGCAGCCAGTCGCCGACCGGCTCGAAGACGGCTTCGTTCGCCCTGTGCCAGTCATGCATCGGCGTGGTGCGGCGGGGATGGAAATGGGCGCCGACGTGCTGGCCGGCCAGCGCCGCGAACGTGACCGGCTTCCAGGGCTGGCGATAGGTCGTCGTGCCGACCTGCCAGGCGGGCTTCTTGAGCGCATCGGCGACCAGCGCGAAGGCGTTCATGTTGGCGACCTTGCCCTGATCGGTGCCCATGCCGGACGTGGTGTAGCGTTTGGCGTGCTCGATCGAATCGTAGCCTTCGGCAACGGCCAGTTTCAGGTCCTTCGTGGTCACGTCGTCCTGCAGGTCGATCCACGCCCGCACCTTGTGCTTCGGACGTCCGGACGGAATCTCGGCCATGACCCGAGGACTGCCCTGCGGCCGCTCACCGCCCTCGACCTTGGGCGCGCGGATCGTCCGGGCGGCAACGCCCGCCTTGGTCGCCGCCTCGGCGCCGGCCTTTGCGCCCTCCTTCAGGCAGCCCTCGAGATCGAAGGTCGCCGCCGCCGATCCTGCCGTTCGCTCCCGCTGCCAGGACTGGCCGGGCCGAAAGGCGCCGAGGTCCTCGTCAAACAGCAGCTTGCCCCGGGACTGCGAGAACAGCGCGATGTTCGGCATCCAGCCGCCGGACACGGCGAGCAGGTCGCATTCGATCGAGGTGACCGGCCCCTCGACGCGGTCAGCTCCGCTCATCCGGCGCACCGTCGCCCCGGAGACGCGGTGATTGCCCGACGTCCCGACCACCGCGGCGCCCGGATGGATGGCAATGCCGCGTTCGGCCGCCGCGCTCAGCAGGCTGCCGTCGATGTCGCGGCGCAGGTCGACGATGCCGGTGACCCGGGCGCCGGCGGCCTGCAGGTCGAAGGCCGCCTCCCAGGCGGAGTCGTTGTTGGCGAACACCAGCACCCTCTTGCCTGGCAGCACGCCGTAGCGGTGCACGAATGTGCGCGCCGCGCCCGCCAGCATGACGCCCGGCCGGTCGTTCTCGTGGAACACCAGCGGCCGCTCGACGGCCCCGGTTGCGAGCACCACTTCCTTTGCCCTGACCCGCCAGACGCGCTGGCGCGGCAGGTTCTCGGGCCGGTCGTGCGGGGCGAGATGGTCGGAGACCCGCTCCCACAGGCCGACGAAATTCTGCGCGTAGTAGCCGAAGGCCGCCGTCCGCGCGAGGACCGTGACGTCGTCCATGCCCTCCAGCTCGGCCCGCACGTCGTCCGCCCAGGCGGTCGGCGCCTTGCCGCCGATGTGCACCTTGTCCGGATCCAGCGAACGCAGTCGGCCCCCGAGTGCCGCGGTCTCCTCGGCGAGGATCACGCGGGCGCCGGCTCGGCCGGCCGCCAGTGCCGCCATCAGCCCGGCCGGGCCGCCGCCGACCACCAGCACGTCGCAGTGCCGGTTGGCCTTCTCGTAGGCGTCCGGGTCCGGCAGGCTCGGCGCCCGGCCCATGCCGGCGGCGCGGCGGATGAACGGCTCGAAGGCCATCCAGCTGCCGAGCGGCCCCATGAAGGTCTTGTAGTAGAAGCCGGCGGGCAGGAACGCCGAGACCCAGTCGTTCAGCGAGCCGACGTCGAACTTCAGCGACGGCCAGACGTTCTGGGCGGTCGCCTGGAGGCCGTCGTAGATTTCCTGCTCGGTGACGCGCGTGTTCGGGTCCGTGCGGGCGGCATCCCTGCCGATCTGCACGAGCGCCGCCGGATCTTCGGAACCGGCGCCGAATATCCCGCGCGGCCGGTGATACTTGAAGCCCCGCGCGACCATGTGTTCGCCGTTGGCGAGCAGCGCAGACGCGAGCGTGTCGCCGGGATGGCCGGTGAAATCGCGGCCGTCGAACCGGAAGCGCACGACGCGGCTGCGGTCGATCAGTCCGCCCGAGGGGCGTCGGAACGGTTGCGCGGTCAATTGCCCGCCTCCGGCTGGATGACCTTCACCGCATCGTTGCCGGACCCGATCGGCGCCTCGCCCGACGGCGTTGCCGGTTCGACCGTTTCCACCGCCGGCGCCTTTTCGCCGATCCTGTACACCGCCAGGATCTCGTCGGTCGCGGTGTTGCGCAGCATGTTGAAGAAGTGCCGGCAGCCGGCGGTATGCACCCAGCGCTCCGCAAACAGGCCCTTCGGGTTGTTGCGCAGGAACACGAAGTCCGCCCACTGCTCGTCGGTCAGGTCCTCGCCGTTCGTCGGGCGCACGACATGCGCCTCTCCGGCATTGGAGAATTCCGACTGGTCGCGGGCGCCGCAATAGGGGCAGTCGATCAGGAACATGGGCGCACCTAGCAACGGAAGCATTCGATCGACAAGCCGCCCGCTCGCCTGCGGCTCGCGCCCCCACCCCGCCCCTCCCCCACGAGGGGGGAGGGAGGTGTCATCGGCACCTTCCGTTTTCCGGCCCTTTGGCAGGACATGGCGGAATCGATAGCGGCGCTGTCAGGGACGCATGACAGTCGTACCCCCTCCCCCCTCGTGGGGGAGGGTCGGGGTGGGGGCGCCGCGAATGCGGCGTCGAAAGCGCCGGAGGCGATTTCGAAATCAGGCGAAAAACCCATTACCTCTACCCCCTAATGCGCCACGGCGGCGGCGCCGTGCTCGGCGACCAGCGCGCCCGAATGGAACCGGTCGAGCGCGAAGGGTGCGGCGATCGGGTGGGGCTCGTCCTTGGCGACCGTCCAGGCGAAGACATGGCCGGAGCCCGGCGTCGCCTTCCAGCCGCCGGTGCCCCAGCCGCCGTTGATGTAGAAGCCTTTGACCGGCGTCTTCGAGATGATCGGGCTGGCGTCGGGGCAGGTGTCGACGATGCCGCCCCACTGGCGCATCATTCTCAGCCGCGCGACCGGCGGAAGCAGTTCGCAAAGCGAGGCCATCTGGTGCTCGATGATGTCCAGGGAGCCGCGCTGCGTGTAGGAATTGTGGGCGTCGATGCCCGCCCCTATCACCAGTTCGCCCTTGTCGGACTGGCTGCAATAGACGTGCACCGCGTTCGACATGATCACGCACGGCACCAGCGGCTTGATCGGCTCGGACACCAGCGCCTGCAGCGGATGGCTCTGGATCGGCAGCCTGATATCGAGCATCGACGCGATCACCGAGGTATGCCCGGCGGTGACGCATGCGACCTTCGGCGTCCTGATCGTGCCCCGGGTCGTCTCGACGCCGGTGACCGCGCCCCGGGAGGTCCTGATCCCGGTCACCTCGCATTGCTGGATGATGTCGACGCCCATCGCGTCGCAGGCACGCGCGTAGCCCCAGACCACCGCGTCGTGCCGGTTGGTGCCGCCGTCGCGCTGGAGGGTGGCCCCGAGCACCGGATAGCGGATGTCGTGGGAGATGTTGATGACCGGGCAGAAGTCCTTGACCTGCTTGGCGTCGAGCCACTCGGAATCGACGCCGTTCAGCCGGTTCGCCTCGACGCGGCGCTTCAGCTGGCGGCCTTCGTGCTCGTCATGGGCGAGGTTGAGCACGCCGCGATGGCTCATCATGATGTTGTAGTTGAGCTCGCGGCCGAGCGTCTTCCAGAGGGTGAGCGCGTGATTGTAGATCGCAGCGCTCTCGTCGAAGAGGTAGTTGGACCGGATGATCGTCGTGTTGCGGCCCGAATTGCCGCCGCCGATCCAGCCCTTCTCGATCACCGCGATATTGGTGAGCCCGTGCTCCTTGGCGAGGTAGTAGGCGGTCGCCAGCCCGTGGCCGCCGCCGCCGATGATGACCGCATCGTAGGCGGCCTTCGGCTCGGGATGGCGCCAGACGCGATGCCAGCCGCGATGGCCGTTCAGGCCTTCGCGGATCAGCGAGAAGACGGAATAGCGCTGCATTTGGCACCCGCTCCCGAACCAGAGATCGCCGCCCCTGCGGCTGCGTGACGGTGCCGCGGGGAGCGCCGGGACGAGGCGCCGAAACCCCGCGTCACCCTGCGTTCGCACACTGGCTCGCACGCTGCTCACCATGCCGTTCTTGCGTTCGGACCTTTTGTCATCTAGGAGCGATGAGTGGCCTGATTGCGACATGTGCAATGCTGGCCGTACGATCCGGCATGACCGGAGTCCAGGAGCGGGCTTTAATGGACGCAACCGTCACGCGTTCGCGCTGCATCGTCTTCTTTCTCGTGCCGAACTTCTCGATGATCGCGTTCGCGACGGCGATCGAGCCGCTTCGCCTCGCCAACCGTCAGCTCGGCCAGCAATTCTACACCTGGCGGCTGATCACCGAGAACGGCACGCCCGGCCTCGCATCGAACGGGGTCAAGGTCGAGGTCGACGGCTCGCTCGAGGACGAGAAGCGGCGAATGCACTCCGACGAGCGGCCGGACATGTTCTTCGTCTGCTCCGGCGTGTTCGTCGAGAAGTACGACTCCAAGTCGCTCAACTCGTGGCTCCGCCAGCTCAACCGCAGCGGCGTCACGGTCGGCGCCATGTGCACCGGCGCCTGGATCCTGGCCAGGGCCGGCCTGCTCGACGGCAAGCGCTGCGCCATCCACTGGGAGAACCTGCCCGGCTTCGCCGAGGCGTTTCCGGAAGCCGAGATCTACGCCGACCTCTTCGAGGTCGACAAGAACATCTATACCTGCGCCGGCGGGACGGCCTCGCTGGACATGATGCTGAACCTGATCGATGCCGATCACGGCGAGACGGTGGTCAACCGCGTCTGCGAGCAGGCGCTCACCGACAGGGTGCGCGGCCCGCACGACCGGCAGCGGCTGCCGCTGCGGGCGAGGCTCGGCATCCACAACTCGAAGGTTCTCACTATCATCGAGCTGATGGAGGCCAACATCGCCGAGCCGTTGTCGCTCGTCGAGCTCGCCCGCTACGCCGGACTGTCGCGCCGCCAGATCGAGCGCCTGTTCAGGCGCACGATGGGGCGTTCTCCGGCGCGCTACTATCTGGAACTGCGGCTCGACCGGGCGCGGCATCTGCTGCTTCAGTCCAATCTGCCGGTCGTCGAGGTCGCGGTCGCCTGCGGCTTCGTTTCCGCCTCGCACTTTTCCAAGTGCTACCGCGAATTCTACGGCCGCTCCCCGCTGATGGAACGTCGCGAACGCGAAGCCGTGGCGTGACCGGGGCCGCCGAATGAGCCCTCCGCGCTGGTTCCTGTGGATCGTCGTCGTCGCGATCATGCTGTGGGGCCTGACGGCGGCACGGGCATACCTGATCCCGATCGCCATCGCTCTGGTGCTGTTCAGCCTGCTCGCCGCGCTGATCGACTGGATCACCAAGCTGCACGTCGGACGGTGGTCCGTGCCGCGGCCGCTGGCCACGGTGATCGGATTGATCATCATTGCCTACGGGCTGTCCCTGATGGTCTCCGTGCTCTCCTCCCAGGTCGAGGCGGTGATCGCGGCGAGCCCGCGCTACATCTCCCGCATCGAGGCGCTGTTGTCCGATGCCGCCGAGTTCTTCGGCCGCGACATTGCCGAGGATCTTCAGAAGGCCCTGTCCGAAATCAATCTGGCGGCCCGCATTCCCGGCCTGGTCGGTTCGGCGGGAGCGACCGTGACGACGATCACCCTGATCGTTCTCTACATGGGCTTCATGTTCGTCGAGCGCGGCGCGTTCCAGCGGAAGCTCGACCGCCTGCTGCCGGATCATGACCAGGCAAGCCGCGTCCGCGCGGTGATCCTGTCCATCTCCGACAGCGTGCAGCGATACTTCACGATCAAGCTGTTCGTCAGCGCCCTGACCGGTCTTGCCGCCTATGCGGTGATGAAGCCGATGGGCCTGGATTTCGCGGAAACCTGGGCGCTGCTGGCCGTCCTGTTGAACTTCATCCCGAACATCGGGTCGGCGATCGCCACCATCCTGCCGGCGATCGTGGCGCTGGTTCAGTTCGACACGCTTGGTCCGTTCCTGGTGATCGCATTCGGCGTGAGCACGATCCAGCTCGTCATCGGCAATTTCGTCGAGCCGGCGCTGATGGGGCGCTCGCTGAACCTCAGCCCGCTGGTCATCATCCTGTCGCTGACGTTCTGGGCCTTCGTCTGGGGCATCGTCGGGATGTTCCTGTCGGTGCCCATCATGGTGATCGTGCTGATCGTCTGTTCGCAGATCCCCGCCTGGCGGCCGGTTGCGGTGATCCTGTCTCGGGACGGCCGGATTCCCGACAGCGAAATTGCCAACGATCCTGTTGCCTGAGGGCCCGACCGCCCTGCCGGCTGGCTGGAGAGGGTGGTGCGGCTGAGTTTCTCTCTTCGATTGAAACCGGCTTGTCGGCGCGGCCGGACTCGTGCGACGCTGTGGCGACAGCATCCGCGCAGCAAGTCGATCCATTCGGCGGGACCGCGAATGACGACCGACGCGGCCTGACAACGGCCGCCCTGCGATTGCGAGGCTGGCGTCTCGTGGGGAAATGGGGCGGCCTTCATGACATCTCTTTCGATCGGACCATCGCGCTGGCGGGTGCGTGGAGCTTCGCTGCGGCTCCTGCTTGCCGGAGCCCTCGGGCTGGCGGCCGACGCGGCGCTGGCCGATCACGTCACCTACAAGGGCATCGCCGATACCTTCGCTGGGTCGTTCGTCGCCAACGGCCAGGCCGTCGGCGTCGGCGTCGCGATCATCGACGGCCCGCGCAGGCCGAGGTTCTTCACCTACGGCGATGCGGTGGCGAAAACCGGCAGGCCGCTGAGGCCCGGCTCGCTGTTCCGGATGGGATCCGTCTCCAAGGTCTTCACGATGAACCTGCTCGGACAGCGGATGCACGCAGGAAAAATCGACCCCGGACAGTCGCTGTCGGACTTCTCGGCCCGGATCGGGACGATGAAGCCGCTCACCTCGCAGATGACGATCCAGCAGCTGGCGACCTTCACCGGAGGCGTCATCGACACGCCGCCGATATGCGATGACGACCATCTTCCCCCGGGCTGCTTCCCGAATTCCCTGCCGAGTATCGCCGAGTATCCGGTTCCCGATTTCGCCGAATACATCCGGAACATCCTCCCCAGGAACTACCAGGCGCCGGGCTGCCCGCCCAGGTGTCCCTATGTCGACTCCCTGCCCTCCACCTACAACTACTCCAACTACAGTGCGGCCCTGATCGGCCTGCTGATCGGCGGCAAGCCGGACGCGCCCCTGAGCAACCCGGCGGTGCGGGGCTGGTTCAGGGCGGTCAGGAAGGACATCCTGAAGCCCCTTCGCCTGAACGACACCTTCCTCACGGTGCCGGCCGGCAAGCGGTCGCGCGAGGTCGCAGGATACGATCCGGCCACGGCTTCGCCGGACGTGAGCAACGGCATGATCGTCAAGGCGGTCGTTGACAGCCGTGGCAGCAACTATTCGCAGACGCCGCAGGTCGAGGTCATCGGCGGCGGCAGCGGGGCGAAAGTCACCGCCACGCTCGGCAAGTGCCTCAGGGACAGCGCCGACTGTTCGCAATACGACCCGTGCCTGGCCGGAGATACCGATTGTCAGGTCGTCGCGCTGACGGTGCAGACGCAGGGCAGCGGCTATGTGCTTCCGCCCGTCATCACGTTCGAAGACGCTGACGGCGTTGCAGCCGACGCGATCATTTCGGGCGGCAAGGTCGTCGGGGTCAGGATCCTCGCGGGCGGCTCGGGACTTGAAGCCGCCCCGCAGGTCACGATTCGCGGCGGCCAGCCGGACGGCGGCACACCGGCCCGGCTTCAGGCGGTGGTCTCCGGCGGCACGGTCACCTATGTCCGGGTCATCGATCCGGGGTCGGGCTATGCCGACCGGTTGGCGGTCGTGATCGCACCGGGCGAGCGGACCACCATTCCCCGCTCGTCGATGGCGCCGGCGGGCTTCCTGGTCTCGAGCCTGAAGAACCTGTCGGCCTTCACGCGGGCCGCCTTCGCCGCCGACGGCAAGCTCGGCGCGCGGAAGTCCCGGATCAGGGAGGGCTTCAGGATCTCAGAAGAGCCCTACGTGTGTCTGATGGGCCCGCCCGCCCCCGGCAACTGCCCGGACGGCTCGAAGAGCGGCTACGCCTGGGTGGTCCATCCCGGCGACGGGTCGACCGGCAGGCCACAGGTCGTTTCCAAGGACGGCGGGATTTCCGGCTACTCCACCTTCGTCACCTTCATGGCCGACCTGGAGCTCGGCGTCGTCGTCTCGGTCAACACGCGCCCCGATGCGGGCGGACTGCCGCCGGCGGTCCTGCTCGGGCAGGACATCCTCAACGCGGTCTACTACGAGTGCCGGCGCTACGGCTTTGGCCACGGCCGGTGCCAGTGAGGCAGGGGGAGGCCGGCAGGATTCTCCCGGGCGTGGCGGGCCGCCTGATTGGTCCCACGGTGTGATGAAATCAGTTCATATCACCCGGATTGGCGGGATCAGCTGTGGGGCAGGTACTTCACGGCAGCGCCACAAGAAGCACGCCATCCGAGCGTGCGACACGGCGATCGACGGCTCCGATCAAAGAGCTAGCGGCCCAATATGGCTCAATTAGAAGACCGTCGCCAAGTGGCGCAAGCGGGCCTTCCTCCACGATGCCCCAACTGGCCTGAACGAACGAGAAGGTCCATCAACAAACAGAAGCCGCATAGCACTTCTTCGCGATATCAGAGTTGTAAGCGCCTTTTGGCGCGTCTGATCCTGAGTCAGTGCCCTTCAGAAACCCAACGCTTGAGTCTGAAGCGCAATGATGCCGTCATCGATGAACTTGTTATGAGACTACCCCTGTTGGGGGTGCATAGCACTGAACGGCAATATAAGTCTACTCTTGCGAAGAACACCGAGGTGGCAGGATATACTGATCTCGATAGCAATGGCTTTGCCCCCGCTTTGACTGGCTGAAATCCGTCGTCCAATCGCGGATTGCCGGGAAGTCCGAGCAGCGCTCTGCGGTCATTTTCCCGGCTCGCTCAAACTCCGCTCTCGAAGGGCGCTCTGCAGCGTATTCTCAGTGGAATTGAGGATGCTGGGAACAAGCCGTTCGGAAAATCCGGCGAGAAAGCACCAGAACACCAGCAAGGCCAATGCCTCGCGTGGCACGATCACCGTTAAAGCGTAGTCGTCTTCTGATGGGTTAATGCGCGGGACGATTGTAGATGGATGAGTATCTGGCGCGGCGGAGCTCCCGACCTCTTCTTCGGCGGGGACCGAAGTGCCGCCTTCAGCAGTCTGGGCCTGCGCAGACCCAGAAGCAGTGCCTCCCGCCCGTCCACCGACCCCCGCTGGCGATTGTTGGGCGCTGGATTGAGGCTCAATTATATCAATCTTGTATTGCGAAAACCCCGCGTCTTCGAATTCAGGGAAGAGTCGACCATCTATCATGTCAGAACGAAGAAAGAAAAAAACAATCAAAGCGCCGCACATGCCTATGCACCCCCGAAACAACAACGAAAAATATCCTCTCGAGGTCTTTAGCTCGTCAATCGTCATCTGGTCCCCGCGAGTGGCGACGTATTGCAGTCTGCTGAAATATGCGCCGAACAAGCCAGCCGTGAGCGCCGCGTAAAGACTGACACCTGAATAGAGTCTTGTCAGGACACGTGGCGTGCCCCAAATGGCGGCATCAGCATAAATCAGGATGTAGGGAAGAAGGAAAAGAATCGCCGAAACGATGCACATTTGAACGATGCGCTGCGTCACGTCCCGGATGAGGGGCCTCGCGTAATACTTGCGCTGTATGCTCCAATGTATTTCTTCGAGAATCTTGAGGAGCAACGATCGAAGCGGAACTTCAGCGCCCGATTTTAATGAAGGCGGCGTGGCATCGTCAAGAGCAGCGGCTCTCGCCGTAGCGAACGCGATACGAAGTTCGGGCTCTGTCCGGACCCTTTCACCTTTCGCCTCGTCAAGGCGCTCGCTGATCGTCTCGATCAAGCTCTCTGGCGGCTCGATCATCGCCAAAAGACGCTCTAACCGGTAGGCCTCCGTCCACGCCGCATCCTCCGTTACGCTTACGACGTTCAGGAGCTTTTCGCGGCCTTCTTTGACCTCGGCGTGAATCTTTGCATCGCTCTCACTTAGGACGCGGCCAGTTGCCAGCCAATGCAGGCGCACATCCAGCTTGCTCAGGAAAAAGCGCAGCATCGTGTCTGCCTCGACGGCGTATGCTTGATCCGAGGAAGAAGACTTACTATCCTGCAAAGACGTGGTCATTAAGCCCTCATTGCAGGCGCGCAAACTGGAAGTGCATCCAGTCGTAGTTGCGCTCCCGTCCAAGGCCGACTGCTCCTTCTGCATAGACGAATTCCCAGAACGCATCATATTCGGGTGCATCCAGTGCAGCCTCGTCGCGCCCCATCTTGAGCGCGTTGCGCTCGGGATCCACGTCCCAGGCGATGCCGTAGGCATGCATCGACCAGCTCGTCCCACCGCGCTTCTTACGCACATTCAGACAGCCTCCGAACATGTCTAGGCGGAGGCGACGCAATTCTTCTAGGCCGTAGTGCTTTAAGGTTCGCGTCCAGATCCGCTCGAGGGATTCGCTGACGAGAGAATGGCATTGTACCTGGCGCACGATCTTTGCCGGGTCCCAAGCGAGTTTCATAGGAAATGGGAGCTGCAGATAGACCTGATTACTGCCGGGTGCCCCGAAATATTCTTGGACGCCGGATTCCGTGGGCCAGTTGGACTTTGCGGTAGAGTCCGTGAAGGCAGGCGCGACATTCGACCTGCGACCAACGGTTCGGTCATCTTCTTCCTCGTCGGTAGCCCCCTTGTCCTCGTCACGCCAATTCTCTTCCGCGGTCGGGACGCCGCCGTTCGCTATACGCGTCACATAAATATCAAAGGCGGCACGCGTCTGCGGCCCCAAGAGCCCATCGATCGCTCCGACCTCGATGCCATCAATGCGGCAGAGGGCCTGTAGGGAGGCAATGATCAGGCGCAGTTCCGGCCACTCTGAAATTCCGGTCACGCGCTGGTTCTTGAGCAGCGCCTTGATGGCCGTTTCCGTAGCGGCACCGTAGATGCCGTCGACCTCAGCTAAATAAAGGCCCATCCCCTTAAGCCGATTTTGAACTTCTCGCAGATCCATTGCCACGTATCGTCCCGGCATTCCGGCCGAAGGCGGTGCAGTGCCTCTACCAATCACCGTGCGCACCTTCCGCAGCCATTCCTTGCGATCTTCAAAGCCGTTTGGCATGCCTCTCGAACGAGCGTTGCCTAGGTTGATAGCCCGAGAAATGGAAAGGAGGTCATCGGCGTCTGCATACGTATTGAGCCTGCCCTCCCTCCATTCTGCTACGGCGGGCTTCAGGGCGTGCGCGGCTGAGACGATCAACTCCGGATTGGTCTCAAAATCTACGCCGGACAGGCTACCCATACGGCGGTAGTTGTAGCGTCCCGTAGTCTGCATCAGCCCGCCGCCACGGTATTTGTAACCATCGCCAGCTTTCACATTGCCGAGTTCCGCGGCCTTGTGCAGATTGCCAAGGCCATAGACGCGTTCAGCGATCTCCTCCTGCCTGTGAGCAAGTCGGCGCGCTTCGGCCTCATCAATACCGGCGGAATGGCGACCCACCCCGAACACCGCCAGAAGGCGTTCAACGCGGTAGTTCATGCTTTCCCATTCCACCCGAAGACCACCAGATTCATGCAGCACTTGCGCAAGAAAATGCGCTAAACGTGCGGGTGTATTGATCTCGTTTTCTTCGAGCAAAAGGTCTCCCGCCTCGATTGCGGCCAAATAATTTTCACGGGCGAGCGGCGCTACTGCACGGACAAGGTCAATTCCACGCATCCCGGCACCTCCGGAAGACAGCAAATAGCAATAACCTATGTAAGGCGAGTTTACTCGGACCTGCAACCATTTTCTAGTGCCCATATGATCGCTAGCCGCACACCTAATGCTCGTGAGGTACTAGAAACCCCGAAGGGTAGCTGTGTGTTCGACGCGCTGTGGTTGGCCAGGTCTGGGCTGATGATAGTTGGCATATTCCGAACGCATCCCGCAGCGCCGGACACCGCAGCCTTTGCACATCGTTTTGGTCGTCAAGTTGCTGAGTTCCACGTCCCTGTTGTGGTTTTGGGATGCCTGCTTGCCGGTCATGCGCACGACTGACTAGTCATCCACTGATGATTGATTCTCGTCAGGCGTTGAACAGGGATTGAGGCCGGTGCGGCAGTCATAAAACCAAGCGTTAGGCGTGCCGGTTGAGAACATGGCTCTACTACAGGCCGCATCCAGACTGTGGCTCCGAAGGCTTAGAGTCCACGACCTACCCCCGCAACCTCTCGTTCTGCGGATCGAACGGCGATTCCTCGATGACGGTCGCCCTGTAGCGGTCGCCGAGGATCTGGATCTCCAGTTCCGAGCCGATCTCGCCGAGGTCGGGCCGCACCATCGCCAGCGCCAGCGACTTGCCCAGACGCCAGCCGTAGCCGCCCGACGTGGCCCGGCCGACGAGGTCGTCGCCGAGCCAGATCGCCTCGTTGCCGCGGGCGTCGACGTCGGTGACGCCGTGCACCTCCATGGTCACGAAGCGGTTCCGGATCCCCTTCTGCTGCCACTCGACCAGCGCGTCCCTGCCGATGAAATCGCCCTTGTTGGGATGCACGAAGCGGTCGAGGCCCGACTCCAGCGCCGCGTACTCGATCGACAGCTCGCGCGGGATCAGCCGGTAGGACTTCTCCAGCCGCATCGAATCCATCGCCCGGATGCCGAACGGCCTGATGCCGAAGTCCGACCCCGCCGCCATCAGGTGGTCGAAGATCGTGTTCTGCATCTCGATTGGATGATGCAGTTCCCAGCCGAGCTCGCCGACGAAGTTCACCCGCATCGCGTCGGCAACCGCATTGCCGACGCTGATCCGCTTGCCGGTCAGCCAGGGGAAGCCGGCATTCGACAGGTCGGTGTCGGTCAGCTTCTGCAGGACGTCGCGCGAGCGCGGCCCGGCAAGCACCAGCACGCCGACCTTCGCGGTGATCGGCACCATCTGCACGCTGCCGTCATCGGGCAGGAGCTTCTGCAGGCAGTCGTGGTCGTGCCGCTCGAAGGCGCCGGCGGAGACGAGGTAGTAGGCGTTCTCGCGCGCCTTGAAGACGGTGAACTCGGAGCGTACGCCGCCGTTCCGGGACAAAAGGTGGCAGAGCGTCAGGCGGCCGACCTTCTTCGGGATCCGGTTCGCCAGGATCGAGTCGAGCCAGGCCTCCGCCCCCGGGCCGGTGACGGTGCACTTGGCGAAGGCCGTCATGTCGAGCACGCCGACGTTCTCGTGGACGTTCCGGCATTCCTCGCCGACGAAGGGGAAATAGTTCGAGCGGCGGAACGACCAGCGCTCGCGGATCCTGCCGGTATGGTCGGCCGGCGGGTGGTTGTGGCTGGTCAGCGTGTCGTCGACATCCAGTTCGTCGGCGGGCACCTCGTAGCCGTCCGGCGCGAACCAGTTCGGCCGCTCCCAGCCGTAGACCGAGCCGAACACGGCGCCTAGGCCTGCCATCCGGCCGTAGCACGGCGCCGTCTTCAGCGGCCGCGCCGCGGCCCGCTCCTCGTCTGGATAGTGCAGCGTGAAGACGTTGGCGTAGGCTTCCTCGTTCTTCTGCTTCAGGTAGCCGCGCGAGGCGTAGGGCCCGAACCGGCGCGGGTCGACGCCCATCATGTCGATCGACGGCTCGCCCTCGACGATCCATTCGGCAAGCTGCCATCCGGCGCCGCCGGCCGCCGTCACGCCGAACGAATGGCCTTCGTTCAGCCAGAAGTTCTTCAGCCCCCAGGCCGGGCCGACGATCGGCGAGCCGTCCGGCGTGTAGGCGATGGCGCCGTTGAAGACCTGCTTGATGCCGACCTCGCCGAAATACGGCACCCGCTCGATCGCCGTCTCGATATGCGGCTCGAGGCGTTCGAGGTCCTCCTGGAACAGTTCGTATTCAGACTTTTCGTCCGGCCCGTCGACGTAGCAGCACGGCGCGCCCTTCTCGTAGGGGCCGAGCAGCAGGCCGCCTGCCTCCTCGCGCATGTACCAGGAGGAATCGGATTCGCGCAGCACGCACAGTTCCAGGCCGCCGTTCCTGCGGTGCTCCTGGATCGCCGGGTGCGGCTCGGTGACGATGTACTGGTGCTCGACCGGGATGACGGGAATGTCGAGGCCGACCATCTCGCCGGTCTTGCGCACGAAGTTGCCGGTGGCGGAGACGACATGCTCGCAGGTGATGTCGCCCTTGTCCGTCTTCACCAGCCAGTCGCCGTCCGGCTGCCGCTCGATGCCGGTCACCGTCGTTTTGCGGTTGATCTCGGCGCCGCGCGCGCGGGCGCCGCGGGCGAGCGCCTGGGTCAGGTCGGCCGGCTGGATGTAGCCGTCCTCCGGGTGCTGGATCGCGCCGAGGATGCCGTCGACGTTGACGTAGGGCCAGAGATCCTTGACCTCCGACGCCGTCAGGACCTTTACGTCGACGCCGAGCGTACGGGCGACGCCCGCGTAGTACATGTACTCGTCCCAGCGATCCTTGGTGCGGGCGAGCCGCACGTTCGTCACCTTGCGGAAGCCGGTATCCATTCCGGTCTCCTCGGCAAGCTCCTGGTAGAAGCGGACCGAGTACTTGTGGATCTGGCCGACCGAGTAGCTCATGTTGAACAGCGGCAGCAGTCCGGCGGCGTGCCAGGTAGAGCCGGACGTCAGTTCGCGCCGCTCCAGCAGCACGACGTCCGACCACCCTTTCCGGGCCAGGTGATAGAGCGTCGAGACGCCGACCACGCCGCCGCCGATCACCACCGCACGGGCATGTGTCCTCATGAGATTTCCCCCGGAAAGACCGTGCGGATCGTGCCGCCGGACGACCATGACGAACCCGGAAGGCCGGGCGTACCGATGTCATCCGACATACGCCCGCCGGACCGCCTGTGATTGACGCCCGGCGACATCGGCTGTCTTCGAACCGCCACCGCTCCCGCGCCCTCGGGGGTTGGCGGGGCACGGCGAAGATTCTAAACCTCCGCTCCGCCAGCCACGGAGTGTCGCCACATGGCAAAGAACCAGGCGCCGGTTATCCGGCTCGAGGACTATACGCCTCCGCCCTATCTCGTTGATCGCGTCGACCTCGACGTCAGGCTCGAGCCCGACGACGCCCGCGTCGCCAGCCGGCTGCACGCGCGACCCAACCCGGATGGCGGCCGCGGCGAGTTCTTTCTCGACGGTGAGGACATCGAGCTCGTCTCGCTGGAGCTGGACGGCGTCCCCCTGCCCCGTTCGGACTACCGCCTCGACGACGACGGCCTGACGATCACT
The DNA here is from genome assembly GCF_037855135.1 of Microbaculum marinum. Classification (NCBI taxonomy): domain Bacteria; kingdom Pseudomonadati; phylum Pseudomonadota; class Alphaproteobacteria; order Hyphomicrobiales; family Tepidamorphaceae; genus Microbaculum; species Microbaculum marinum. The sequence continues at coordinate 372,193 of NZ_JAZHOF010000006.1, forward strand.
TCGCCTCCGGACCGAGCATTCGTCCTCGACATCTCGACACGGATCGACCCGAGCGCCAACACGCAGCTCATGGGCCTCTACCGGTCGAACGGCGTCTACTGTACGCAATGCGAAGCCGAAGGCTTTCGGCGCATCACCTTCTTCCCCGACCGCCCGGACGTTCTCGCCGTCTATACGGTTCGCATCGAGGCGCGAAAGTCGGACGCGCCGATCCTGCTGTCGAACGGCAATCTCGTCGAGACCGGCGACATTCCGGGCAGCGACCGCCATTTCGCCGTCTGGCACGATCCGTTCCCCAAGCCCTCCTATCTGTTCGCGCTCGTCGCCGGCGACCTCGGGCATGTCGCCGACACCTTCACCACGGCATCCGGCCGCGAGGTCGCGCTCGCCATCTACGTGGAGCGCGGCAAGGAGGACCGCTGCGACTACGCGCTCCAAGCCCTGAAGCGATCGATGCGCTGGGACGAGGAAGCGTTCGGGCGCGAATACGATCTCGACGTCTTCAACATCGTCGCGGTCTCCGACTTCAACATGGGCGCGATGGAGAACAAGGGCCTCAACGTCTTCAACGACAAGTACGTGCTGGCCAGCCCCGAGACGGCGACCGACACCGACTACGCCAATATCGAGGCGATCATCGCGCACGAATATTTCCACAACTGGACCGGGAACCGGATCACCTGCCGCGACTGGTTCCAGCTCTGCCTGAAGGAGGGACTGACGGTCTTCCGCGACCAGGAATTCTCCTCCGACGTGCGGTCCCGCCCGGTCGAGCGCATCGGCGATGTGCGGACCCTGAAGGCGCACCAGTTCGTCGAGGACGCCGGCCCGCTGGCGCACCCGGTCCGTCCGGAGACCTACCGCGAGATCAACAATTTCTATACGGCCACCGTCTACGAGAAGGGCGCCGAGCTGATCCGCATGCTGAAGACGCTGCTCGGCGACGGCGGCTTCCGGGCGGGCATGGATCTGTATTTCGACCGGCATGACGGCACCGCGGCCACCATCGAGGATTTCCTCGCCTGCTTCGCCGAGGCAACCGGACGCGATCTGACCCACTTCAAGTTGTGGTACCGGCAGGCCGGCACACCCGAGGTCACCGCCACCGGCCGCTACGATGCAGCCGCGAAACGATACGAACTGACACTGGAGCAGAGCTGCCGGCCGACGCCCGGTCAGCCGACCAAGGAGCCGCTCCAGATTCCGATCGTCTTTGCCCTGATCGGCCCCGGCGGCGAGGAAATCGAAGCGCCCCGGACCGCGAGCCCCAACGTCAACGGAAACCTGATCGAACTCGCCTCGCCCCGCGAGACCATCGTGTTCGAGGACCTGCCGGGCAAGCCCGTCCCCTCGCTGCTGCGCGGCTTTTCGGCGCCGGTGAAGCTGAATGCGAACCTCTCCGGGGACGATCTGCTGTTCGTCGCGCGGGAGGACCGCGATGCGTTCAATCGCTGGCAGGCCGTGCAGACTCTGGCGACCGGCATCCTGGTCGACGCGCAGGCGAAATTCGCAACCGGCGATCGGCCCGACCTCGATCCGCGTTTCGTCGACTCGCTCAGGCGTACCGCGCAGGACGGGGACCTGGATCCCGCCTTCCGCGCGCAGGTGCTGACCCTGCCGTCGGAATCCGACATCGCGCGGGAGCTCGGCCGTGACGTCGATCCTGATGCCATTCATGACGCCGGCGAATGGCTGCGCGGCCTGCTGGGCACCCGTCTCGGCGGCGAGTTGCGGGATATCTATTCCCGGCTCGGCACCAACGAACCCTACAGCCCCGACGCCGAGAGCGCCGGGCGCCGGGCGTTGCGGAACACGGCCATGACCCTGCTGGCGGCGACCGGCGACGGAGACGGCATCGCGCTCGTCGAGCGACACTATCGGAATGCCGACAACATGACCGACCGGATGGCCGGGCTGGCCGCCCTCACGCGGCGTCCCGGCGCCGCCGCCGACGATGCGCTCGCCGACTTCTTCGAGAGGTATCGCACCGATCCCCTGGTTCTCGACAAGTGGTTCACCATCCAGGCCACGGTGCCCACGCCAGAAGCCTTGCCGAGGATAGTCGACCTGACGAAGAATCCGGCCTTCTCGCTTGCAAATCCCAACCGGGTGCGCGCGCTGGTGGGCGCCTTCGCGGCCGGCAATGCGACGCAGTTCAACCGTCCCGACGGCGCCGGCTACCGGTTCGTCGCCGACATCGTCCTGGCGGTCGACCGTGCCAATCCACAGCTCGCCGCTAGGCTCCTGTCGGCCTTCCGCAGCTGGCGCTCCCTCGAACCGGCCCGCCGCGCTGCGGCCGAAGCCGAACTCAGGCGTATCGCCGCCCGGGACGGGCTGTCGCGGGACACCACGGACATCGTCCAGCGCAGCCTGGAGTAGAATTCGTTTTCCAACGCGCGTAGGCTGACGCCTCGCCAACTGCTGAAACTTGAGAAAACTACGGATCTGCGATGGTGCTCCGGTTGGCCGCGTCGACATGCAACGTCCTCTTCGTCTGCCGTTCCAACGGCGCGCGCAGCCTGATGGCCGAAGCTTTGATCAACGCACGCTTCGACGGCTCGTTTGCCGCCTGCAGCGCGGGTCTCGCTCCGCGGTCGGGCACACTGCCGCTGGTGGCGGCGACGCTGCAGTCGCATGGCCTGCCGGCGAGCGGCCTGCGCACCAAGGGCGTCTGGGAGTTCAACCGCCCCGAGGCTCCGATTTTCGATCTCGTCATCACCACCGGAGACGATGCGGAGCTCGATGCCAGCCCGACCCTTCCCGGCCGCCCCGTCTACGCCGGCTGGCGCATTCCCGACCCGGAGGCCGGACCAGATGATCCCAAGCACAGGCGGGAGCGACTGGAAGCAAGTTTCCAGCTTATCAGGCGATGCATAGATCTCTTCGCATCGCTGCCGATGGAGATGCTCGAGCGGTTGGCAATAGAGGAATCCAACGGACTCGACCTCGACGAAACGACGATTTCCATGTTGTCCGAAACGTTGCGGCCTGGCGCCTCCATTTAGCCTCGGTTTTCACTCGCGGACATTCCAAAAGCGCATAATTGCGCCACAAAACCCCTGCGAGTCCTGCGTTACAATTTCGACTCACAGCAAAGAAACCTTTCGTTAACGCAAAGTGTCGCTGGACAAATCACCCTGCATTTGATTCGAATAGTGTGATTCGGAAGAGATGCGGCGCTCCGGAGCAGAAACGGCTTGGAGCTTTCCGAAGGGGGTCTAGATGCTACGGACGGAGTCCGTAAAGCGCCTTGTGCGCGTTGGAGAAACTGTATCTGCATTTCAAGGTATCGCTAGGGAACTTGCGCGCCCCACCTATGCCGGTCTGGTAAAGGCGGAGCCGGCGTTTCGTTTTCTCATCACACCGCTGCTGATCGTGCTCTTCCTGCTGATCGGCGTGGCGACCGTCGTGCTGAACCTGCGGACCTACGAGGATGCGGCGTCCGCGGTGCGGCACGAGATGTCGATGTCGGCGGACATCCTTGCGGCACGGCTCGAGGCGATCTACCGGGACGCCAACGAGGCCGAGGGCGAGGCGTTCGCTCAGGTGGCGCTGACCGATGCGACCCGCGATCTGATGCAGCGGCAGGGCTCGACGATCCTGCTGACGGGCGCCTCCGACCGCATCCTCGCCGGGCTGCCGGACGCCTACGGCTTCCGGAATGCCGGACTGATCGACGTTCTCGGGCCGGCGCAGCCGCTCACCACCTTCGGCGCCCGCGCCGGCGTCTTCACCGCCACCCTTCCAGAAGGCGACGAGGCACTCGTCACCGTGCGCAACCTGTCGGGTCCGCTGGGAACCGTCGCCGTCATCGTGCCGACGCGGATCGTTTCGGCGATCTGGCGCGCAAACGCGGCGCTGCCGACCACCGTTTTCATCACCACCGACCTGGTGCTCCTGCTGATCGGCCTCGGCTTCCGCTGGCAGGGCAACAACCTGCGGCGGATCGAGACGCTCTACGAGACGAGCCGGCTGCGGCTGGATACCGCGCTGCGGCGCGGCCGCTGCGGCATGTGGGACTGGGACCTCGCTCGCGGTCGGATCTTCTGGTCCGGTTCTATGTTCGAGATCCTCGGCCGCTACGACAAGGACGCGCTGCTGTCGATCGGCGACGTCTCCGAAATGCTGCATCCCAACGAGGACGACTTCTACGACCTCGCCAACACGCTGGCGGAGCAGGAATCGGGCCATATCGACCGCACGTTCCGGATGCGCCACTCCGACGGTTCGTGGATCTGGCTGCGCGCCCGCGCCGAGATCGTGCCCGACCACGCCACCGGCGAACGCCACCTCGTCGGCATCGCCGTCGACATCACCGAGCAGCAGCGTCTCGCGGAGCGCAGCGCCACCGCCGACATGCGCCTGCGCGACGCCATCGAGGCGACCTCCGAAGCCTTCGTGTTGTGGGATTCGGAGAACAAGATGGTGCTCTGCAACCGCAAGTACCAGGAGCTGCACCGCCTCCCCGATCCCGTGGTCAGAACCGGCACGCCCTACGAGCGCGTGATGGAGATGAGCCGGCAGCCGATCGTTCAGCTCGACGGCAAGGTCGAGGGACCGGTCGGGGCCGGCGGCCGCGTCTACGAGGCGCAGATCGAGGACGGCCGATGGCTGCAGATCAGCGAGCGCCGCACCAAGGACGGCGGCTTCGTCAGCGTCGGCACCGACATCACCCCGCTGAAGCAGCAGGAGGAACGGCTGCTGGAAAGCGAGCGGGCGTTGCTGGCGACCGTCGCGGACCTGCGCCGCTCGCGCCAGACGCTCGAGGTCCAGGCGCAGCAGCTCGTCGACCTCGCCGAGCGCTACGCCAAGGAAAAGACCCGCGCCGAGCTCGCCAACAAGTCGAAGTCGGAGTTCCTTGCCAGCATGAGCCACGAGCTGCGCACGCCGCTCAACGCCGTCATCGGCTTCTCGGAGATCATGGAGACCGGGACCTTCGGGCCGCTGGGCTCGGAGAAATACAACGAGTACTGCCGCGACATCCGCATGAGCGGCGAGTTCCTGCTCGACGTCATCAACGACATTCTCGACATGTCGAAGATCGAGGCGGGCCGCTACCAGATCGAGATCGAGGAACTGGATCTCGGCTCGATCGCCGACGAGTGCGTGCGGATCATGTCGCTGCGCGCCGAGGAGAAGAACATCTCCACCTCCATGGACATTGGCAAGAACCTCAACCTCAACGGCGATCGCCGCGCGCTCAAGCAGGTGATGCTGAACCTGCTGTCGAACGCGGTGAAGTTCAATGTCGAGAACGGCTCGATCAAGGTGCGCGCCCGCCAGGTTTCCGGCGGCATCACGATCTCGATCGAGGACACCGGCATCGGCATCGAGAAGGCGGCGGTCCGCAAGCTCGGCCGCCCCTTCGAACAGGTCGAGAACCAGTTCACCAGAAGTCACAAGGGCTCCGGCCTAGGCCTCGCCATCTCACGCTCGCTGGTCGAGCTGCACGGCGGCGCCCTGCGCATCCGCTCGAAACCCGGCAAGGGCACCATCGTCACCATCCGCCTGCCCCAGAAGCCGGAGGTGACCCAGCCCGACCTGCTCGACCGGCTGGAACAGGACGCCCGCGGGTCGCAGTCGGAGATCGCGGAGATTTCCGGTACGGCCTAGGCTCCGGCGCCGCCCCCTACGTCCCCAGCATCCGATCGAACACGGCCCGCACGTCGGTCTGGGTATCGACGAGCAGGGCTTCCAGGTTGCGCAGGTCCGGCACGTCTGCTGCGCGGCACAACAGGCTCGACAGGCCCCGTGGCACGGCGGTCGGGTCGAACGGCCCCGTCAGGCAGAGCCGCAGTACCTGCGTCACCGCATTGTAGAGCCGGCAGGCCTGCTCGACGGTCTCGGCATCGCCCTGGTCGATCACCCCGGCCCGCCGCGCCGCGGCCAGCGCCGTTGCCGTGTTCTGCGACAGGATCTCCGGATGTTTCGCGGCGTGGGCGAGCTGCAGGTACTGGGCGATGAATTCGACGTCGATGAGCCCGCCGCGCACCACCTTGATCTCCCACGGATCGTTGCTGCCCTTTTCCTTGTGGATGCGCTCGCGCATGTCGACGATGTCGGCGCGCAGCTTCTCGGGATCGCGCTTGCGGGTCAGGACCTTGCCGATCTCCTTCTCGATCCGCCGGGCGAGCTTGTCGGGACCGCTGACGACGCGGGACCGCGTCAGCGCCATGTGCTCCCACGTCCAGGCCTCCTCCGCCTGGTAGGAGGCGAAGCCGTCGATATGGACCGCCAGAGGTCCGGCATGGCCCGACGGCCGCAGGCGCATGTCGACCTCGTAGAGCTGTCCCTCTCCGGTCGGTGCGGACAATGCGGCAACCAGGCGCTGGGTCAGGCGGATATAGTACTGGGAGGCCGCCAGCGGCCGCCTGCCGTCCGACTCGGGCTCCTCGCCGCGGTAGTCGTAGAGCAGGATCAGGTCGAGATCGGAACTCGCCGTCATCTCCCCCCCGCCGAGCTTGCCCATCGCCACGACGGCGACCGTCCCTCCCTTGACGCGGCCGTGGGTGCGGGCGAGTTCCTCGGCGGCAAGCGCCTGCAGCCGATCGACCAGGACGCAGGCGAGGCGCGCGAAGGCGACGCCCGCGTCCGTCGCGGCCACCGTTCCCGACAGGATCCGCACGCCGATCAGGAAGGCCTGCTCCTGGCCGAAGATCCGGGCGCGATCGAGGGCGTCCTCGTATCCGGTCGCCTCGCCCAGCGTCTCGTCGAGATGATGCTCCAGGTTCTCGCGATCCGGCAGCGCATCGAAGAAGTCCGGTTCCAGCACCGCTGCGATGACCCGCGGCCGGCGTCCCAGCAGGTCGGCCAGACGCGGCGCCGTCCCGAGGATCTCGGCAAGCAGGCCGAGCAGCTGCGGATTGGACTTGAGCAGCGAGAACAGCTGCACGCCGGCCGGCAGTTGCGCGACGAAGCGGTCGAAGGACAGGAAGGCGCCGTCGGGATTGGCCGTCTCGCCGAGCGCCGTCAGCAGGGCCGGGGTCAGTTCGGTGAGGCGCTCCTTGGCGCGGGTGGACCGGGTTGCCGGCACACGGCCGAAGTGCCAGCCGCGCACCGCCGCCGCCACCTGCTTCGGGTCGTTGAAGCCCATGCGCGACAGCGTCTCCAGTGTCTCCGGGTCGTCGTCGTCGCCGGTGAACACCAGGCTGCCGGCTTCGGTGCTCAGCGACGGCGCGTCCTCGAACAGTTGCGCGTAGTGCCGCTGGACGGTGCGAAGCTCATCCAGCAGCGCCTCGGAGAATGCCTCCTCCGTCTCGAAGCCCGAGAACGTCGCGAATCTGGCGAGTTCGTCCGCGGCGTCGGGCAGCGTCTGGGTCTGCTGGTCCGCGACAATCTGCAGCCGGTGTTCGATGCGGCGCAGGAACCGGTAGGCGGCGGCCAGTTCGTCGCGGGTCTGTTCCTCGATCCAGCCGCCTTCGGCGAGAAGGTCGAGCGCATCGAGCGTCTGGCGCGTTCGCAACTCCGGATGCCGTCCACCGACGACCAGCTGCTGGGTCTGGACGAAGAACTCGATCTCGCGGATCCCGCCGCGGCCGAGCTTGATGTTGTGTCCCCTGACGGCAAGGGTGCCGTGGCCCTTGTGGACGTGGATCTGGCGCTTCATCGCATGCACATCGGCCAGCGCGGCGAAGTCCATGTACTTGCGCCAGATGAAGGGGGCGATCTCGTGCAGGAAGGCCTCGCCCGCGGCAATGTCGCCGGCACACGGGCGCGCCTTGATCAGGGCGGCGCGCTCCCAGTTCTGCCCCATGCTCTCGTAGTATTCGAGCGCCGCGTCGAGGGGGATCGCCACCGGCGTCGCCCCGGGATCTGGACGCAGCCGCAGGTCGGTGCGGAAGACGTAGCCGTCTTCGGTATACTCCTGCATCAGCTTGACCAGGTCGCGGGTGATCTTGACGAACAGCGCCTCGACTTCGTCGGGATCGGCGACCTTGCTTCGGGCCGGGTCGAAGACGACGATGAGATCGATGTCGGACGAGAAATTCAGTTCGCCGGCGCCGTACTTGCCCATCGCGAGCACGATGTAGCCGCATTCGTGCGACGGCCGCCCGGGATCGGCGAGGGTCAGGTTTCCGCGCTCCGCCGCGGTGGCCAGCAGCCAGTCGACCGAGGCGGAGACAGCGGTGTCGGCGATTTCGGTCATCGCCGCGATGACCCGGTCTACCGGCCAGATCCCGCCGAGGTCGGCGAGTGCCACCAGTGCCGCCGCCTCCCCCTTGTAGCGGCGCAGCAGCCGCATCACCTCCGACCGGCTGCCCGCCTCGCGGACCGCTTCGCGCAGCGTCGCGCTCAGATCGCTCAGATGCCCGTCGGGGTCGCAGAAGAGGATCCGCTCGGTCAGCGCCGGATCGGCCGTCAGCACGCCCCTCAGCCACGGCGAGCCTTCCAGAACGCCGGACAGGAAGCCCGCCAGCTCGCCGCCCGCCGCCTTCGCCAGCGCCCGGCACTTTTCCTCCGAGGCAGCCGATGCCAGGTCGGCGAGGAACGCGGCGGCGTCTGCCGTATCGGTGACGCCGGGACGGCCGCCGTCTCCGGCTGCGGCGACGCGCGCGGCGAGCGTTTCGTCGGATTTCGTTCGACGTCTCGCCGCCTTTGCCATGACCAGTCTCCCCGCACATGTGGTTTCGGGGCACGATGGCGAGAGCCGGCCGGGGATGCAAGAAGGCAGGCAGGCAGATCAGCTGGCGGCAGGCTTTGCCCCGTTCGCGGGAAGGTCGAGAATCGCCTTCAGGCCCGGTCCATTGTCCTCGAACAGCAAGGTGCCGTCATGCAGCCGCGCGACCGCGGCGACGAGCGCCAGGCCGAGGCCGGCGCCGGGGGCCGATCGGCTTTCCTCCAGTCTGGCGAATCGCTCCACGACCTTGCCGCGGGCAGCCGGGGGAATGCCGGGACCGGCGTCGCATACGGCGATCTCCGCGCGCGGCCCTACACGGCGTACCGCCACCGTCACCCCTCGCCCTTCGCTGTCGGGCGCTTCGGGGTCCGGCCTCCCGTATTTCAGCGCGTTATCGACGAGATTGGCGATCGCCTGCCCGATCAGTTCGCGGTTGCCCTCGATCGACACGTCCTCCGGCGCGTCGACCTCCAGGGTCAGGCCGGCGTCCTCGGCGACCGGCTCGTACAGGTCGACGACGTCGCGGGCCGCCTCGGCGAGGTCCACGGTCGCGAAGCTCGCTCCCGACGCCCCGGCCTCGGCCCGGGCGATCATCAGCAGGCCGTTGAACACGGCGATCAGCCGGTCCGATTCCTCGATCGTCGTCTCCAGCGCCTCGCGGTAGCCGACCTCCGTCGGTTCCGCCCGCAATGCCGCCTCGACCCGGCCGCGCAGGCGGGTTAGCGGCGTCTTCAGGTCGTGGGCGATATTGTCGGAGACTTCCTTGAGACCGTGCATAAGGCGTTCGATGCGCTCCAGCATCTCGTTGAGGCTGGCTGCGAGCCTGTCGAACTCGTCGCCGGATCCCGACAGGCTCATGCGCTGGGACAGGTCGCCGGCCATGATCGACCGGCTGGTTTCGGCCACCGCGTCGATGCGCGCCAGAATGCGGCGGCTGACGTAGTAGCCGCCTCCGACCCCCAGCACGATCATCAGCACCGCGGCGAGCAGCGTCGCCCGCCAGATGATGTCCTGGAGCCGCTGGCGCTCCTCGATGTCCCTGCCGACGAGCAGCCGGAAGCCGCCCGGCAGCAGGAACACCTGGACCACCGCCTCGTGGCGCGTCGCACCGCTTTCGTCGAAGCGGTCGTAGGTCACCCGCAACTCGTCCTCGCCGTCGGCGTCCCAGGTGGCCGGCGGCACCGAGGCGACGTTGCCGGCCAGCCGGTTGCCCTGCGGATCCTGCACCAGGTAGAGCGAGCTGGACGGATTTCGGGTGCGTTTGTCGATGACCTGGATCAGCCGCAGGGTGCCGCCGATCCGGTACTGCTCGGCCAGCCCCTGGACCTCCGCCTCGATGGTGTTGTTGAGCTGGCGCGAAAAGATCACCCACGTGTTCCACGACAGGTAGGCGATAAGCAGGCCCGCGAAGACGGCGAACACCGCCAGGTAGATGAGCGAGAGCCGGAATGCCGTGGACTTGAGGAGCTTCAGCATGGGGCGGTCATGCATCCGGATGCGGCTGGGAGCAAGCTGCGAGCTCCCGTCCGCCGTCCGGCCAGGCGGCCGCGGAAGCTCGAGTTTGCCTTGCGTCCCGGTACGAGGCGTCCCTCGGACTCGAAGGGCCCGGGAAGGACAATCCTCAGACCTCGCCGTCCCGGATCATGTAGCCGGCGCCGCGCACGGTATGGAGCAGCGGCGAGGCGAAGCCCTTGTCGATCTTCGAGCGAAGCCGCGACATGTGGACGTCGATCACGTTGGTCTGGGGATCGAAGTGATAGTCCCACACGTTCTCGAGCAGCATCGTGCGGGTGACCACCTGCCCTGCGTGGCGCATCAGGTATTCCAGCAGGCGGAATTCGCGCGGCTGGACGGGTATCGACGTGCCGCCGCGCTGGACGCGGTGGGCGAGCCGATCGAGTTCCAGGTCGCCGACCTTCAGGACGGTCTCGACTTCCGGCGAGCCGCGCCGGCGTCCGAGCGCCTCGACGCGCGCGACCAGTTCGGAAAAGGCGTAGGGCTTGGCCAGGTAGTCGTCGCCGCCCGCGCGCAGTCCCTTGACCCGGTCGTCGACCTCGCCGAGCGCTGACAGGATCAGGACGGGGGTCGAATCGGATTTCTGCCGCAGGTCGGTGATGATCGACAGGCCGTCGCGCTTGGGCAGCATCCGGTCGATGACCAGGACGTCGTAGCTGCCGCCGTTGGCGAGGGCATAGCCCTCCTCGCCGTCGGAGGCGAGATCGACGCTATGGCCGGACTCGTTGAGCCCCTTGGCCAGGTACTGCGCCGCCTCGCGATCGTCTTCCACCACAAGAATCTTCATGGAGACGAAGTCTACGCGATCGGCGTGGGAAACGGCAGACCGGAAGTTCCGGTCTGCCGTCCGAGACGGCGTTGCGGCGGGGGCGAGAGGAGACCGCACCGTCCCGTTCCTTGCCTGCCTCAGGCCTTCGGCAGCGACAGCGCGACGAAGCGCTCGTTGTCGCCGCTCTTGACCTTGAGCAGGACAGCCTTGCGACCCTTCTCCTCGGCCCGTGCAACGGCCTTGGACAGGTCGTCGGGGTTCTTGATGTCCTGGCCGCCGGCTTCGACGATCACGTCGCCTTCCGACAGGCCCTTGCGGGCGCCTTCGCCGTCCGGATCGACCTCGGTAATGCGCACGCCGCCGCTGTCGTCGCCGGCCGGCGCAAACACCAGGCCGAGTTGCTCGTTGCGGACATCGGCGCCCGGCATCTCTTCGGCCGGAGCCATGGCGACCTGCTGGTTCTCCGACGGCTGGGCGCCGAGCACGATGGTCACGTTCTCGATGTCGCCATCACGCCAGATTTCCAGCTTCGCGTCGTCCTTGGGATCGAGGTCGCCGATCTTCCGGGCGAGATCCCGGGCATCCTCGACGGTCTTGCCGTTGACCGACAGGATGACGTCGCCCGCCTTGATGTCCGAGTTGCGGGCCGGACCGGAATCCAGGATCGACGCGATGATCGCACCGCTCGGCTTGTCGAGGCCAAGGCTCTCGGCGATGTCCTCGTTGACGGGCTGGATCTGCACGCCGAGCCAGCCGCGGCTGACCGTGCCGGTTTCCTTCAGCTCGGAAATGACCGACTGGGCGATGTCTGCCGGGATCGCAAAGGCGATGCCGACATTGCCGCCGGATGGCGAGAAGATGGCGGTGTTCACGCCGATCACCTTGCCTTCGATGTTGAAGGTCGGACCGCCGGAATTGCCGCGGTTGACCGGAGCATCGATCTGGATGAAGTCGTCATAGGGGCCCGAGCCGATGTCGCGGCCGTCGGCCGAGACGATCCCGGCGGTGACGGTGCCGCGCAGGCCGAAAGGATTGCCGACCGCGACCACCCACTGTCCGACGCGTGCGTCGTCACTGGCGAACTCGACATAGGGAAGATCCTCGTCGGCCTCGATCTTCAGGAGCGCCAGGTCGGTCTTGGAATCCGAGCCGATCAGCTTGGCGTCGTATTCCTTGCCGTTGGTCATGCGGACGGTGATCTTGTCGGCTTCGTCGGAGACGTGGTTGTTGGTCACCACGTAACCGTCGCCGGAAATGATGAAGCCGGAGCCCTGGCCCATGGTCGGGCGCGACTGCGGGCCGCGGCTGGGGCCACGGTCGCCGAACTGGTCCTCGAAGTCCCTGAAGAACTTGCGGAACGGCGAGTTGTCCGGCAGGTCCTTGAATTCCGGCATGCTGCGGAAATCGGGCATGCTGGGGCCGCCGCGGACCATGTCCGCGCTGTGGCCCTCGACCTCGACGCTGACCACCGCCGGGCTGACCTGTTCGACCAGGTCGGCGAAGTCGAACGGATTGACTGCCGGGGCCTGAACCTTGGCGCTGACGTTCTCCGCCGAGGCGTTATCAGGCGTCAGCAGACCGGTGCCCGCGGCACCACCGGCAATCGCCAGCGCCGCCGTGCCGGCCATCAGCACGGAACGGAAACGCCGGGGCTCGGTGGCTCTGTGGTTATGGGGCATGTAATTCTCCTCGTATCGATCTCGAGCGGGTCATGTTTACCCCCCGCCGTGACACCGAATATGGGGTAGGTCGCCTTACAGCCGCCTGTCGGGAGAATTAATTATCGGTAAGGATTGGAGAGGCTGGCGGCAGAGTCACTGAAGCCATGTTGACAAAGTACGGAATTTCCGTACTTTTGGATACGTGCACACAGTCGTTGAAACCGCTGCCTATCTGAGTGCCGCAAAGAGTGCCGGCTTGAGCGACGAGGACCGGCGGGCAGTTGTCGACCTTTTGGCCGCGGAGCCCGAGTCCGGAGACCTCATGCAAGGCACTGGCGGGTGCCGTAAACTTCGGATCGCCGGACGCGGAAAAGGCAAGAGCGGCGGATATCGGCTGATCACCGCATATGTCGGACGGAACTACCCCGTCTTCCTGTTGACGGTCTTCGGGAAGAACGAGAAGTCAAACCTCACCAGGTCTGAGCGCAACGAACTTGCAAGGCTCACTGACATCCTGGCAAAGACCTACCGAAAGCACGCTCCGGAGTGAAATCATGAGCAAACGTGCGTTTGAAAAGATCAAGTCGGGACTGGAAGAGGCCATTGCCATTTCTCGGGGAAATGCCGACGCTGCGACCTATGTTGTCCACGTTCCGGAGCAAGTGGACGTCAGGGCCATTCGGAAAGATCTTCGGCTGACGCAAAGGGAGTTCTCGACCCGCTACGGGTTCAACCTGGCCCGGCTGCGTGACTGGGAACAGGGCCGATCCCACCCTGATAGTGCGGTTCGCGCCTACCTGAAAGTCATTTCCGAGGAGCGGGAGGCTGTGGAGCGGGCCCTCCGTGCCGCCTGACGCCTGCCGACGACCATACCACCTCACCCGTCCAGCTTCGTGACGATCGCGCTGCGGCCGTCCAGCGTCCGGTGGACCGGGCACTTGTCGGCGATCTCCAGGATCTTCGCCTGCGTCGCCTCGTCATAGTCGCCCTCGACGCTTATGTGCCGTTCGAAGCGGTCGATCCGGCCGACGAACCCGTCGGCGCAGTCCGCGCAGTCGTCGGCATGGATCTTTCCGTGCGTGACGGTCACCCTCACCCGCCCCAGATCGAGCTTTTTCCGTTCGGCGTACATGCGCAGCGTCATCGACGTGCAGGCCGCCAGCCCGATCGAGAGGAAGTCGTAGGGCGTCGGCCCGCTGTCGGTGCCGCCCTTGTCGACCGGCTCGTCGGCCAGCAGGCGGTGCGGCCCGACGCGGACGAACTGCTGGAACGCGCCTTCGCCCGATTCCATCACAGTGACGCCCTCGTCGTGGGACACCGCCTCGGCGGCCGGCGCGATGTCGAGGTAGCGCGCCACCCAGGCGGAGATGATCTCGGCGGCGAATGCCGCGTCCCTGCGCCGGGTCAGCAGATGGTCGGCCCCGTCCAGCGAGATGAAACCCTTGGGATGCTTTGCTGCGTCGTAGATCAGCCGTGCGTTCTCGATACCGACCGTATCGTCGGTCGGCGAGTGCAGGACGAGCAGCGCCTTGCGAATATGCGCCACCTTGTCCAGCAGGTCCTGCGAGCGCACGTCGTCGAGGAAGTGCTTGCGGATCCGGAACTCGCGCCCCGCCAGGCTGACCGTCGCCTCGCCCTTCTCCTCTATGGCCGCGACCTCGGCGGCGAAGCTCTTGATCACGTGTTCGGTGGAAGCCGGCGCACCTATGGTGACCACGGCGACGGCCTCGGGCACCGCGCTCGCCGCCGCCAGCACGGCCGCGCCGCCGAGACTGTGTCCGATCAGCACGCGCGGCGCCTCGTAGGTCTCGCGCAGCCAGTCGGCGGCCTTCACCAGGTCCTGGACGTTCGAGGAAAAGTCGGTATTGGCGAACTCCCCCTTCGAGGAACCGAGACCGGTGAAGTCGAAGCGCAACACGGCGATGCCGCGCTTGGCGAGTTCGGTCGAGATGTGGGAGGTGGCGAGCTGTTCCTTCGAACAGGAAAAGCAATGGGCAACCAGCGCGAACGCGTGGATCTCGCCGGCGGGAAGGTCGAGCCGGGCCGACAGCTCGTCGCCGAGGCTCCCGGTGAATGTCACGCGCTGTCCGATGGCCATCTCGCCGTCTCCTCCTGATTGTTGCCGGAGACAGGTTGTAGAACACCGGCGCCGCCGGCGAAACGCCGGACCGGCCGGGGTTCAGTCGCGCGCGTCGAGCAGTTCCGCGATCCGCTTCTCCTCCTCGGCCGACAGTTTCGCCGGGTCGCCGCGGCGGCGGCGCGTCGCGATGACGACGGCGATGCCGCCGAGCAGCAAAAGCACGACCGGGGTCAGCCAGAGGATCAGGTTGTGCGCCGCGAAGGTCGGCCTCAGCAGGACGAACTCGCCGTAGCGCGCGACGATGAAGTCGACGACTTCGCCGTCGCTGTCGCCGGCCTCCAGGCGCTCGCGCACCAGGATGCGCAGGTCGCGGGCCAGCGGTGCGTCGGAATCGTCGATCGACTGGTTCTGGCAGACCAGGCAGCGCAGTCCCTCCGAGATATCACGTGCCCTGGCCTCGAGCGCCGGGTCGTCGAGGATTTCGTCTGGCTGCACGGCCAGGGCGCCGGGCGCCGGCGGGCCGGCGAGGCAGACCAGGATCGCAAGGACGGCCAGTACGGGGCGCGTGAGGTGGGGCATGCGTCTATTCCGCCGGGACGGCCGAGGCCGTGCGCAGGCGGCGCGGGGCGCCGACCCTGAGCCGCCGGTCGGACAGCGACACAACGCCGCCGAGGACCATCACCACCGTGCCCAGCCAGATCAGCGTGACGAACGGCTTGTAGTAGGCCCGCACGGCGATCGATCCCGTCTCGCCGCTGTCTCCGAGCGACAGGTAGAGCTGGCTGAAGCCGAAGGTGCGGATCGCGGTTTCCGTCGTCTGGCGGCCGGTCGCAAGGTAGACGCGCCGGGCCGGATCGAGATCGCCGATCTCTGAGCCGCCGCGCCGGATCGTGAAATGGGCGACGGAATCGCGATAGTTCGGCCCCTGGCGCGGCGCGAAACCGTCCAGCGTCAGCTCGTATCCCGCGATCGACAGTGTATCGCGGGGCGACATGGAGACGATCTTCTCGCTTTCGTAGGCGGTCACCGCGACGATGCCGATCACGGTCACGCCGACGCCGGCATGCGCGAGCGCGGTGCCCCAGGCCGAGCGCGGCAGGCCGGCTGCGCGGCGCAACCCGACCCCGAGCGGCCCGGAGAACAGCTTGGTGCGGAACACGATCTCGGAGGCCGCGCCGAGGATCAGCCACGCGCCGATGCCGATGCCGACGGGCGCGAGGACGGGGCCGCCGACGGAGAAGGCATAGACGCCGATCATGACGGCGAGCGCGATGCCGGCCGCCGCCATCAGCCGCTGCGACACCGCCAGCAGGTCGCCGCGCTTCCAGGCGAGCATCGGCCCGAACGGCACGGCGATCAGCAGCGGCACCATGATCGGCGCGAAGGTCGCGTCAAAGAACGGCGCGCCGACCGAGATCTTCGCCCCGGTTAGCGCCTCCAGCGCCAGCGGGTACAGCGTGCCGACGAAGACGACGCCGCAGGCCGCCGACAGGAGCAGGTTGTTGAGGACGAGCGTCCCCTCCCGGCTGATCGGCGCGAACACGCCGCCCGCCTGCAGGCTGCCGGCGCGCCAGGCGAACAGCGACAGCGCCCCGCCGACGGCGAGCACCAGGATCGCCAGGATGAAGACGCCGCGCGTCGGATCGGAGGCGAACGTATGGACCGAGGTCAGCACGCCGGAGCGCACCAGGAACGTGCCGAGCAGGCTCAGCGAGAACGTCAGGATCGCCAGCAGGATGGTCCACACCTTGAGCGCGTTGCGCTTCTCCATGACGATCGCAGAGTGCAGCAGCGCCGTGCCCGACAGCCAGGGCAGGAAGGAGGCGTTCTCGACGGGATCCCAGAACCACCAGCCGCCCCAGCCCAGTTCGTAGTAGGCCCAGTAGGACCCAAGCGAGATGCCGAGCGTCAGGAAGCACCACGCGGCGAGCGTCCACGGCCTGACCCAGCGCGCCCAGGCGGCGTCGACGCGGCCCTCGATCAGCGCGGCGACGGCGAACGAGAAGGCGATCGAGAAGCCGACATAGCCCGCGTAGAGCAGCGGCGGATGGAAGGCGAGGCCGGGGTCCTGCAGGATCGGATTGAGGTCGCGCCCCTCCGCCGGCGCCGCCGCGATCCGCAGGAACGGGTTCGACGTGCCGAGGATGAACAGCAGGAACACCGCCGAGATCCACGCCTGTACCGACAGCACGGTGGCGCGCAGAGTGTCGGGCAGGTTGGTGCCGAACGCCGCCACCAGACCGCCGAAGAAGGCCAGGATCAGCACCCACAGGATCATCGACCCCTCGTGGTTCCCCCAGGCGCCGGAGATCTTGTAGAGCAGCGGCTTGGCGGAGTGCGAGTTCTCCCAGACGTTGAGGACCGAGAAGTCCGACTGCAGGTAGGCCCCGATCAGGGCCACGAACGCGACCAGCACCAGGACGAACTGGGCGAGCGCCGTGCTCGGCCCGACCGCCATCATCGCCGGATCGCCACGCCTGGCACCCCACAGCGGCACGATCGACTGCGCGAGCGCGACCGCAAGTGCGAGGATCAGCGCATAGTGGCCGAGTTCGGGGATCACGTTGCAGCCTCCTGGTCGGGTCTCTGGTTCCGGCCCGAACGCCCGGCCGCCGCGGCGGCGGCCCCCGGACCTGCGGTGACGGGCCTCGTGCGCAAGGCACTCGAAACGCGGCGCGTTTCCGCTGGAGCGGACCATTCTCCCCAGCCCTCGGCTTCGGGCCTCGCGCGTAAGGCACTCGAAACGCTGTCGCGTTTCGTCCGCTGGCGCGGAGCGTGCCTTACCCCCCTCTCCATCTCTCCCCCACAAGGGGGGAGAGGGTTCATTGCGGCCGCCGCCCGTTGTGGACCGCCACGATTGCATTTGCTGCACGGTTTCAGAACGAGTGTGTCTCCATGCCTGGCGCCTTGCGCCCCTCTCCCCCCTTGTGGGGGAGAGATGGAGAGGGGGGTCCGCCGCGCAGCGGCGGCGCAGGCGGCCGGCTCGATGCCGGCTGACGGAGCCCGGCCGCTGCCTACCCTGGACGAAAAGCCCGCGCTCCGCCCCTCCGGGGACACGCAATTCCGGGGCATGAAGCCACGACGGACGAAGGCCACACGGCCCCCTCTCCCCCCTTGTGGGGGAGAGATGGAGAGGGGGGTGAGCACCGGTGCCGCGCAGCGGCAGCGAAAGCGCAGCTTTCGCAGGGGCGAACGCCCGAGGCTCGCAGCCGAGGGCCGGAAGAATGGTCCGCGCAAGGGGACGAAACGCGTCGCGTTTCGAACGACGAACGCCCGAGGGTTGGAGCCCGGTGCCGCGCAGCGGCAGCGAAAGCAACGCTTTCGCAGGGCGGAAACGCGCTCCGCTCCGGCGGAGCGCAGGGCGCCGAGGGCTGGAGCACCCTGGGACGGCTCGATGCCGTCTAATTGCGCACGGCCGATGCTCACCCGCAATGCCCCGGTCACTGCGGCTTCTCCTCGCCCATCCAGTGGCCCTGCTCCTTGAGGGCGTCGGCGACCTCGCGGGGCATGTAGGTCTCGTCGTGCTTCGCCAGAACCGTGTCGGCGACGAAGATGCCGTCGGCGCCCAGCATTCCCTCCGTCACCACGCCCTGCCCCTCGCGGAACAGGTCCGGCAGCAGGCCGCTGTAGACCACCTTGATCTCGTGGGCGGTGTCGGTGACCGTGAAGTGCACGGTGGTGCCGTCGAGCCGCTCGACGCTGCCGTCCTCGACGAGGCCACCGAGGCGGATGCGCTTGCCGGGCGCCAGGTTGCCCGCGACGACGTCGCTCGGCGAGTTGAAGAAGACGATATTGTCCTGGAACGCCACCAGCATCAGGCCCACGGCGGCGAACAGGATGGCGCCGGCCACGCCTATCAGGACCAGTCGACGCTGCTTGCGGCCCATGTCAGCTCCTCAATTCCCCGTGCCGTATATCACGTCGGTCCCGCATGCGCCCCGACGCCCGTCAGGACCTTTCCAGTCCGAGCGCGCGGGCGGCCGCGTCGATGCGCTCTGAGGCCGCCACGTCGTCGGGATAGTTCTGCCGGGCCGAGGCGAGCGCGCCGCGGGCCTTGTCGGGCTCCCCGAGCACCACGTAGGCCCGCGCCAGCCGCAGCCAGCCGTCGAGATCGCGGCCGTCCTCGGCCAGCCGCCCGGCCAGTCCGTCGACCATCCCGGCGATCATCTGCGCCCTGTCCTCGGCCGACATCGCCTGGGCCGCCGCGACCTCCTCGGCGGACGGTCCCGGCATGTCGCCGGCGCCGGCGACGTCGCCGACGTCTTCGCCGAGTCCGGCCAGCCGCCGGGTCACGGCTTCGCGCCACGGCGCGTCCGGCGGCGTGTCGGCCAGCAGGGCGCGCCATTTCGCCACGGCGCCCTCCGTGTCGCCGTCCTGCTCGGCGGCAATGGCGAGGAAGAACCGCGCCTTCGGATATCCCGGCGCGTGTTCGAGCGCCCGCTCGAACGCCGCCTTCGCCTCGGAGGTGACGATGCCGTCGCCGGCCACCACCAGCGCCTCGCCGTGGTCCGCCTCGCGCTCCGCGGTCGAGCCCAGCAGCCGGACCGCGTTGGCGTAGGCGGCGGCGGCCTCGCGGTAGCGGCCGAGCCGCATGTAGACGGGAGCGACGACTTCCCAGCCCTGGCCGTCCTCCGGGTTCTCGGCCAGGTGTTCCTCGACGCGGGCGACCAGCACGTTGACGTCCTGCCCCTGCGTCGGCGCCTCGAGCCGCGCCGACAGCGGCTGTCCCGGCAGGTCGGGAGAGCCCAGCAGCAGGTAGGTCGCCAGGCTGAACAGCGGCAGCAGCACGATCACCGCCACGGCCACCGGCCGCGCAAGCGAACGGACCGGGCCGGTATCCCTGGCCGCCCTGTCGGCGGCGAGCAGCCGGCGACCGACCTCGATCCGGGCGGCCTGCGCCTCTGCGCCGTTGATGACGCCGCGCTTCAGGTCGGCCTCGACCTCGCGGAGCTGGTCCTTGTAGACGGCAATGTCGGACTCGCGGCCCGACACCTGGCGGGCGCGGGCGCGGCTGAGCGGCACCAGCACCGCCAGGACGGCGATCCCCGTCAGGACCGCGAAGGTGACCCACAATAGCATTCGTCGTTCCGGTTCGCCGCACGCCGTGCATCGCGGCGCGGCCCTGCCCTTTCCCTGCCGCCGCCAGCGGCGTCCGTGTCTAGATATAGGTTGGGCGACAATTCACGAAACGGCAAACCGTCGCAAGGGGCGGCGGGGCGTGCAGGGTCCGTCGTGACTGCCTAGTCCGCAACGGCAAGTTTTCTCCACGACAGGACGACGACCGCCGAAGTCAGCGCCATCGCAACCGGCGCGAATTCGAGGCCCCTGTCGAGGAACAGGCCCGCCAGGAATGGACCGGCGAAACCGCCCGCCAGAGCCGAAAACAGGATCATCCGCTGCATATAGCCGCTCGTCCTGTCGCTGACATCGCCGAACATGATGGAAGACAGAATGTTGAACGAGAGTTCGAACAGCACGAAACCCGCCACGACGATGACGAAGACCTTGCCCGAATACATCGCCAGGATCGAGGCGATCAGGGCGCCAACGACAACCAGCACGGAGCGACCCGACCATTTCCTGTAGATGAAGAATGCGAACATCAACAGGATACCGACAGCCCCTTTGGCGACCGCGGTCGCCAGGCTGGTTGCATTCAACCACGAGGTGGATGTCGCGATGTAGAGCCCTGCATTCGCAAGAAACGCTATCTGTCCGGCGAACAGGACAAAGATGGTCGTCAACGCGATCACGCTGCGCCAGTTCAGATGCGCAGGTCCCAGTGCCGCATCGCTGCTTCTATCGGACCATTCCGCCTTCGACGCGTTGCGCGCCGACAGGAGGATGATCGCAACCAGGACAACTATCATCGTCAGAATGGCGCTCGGATACGATGCCTGGTCGCCCCGGACATAGATCAGGAACGCAACGACGCCCGACACGACGAGTGAAATCGACAGCCGCACGGCGAATACGCGCTTCACGTTCGCTGCGTCGGAGGCCGCCCGGAACCCGGCATAGATCAGTCCACCGCAACACAGGCCCACCAGCAACCAGACCAGCAGGAGAGCCGGTGGCGAGGCCGACGAGTTCGAAAGGGACAGGAAAGAGACGAGGAGGACGGAAAGCACGAGAACGACGCGTCCGGTCAGGCGTACGGGACGCAGGACCGGAACGGCTGCTGCGATTATCTGCCCGAGGAAATAGGCCGATAGCGCCGCGTTCGCCTCGGTGTAGGTGAAGCCGTCTTCGCCGGACAGCCTTTCGATCCATATGGTCGAAAGGTGAAGAGGCACAGAGCCGATGGAAGAAAGCGAGATTATTCCGATAAGGTTCGGCTCAAGGAATGACCTGGTCATCCGTGGAAAGCCCTTCGGCGAGAAAAATGACTTCCTGATACCTCAGATCTACAACAAGCACGATAAAATATACGCTGAGCTCTCTATTATTTTTTTGCAATAATCAAGGATTCCGCCCACCCTTCGGGACCGGCTTCCAAAGTAGCATGCAGGTTCCCGCAAGGGTAGTAGCGGTGCGCCGCACCGCCTCCTGCTTCCCGCCGAATGGAAGGCAACAGGCCGCTGCGTGAGGGGCGGGCCGTTAGTCGTTCCCCGCGCTACGATTCCGCCAGCCACGACCCGTCCGGCTGGCGGCAGGCGGTGCCGCTGGCGGCGTCCTGGCGGCCGTCGATGTAGATCGCATGGCTGTAGTCGCGGCAGGCCGTGCCGCCGCGGCTGTAGGTCTCGCCGGGGATGACCTCGCCGTAGACGTTGTCGTCGGGATCGCGCCAGACGACCGGCGAGCCGGCCGGGCCGTACTGCAGCGCCTGGTACTCCGCCTCCATGGCGCGGCTGCGCGCCTCAGCGTCGACGGCGGCGCCGATCCGGTTGCCGATCAGGCCTCCGGCGACGGTGCCGCGGCCCGCCTCGGGTCGGCCGCCGGCCTGCGTCCCGATGCCTGCGCCCGCTGCCGCGGCGCCCGGCCCCGGCGTGCTGCGTCCGGAGTCGCAGGCCGACAGCGAAGCGCCGAGCACGGCGATGGCCGCCAGTTTCGTCAGGTGCATGGATCGAGAAACTCCGGAAAAGCGTCCGTCCGCCGCCCGGCCGGGAAGGCGACGGCGATGGGGACGGCTGCGCCGCAGATTGCGGCCCCGGGGTGGAATTTCAGCCCAAATGGGGCGTCAGCATGGCGTCACGCCGAAGGCAGGCGCAATTGCGCGCGCAATCCGCCGAGCGGCGAGGCCGACAGCTCGAAGCTGCCGTTGTAGAGGTCGGCGAGATCGCGGACGATCGACAGGCCGAGCCCGGAGCCCGGCTGCGATTCATCGAGCCGCCTGCCGCGCCGCGTCGCCTCGCTGCGCTGGTCGGCGGTCAGGCCGGGCCCGTCGTCCTCGACGACGATCTCGATCATCGCGCGCCCGCCCGCGCCGCCGTCCCTCGCGCCCTCCTTCGGGGCGTCGGCGATCCTGCGACCGGACAGCCGCACCTGCGACCTCGCCCACTTGAAGGCATTGTCGACGAGGTTGCCGAACAGTTCCTCGAGATCCTGCTTCTCGCCCTGGAACCTCAGCCCCGGCTCGATGTCGACGTCCATCGAGACGCCGCGGTCGGCGTAGATCTTGGCCATCGCCCGGCCGAACGTCGCCGCCAGCGGCTCGACCTCGGTGACGGTGGTCACCACGCCGCCGGTCGCGGCGACCCGCGCGCGGTCGAGATAGTAGTCGATCTGGTGGCGCATCAGCCCCGCCTGTTCGACGACCTTTTCCCCCAGCGGCCCCTTCGCCGCGCGGGCCTCGTTGGTGATGACGGAGAGCGGCGTCTTCAGCGCGTGGGCGAGATTGCCGACATGGGTGCGGGCGCGCTCGACCGTCTTGGCGTTTGCCTCGATCAGCGCGTTGACCTCCTCGGTGAGCGGCGCGATCTCGCGCGGATAGGAGCCGGGAATGCGTTCCGTCCTGCCCTCGCGGATCGCCGTCAGCGCCCGGCCGACGGCACGCAGCGGCCTCAGGCCGATCGCCACCTGCACGACGGAGATCGCCACAAGGCCGATCCCGAGCAGCGCGAACACCGCCAGCAGCCGGTTGCGGAACCGCGCGACGTCGGCCTCCACCACGTCGAGGTCGGCGGCCACCGCGAAGGCGAGCCGGTCGCCGCTGCGGTCGAACAGCACCAGCTGTTCCATCGCCCGCAGCCGCTCACCGTTCGGCCCGTCGATGTCCATGACGCGCTGGAAGTTTGCGTCGAACGGCGTCTCCTCGACGTTGAACAGGTTGAGGCGACCGTTCGCCAGCGACGGCGACGTGATCACCTGGTCCCGGTCGCCGAGCCGGATCGCCTGCCAGTACCAGCCCGACAGGAAGCTCTCGAAGCGCGGGTCGCCGAGCTGCGGATTGCCGTAGATCTGGCCGACCTCGTCCTGCTGGATCGCCGCGACGACGTTGAACAGGTGGAGGTTGAGGATCGCCTCGAAGCTGCGCTCCCGGTCGGCGCGGTAGAAGGTGATCAGCACCAGGTAGGCGATCGCAAGCGCCGCGAGGCTCCAGACCGCGGCCATCACGAACAGCCGCAGCGCCAGCGACACGGGCTGTCTTCGGGAAGAAGGGGTCATGGTCGCCCCGGTGTCATGGTCGCCCCGGCGTGGCGAAAGCTCCGGGGTCGGACGCCTGCCTGGCCCGTCGAGGGCCAGCCACGCGATACCCCCCTCCCCTACCCTCCCCCGCAAGGGGGGAGGGAGAATTGTGGGGCAACCGCCTCGCGATACGGCCGGCGGGATGTCGATGTTCGAAGACAGACCTGGAAGGCACCGGCACCGACTCGCGCCACTTGCCGTATCCGCCCCCTCCCTCCTTGCGGGGGAGGGTCGGGGAGGGGGGTACACCTGATCGACCCTCGACGGGTCGATCGGGTGCCGAAGGCACATCCCGGGACCCCGGCGAAGAGCGGCAGGCACGCTGCAATGGCGAACGTTCGACCAACGGGGCCGTCAGTCCGCCGCGGCGGAGGCGTTCGGGGCCGGGGCGTTGATCGAGTAGCCGAGGCCGCGCACCGTCTCGATGATGTCGGTACCGAGCTTCTTGCGCAGGCGCCCGACGAATACCTCGATCGTATTGGAATCGCGGTCGAAATCCTGGTCGTAGAGATGCTCCACCAGCTCCGTGCGGGAGACCACCTTGCCCTGGTGGTGCATCAGGTAGGAGAGCAGCCGGAACTCGTGCGAGGTCAGCTTGACGTAGGTGCCGTCGACGGTGACGCGCGAGGAGCGCGTGTCGAGGCGCACCGGCCCGCACTCCATCTCCGACGACGCGTGGCCGGCGGCGCGGCGCAGCAGCGCCCTGACCCGCGCCAGCACCTCCTCCATGTGGAACGGCTTGGCGACGTAGTCGTCTGCCCCGGCGTCGATGCCGGCGACCTTGTCCGACCAGCGGTCGCGCGCCGTCAGCAGCAGGACCGGCATGTTGCGGCCCTCCTCGCGCCAGCTCTCCAGCACGCTGATGCCGTCCATCTGCGGCAGGCCGATGTCGAGCACCACCGCGTCGTAGGGCTCGGTGTCGCCGAGGAAGTGGCCCTCCTCGCCGTCGGTCGCCGAATCGACGGCATATCCCGCCTCGGTCAGCGCCTCGACGAGCTGGCGGTTCAGGTCCTTGTCGTCCTCGACGACCAGAATGCGCATCGCGATCTCATCCCAGTTTCGGTCCCGCCTCGCCGCCCGGCCGGGCGAACCGGCCGGTCAGTTGGCGGGAACCGTGACCTGCCGGCGGGTCGGCGGCCGCTGACCCGTCGGATCCTTGATCAGCACCGTCACCACGCACACGGTCTGGCCGCCCTGCTGCACCGCCCGCGGCGCGCCGATGACCTGACCGCCCTGCGCGGCGGCGGCGGCCGCCGCGGCCGCCCCGCAGTTGCCGGCGGCAAGCTGCACGGGCGCCGGGCGGGGGCCGAGCGGATTAGCCGCCTCCGCCCCGGCGGCGGCGCAAGTGTCGCCGAGCCCGGTCGGGCACGCAAGGGCCCCGCCGGTGCTCGCGGATACGGAACCCGCCGCGGCTATCGCCAGGACGGCTACCATGATCGTGAGGACGTGTTTCATGGCGCGGACCCTAGTGCGGCCTGCCTGAACCGCCGATGAACGGAACGTTCAGCCAGCCGCCGATCGCCGGGTCCGGGCTCATTCCGCCGGCGCCGCCTCGAAGCCCCGGAACTCGGCGAGCTCGTCGACGGCCGCGCGCTCCGTGCGCCAGCCGTTGACCGGATCGTCCATGTCCGCGTAGCCGAGCGCGATGCCGCAATACATGATCAGCTCGTCGGGCAGGTCCAGGACCTGCGCCACCGTCTCGTGCCAGTAGGTCCAGGCCTCCTGCGCGCAGCTGTGCAGGCCGTGCTCGCGCGCCAGCAGCATGATCGTCTGGACGAACATCCCGGCGTCGGCCCATTGCGGCGGCCCCATCTGCCGGTCGATCGAGACGAATATGCCGACCGGCGCCCCGAAGAACGTGAAGTTGCGGGCGAACTGCCGGTAGCGACCGGCCTTGTCCTCGCGGGGGATGCCGAGCGCCGCGTAGAGGTCGGCGCCGCACTTGAAGCGGCGGCCGTGGTAGGGCTCGCGCAGCGGATGCGGATAGACCTGGTAGTCGGGCCCCTCCCCCTTCGGCAGCAGGTGGTAGCGCGGCGAGATCCGCTCGATCAGGTCCTTCAGCGGCGCCCCGGTCAGCACATGCACGCGCCACGGCTGCAGATTGCCGCCCGACGGCGCCCAGCGCGCCGCATCGAGGATCTCGCGGACGACGGATTCCGGCACGGGCGTGTCGAGGAAGGCGCGGCAGGACAAACGCGAACGGACGGCTTCGGTGACGTTCAAGGGAAAGCGCTCCGCGAGGTGGGAATGGGTCGCGACCCGATGGGGCGGAGCGGGAAGGTAGCGCGGCGGGCGAACGGTGCCAATGGCGGGGGATAGCGGCGTGGCGGATCGGCCTGCGATCAATGCACCCCGCGCCGCCGGTCCGGCAGGATGGGCAGAGGGCAGAACTTGCGTCTGCTGGCGGGATCTTCCACAAGCTTCAGGAAGGTTCCCAGCAAATTCGTGTGCACCTCCGGCCCCAAGACCCAGATTATCTGTCCGGCTTCCTGCTTCAGTCTCTCGTAGGTGTCGGGATCTTCGTGCAGATAGACGAGGCCTGCGTCGGGCCGATACGCGAAAAAGACGCTCTCGCGGTATGCGGGATGGTCGCGGCCGTCGCCGCCAAGGCCTTTGAGCACGCCGTTCAGGGTACCCCCCCACACGGTCGTTTCAGTGAAGTAGAAGGAGTCTACCCAGTCCGAAAGGACGGGCGTTCCGTCGGGATATTTCAGGATGACGTTTGGTTGCCAATAAGGCGTGTACGGATCGACGAGCGCCTCGCGGCCGAGAAGCAGTCCGTTAGGCAGTTGAATACACACGCTGCCTGATGCCCAGGTTCCGAGTGTCACGTAGGCGAGCACGAGCAAGCAGAATGCCGCCGCCATATAACGGACCACGCGACTCCAAACCGGTCTTCGGACGCCACTATGTGCCATACTTGTAGATGCTGTTGGAACGATCCTTCGCGACCCGCCCGTTTATCGAACCCAGCCATTCGTCCACGATGGCGTATGGATTGCCGGACCAGATGTTTCCCTGATAGTCGGTCAGTTCACCCAAACCCTCTTCTTTGAGTTTCTCGCGGATGTCTACGGGATCGGTGAACTCGTCTGACAGATTGAATATTATTCGGCCGCTTATCGCCAGGGCGCTACCGGCGTCTTCGGAGCTGCCGTGGAAAACGCCTCCAATCGTTGTGTTTCCCAAACTGAATACCACATCGGTCATCCTATATGGCCGACGGAAGTTTGTTCTGAACGACGTGCCGACATTTTGTATTGTTCGAAGGCCCTGCGCGGTAGGCCGGGTTCTGTGTGAGCGCATCGCCCTCACCCTCCCTTGCCCGCGAACACCTTCTCCAGCGACCGCCCGCCGATATACCCGCCCATGCCGACGACCAGCAGGGTCCACAGGCCCTCGGGCACGGCCTTCAGCCCGACCACCTCGTCGAGCGGCACGGCGAGCGCCGCCGCCAGGATCGGAACGGCAACGGCATGCCAGACCAGCAGGCCCATGCAGACCACCATGAACACCGGCCGCCAGTTGCGCTGTAGGGGCGAGCCCTGCGCCTCGGCGGTGATGATCGCCGCCTGCGCCTCCGCCATGCGAGCCTCCGCGTCGGCGGCGGCCTGTTTCAGCTCGGCCTCGATGCGGGCGCGCTCCTTGGGGTCGGGGATCACCCGCTCGACGATCTCCAGCACCGGGCCGATGAAGGGGGCGAGCGCGCCGATCATGACCGGCCTCCCGTCAGGATCGCCCGCAGGAACGCGGCGAGCGCCGCCAGCAGCCCGCGACCCGACCCGCCGGTATCCGGCCCTGCGGTATCCGGCCCTGCGGGATCCAGCCCTGCGGGATCCGGATCGGGCAGGGTCGCAGCGGTTGTCGCGGGCGCCTCGACCCTCCCGGACGCCTCCGCCATCTGCCGCGCCAGACGGCGCACGTCGCCGACGCGGCGCTCCCAGCCGCGGCCGAACACCGCCCAGCCGCTCAGCCCGCGCAGGAAGGCGAGGCGGACGTCGCAGATGTCCTCGATCAGCCGTCCCGCACCCGCGGAGCGCACGGCCGCCAGCGTCGCGGGCCCGACCACCCCGTCCTGGCGCACGCGGGCTGCGGCCTGCAGCCATTTCGCCGCGCGCGCGGGTCCGGAATTCACCGCGGCATCGAACACGCAATAGTCGACGCCGGCCGGGAGTTCGTCGGCCTTCACCGCCGCCCAGTATCGCGCCCGGTAGATCGACGCGGCCTCCTCGCGGGTCAGCCGCCTGACGTCGGTCTTCGAGACGCTGCGCCCGCGCCAGGCTGCCAGGGTCGCCCGGGTAATCCCGTATTTCGTCGCCCCGCCGGGATCGGAGGGATGGTCGGCATAGCCTCCCTCGTGGCCGAACAGGTGCGGCATCGCCTTGTCGAATGTCTCCTGGACCATGGACTCCTCCTCTGGAATCAAAAAAGGCCGCCCGATCGGGGCGGCCTTTCGAAACGTTCCGGAAAATCGGCGGGCGTCAGGGTCGGCGGTAGCCGAGCACCCGCGACGTCGGATAGGTGCCGACGCCGACCTTGCGGCTGTGGTTGCCGGACAGCAGTTCGATCTGCCCGTCCTTCCAGCCCATGAAGTAGCCGACATGGCCGCCGCCGGATCGCGACAGCACGACGATGTCGCCGGGTTGCGGCTTCGACACCTTCTGGCCGTAGCCAAGGTAGGAGCGGGCGAGCCGCGAGCCGGAACCGTCACGACCGGCCTTGCGCTCCACCAGGTTCATGAAGTCCGCGCACCACTGCGACGAGCGTCCCGTCGGGTTGCCGCCCAGATAGCGGCTGGCGATCGACAGCGTCTGCTTGCCGCCGCCGCCTCCGAAGGACGAGACACCCGCGGACGCGGTCGAAGCGGACGACTCTGCCGCCGCACCCTGCGGCTCCACTCCACTCGGCGACACCACGGACGGGTCGCCATCGATGACGCGCGCCGAAGCCGGCACGCCGGACGCCAGGACGGCGATCGCTATCGCCGCCAAGGCAGGGACAAATACCCCAATTCGCCCCAGCATGAGTTTGACCATTTAGGGATCCATTGCTGGTTACACACACAACTTGCCCGGCCATTCGGGGCCGGGCGTGCGGGCGACTTGTCCGGGGAATG
Organism: Microbaculum marinum; assembly: GCF_037855135.1. Taxonomy (NCBI): domain Bacteria; kingdom Pseudomonadati; phylum Pseudomonadota; class Alphaproteobacteria; order Hyphomicrobiales; family Tepidamorphaceae; genus Microbaculum; species Microbaculum marinum. The sequence continues at coordinate 400,579 of NZ_JAZHOF010000006.1, forward strand.
TGACGAGGATAGGGCAGCAATACTGACTTATTTTCGCCCGATAGATGGTCCTGCCCGACCTGACCCAGGGGAAGCGGCGAGCATGACGTAACGTCCTGATCGGACGCCGGAAACCGGCCGTGACAGGGTGGCCCGGACGGACCGGTGCGGGCGTTTTGCTCCGCAAGCTCCGGGCGGTCGACGCCTCAACGCTCCGGCGCGCTCTCCAGCGCCGTGAGCCGCTCCTCGTGGTTGCAGACGACCAGCGCCAGCAGTTCCAGCGCCAGCCACTTGCGGCTCGTCAGTTCGCCGACCGACAGGCCGTTATGCGTCCACTCGTCCCGCCGCGGCATGCCCGGCAGCGCCCGGTCGGCCCGGAGCCTGGCGACATACTGGGCGGGATCGCGCGGGTCGAAGCCGTCGTCGAGCATGCGCGCGAACAGGTGCGCCACCTCGTGCCGGCGCCTGATCCTGCGGCCGGACCTGACGAGCGGCTCGGTCACCGCCTCCTCGATCGCGTCGACGCCGTTGCCGTCCGCGTCGTAGACCGGGACCAGTGCGACGCGCTGGACCCTGGCCGTCTCGACCCGGCGGACGAACGATCCGTCCGCGTCGCGGACCACCACTTCGGCCTCCACCTCGTCGACGACGGGCACCTCCTCGACGGTGTCGGGAACCTCGATATCCGGCACCATGGCGTCCCAGGCCTCCAGATCGACGGTCCCGTGCTCGAGGAACTCGTCCTGCAGCGCCATGCAGGTCAGCAGCGCGCCGTCGTCGTAGACCGCCCCGGCATTGATCGTCCCGGCGCCCAGGTCGCCGCCGGTGGCGCCGGGGGTGTAGATCCCGGCGCCGACGACGAGGCGCGCCGCAAGCGTCCCGGACAGGACCGTCTGCAGCTGCAGTTCCCCGGATTCGGCCGCGTTCGCCGGATCGACGATGATCGCCTGGGCGCGGGCGTAGTCGCGGATCGCATTGCTGCTGCTGCGGCCGCGGAAATTGATGCCGCCGAGCCCGTCCGTCGCCGCCGGGCTGTCGGACCGGCGCTCGATGGAGACATACGGCCCGCCCGCCGGCCCGCTGTCGTACTGCCGTATGGCAACGGGGAGGCTGGTCCCGTTGTCGACGAGCTGCGAGGCCGACCAGACGTTGCTGGCATTCAGCAGGGGAACGGTCCCCCCGGCGGTTCCGGTGTTCGCCACCGCCGCGGTGCCGAGCCCGAGATTGGTCCGCGCGCCGGCCGCATCGGAGGCGCCGGTGCCGCCGTCGGCGACGGCGAGGTCGGCGATTCCGTTAATGCTGCCGCCGCTGATCGCCACGTCGTCGGCGTCCTGGCCGGCCAGGCTCCCGAGGCCCAGCGCGGCTGCCAGCGGCACCCAGTCTCCGGCGCCGTCCAGCACGTAGAACGCCGCCTCGTCGCCAACGTAGGCGAGCCAGCCTTCCCCGCCGCCGGCGCCCGGCAGGAACGAGCGCCAGCCGCCGTCCTCGTAGCGGGCGATGCGGCCGTCCCAGCCGGTCCACGCGCCGCTGCCGCCGGTCGCGACGATGTAGCAGTCGCCCTCCGCCGGGCTGCCCGGCGGCGTGTCGAGGTCCTTGTCGAGCACGCTGATCTGCACCAGCGAGTCGAGCGCCACCAGCGCCTCGTTGTGGGTGACGTGCTTCTGCGCCTGCGCGGCGGCGATCTGCGGAAGACGAAGGCGGGCGGTTTCAGCCATGTTGTTCCTCGCTAATGGTCGAATGCCAGCGTTTCCGCCGGTATGCCCGCGCCGAAGCCCTCCGAGACCTGCGAGACGCGCATCGGCACGTTCCATTGCGCCGAACCGAAGTCGGCGGCCTGCTGGGCGGCGGTGTAGAGATATTCCGGTTCCGACAGGGTCACGCTGCGAACGACGCTGCCGCCCGGCGCGTCGAGGATCTGGAGCACGTAGCCTTCGCTCTCCTCTCCGAGCGGCACCTCGGGCCGGTTCCAGGAATCGCCGCCTATGCGGGTGCGCCGGATCCAGGTCAGCCGCCAGTCGCCGGTGGCATGGTCGCGCCTGCCGCGCAGGTGCACCGGCGCCAGCGGCCGGCGACCCCTGCCCTGCGCCGTCACCGTCTTCTGGTCGAACGAGGCGTCGGACACGTCGCGGTTGACCGGGCCGATGCGCCAGGTGAGCGGCAGGCCGAGGTCGTCGGCCGACAGGTCGGGCTGCCCGAGCGCCTCGTCGAGCACCAGCACGCGCGCGCCCGCGGCGACCGGATCGCGCATGGCGTGCTCGCTGCCGCGCTGGCCGCGCAGCAGCATCGTCAGCCTGTAGCGGTCGGGTGCGACCAGCTCGGCTGAGCGGAACTGGACGATCTCCCATTCGCCGTCGGCATTCCCGATCGCCAGCGCGTTTGTCCCGCCGAGCACCTGCAGTTCGGTGGCCGAGGCCAGCGCGCCGGAATACAGGTCGACGGTGAGTTCGCCGGTCCGGTCCCAGCGCCAGGCCGGCCCGGAGTAAAAATCGAACGCCAGCTCACCCATCCGCGCGGCGCGCGGCAGCGTCGTGTCGAGGGCGAAGCCGGTGTCCTCCGGGCTGCGGTAGAAGGCGATGCCGCCCGGCCACGGCGAGAGGTAGGCCGCGACGTAGCCGGCCGCCTCGTCGTCGCCGTCCCTGAGCAGCGGCCCGTCCACGAACACCGACAGCGGCGTGCCGAGCGCCGGCACCACCGGCGAGGGCCGCGAGCGGCGCGGCATCGCGGCCGGCGCGAACAGGCTCGCCTCGGTCATCGCGGCGCGCAGGCGGCGGCCCGCTCCGTCGGCAATCTCCGAGATCCGGAAGGTCTGCGGACCGAGCGCCGGATCGGCCATGAAGCGGATCACATCGCCCGGATCGAGCGCCAGCAGCGACGGCGGCAGCGACAGTTCCAGCCCCTCGCGGCCCGCCCAGGCGTCGTGCAGCAGCGTCTCGGCGACGGCGCGCGCCGCCTGTTCGCCCATCACCACCGGCAGCGACAGCTGCCGGACGCGCCGCGACCCGCCAGCGGTGCGCCGCGCCTCCACTTCGCCGGGCTGGTCGTCGTTGGCCGGCTCGCCGTGCGAGAGCTTGAGCACGTCCGGCAGCTCGGTCTCCTGGGCGCGGGTCTTGGCGAAGCGCTCCGATCCCCCCGTCGCCTCGGCCTCGACCAGGTCGTCGAGCGTCAGGTCGGCGGCCACCGGCGCGCCGGCGCGCGAGCGGAACCGGATGAGCCCCTCGCTCTCGTGCGCTTGCATCAGGTAGGCCGGGCCGATTGCCTCGACGACGCCGCGCGCCGACAGGATGCGATCGACGATCACCGCGTCGACGACGCCGGCCATCGCCGAAACGTCGAAGGCGGCGAAGCCGTACTGGCCCATCAGGTCGGCAACGGTCTCGCGCGCCGGCGCGCTGCCGAGACGGCCGGAGATCCAGTGGCCGGTGTCCCAGTTCGCCGCATCCGCCCAGGCCGCGTCGTCCTGCGGGAAGCTCGGCGCCATCCGCGCGTCCCAGGCCCAGATGGCGGTCCGGGAGACGTCGATCATCCGGCCGTCATAGAGGCCCGAGGCCGGGTTGTTGTCCGGGTCGGCCCAGTACTCGAGCACCGCCTGCAGGTAGGCGCGCTGGGCGGCATCGTCGCGCACGCCCGTCGAGTAGTGCGGCACGTGGCTCTCCGACGACTTCGGGTCGTGGAACACGTTCGGCTGGTTCGGCCCCTTGTCGATCGCCGGGCAGCCGAGTTCCGTGAACCAGACGGGCTTGGACTGCGGAACCCAGGCCGTGGGGGTGGCGGATTCGATGCCGCCGGGCCGGTCGTGATGGGCGTTCAGCCACCAGTTGCGGATGTCCTTGTTGCGGAACACCCAGTCCTTGCCGTACCCGCCGTCGGTGATCGGGGTGCGGATCTGCCCGTCGCGGTCGGCCGGGCCGGCATAGAACCAGTCGTAGTGCTCGCCGCCCTCGATGTTGGCCTTCAGATAGCCGATGTCGTGGATCGAGGTCGGCCCGGCGCTGTCGAAGTCGAGGTGGTCGGTGCCGTCGCGCCAGTCGGCGGCGGGCAGGTAGTTGTCGATGCCGACGAAGTCAATGTCGTCGTCGGCCCACAGCGGATCGAGGTGGAAGTGCACGTCGCCCGAGCCGTCGTCCGGCCGATGGCTGTGAAATTCCGACCAGTCCGCCGCATAGGAAATGGCCGTCGCGCCGCCGAGGATCGAGCGGACCTCGCCGGCGAGGTCGACCAGGGTCGCGACGAACGGATAGCCGCCCGCCCCGTCCCGTACCGCGGTCAGCGCCGCCATCTCCGAGCCGATGGTGAAGGCGTCGACGCCTCCGGCAAGTTTCGCCAGCGTTGCCATGTGCAGGACGAACCGGCGGTAGCGCCACTCCGCCGGTCCGGTGTAGGCGACGGTAAAGCCGGACGAGGCGGCGAAATGCACCGCCGTCGCCGAGCCGGCGAAGTCCGATACCTGGCTCGCCGCGGCCGCCGTCTGGTCGACGCTGCCGGCAAACCCCGGCGCCGGCGCGCAGGTGATCCGGCCGCGCCACGGATAGACGGGCTGGCCGGTCTCCGCGGCGTCGTCGGAATACGGGTTCGGCAGGTCGTTGCCGGCCGCCACGTCCATGATCACGAACGGATAGAGCATCACCTTCAGGCCGCGGCTCCTGATCTCCTGGATCGCCGCGATCACCGAGGCATCGTTCGGCGAGCCGCCGAATGCGGGCTTCCCGTCGATCTGGCTGACGAGGTCGGCGGTCAGCCGGTTCTGCCCCGCCGCCACCCACGGATAGGGGGCGCCGTAGTAGACCGTGACCTTCTCGCGGTTCTCCACCTTCGGCACGATCTCGCACTGGCCGCAGCGCAGGTCGGTGCCGAACCAGGCGACGACCAGCGTGACGCTGTCGCAGTTCGGGGCGAGGTCCTGCAGCGTATCGAGCGAGCCGACGAAGTCGGAGACCGCGACCTTGGTGGTGCGGTTCTCGGTGACGTAGGAGCCGGCCTTGGCCGTCTTGCCGAGCGTCAGCGGGTCGTAGCCGAACTCCGTGGTGCCCGGGATCATCGCCACCGAGCGCACCAGCGGCTCCAGGTCGCCGACCGGCCGGAACACCTCCGCCGTGATGATCGGCATGCGGTTGCCGTACTCGGTCAGCAGCATCGACTCGAAGACCACGTAGGCGATGCCGCGGTAGGACGGCGCGTTGTCGGCGCCCTCCTTCGCCGCGATCAGCGAGTCCGCGTCCTGGTCCTCGGTCCCGAGGTATTTGCGGATCACCACGTCGCCGTAGTCGTGATCGACCTCGCGGCCGTCGGCCCAGATCCTGCCGATGCGGGCGACCGGGCCTTCGCAGAGCGCCACGGCGAAGTTGGCGTAGTAGCTGTACTGGGTGGTGCTGGTGCCGCCGAGGCCCTTGCCGCCGCCGGTCGTCACCGCCAGTTCCTGGAAGCGGGTCGCCCAGATCATCTGGCCGGCCACCCTGGAGCGGCCGGCGAGCCGGGTGATCGCCGCCCCTTCCGACGACGCGGTGATGTCGACGGAGGTCAGCCGCGGCCCCTCCCTGTGCGGCGTCGGACCGAGCGCCGCCACCGCGGCGTTGTCGATCGCCGAGCCGATCAGCGCGCCGATGGCGCCGCCGACGGGCCCGCCCAGCGCCGTGCCGGCTGCGGAGAGAAGAAGCGTCGCCATGGGTCGGGAGCCTTCGGACTGGAATTGACAGGGCGGGCGCGCGGCCGCAGCACCTTCCGCAGGGAAACAAGACGGAAACACTGGAGACATCTCGGGGCGACACGGGCGGACTAGACAGCCGCCCGTCCAACCAATCGAGAAACAGGAAAACGAGATGTCTGTAGCCTCCCACACCAGCACTTCCCGCCGTCGCGCCGGTCCTCTGGCGCTTGCCGGCCTCGCCTTGACGGGGCTTCTTGCAGCTCCGCCCGGCGCGGCTGCCGGCGGCCTGACCTCCGAGGAGGTTCTGCGCAAGCCGGTCGCCTATAGTGGCCACAGCAACTGCTCCGGCAGCCAGCACACCTGCTACGTCAGCTTGGGCCAGACCCCGAACAAGAAGAAGAAGCGGCTGGAGATCGCGGGGCTGAGCTGCCAGGCGCGGATTTTCGCCGGCGATGCCTACCGCTTTTCCTTCCAGGGCGGCGTCACCCTGCAGGAGTACGAGCATCTCCAGCCCGTCCACGCCGGCACGAACGCGGCCGTCGACTACTACGTGGCGCGCAGCGAGATGCGTTATTTCGCGCCCGTCGGCGACGAGATGAGGGTCTATGTCAACGGCACCGAGGACATCGCTCAGCTCTCCTGCATTCTGCAGGGAACCCTGGTGACCTACCAGTAGCGGCCCGACCTGCGGGGGATCAGCCTAGGTCCCCCGCCGGGAACGCGAACGCGGCGGCGACATGCCGTCGCCACCAGCCCGACAGCGCCACCTCGCAGACCGGCACATGCTCCTGGGCATGGATGAAGCGGCCCGGCGCCGAAACGATTCCGGTATGCTTGGCCACCGTGCCGCGCCGGATCCGGAAGACCAGCACGTCGCCCGGCAGCATCGCGCCGGGATCGATCTCGATCATGTGCCGCCGCGCCGTCTCGATCAGCGTCTCCTTGCCGCTGACGCTGCCCCAGTCGCGCGAATAGGGCGGGACCTCCTCCGGCTCCGCGCCGTGAAAGGCGCGCCAGACGCCGCGCACCAGGCCGAAGCAGTCGCAGCCGGCGCCCTTCAGGCTCGCCTGGTGACGGTACGGCGTACCGATCCAGCTCCGCGCCTCGGCGACGATCGCCGCGCGCGTGGTGGCCTGTAGCCCGGATGGAGCGCAGCGCAATCCGGGAGCGGTGAACCCGGATTTCGCTGACGCTCCATCCAGGCTACGATTTCGGTCAACTGAAGAAGCTTCCGCCATCGTTCTCGCCTGAATCGCCGACCACGTAGGAAAATGCCCGGTCGTTGCCGGGCATGTGCGGGAACCCCCTGAAGTTCGCCCGGTTGGCGAACTTCGTCCTGCAGGTCGCAAACGTCTTGTCGCACCCGGCCGTGACCGTGAACGTGTCGCCGGGCTCGATCGTGAAGGCGGCCTGCTGCCATTGCGTCAGCACGATGCCGGCCGCCTCGACCGTATGCTCGCGGACCTCCACCGACTGGCCGGCATTGGCGCCTCCGGTCCATGTCAGCCGCCCGTGCCGGAACCATCCGGGCGCGAAATCCCCCTCGGCGAATGCCGCCACGGTGAGGACGCGGTCGTCGATGCAGGAGACGACCGTCGCCGTGGCCTTGAACGCTGGATCGTCCAGGTCGACCGCGCAACGCGCGTCGCCGAGATCGGCGTCGCAGGTGCGCCGGTAGGTCCGGCCGAGCGCCTGGTCGAGGGCCTGGGCGAGGCCGCGCAACTCCGCCGTGAAGGCCAGCTCGCCGCGCCGCACCTCGCCGATCGTGCCGGCCCGCATCAGCACCCGCTGGTCGGGATCGGCCCAGTTGACCCGCCAGACCTCGATCGCCGCGCCGTCGTAGAGCCCGGCCCTGAGGTCGGCCTCGCCGATCGCGGACGAGGACAGGGCGCCCTCGACGTCGAGAGTGTCGACCGACAGCCCGAGGCTCGAGTCGATCTCAGTCGCGACGAACCCGGTCGCCGCCTCGTATGTCGTGCCGTCCACGGCCACGGCCCGGTCGTGGTCGGTGAAACCGAGGACGGTTGTGTCGGTGCGCACCACCTTCCAGCACCAGCACAACGTTGTGACGGGGCCGGCGAGGTGCGCCTGCAGCAAGGGGGACAGGGATTTCATCGAATGGATCCGCTTGGTGGGACGTGTGAAACGGACGCCCCGGCCGCTGCCTCAGACCCGGATCTCGATCACCGGGATCCGTGCAATGTCGCCGTGGCGCAGGCCCGCCAGGTCGATATCGAGCCGGTCGGTGTCGAAGCGCACGGGCACGTCGAACTCGAAGCCGGCGGTGACGGCGAGGCCGGCCGCCGGGGGCGAGGAAAAGGTGACCTGGCCGGTCGTCGCGTCCACCGAGAAATCGGCTCCCTCGGTCTGCTCCACCGCGTCGACGGCGACCCGCACGGTTCCGGAGACCGGCTTGGTGATCGTTCGTACCCAGGGCAGGTGCGCGCCGCCATAGGTCTTGACGAGTTGGAACGTTGCGGTCGTCCCGTCACCCGTCCCGATCGTCTGGTCGTCGGGCCCCGGCGTCCCGAGTGGAGCGCATGACTTGTAGTCGGACCAGTCCCGCCACCGGAAGCCGTATGCGCGGCCGCGCCGCTCCTCGAAGAAGGCGACGGCGGCATGCAGCTCGTCGGCGGTCTTGATTCCGCTGCCGGCATCGTACCGCCGGCGCGAATCCGCCCATTGCTGGTTGCGCTCCTCGTGCCCCGATCCCAGCGTCACCACCTGGGTGCGGCGTTCGGGACCACCGGACGCCGAACGCGATATCCCCGAGGGAAAACGGATTTCGTGAAATCCCATTTGGCGGCGCTCCGTTCACAGCACGTCAGGACGCAAAAAGACCGGCCTTCGGGGGAAGGCCGGTCTCGATGGCGACCGGGCGGCGGTCTGAGAGGAGGCTTGTGACCGCCGCCCGAGTCTGCGGCTCGCCGGTATGGGGGCTACTCGAAGGCGAGCCGTTTGGGGACCATTACTGGTTCGTCGTGTCCGCGGGCGCGGCCGGCGCGGCAGGGGTCGCAGCATTCGGCTGCGTGTTCATCTCCTGGCGCTGCTGGTCGGCCTCGAGCTCGGCCTGGACGTCGTCGCGGTCACGGAAGACCGGCCCGTCCTCGAGCTGCTCGCGGCTCAGCGACACGACGGCGATCTCCTCTTCCGGCTGGAAGGTGAATTCCTTCCAGTTCACGGCGACGTCCTTCGCGCCGAGGCCGAGGAAGCCGCCGACCGAAACGACGGCCGCGATGACGCGGTTGTTGTCGTCGATGACGAGCGCGTCGATGGTTCCGATCGACTCGTCCTGCGCGTTGCGCACATCGGTTCCGATGATCTCGTCGGAGACCAGCTGGCCGGGCTGCTGCTCGGCAAGGATCGGCTCGGTCGGCAGGCCGTCGTCCATCATGTTCGACGCATCGGCGGTGTCGGCACCGGCCGGCTTGTCCGTCATGGTGTTCTTCAGCTCAGGCGCATCGGAATCCATGTTGGTGTCGGACGCGGTCTGGTCCGTGCTCTTCATGTCGCCGGCGGCATCCGACGTGTCGGTGCCGGTCATGGTGCCGGTGTTGTCCTGGCCGGTCTGCGCGCCGGTGGCGGCGCCGGTCGACTGCTCGCCCGACTGCTCCACTGCGGCCGGCGGGGTCTCGTTGGCGTCGGTCTGCGTCTGCGCATAGGCCGGCGCCGCAAGCGCCAGCACGATGGCCGAGGTGGCGAGGAAGCGGTTCGGATTGATGTGCAGTTTCATGGTAACCTCCTGGTCTTCGACCTCCCACGCCGGACACAGGCTGTCGGAAGTCTTTATCGGATTTGGAACGCTGCTGGCCTTACAACGCCGATGCTGCCAGCAACGTTCCGCACACCGCTTCACGGAATGTTACCCGTTTGAAAAATAACGATTTTCGCCATATTTCGGCCATGCGACCGCCGTGCGCCGGGGCGTCAGCGGTTGCGATATCCGCGATCCAGCGCCCGCGACAGGTCCGCGGCGATCTGGCCGCGGGCCCGGTGAAAGCCGTCGACGTCCGGCGTCTGTATGTTGAATGTCACGTGGACGGGCGCCTGCCCCTGTCCGCCCGCGGCGGCCACGCCGAGCCGCCCGTCGGGGCCCCGCCGCAGCGGCAGGATGGCTTCCGGCCCCGCCTCGCCGGCTAGTCCGAAGCCGCCGCGCAGCGGGAACGCCAGCGGCTCCCGGAGAATGGCGCCCGAGGACCCGGCAAGGATGCCGCCGCTGGCGAAGGCCTGCACGGCGCCTCCGGCAACGTTGCCGGCCTTGACGATGCCGCCGTCTGCGAACGGCAGCGCGCCCTGGAGCGCCGCGCCGATTGCCGACGACAGTCCGCTGGCCAGGGGCTTGAGCGCCGCATCGAGCGCCAGTCTGGCGAGGCGGATGGCGAGATCCCTCAGGACGTCGGACAGCGACCGCCCCTTCACGATTGCGCCTTCGAAGGCACTCGACAGGGCGGTCCCGAACCTGCGGGCCAGCCGCGTCGCCTCGCCGATGTCGTGCCGGAAGGAGGAGAAATCGGCATCGAGTTCGACACTCAAGATCCCGTCTGGCTCCTCGGAGAAGAATTCGGGCATGCCTCGGGTCTCCCTGCAGATGCGGACGGGCGGTATCGACTGGTGTGGGCGGCGCGGCGCGGACGTGCACACGCCGGCCCGGCGATCAGGACAGCAGGAACGACAGGCCGAGCCAGCCGACGCCGCCGGTGATCGCGATCGCCACCAGCGCCAGCAGCCCGTCGCGGGCGACGATCGCCAGGGCGAAGACCGAGATCGCGGCGCCGGTGGTGCTGTTGGCAAATGGAATGAGTTCCATCGCCGGCATCACCAGGCAGAGCGCGATCACGAACGCGGCGATCAGTCTGTCCAGTGGCGGGTCGGTGAGGAATGTCAGCCGGGGGCCGACCACCGCGTCGACGTAGGACGCCCCCTTCATCGTGAAGTGGGACACCTGCGCCAGCCGCGTCTGGCCGAAACTGCGCGACAGCAGGAACCGGGGCAGCCAGACGCTCTTGCGGCCCGCCAGCAGTTGCCCGGCCACCAGCGCGATGATGACCGCCATCACCGTCGGCAGCCCCGGGATGCCGCCGACCGGCGAGAACACGATCAGCGCCGGCACCAGCATCAGCGGCCCGAAGGACCGCTTGCCGAGCGCTTCGATCATGTCGGCGACGCTGACCCGGTCGGTGCCGTTGCCGGCATCGTCGATGCGCTCGACGACTTCCTCCAGGTTGTGAGGTTGCGACTGTTCCGACATGGCGGTGCCTTCTGGTTGCCGGAGGCAAACGGCCTGATCCTGCGAACGTTCCCTTCAGGTATCGGCGCGTCTCCGACCCCCGATCAGTCCGGAAACCGCGCCATCAGCGCTTCCAGGTCGCCCCGGCCGGGCGCTTCGCTGCGTCCCCGCGACCGCCAGGCGAGGGCAAGCGACAGCTCGCGCGGCGTCGACGCCCAGGCCTCCCGCGGGCTCAGTCCAAGGCCGGCCACCGCGTATCCGATCAGCTCGGCCCACGGGAAGCCCCCGGCGGTTCGCGGCTCGGACCCGCCCGCGTAGGGTTTTCCGGGGTCGCGACGCCTCCCCTGCCCGTCTCGCCGGGGTCGCTGCCGCCGGCGGCGCCGAATGTCGCCTCCAGCAGTTCGACCACCAGCCGCACGTAGCCCGCCGCCCCGCCGTCGATCGGCATCGCCGCGGCCTCGGCGTCGGAGATCTCGTGGCCGGCGCCGCGCAGCCCCGCGCCGATCACCGCAAGCGCCTCGCGCGCCGACAGCCGGCCGGCCTCGAAGCGTTCGGCCAGCGCCATCAGGTCGCCCGCGGCGAGCGCTGACTCCAGCTCCGCAAGCGCGCCGAGCGTCAGGCACAGCGTATAGCTGCGCCCGCCGAGCGTCGCCGACACCTCTCCGCGTATCCGGTTGGGCATATGCGTGTCCTCATCGGTCATGCCTGTAGCCTGGATGAAGCCGAAGGCGTAATCCGGGACCGGCGCTGCCGCCCCCCGCCGTCCCGCCGCCGCTACGCGGCCTCGAAGGCCAGTTCGCCGGCCGATTCCAGCGCCATGTCGAAGGTCAGCTCGCCGTCGTGGCGGCCGGCGAATTCCAGCGCGGTGATCTGGAACGGTCCCTCGATGGTGCCGAAGTCCGGGATCGTCACCTGGAAGTCGCGGACCGCACCGTCGAAGAACTGCTGGCGCAGCAGCGCGTCGGACTGGGCGTCGCGGAAGATGCCGGCGCCCGACAGCCCGGCCCGCTTGATGCCGCCGCCGTCCAGCAGCTCGCGCCACTGGCCGGCCGATTCCATGTCCGTCACGTCGACGGCCTGCGCGTTGAACGCCAGCGTGCGGGTGCGCAGCCCCGCCACCGTCACGAAGCTCCCGGCCCCGTCGGAATCGATCTTCAGGAGCAGGTCCTTGCCTTTCTGGGCGGTCATCTGGTTCTCCGGATGAGTTATTGGCAGGTCGAAGGGCGCATGGCGCCTACGCCATCTCGGTCACCGCGCGCAGGCGCATCAGGCCGCGCCAGGTGCGCCCGTCGGACTGGCGCCGCGCCTCGGTGCGCTCGACGCGCAGGTCGATCAGGCTGTGGCCGGTCAGCGACAGCGCCGCCTCGTCGAGCACGGCGGTCATCGCGCCGAGGATCTCCAGCGCCTGCCGGCGACCGCCGTCGCGCGACCAGACCAGGAAGGTGGCGAAATGCTCTTCGCCGTCGCCGCCGGTATCGGAATGGTCGAGCGAGGCGAGGTCGGCGAGCGTCACGTGCGGGAAGCCGCCATCCTGCGGCGCCCCGTCGTAGACGGCGGTGCCGACCAGCGCGGCCAGCGGCGCGTCGGCCTTGAGCGCGGCAAACAGCGCGGCCTGCAGGGCGAGCGCGGCGCTCATCGCACGCGCCTCGAGACACGCGGCTCGGGCCGCGGCGCGCGGCGCAGGTCGCCGCAATCGGTATCGGCCGCCGTCCCGCCCCCACGGCGCGGACCCGCGGCGGTGTCCCGCCCGTCCCTCAGCCAGCTGTCCTTGAAGCGGCCCTCGAGCCGCGGCGGCATCCCGGTCTCCAGCCGCTGCTCGGGTCGGCGGGCGGCCGGTGTCGGCGGATACGGTGCGGTCGGGCGTGGCGTGGTCTTCATTGGGCTGTCTCCTCGCAGTCGCAGACGAGAAAGCGGTGGCGCGCCTCGACGTCGGTCAGGCCGAGGATCGAAAAGACCCGGGTGCCGAACACGACGCGCATGTCGTGGGTGACGTCGGCGCGCCAGCGGATGGTGAGGCGGTGGCGGGCGGCGGCCTCGATCCGGCCGGCGGCGGTGCGCTCGGTGGCCCGCACCGGCTCGATGCGCCCCCACAGCGTGGCGACGTCGCTCCAGCTCCGCGTCGTGCCGCCGGCGCCGTCGTCACTGTCGACGGGCGCCTGCAGCCGCACGCGGTGGCGCAGGCGGCCGATGGCTGCGGGCGCGCTCACAGGCTTACCGCCCGATACGGAGCCAGCAGCGCGGCAAGCGTGTCGGGCACCGGATTGGCCGGCCCGCCGAAGGCGACCGGCTCGCGGATCTCGTACCAGTGCGCGACCAGCAGCCGGATCGCCTGGACGATCGGCGCCGGCACGTCGGAAGCCTCGCCGTAGCCGGCGGTGAAGACGACCTCGATGCCGGCGATCGGCGCCCCCGGCGCGACCGGCGCGGTTCCCTCGCGCATCAGGATGCGCGCCGGCCACGACGACAGGTCGGCGACATAGGCGGTGTCCGCCAGCACCGCAGGCACCGCCTCGGCGTCGTAGACCGTCACCGTGTCCACCGAGATCACCGGCGACAGCGGCATCTCGACGATGCGCCCGCCCGGCGACGGCGGCGGCCAGCCATCCAGGGTCAGCCGCCAGGTCTGGCTGACCAGCACCCGGCGGATCGCCGCCTCGACATGCAGGCGGGCGGCCGCGATCAGCGTATCGACCAGCGTGTCCTCGTCGTCGTGCTCGAGCCTGAGGAACGCCTTGGCGTCGGCGCGCGACAGCGGCTCGGCCGCCGGCGGGGTCACAAGCGTCAGTGTCATGGCATGGTCCCTGAACAAGGAAGCGGCCGCACCGGCCACGAAGTCGCGGCGTCCGAGGGCGCACCCTCTCGACGCGATCCCGTCGCGCCGGTCAGACGCTCGGCACGGCCCCCTCTCCAACTCTCCCCCACGAGGGGGTGAGGAGCGGTCCGCGTCAGCGGACGAAACGCATTGCGTTTCGAGCGACGAACGCCCGAGGCGCGAAGCCGAGGGCCGGGAGAGCGTCCGTCCCGGCCCAGCCGTCGTCCGTGTGGCGAGGCGGGACGAAGGTGCGTCTCGACGAGATGCGGATGCGCGGGGCGGACGCTGCGGACGTACCCCCTCTCCAACTCTCCCCCACAAGGGGGGAGAGAGTTCCTACGAGCATCGGCCCGCCGTGAGCCGACATGTCTTTGCCTGCTGCGCTGTTGGACCAGGTCGGTGTCTCCGCGATTGGCGCCTTGCGCCTCTCTCCCCCCTTGTGGGGGAGAGGGGAGCAAGCTGCACTTGCCGAGGGCGCAAAGCCCTTCAAACCTGGGCTGCAGATCCTGTGCGAGCGGACTTCGACGGGCAGTAGTACCGGTCGACCCTCTCCCCCCTTGTGGGGGAGAGATGGAGAGGGGGGTCGAAGCGCCGAAGGCCGGCTCGATGCCGGCCTTCGGCGCCCTCTTCAGGCCCCGCCCTCTCAGCTCTCGCCGAACTTCATCAGCTTGATCGCGTCGAAGTCCTGGATGCCGCCGCCGACGCGCTTGGTGGTGTAGAACAGCACGTAGGGCTTCGACGAATACGGATCGCGCAGGATCCTCACCCCGAGCCGGTCGACCACCAGGTAGCCGCGGCGGAAGTCGCCGAAGGCGATTGCCATGTCGTCGGTGCCGATGTCGGGCATGTCCTCGGCCTCGGCGACGGGGAAGTTCAGCAGCGTCGAGACGCCGCCGGCCTGCGCGGCGGGCTGCCAGATGTAGTTGCCGTCGCCGTCCTTGATCTTGCGGATCTCGCCGAGCGTCCGCCGGTTCATCACCCAGTGGGCGTTGTGCCGGTAGCCGCTCTTGAGCGCATAAACCAGGTCGATCAGCTTGTCGGACGGGTTCGAGGCCGGAAACGCTCCGTCGACCCCCGTCGCCAGGTAGCCGACCTTCTCCCAGGCCCACGCGGACTCGGCCGCGGTAGTGTAGGCTAGGAAGCCCTTCGGCTTGTTGGTGCCGTTGCCGGAGACGAAGGCGGCGCCCTCCTGCTCGGCGAAGGCGACCTGCACCTCGGCTGCGATCCATTCGTCGATGTTGACGGCGGAATCGTCGAGCAGCGTCTGCGTCGCCGCCGGCATCGCGTAGAGTTCCATCGCCGGGAACGCCAGTTCGGCAAGCGTCGCCGTGGTGGTCGGCGAGCGTTCGCCGGTCTCCGCGACCCAGCCGGTGGCCGGGCCGGAGACGGCGAACGGCTTCTTGTAGACCGAGGCCGAGATCTCGCGGACGCCGGCGATCGCCCGGATCGGCGAGGCCTGCGACAGCAGCCGGCCGATCTCGCGCTCCGTCTCGTCGGGAACGAGATAGCCGCCGTCGGCATCGCTGCCCACCGACATCGCCTTGGATTCCAGCGCCCTCAGCCCGCTCTCGGCGCCGTGGCGCACGTAGCCGGCGAAGGCCGCCTTGTGCTGCAGGGCGGCCTGCGACGTCTCGGCCCGCTCTCCAGACAGCGCCGGCCGGCGCGATTTCAGCACAAGTCCGTCGACGAGTTGCCGGTGCTCGTCGAGCGCCCGGTTGATGCGCTCCATCTTCTCCGTCGTCACGACGTCGGCGGAGACCCGGCTCTCGATCTGCGCCAGGCGCTCGTCGTTCGCCTCCTTGAAGGCCTCGAAGGCCATCATGAACTCGTCGAACGCCTCGACCACGTCGCTGCTCGACGGCAGGCTCGAGCCCATGTCCGCCGCCTTGCGGCCCGCGCTCCCGGCCGCGGCCGGTCGGGGGAAGTGCTTGGTCATCTTCGATACTTTCCTTCTCGGGGTTGATGTCGATTTCAGGACGCCGCCGCTGCAGGCCACGGATTACGTCCGGGGGCGCAGGTCCGTCGCGTGGGTGCTGCCGCGCTCGCAGCACGGCGGCTGCGCCGGGCCCGATCCGCCGCCGAAGCGCGCCGGCGCCTCGTGGTTCGAGACGACCGCTTGCGCGATCGGCTCACCATGAGGCTCCAAAAGTACTGACGCAGGGTGCCGGCCCGCACGGAAGCCCTGGCGGTGAGGGCGGGCGCAGCCCGCGTCTCGAACCACGAGGGCAGGCCGCAGCCGCCGTTGCCAGTCGCAACATCTGCCCTGCCCCGGAACCCCTCGGCGTAGATCCATTGTCTGGCAAAGCTCCTGCCAACAGCACCCGGTACATCCCGGGCTCGACCCGGGATCCAGCCGGGCGGCTGCCGAACATGCCGCTTCCCCGACCCCGTTGGTCCCGGCGACAACCGGGACCGGCGCACCGACCCGGCGTAGCCGCCGTTACAGTCGCAACCTCTGCCCCGGTCCCCGGATCCCCCCGGGGCGTAGATCCAATGTCTGGCAGAGCTCCTGCCAACGGCACCGGGTACATCCCGGGCCCGACCCGGGATCCAGCCGGGCGGCTGCCGAACATGCCGCTTCCCCCGTCCCGCTCGTCCCGGTGACACCCGCGAGCCGGCGCATAGACCCGGCGAAGCCGCCGCTTCCCCCGAATCCTGCTACAAACGCGGCCGGACGTTCCGGGAGCGGCTGGCCGATGCGGATCACCGACGACAACCGGCATGCCTTCATCCTCGGCGCGGCGAGCTGCGTGCTGGGGCTGGTGGTGCTTGACGAGACCGTCGTCGGCGTGGCGCTGCCGACGATGCGGACGGACCTCGGCATCTCGCAGCTCGAGAGCCACTGGATCGTCAATGCCTACCTTCTGACCTTCACCTGTTTCGTCGCCGTCGGCGGCCGGCTCGGCGACCTGTTCGAGCGGCGCCTCGTCTTCGCGGCCGGCGCCGGCATCTTCGCGCTCGGATCGCTGATGGCAGGCCTGGCGCCGACCGGCGGGCTGCTGATCGCGGCGCGCGCGGTGCAGGGGATCGGCGCGGCGGTCACCTTCCCCGCCTCCTTCGCGATCCTGACGGCGACCTTCCCGCCGCAGCGGCGCGGCGCGGCCTTCGCGGTCCAGACCACCATCGCCGGCACCTTCATGGCGGCCGGGCCGCTGGTCGGCGGCGTGTTCTCGCAGGCTCTGTCGTGGCGCTGGATCTTCCTGGTCAACCTGCCCGTCGTCGCGGCCACCGCGATCGTTCTGCTCGCGGCCCTCAGGCCGTCGGCGGCGGGCAAGCCGGCCTTCGATGCCGGAAAGTTCGACTATCCCGGACTGATCGGCCTCGTCGTCGGCCTGTCGGGCCTGGTCATCGCGCTGATGCAGTCGAGCGACTGGGGCTGGACCTCGCCGAAGACGCTGTCGATGCTCACCATCGGCGCCGTGGCCACGTCGGCCTTCGTCGCCATCGAGCTGAAGCGCGCCGCCGCGCTTGAGCGCGGTCGCGGCGCAGCGCCGCTCATCGAGCTCGATCTGCTCAGGATCCCGACCTTCACCGGCGGCAACCTGATCTTCGCGGTGTTCCAGTTCGAGAAGATGGCGATGTTCATCTTCGTGGCGCTCTACCTGCAGCACGGCCTCGGACGCTCGCCTGTCGAGGCGGGGCTGACGGTCACCGTGGCGATCCTGCCGACGCTGGCGACCTCGCGCCTCGCCGGCCGCCTGCGCGACACCCTCGGTCCGCGCCCTCCGTTGATCGCGGCGCTGCTGGTGACGGCCGCGACGATCTTCGTCATCGGCCTGGCGACGATTGCCGCGAGCCACTGGCTGATCGCGGTGACGCTGATCGTCTGGGGCGCCGTCATGCCCGGCATCGCCGTGCCGCTGCGGCCCGCGCTGATGGGCGCGGTGCCGGCCGACCGGCAGGGTCAGGCGAGCGGCGTCAATCTCTCCATCCAGATGCTCGGCGGCACCTTCGGCATCGCGCTGTGCAGCGTGCTGCTGGCCTCGACGTCTGTCTACTGGCCGGTCTTCGCCGTCACCGGCGCGGCGACGCTGGTCGCCGCCGGCATCGCCTGGACGTTGGTCGAGCGGCCGCCGGACGGCAAACGCCCGCCCCACGACGGTGGGACGGGCGCTGCGAGACCCGGCCGGCGCTGACCGCGCGCCGGCGCAGGATCCGGCGGCTGGCGCCGCCGTCTCCCGGACGTGTGGTGGCTTATCCGCCGGTCGCGCGCTCGCGCATCTCCTCGGCGGCCTGGTTTATCTCCTCCTGCGTCGGCTGACGCTGGCTGTCGACCCGGGCCGAACCCTCGATGCCGATCCCGGGGGGGTTCTGCGCCCCGTTCTGGCTCCGGCTCTGGCTCGGAGCCTGGTTCGACTGGTTCGACGACTGGTCGCCGGTGCGCGACTGACGCTCCTCGTAGGCCTCGCGCATCTGACGGGCCTGGTCGAGCATCTCCTGACGCGCCTCTTCGCGCATCGCCGCCTCGCCGGCGGTCTGTCCGGCAGTGCGGTCCGCCGACTGATTGGAGCCGTCATTGGCGTTGTTCGACTGCTCGCTCTGGCGATCGTTGTCGTCCTCGCGGTTGCCGTACTGGTCTCGGTCGCGATCGCGGTCATCGTCGTTGCGGCCATAGCGGTCGCGGTCGTCCCAACGGTCGTCATCGTTGCGGCCGTACTGGTTGCGGTCGTCGTCCCACCGGCCGTCATTGCGGCCGTAGCGGTCGCGATCGTCCCAGCGGTCGCCATCGCGGTCGTCGTCGCGCCGGCTGTAGTCGCGATCGTAGTCCCGATCGCGGTCCCAGTCCCGGTCACGGTCCCAGTCGCCGCTGTAGCGGTTCCGGTCGCGATCCCGGTCCCAGTCACGATCGTCGCGGGTGTAGCGGTCGTCGCGGTCCCAGCGATCATGGTCGCGGTCGCGATCCCAGTCGCGGTCGCCGTAGCGGTCGCGGTCCGGGCTGTACCACGGACGGTCGCGGTAGTGGCGGTCGGCGTAGTCGCCGAAGCTGAACGAGATCAGCGGCAGGTCGACACGCGCGCCCCAGTCCGGCAGCGGACGCCAGCTGTTCTGGTAGTAGTACTGCAGGTAATCCGAGAACACCCAGCCGCGGTAGTTGCCCCAGGACACGTCGCACCAGTCATAGCCCTGGACGCAGCCGTAGACGTTCACGGGGCGGCCGTCCGGGACGGTGGTGATGACCTGATAGCGGGTGCTCGGACCCGTCCGCATGTTGAGGTCGGCGGTCACCTCGGCCTGCTGCGCCATCGCGGGGATCGCCGTCGTCGCGAGCAATGCCGTGGTGAGGGTGGTAAACAAGACTTTCATTGTTGTCCTCCTGTTGCTGGTTCTGTGGGGCCAACAGGAGGTGTTTGGATAAGTTCCGCCGAACAGGGTATGACTTTTGAGAATACCCGTCACGAACCTGTCTATGTTTCGCCTGCTTTCGACTGCACCCGTGACGCGTCTTGGGCGATTCTGTTCTGCCGTCTTCGCGGCGTCACTGCGCGATGACATGCTCCGGCGGAAAATCGCTGCCTGTGACTTGGTCGGTCTTGTCGCCGACATGCAGGTCGTCGCCGCCGTAGCCGTCGTCGGTGTTGCGATCTGCGAAACCGGGCTCCGGCGGCTCGTACTGCTCGCTGCCGTCGCCGCTGTCGCGGCGGTGCACCAGTTCGTTGTCCCAGGTCTCGGTGTCCGTCATCTCCCCGTCCAGCCTCGACTCCAGGTCGGGCGGCGGCGCCGCCGGCCGGTCGCGGACGTCGTAGGGCCCCGGGTACCACGGCGTGTCGCGGTAGTACCGCTCGGAATAGGCGTCCGGGTCGTAGGAGACGAGCGGCACGCCGATCTCGTCGCGCCAGTCCGACATCGCCCGCGCGCTGCCGCGATAGGTGTAGTCGAGGTAGTCGGCGAACACCCAGCCGCGATAGGCGCCCCAGGCGACGTCGCACCAGTCGTAGCCCCGCACGCAGCCGTAGACGTCCACGCCGCCCCCGTCCGGGACCGTGGTGATCACCTGGTAGCGGGTGCTGGGCCCGGTGCGGATGTTGAGGTCGGCGGTGACCTCTGCCTGTTCGGCGAACGCAGGCACTGCCGTCGAGGCGAGCAGCGCCACGCTCAGAACCGTGAGATAGCGCGTCCTGGTCATGATGCCTCCGGTGGGTTGAATCCTTGCAGGTTCAACCGCACGCGCTCCGAATGGTTCCGCCGGGTTCCCCGGCTCCGCCGCCGTAGCCCTTACGTACTCAGGCGCCATCCGCCTGGCGCGCCGCCCGCACCATCGCTGCCGCCCGCCTGATCGCGGCGACGGCGTCGGGCCCCTCGGCCGCGACGGCCCAGGGCGACCGCTTCACCTGGTCGACCCGCGCCTCCGGCAGCATCGGGAAGGTGACGACGGAGATCTCCCACAGGTCGATCTCGCTGAGCCGCCGCACGCCCGTCCTGGGGTCGGTGCGGCCCTTCACGGTCCGGAACCCGATCGACAGCCCGTCGAGCGCGCCCGCCCGCATCAGGCTCAGCACTTCGCGGCCGCGCGCCACCTCCTGCATCAGCCGGCCGCGCACGTAGAGGCCGATGCGGTCCTCCTCGATCGTCTCCCAGACCCCGATCGGCTCGGCGGGATCGTGCTGGAACAGCATCTTGACGCCGGCCGTGCCGCGCGCCGCCAGGCTCGCCGCGAAGGCGCCGGCCTCGACCAGGTCGCCGCCGAGGTCGGCCTTGCCGAAGATCGAGGCATAGCCGCCGAAGCAGCCGTCGGCCTCGACGGATTTCAGGTCGAGGGCGGCGAACTTGCGCTCCCGCTCGTAGGGGTCCGCTCCCGCTACCACGCTGCCGCCGGTGGTGGCGCGGCGGCGGGTGGCGCGGCTGGCGGCGCGAAGCCTCCGGCGGCCCGGTGTCTCGGTCATGTCCGTCTCCGTGTGGAATGCCGGCGCGGGCCGGCGGCGATCCCGGCGAGGGCGTCGGCGAAGTCCGCGAAGACGCGGGCGGGATCGGGTTTCGTCCCGGCGCAGGTCGGCGCCTCCGATCGGATGGCGCAGGCAGGCCGGTGCGGCTGCAGTCGCGGCATGGCGTGTGCGATCCTCCGGTTGTGGAAAAACAACAGGCGCGGACGCCGCCCGGTCCGGCGCAAGCGCCGGCCGTCGGCCCGCCGCTGTCGGGAACCTGCGAAGTTACTGGTGCTGCACGGTAATCGTGCGGCCATACATCCGCGCCTCGTGCGAGGGCGCGCTGACGGTGCGCCACTCGAACTTCAGGACGTGCCGTCCCGGCGCGACCTTCGGGAACACGAATCCGAAACTGCGCGGCGACAGGTAGCCCGGCGAGTCGTATTCGAACTGGATGCTGGCGGGCGTAGCCGTTTTCGACCCGTCGATGACGGGCCGCACCTCCATGATGTAGTCGGCCCTTGGAAGCGCAGACAGGCGGACGACCACGCATCCCGGCTCGTCGCCGCGCTGCCGGAAGACGATCCGGCTCTTCGGCAGAAGCACGTACTCGGTCGAGGTCGTCGTCGCGCTCGTCTCCGTCGTCCGATAATGCGTCTTGGGCGTGTTGCAGCCACCCTTGGCCGCGACGGCCGGCTGCGCGGCAAGGACGGCCGCGATCGCGACCGCTGCCGGACCGAGGTACCGCCGCCGAATTCGTACAGGTTGCATGGCTTGGCTCCCTTCGCGGGCGCCGCGGGGCGAACCGCGACGAGCGGCCTTCTGGATCGCCCGCCGGCATCTCGGATTTGCCGCGGCATTCCGCGAGGGAAGGAAATTAGCCGCCTCGGCACCGATTGTAAAATCCGCGGCAGGCGCTCACCGCCCCCGGTTGCGCAGCAGCCGCTCGACATAGGCCACCGCCGTGACGAACTCCTCGAAGCGGCGGTTGGACCGCGACAGTTCCCTCAGCGCGAACCAGGCCAGCCCCGTCGCCGCGCAGGCCCACAGGAACAGCGCCAGGTGCGCGAGGTCGCCGCGATCGAGGATCGCGTCGACGGCGTGGGTGAGCGCGTCGGACATCGGTGTCTTTCCGGCAAGTGGGCGCGCTCCCGCTGCGGCCGCGCGGGCCGGGCGATCGGAAGCGGACATGAAAAAGGCGGGCGCTGTGTGCACCCGCCTTGCGGTTTCTGCAGGCCTTGAGGGACGGCCGGTCGGCCGCGGCGGGCCGCGGCGCGGTGGCGTTCGCCGCTACTTGGAATACCAGACGCTGGTCATCCGCGGGCCGAGGCTGACGGCCTTGTTGGGATCGTTCGGATTCCACTCGATGCTGACGGTGTGCTTGCCCGGCTTCACGTTGGTCAGCACGAACTCCATACTGTGGGTGCCGTAGAACAGGTCGTCGTTCGAGGTCAGCAGGATCACCCCCGGCGCCATCAGCTTCTTGCCGTCGAAGACGGCGCGCATCAGCAGGTTGCCTTCCAGCACCGAGGAGGCGGTCGCCGAGAACCGGACGATCACGCAGCCGCGCCTCTTCATCCGGAAGCTGACCGTGGCGTCCTCCACCGGGGTGTAGCTCGGGGTGGTGGTCCAGATCGTGTTGGCGCCGGTGGCGAAGGCCGTGCGGAACGTCTTGCAGGTGCCGGACACCTCGTTGCTGGCTGCGGCGCTGTCCTGGGCCTGCGCGGGCGAGCCGGCGAGGCCCCCGACGGTAACGGCGACGGCTGCGACGGCGGCGGCCAGGACGGCGGCGCGGGCCCTGCGGCGGAGCGCGGCCAGGTCGATTGCGGTGGAACGGCTCATTGCGAAGTCACCTCGTCCGGCAAAGCGTGGGATGGCGGCCCTTGTAGCCGCCCCCCGGCGCGACCGCAATGGCGCTCAGTCCGCCGCCCCGTATCCCACCGCCAGCCGCTTCTCGTCGTCCGACAGGAAGTCGGCCGCCGTCAGCCGCGCCCACAGCGCCTCGCGGTCGGCCGACAGCGCCTCGACCGCGTCGAGGTCGACCGACAGCCGCAGGCCATCGCCGAAGGCCGGCCCAAGCCAGTGGGCCAGCGCCTGCGCGGTGCGGCCCACCATCGGCAGCACCGACTGGCGCCACAGCGCCCGGTTCGCCTCCTGGTAGTTCGCATAGGTGTTGTCGCCGGGGATGCCGAGCAGCATCGGCGGCACCCCGAAGGCGAGCGCGATGTCACGGGCCGCCTGGTGGCGGGCCTCCATGAAGTCCATCTCCTTCGGGCTGATCCCCATCGCCTGCCAGGCGAGCCCGCCCTCCAGCAGGAGCGGCCGGCCGGCGTTCGAGGCGCCTTGGTAGTTATCCTCCAGCTCGCGCTTCAGCCGCTCGAACTGCTCCTGGCTGAGCGCGCCCTCGCCCTCGTAGACCAGCGCGCCCGACGGCCTTGCGGCATTGTCGAGCAGCGCCTTGTTCCAGTCGGCCGAGGCGTTGTGCAGGTCGAGCGCCATGCCTGCCGCCTCCAGCGGCCCCATGCCGTAGTGGTCGTCTGAGGGATGGAACAGCGTCAGGTGCAGGATCGGCGCCGGCCCCGAGCCCGTCTCCATCCGCCCCTGGTCGAAGCGCACCGAGCGCCCCGACACGGTGTACTCGTAGGCCTCCGGCCAGCCGTCGGCGCCGGGCACCACCTTCATCCGGTCCGGCCTCAGCGCGTGCAGCTCGCAGATCTCGCCGGCCACGCCGGCCGCCTCGATATATGCGTTGCCGGAGACCAGCAGATGGCCGTACACCGCCTCCATCAGCTCCGCCCCCGAGCGCCGCGCGTTGGGCCTGGCCAGCAGCGTCAGCAGCGGATGCCGGTCGAGCTCCCGCTCGCCCTCGTGCAGCAGCCACGGCACCGAGGCGGCGGCCTCGCAGATCAGCCGCACGCAGCGGTAGACGACCGGGTTCTTCTGGAACCCCTCCCGCGTCAGCGCCGCATAGTCGCGCGGCGTCCACACCGGCCGCCCCTGGGCATGGAAGGCGATCAGCCGGCCCGTCGCCGACGCCTTAGCCTCCGGCGGCCCGGAACCGCCCCCGGCGGCGAACAGGCGGGTGAGGAATGTCGGAAATGAGACCACGTCGGGCTCCGTTTTCTGGTGTCGGAAGACTGCGAATCGTGCCGGCCGTCCCCGCCGCTGCGCGGCGGCCCCCTCTCCAACTCTCCCCCACAAGGGGGGAGAGGGGCGCAAGGCGCTGTTCGAGGTACCTCGATCATCTTCAGGCCGAGCAGCAGAATCCTGGCTTGCAAGCTGCGACGGGCAGTCGCTCCAAGGGACCCTCTCCCCCCTTGTGGGGGAGAGTTGGAGAGGGGGGTGAGCCCCGGTGCCGCGGAGCGGCAGCGAAAGCGCAGCTTTCGCAGGGGCGAACGCCCGAGGCTCGCAGCCGAGGGCCGGGGGTGCATCGCGCACAGCGGCAGCGGAAGCAACGCTTCCGCAGGGCGGACACGCGCTCCGCTCCGGCGGAGCGCCGGGGGAGCAGCCCGCGCCGGAGGCCGGCTCGATGCCGGCCTTCGGCGCCCCAGTTTCACCCCCCTCACAGCCGTCGCACCCGCGGCTCCGCCTGCGGCGTCAGCGCCAGCTCGCTGACCGCCCAGACCAGCGCGTCGAGGCGGTCGGGGCTGCGGCCGTCGGACAGGCCGTCCAGGCCGAAGTCGCACACTTGGTCCATTTTGCCGAAAACGCAATGCGATCAAGTAGTTGCGTTTTTTGCCAATTGATCGACAAACCATGAACGGCACCGGAACATTTCGAGACTTTGTAAAACAGATTCCAAGGCGGGAACGTGCGATTAGACGGGCCCGTTGGTCCGTCGTCGAGCACGCCGTATCCTACTCTGTCGAGCGCGCGCCCTGGCAAAGTGCAAACTTTCTGAGCCTCAGCGCCGCATATTGATCCGCGAGGCTGGAATGTGATGCAGTGCGAGCCAAAAGGGATCTGTCGATGAAACTGGCCTACGATGCGCTTCCTGCGATCTACGATGTGTCCTTTTCGGACGAAAAATGGATCTCGACCCTCGATGCGGTGAGTGCGGCCGCCGGGGCCAATGGCGCCATGCTTTTCGGCATCAACGAGACGGAATTCATCTACCAACTCGACTTTGCCAGCTCGTTCTACGCCGACAAGCTGCCCTTGCTGCCGATATTCATGGAGAATTTCGGCCACTACGACCGGTTCGGCCGCGAGTTCCTGCTGAGCGTGGAACCCAACAGGCCCATTTCGGATCTCGATATCTGGCCCGGCGAAGATCTCTGGAATCGCCCGGACATGATCTTCATGCGC
>NZ_JAZHOF010000007.1:0-387415 GCF_037855135.1 Microbaculum marinum
TCCTCAACGCCATCCTCAGGGACCAGAAACCATGGCAGACAGCTTGACCAACAAGACAGTCGCTCACCATGAGGGCTTGGGGTGGGGCGTGGAGATACGCAGGAAGAGCGGCGGCTTCGCCGGGTCTTCGCGCTGGGTCCCGGCGCGGGGGCCGGGACGTACGCTGCGGGGTAATGGACAACCTTTCGCATCCGAGGGGCCTGCGCTCCAGACCGCAACGTACACCCCGGCCTTGAGCCGGGGTCCAGCGTGACGAGCGGCCGAAGGCGCAATTTTCGGCTGCGGGTGATCTGGTGCGGCCCGCCCTCATGGTTCGAGACGCGGGCTTTGACCGCTCCTCACTATTAGGGCTTGGGATGCGGCGTGGGGATACGTAGGAAGGGCGGCGGCTTCGCCTGGCTTTACGCTGGGTCTGGGCGCGGGGGCCGGGACGTATTCCGTGATTTGGGCAGGTGCTTCGCCATACGACAGGCGTACGCCCCGGCCTTGAGCCGGGGGCCAGCGTGACGAGCGGTCGAAGGCGTTATTTTCGGCTGCGGGTGACCGGTGCGGCACGCCCTCGTGGTTCGAGACATGGGCTTTGCCCGCCCTCACCACGGGGCCTGGGGGCGTGGCGCGGCCATATGCAGGAAGAGCGGCGGCTTCGCCTGGCTTTACGCTGGGTCCCGGCGCGGGGCCGGGACGTAATCAGTGCTGTGGGCAGTGCTTCGCCATACGACAAGCGTACACCCCGGACCTGATCCGGTGTGCCCGCGGCGGTTATCCACGGCCGGTATGGCGCGTCTTAGAAAGCGGTTGATCATATCCAAAAAATGGAGATGATATCCGCTATGTGAGCATAGCGTCCATATTGAGTGGTCGGGGAGACTTATTGATGGGGCTCAGGGTTGCCATCGACACGGGCGGAACATTCACCGACGTCGTCGGGATCGACGAGGCGTCCGGAACGCAGTGGGTGGTCAAGACGCCATCGACACCGAGCGATCCGAGCGTTGGACTGCTGAACGGCGTCAGGGCGATCGCCGAGGCCGCCAGCAGCAGCGAGGCCGACGTCTCGGTCGTGCTGCACGGGTCGACCGTGGCGACCAATGCGGTGCTCGAGCACAAGTTCGACGGGCTCGGCCTGCTGGTCACCAAGGGCTTCCGCCACATCATCGAGATCGCCCGCCAGTCGGTGCCCGACGGCTACGGCAACTCGTTCTTCTGGGTGAAGCCGCCGCGACTGGTGCCGCTGCACCTGGTGCGCGAGGTGCCCGGGCGGATGCTGCATGACGGGTCGGAGGCGGAGGCCCTCGACGAGGCGGCCGCCCTGCAGGCCGCAGACGAGCTGGTCGAACTCGGCGTCAAGTGCCTCGCCGTCTGCTTCCTGCATTCCTACGCAAACGATGCGCACGAGCAGCGCGTCGCAGAGCTGATCGCGGCGAAGTATCCGGATCTGTTCGTTTCCCTCTCCTCGGTCGTGCTGCCCGAATATCGCGAATACGAGCGGGCGATGACGACGCTGATCGACGTGCTGGTGAAGCCGTACTGCAAGACCTACCTGCAGCACGCCGCCGACGAGATCCGCGCCAAGGCCGGCGACACCCCGTTCCTGATCATGCAGTCGAACGGCGGCGTCGTAACCCACGCCACGGCGGGCGGACGGCCCGTGACGATGCTGCTGTCCGGGCCGGCGGCAGGCGTTCTGGGGGCGATGCACGTCGCCGAACTGGCCGGGCACGAGGATATCCTGACGCTCGACGTCGGCGGCACCTCCACCGACGTCGCGCTGATCGAGAAGCTGGCCCCGCAGATGACCAGCTATTCGATGGTCGAGCACTATCCGGTGAAGACGCCGATGCTCGACATCGCGACGGTGGGCACGGGCGGCGGTTCGCTCGCCTGGGTCGACCAGTACGACAACCTGAAGGTCGGACCGCGCTCTGCCGGCGCGGAACCTGGCCCGATCTGCTATGGCCGTGGCGGCACCCAGCCCACAGTCACCGACGCGGCCCTTGTCCTGGGCCGTATTCCCGAGACGCTCGCAGGCGGGCTGATCACCTTGGACAAGGCGGCGTCCCAGGCGGCGTTCGACGACCTCGGCAAACGCTTCGGCATGACGGCGGAGGAGGTCGCTGCCGGCGTCTTCGAGATCGCCACCGTCAACCAGGTGCACGGCATCCGTCAGGTGACGGTGACGCGGGGCCGCGATCCGCGCGACTACGTGCTGCTGGCGTTTGGCGGGGCGGGCGGCATGTTCGCCACAGACGTCGCCGACTTCCTGGAGATCGGCAAGGCGATCTCGCCGCCCAATCCCGGCAACCTGTCGGCGTTCGGGCTGCACGTCTCCGACATCAAGCGCGACTACGTGCAGACGCTGGTGCGCCAGCAGTCGGCGGCGGACCCGAAGGAAATCGAGTCCGTATGGCAGGCGCTCGAAGCGGCCGGCAAGGCGGAGATCGCCGACGAGGGCGTCGCGCCGGACAACATCGCCCTGCAGCGCTCCGCCGACGTGCGATACGTGGGCGAGGGACATGAAGTGCCGGTGATCCTGCCGGTCGGGATGACGGGCGGGGAAGCGATCGGGAAGGTCTGGGCGGACTTCCACGAGGTGCACGAGCGCACCTTCGGCTTCTCCTACGAGGGCCGCCAGGACGTCGAGATCGTCAACCTGCGTGTGCAGGCGGTCGGCCGCGTGCACAGGCCCAAGCCGCAGAAGGTCGCGGGCGGCTCGAAGAGCGCGGCGCCGAAGGGCGCGCGGCGGGTGTTCTGGCGCAAGACCGGCTGGGTCGACTGCCCGCTCTACGACCGCGCCGGGCTGGTGGCCGGGCAGACGATCGCCGGGCCGCTGATCAGCGAGGAATACGGATCGACCGTCGTGGTGCCGCCGGGCTGGTCGGTCAGGAGCGACGACTACGGTATCCTGCATCTGGAGCGCGAGGCATGACGGCCCTATCCAAATCCGAGGTCGAAACACGCCGCAGGCTCGATCCCGTCGAGCTCGAGGTGATCTACGGCACGATCCGGTCCGCCGAGCTGGAGATCGAGGCGGCGGTGGAACGCACCTCCCGCTCGCCGATGATCCGCGACCAGCACGACTACCGGGTGGCGCTGTTCGACGCCAAGGGCCGCAAGCTGACCGGGCGCTCCTATTCGGCGCTGGTGGAGCCGGTGTTCGAGTATTTCGGCGCCGACAACATCCACCCGGGCGACGTGTTCTTCTGGAACGATCCCTACAATTCGTCGGGCGGCATCGGCCACGTGCCGGACCTGTGCTCGACGATCCCGATCTTCCACGGCGACCGGCTGATCGGCTTCTCCCAGGTGTTCGGCCACCACGACGACGTCGGCGGCTCGGTGCCGGGCAGCCTGCCGGTGCACGCCACCGACCAGTGGTCGGAAGGGCTCGCGATCCCGCCGGTCAAGCTCTACGACAAGGGCGTGCTGAACGAGGGCGTCTACCGGATCGTCGGGCGCAACTCGCGGCTCGCCGAGCACCTGATCGGCGACATCGACGCGGAGATCGGGGCGGCACGGCTCGGCCAGAAGCGGATACTCGACCTTGCCGAGCGCTACGGGGTCGAGACGCTGGAGGCAGCCTTCGAGGCGATCCTGAACAACTGCGCCGACGTGCTGCGCACCGAGATCCTCCCGAAGATCGCCGACGGCGTCTACCAGTGGGAGGACTTCATCGAGAACGACGGCGTCGACGCGCCGCGGCTGCACGCGATGCGGCTGACCATGACCAAGACGAAGGACCAGATCCTGCTCGACTTCACCGGCACCGATCCGGAGACGAAGGGGCCGATCAACTGGCCGCTCGACTATTCGGAGGGCCGGTTCCTGCGCAAGTGGATGGGCCCGGTGCTGCGGTCGCTGGCCGAATCGCCGGAGCGCGCCGCCGAGATCGACATCAACGAGGGCGCGCTGCAGGTCATCAACGTCAAGCTGCCCGAGAAGGGCTCGATGATGTCGCCGACCTACGGACGGCCGTCGGGGATGCGCTTCTTCCTGATGCTGCGCTCGCTCGGCCTGTTCGCCGCCTGCCTGTCGAAGGCGACCGGCGGGCGGCTGCCGGCCGACCACGAGACGATCCGCATCTGGGGGCTGCACGGCGGCCGGAACGCCGACGACTTCTTCCTGTTTCGCGAGGTGCTCGGCGGCGGCGGGCCGGGGCGGCCGTGGGCGGACGGCTCCGACGTCGTCCACATCGTGCCGAACTCGCGCAACCTGCCGGCGGAGTTCTCCGAGACACGCTATCCGATCCGCGTCGAGAAGCTCGGGCTCGCGACCGATTCCGGCGGTCCCGGCTACCGCCGCGGCGGCTTCGGCTACGACAAGCACATCCGGTCGCTGACCCCCACCAAGCTGATCTCCAACGCCGACCGGGCGATGCTGCATCCCTACGGCGTCAACGGCGGCCGCTACGGCGGGCAGTACCAGGTGCAGGTGACCCATACCGACGGGCGCGTCGAGGACGTCGACGGCATGGCCGACAACATCGAGGTGCCGCCCGGCGCCGTGGTGCGCATCGTCACCACCGGTGGCGGCGGCTGGGGCGATCCGCTGGCGCGCGAGCCCGACGCGGTCGCCTACGACGTGCAGTGCGGGCTGGTGTCGCGCAAGAGCGCCCGGGACGACTACGGCGTGGTGCTGCGCAGGAAGGGGCTGCTGTTCCTCGTCGACGAGGCGAAAACGGTTTCGCTGCGCAGCCAAATGCGCAAGGATCGCCGGCGCCTGCCGATGTTCGACAGGGGGCCGTTCTTCGAGGAGGTGGCCCGCACCAGAGGCATCGACAGGCCGGAGGGATTCAAGGATCCCGACGAGGGCTGGTACGCGGCGGAGATCGAGACATGAAGCCGGCACGCTTCGAGTACGTCGCGGCGAGATCCGTCGAGGAGGCGGTGGCTGCGCGCGCCGCCCACGACGACACGGTCGTGCTGGCCGGCGGCCAGAGCCTGATCCCGATGCTCAACTACCGGGTCGCCCAGCCCGATGCCGTCATAGACATCAACCGGGTGCCGGGGCTGGGCGGGATCTCGGTGGCGGACGGGGCCGTCCGCGTCGGCGCGATGGTGCGGCACCGGCAGCTCGAGCTGAGCGACGAGGCCTTCGCCGCCAATCCGCTGCTGCGCGAGGTGATGGGCAACGTCGCGCATATCCCGATCCGCAACCGCGGCACGATCTGCGGCAGCCTGGCGCACGCCGATGCGGCGGCCGAACTGCCCGCCGCGCTGGTCTGCCTGGGCGGATCCGTGACGGTGCAGGGTACCGGCGGCCAACGGACCGTGGCGGCGTCCGACTTGTTCATGTTCCACATGACGACGACGCTGCAGCCGGATGAAATCATTACCGAAGCCCTGTTTCCGGCACTGCCGGACGGGGCCGGCTACGCGTTCGTGGAGATGACCCGCCGGCATGGCGACTACGCGGTCGCCGGGATCTGCGCGGTGATCACGCCGGACGCCGGCGGCGGCTGCGCGGCGGCGTCGATTTCGGCCTGCGGCATCGCCGAGAAGCCGGTGCGGCTGCCGGATGTCGAGGCGGCGCTGGTCGGCACCGACCTGTCGGAGGCGGCGGTCCGGGCGGCGGCCGCGCATGTCGACGGCGCGGTGACCAACGAGGATGACGGCGCCGGCGGACGCTACCGCCGCAAGGTGGCGCGCACGCTGATCGTCCGGGCGGTCGCCACGGCGGTCTCGCGGGCTGCCGGAAACGCAGGGCAGGGGAGAGCCTGATGCCGAACCAACCCGACCGGATGGGAGCCCGGCTGGCCGACGGCGACGGCGGCGTGCCGATCACGGTGACCGTCAACGGCACCACCCACGAGAAGACGGTCAGCCCGCGCATGCTCTTGTCGGACTTCCTGCGCCACGAGCTGCGCCTGACCGGCACCCATGTCGGCTGCGAGCACGGCGTCTGCGGCTGCTGCACCGTCCGCCTCGACGGCGAGACGGCGCGCTCCTGCCTGACGCTTGCCGTGCAGGCCGACGGCGCCGAGGTCCACACGGTGGAGTCGCTCGGCGAAGAGGGCGCGCTGGGACCCGTCCAGCAGGCCTTCAAGGAATGCCACGGCCTGCAGTGCGGCTACTGCACGCCGGGCTTCCTGATGGTGGTGACCGACTATCTCGACAAGAACCGCGAGCCGGACCTGAGCGAGGACGGCATCCGCACCGCGCTGAGCGGCAACCTGTGCCGCTGCACCGGCTACCAGAACATCGTCGCGGCGGTCCGCCGCGCGCACGAGCTGATGCAGGCGGGCTGAGGGGGCGACATTGGCGTTTATCCGTGCTGAGCGGAGGGCCCCCGAAGCGGGCATCGAGCCCGCTTCGGTCGCGACCCCCACCCCGACCCTCCCCCACAAGGGGGGAGGGGGCGGACCCGGCATCGCTGCTCTATCCCCGGTCGGCAGCAAAGGCAGAACGTCTTCCAGTACCGAACATCATTCGCTGATGCTCCGGCGAGCCTCGGCTCCCTCCCCCCGTGTGGGGGAGGGTCGGGGTGGGGGGGCGAACGGGCGACCCTCGACGGGTCGGCCGGGCGTCTCTGCGAGGGATTGCGAACATCGGCCCCGGCCGTCGAGGCCGGTCCCGATGTTACCCCCACCCCCGACCCCTCCCCACAGGGGGGGAGGGGAGGACAGTTGGCAGCCCACATTGACCTGAATTCAGGGGAGGAGATTTCGTCATGGCCACCCGCACCTTCGGCGCCGCCGTCCAGCGCAACATCGATGACCGGCTGCTGACCGGCCGGGGCCACTTCATCGACGACATCGACCTGCCCGACGTGGCGCATGCCGCCTTCGCGCGCAGCCCTTTCGCGCGGGCCAGGATCGCCTCGATCGACGCCGATGCGGCGCGGGCCCATCCGGGCGTGCTGGCGGTCTATACCTGCGAGGACATCGGCCACCTCGACCAGGACCTGCCGCTGCTGATCCCGCACCAGAGCCTGATCGGCGCGCGCACGCAGCGGCCGCTGGCGCGCGACGACGTCCATTATGTCGGCCAGACGGTGGCGATGGTGGTCGCCGTCGACCGCTACACGGCCGAGGACGCGGTGCGGCTGATCGAGATCGACTACGAGCCGCTGCCGGTCACCGTCGAGCTGGAGGCGGCAGCCGGCGAGGGAGCCCACCTCGTCCATCCGGATGTCGAGGGCAACGTGGCGGCGCACTTCGTCCAGAACTCCGGCGATGCCGCATCCGCCTTCGCGCGGGCCGACCACGTCACCAAGATCACCGTGCGCGTCGAGCGCAGCTGCGCCGCGCCGATGGAGGGCCGCGCGGTCTGCGCCCGCTGGGACCGGATCACCGGACAGCTGACGGTCTGGGACGGCACGCAGGCGCCGATCTCGGTGCGCGGCGGGCTCGCCTCGCTGTTCGACATCGACGAGGACCGGGTGCGCGTCATCGCGCCTGACGTCGGCGGCGGCTTCGGCCAGAAGGTGCTGTTCTTCTACCCCGAGGAGGTGCTGGTGCCGATGGCCTCGATCGGGCTCGACCGCCCGGTCAAGTGGATCGAGGACCGCACCGAGAACTTCGTCGGCTCGACCCAGGAACGCACCCAGGTCCACACGATCGAACTGGCGGCCACACGGGACGGCGAGGTGATCGGCCTGCGCGACAGCTTCCTGCACGACACCGGCGCCTTCATCCCCTACGGCATCGCCATCGCCCAGGTCGCCTCCACCTCGATCGCCGGTCCCTACCGGATCCCCAACATCGAGGTCGAGTTCAAGGCGATCTACACCCCGACCGTGCCGGTCACCCCGTATCGCGGCTGCGGACGCCCGCAATCGTGCTTCGCCATCGAGCGGGCGATGGACAAGCTCGCCGAGGAGCTCGGCCTCGACCGCTTCGAGGTGCGCCGCCGCAATTTCATCCAGCCCGACCAGTTTCCCTGGAAGCGCGAAGGCCTGCTGTTCGCCGACGGCCTGGCGGTCTGCTACGACAGCGGCGACTACCCGGAAGCACTGAAGAAGTGCGCCGAGGCGATCGGCCTCGACCGGCTCGACGAGTTGAAGGCGGAGGCAAGGTCGCGCGGCAAGCATCTCGGCCTCGGCCTCGGCTTCTACGTCGAGGGCACCGGGCTCGGCCCCTACGAGGGCGGCCACGTGCGCATCCATCCGATCACCGGCAAGGTCTACGTCAACACCGGGCTCGCCGGGCAGGGGCAGAGCCACGAGACGGTGTTCGCGCAGATCGCCGCCGACCAGCTCGGCGTCGACCCGAAGGACGTGATCGTCGTGGAGGGCGACACCGGCGCGTTCGACTGGGGCGTGGCGACCTTCGCCAGCCGCGCCGCGGTGGTCAGCGGCAACGCCATCCACAAGGCGGCGGCGAAGGCCCGCGAGATGGTGATCGAGGCGGCCGCCAACATGCTGGAGGCCTCCAAGGACGACATCGAGCTGGAGGACGGCAAGGCGAAGATCGCCGGCTCCGACCGGGCGGTGACGCTGGCCGAGGTCGCGACCGCGACCAATCCGCTGCGCTACGCCTTCAACAAGGCGGCCCAGAGCGCCACCCAGTTCGCGCCGGCCTCGAAGCACGACGGCCCGCCGCTGGCCGAGGGCAAGGCGCCGGGCATCGAGGCGACCGACTACTATTCGCCGCCCTATTCGACCTGGGCCTACGGCTGCCACGCGGCGCTGGTCGAGGTCGACGCGGACCTGTGCTCGGTTGCGATCAGGAAGTATGTCTGCGTGCACGACTGCGGCAACATGATCAACCCGACCGTGGTCGAGGGCCAGGTGGTGGGCGGCATGGCCCAGGGCCTCGGCGGGGCGCTGTACGAGAAGATCATCTACGACGAGGACGGCAACCCGCGGAACGCCGGCTTCATGGACTTCCTGATGCCCTACGCGACCGAGATGCCGAAGGTCGACATCGTCCACATGGAGACGCCGAGCCCGCTCAACCCGCTCGGCGTCAAGGGCGTCGGCGAGGCCGGCACGATCGCCGTGCCGGCAACCGTGATTTCGGGCATCGAGGACGCGCTCAAGCCCCTCGGCGCCGGCCACTTCCACGAGGCGCCGGTGTTCCCGCACATGATCTTCGAGAAGCTGGAGGCGGGCGACAAGGCGGCGTGAGGGGGGCGGCCGCTTCCGCGAGAGCGGCAGCTTCGCCGGGTCGTTGTCCTGTAGTTCCGCTTGCGTGGGTGAGCAGTGGAATGAGGCCAGCGATGCGCCTCCGGCAGCCGCCGCGCTGGGCCCCGGATCAAGTCCGCGGCGTCGGCCTGTCGTGTGGTGAGGTCGTCAGTTCAACCCGCTCGGCGTCAAGGGCGTCGGCGAGGCCGCCACGATCGCCGTGCCGGCAACCGTGATTTCGGGCATCGAGGACGCGCTCAATCCCCTCGGCGCCGGCCACTTCCACGAGGCGCCGGTGTTCCCGCACATGATCTTCGAGAAGCTGGAGGCGGGCGAGAAGGCGGCGTGAGGGGGGCGGCCACTTCCGCGAGAGCGGCAGCTTCGCCGGGTCGTTGTCCTGGAGTTCCGCTTGCGTGGGTGAGTGGTGGAATGAGGCCAGCGATGCGCCTCCGGCAGCCGCCGCGCTGGGCCCCGGATCAAGTCCGGGGCATCGGCCTGTCGTGTGGTGAGGTCGTCAGTTCAACCCGCTCGGCGTCAAGGGCGTCGGCGAGGCCGCCACGATCGCGGTGCCGGCTACCGTGAGCTCCGGCATCGAGGACGCGCTCAAGCCCCTCGGCGCCGGCCACTTCCACGAGGCGCCGGTGTTCCCGCACATGATCTTCGAGAAGCTGGAGTCCGGCGACAAGGCGGCGTGAGGGGGGCGGCCGCTTCCGCGAGAGCGGCGGGGCTGGTGGGCCGGGTCGTTGTCCTGGAGTTCCGCTTGCGTGGGTGAGCGGTGGAATGAGGCCAGCGAGGCGCCTCCGGCAGCCGCCGCACTGAGCCCCGGATCTAGTCCGGGGCGTCGGCCTGTCGTGTGGTGATGTCGTCAATTCAACCCGCAGCTTACATCCCGGGCTTGACCCGGGATCCAGTTCAGCGCCTGTTTTTCTTATGGCCGGTGGCTACTGGGTCTACATTCTCGCGAGCAAGCGCAACGGCACGCTGTATATCGGCATGACGGAAAACCTCGGACGTCGGATCTGGCAGCATCGGCAGGGAACGGCCGAAAGCTTCACCCGGCGCCACTGCGTCAAGCTGCTCGTACACACAGAGCGCTTCGAGCATCTGGATGATGCGCGGGTGCGCGAACGGCAACTGAAGCGCTGGCGCCGCCAGTGGAAGCTTGAGTTGATCGAAACCGACAATCCAGAATGGCAAGACTTAGCTGAGCGATTGAATGTCTGAGGATCCAGTTCAGCGCCTGCTTTTCTTATGGACGGTGGCTACTGGGTCTACATCCTCGCGAGCAAGCGCAACGGCACGCTGTATGTCGGCATGACGGAATACCTCGGACGTCGGATCTGGCAGCACCGGGAGGGGACGGCGGACGCCTTTACCCGGCGCCATGGCGTCAAGCGGCTGGTACACGCGGAGCGCGTTGAGCATCTGGATGATGCGCGGGTGCGCGAACGACAACTGAAGCGCTGGCGCCGCCAGTGGAAGCTTGAGTTGATCGAAACCGACAATCCAGAAATGGCAAGACTTGGCTGAGCGATTGAATGTCTGAGCCAATCGCAATCGCCGCGCTGGGCCCCGGATCAGGTCCGGGGCGTAGGCTTGTCGTGGTGTGGGAAACCTGCCCACAGCACCGACTATGTCCCGGGACCCAGCCGGGCGGTTGCGGCGGGGAAGCGCGGTTGACTTGTTGTGTGGCGACCTCTGCGCTGGGCTCCGGATCGGGGTCCGGGGCGTAGGCCTGTCGTTTGGCAGGGCCGCTCCCAAGCACAACAAAGATCCCGGGCCTGACCCAGCTGGACGGCTGCCGGTGTGGGTGCCTAAGGCCGCGAGCGCATCCCAAAATCAGACATTCGGACAAGCGCCGGGCGGCGCGGCGGACTAGGGTCCGGCGCAGCCGATGCCGATGGTCCAGGGCCGGGGAGTCCGTCCGATGAATGCTCCTGTTGCCGCAATCGACGAGACAGTCGCACGCCTGCTGCGCAGCGATGCCTATGTGGACGGGGCGTGGATCCCGGCGGCGTCGGGGCAGCGCTTCGCGGTCACCAATCCGGCCGACGGAAAGACGCTCGCCGAGGTGCCGCGCATGGGCCGCGCGGATGCGGCGAAGGCGATCGAGGCGGCCGGCCGGGCGCTGCCGGGGTGGCGCGGCATGACGGCGGCGGCGCGGGCCAGGATCCTCAGGCGCTGGGCCGACCTGATGATGGAGAACCAGGAGGCGCTGGCCAGGCTGCTGACGCTGGAGCAGGGAAAGCCGATCGCCGAGTCGCGCGGCGAGGTCGCCTACGCGGCGAGCTTCTTCGAGTGGTTCGCCGAGGAAGGCAAGCGCGCCTACGGCGACATCATCCCGCCGTTCCGGACCGACAACCGCATCCTCGTCACCAAGGAGGCGGTCGGGGTGACGGCCGGCATCACGCCGTGGAACTTCCCCTCGGCGATGCCGACGCGCAAGGCGGCGCCGGCTCTTGCCGCCGGCTGCACGATGGTGCTGAAGCCGGCCGAGCAGACGCCGCTGTCGGCGCTGGCGATCTGCGTGCTCGCCGAGGAGGCCGGCGTGCCGCCAGGCGTCTTCAACGTGGTGACCGGCTCCGAGCACGACGCGCCGCAGATCGGCCTGGAAATGACCTCGAACCCGATCGTCCGCAAGCTCGGCTTCACCGGCTCCACGGCGGTCGGCAAGCTGTTGATGAAACAGTGCGCCGACCAGCTCAAGAAGCTTTCGCTGGAACTCGGCGGCAACGCGCCGTTCATCGTCTTCGACGACGCCGACCCGGAGGTGGTGATGGAGGCGCTGATGATGTGCAAGTGGCGCAACACCGGCCAGACCTGCATCTCGGCGAACCGCATCCTCGTCCAGTCGGGCATCTACAACGACATCCGCGACCGGCTCGTCGCCGTCGCCGAGGGGCTGAAGGTCGGCAACGGCCTCGACCCCGACGTCAGGCAGGGGCCGCTGATCGAGCGCGCCGCGGTCGAGAAGGTCGAGCGGCACGTCTCCGACGCGCAGTTCCGCGGCGCCAGGGTCGCCGTCGGCGGGCGGCGGCACCGGCTCGGCCACACCTTCTACGAGCCGACCGTGCTGACCGGCGTCGACCCGGGCATGGCGATGAGCTGCGAGGAGACGTTCGGGCCGGTCGCCGGCCTGATCAGGTTCGATACCGAGGACGAGGCGATCGCCATCGCCAACGACACGCCGTACGGACTTGCGTCCTATTTCTTCACCCGCGACCTCGCCCGCACCTGGCGCGTCGGGGACCGGCTGGAGAGCGGCATCGTGGCGACCAATACCGGGTTCATATCGACCGAGATCGCCCCGTTCGGCGGCATCAAGGAAAGCGGCATCGGCCGCGAGGGCTCCAAGTACGGGATCGAGGAGTTCTTGGAAATCAAGTACCGCTGCATCGGGGGTGTTCAGTAATGATCGTCGAAGAACGCATCTACACGATCAGGATCGGCAAGCTGAAGCCGTACCTGGAGACGTACGAGAAGTACGGCCTGCCGGTCCAGACGCGCATCCTGCCGCGCATGGTCGGCTACTTCACCACCGAGATCGGGCCGCTGCACACGGTCGTGCACATGTGGGCCTACGAGGATCTCGCCGAGCGCGACCGCAGGCGCGCCGAACTGGTCGCCGATCCCGACTGGCAGGCCTACCTGGCGAAGGCCGGCGACTTCATCGAGCGGCAGGAGAACCGGATCCTGATCCCGACATCGTTCTCGCCGCTGAAATAGGACCTATCTCCGGCCTTCCGGCCGGCTCTCTGGGAGGCAGCGCCATGAAACTGAAGAACAAGGTGGCGATCGTCACGGGCGGCGCCATGGGCATCGGCCGGGCGATCGCCGGAAGGCTGGCCGAGGAAGGCGCGAGCGTCGTCGTCGCCGACCTGAAGGGCCACGAGGACGCGGCCCGGGCGATCGGGCGCGGCGCGATCGCGGTGCGCTGCAACGTCGCCTACGAGACCGACGTGAAGGCGATGGTACGCGCTGCGAAGGACGCCTTCGGCGGCGTCGACATCCTGGTCAACAATGCCGGCATCTACTCGACGCTGGTGCCCGGCCCCTTCGACGACATCTCGGTGGAGGAGTGGAAGCGGGTGATGGACGTCAACGTGCTCGGCTCGTTCCTGTGCGCCCGCGAGGCGGTCAAGGCGATGCGCGAGCGCGGCGGCGGGCGGATCCTCAACGTCGCCTCGGGGACGCCGTTCAAGGGCGTGCCGTACCTGCTGCACTACGTCACCAGCAAGGGCGCGATCGTCGCCATGACCAAGGCGCTGGCCAAGGAACTGGGCGGCGCCAACGTGCTGGTCAACGCCGTGGCGCCCGGCTTCACCCTGTCGGAGGGCGTCAAGGCCAACCCGGTGCAGATGGAGAAGCTGCAGGAGGTGTCGCTGAAGGCGCGCACCATCCCGCGCGACCAGGTGCCGGAGGACATCGTCGGCGCCGCCGCCTTCCTTGTCGGGCCCGACTCTGCCTTTATTACCGGCCAGACACTCGTCGTCGACGGCGGCGCCTATTTCCACTGAAGCCGGAAGCCGGTCCATCATGTCGAAACTTCACCTGATCGCCTCGCTGGAGACATTCGAGAAGGGCGGCCGGATGATGCTGCCGCGCGGCAACGCCAAGGCGCTGTACGTGGTCGACGGCGCGGTGCGCTGCGACGGCTCGCTGATGAGCGCCTCGCTGGCCGCCAACAGCGCGGCGTTCCTCGGCGAGGACACCGAACTGCTGTCGCGCGACGGGGCGACGGTGATCCGCTGGGACCTGTCGGCGCTACCCGATCCCGTCGAGGCAAGCGAGCGCGAGGGCGTGACCGCCAAGCTGCTGCTGTCGTCGGCGCTCGATATCGATCCGAACGTCATCTACCTGCTGCGCTGCGACCGGGTCGCGTTCCCGCCGGGCGGGGTCGCCTACCTGCACACCCACCGCGGCCCCGGCACGCGCGTTCTGCTGTCGGGATCAATCCGCATCGACACCGACGGCGCCAGCCACCACTACGAGCCGCTGCAGGCCTGGTACGAGAGCGGCCCGGCGCCGGTCTTCGCGGCGGCATCGGAGACCGAACCGACCGCATTCGCCCGCGTCATGATCCTGCCGGCGGAGCTGAAGGGACAGAGCTCGATCCGCTACGAACGCGAGGAAGACAAGGACAAGCCGAAGCCGCAGAGCTACCAGGTTTATCTGGACCGGCTGCTGTAGGACCCGGCAGGCTGGCCGGCGGTTGGTGACGGGGCGGTTGGCGATCGCGACGCGGCGTGTAGACTCGGGCCGGTGCAAGATCCGCCAGCCGGGAGCCTTCGATGCTGACTGCCCGAGACCCCAGAACCCAAGCCGCGCAACTTGTCGCGGACCGGCTCTGGTGCGTCTGCGACGCGGCCGCGGACGGGCAGGAGACGATACTGCCGTCCGGGCGGGCGCAGCTCATCTTCAGCCTGTCGGAGACCCCCATCGAGCTGGACTGCGGCGACGGCACCGGGCGCGAAGCAGGCGCGCATTGCGTGCTGCAGGGGCCCTCGACCGTTCCGCGGCGGGTCTCGCGGTGGCCCCAGAGGTCGGCGTGCGGGATCAGCTTCCGTCCGGGCGGTGCCGGTGCCCTGTTCGCCGACCTGCACAAAACCGCGGACAAAGTCGTGCCGCTCTCGCAGTTCTGGGACATCGACGCCGCCACGCTCACCGACCGACTAAGGTCGCTTCCCACGCACGATGCCCGGCTCGACCTGCTCGAAGAC
Organism: Microbaculum marinum; assembly: GCF_037855135.1. Classification (NCBI taxonomy): domain Bacteria; kingdom Pseudomonadati; phylum Pseudomonadota; class Alphaproteobacteria; order Hyphomicrobiales; family Tepidamorphaceae; genus Microbaculum; species Microbaculum marinum. The sequence continues at coordinate 14,784 of NZ_JAZHOF010000007.1, forward strand.
GAGGTCGCAAGGCGGTGCGGGGACGTCGCCGACGTCAGGCGGGTCGGCCTCGGCCTTGAGCTCATGAGGAGCGGAGCAGGCGTCGGGGAGGTGGCGGAGCAACTCGGCATGCCGGTGCACGTCTTCCGCCGGCTGTTTCTCCGAACCGCCGGTCTGACGCCGAAACGGTATCTCGGGATCGAGCGATTCCGCGCGGCCATCGCCGGTCTGGACGAGTTCGCTTCGCTCGCGGACCTGGCATCCGCGGCGGATTATTCTGACCAGGCGCACATGACGCGCGAGGTGTTGCGCTTTGCGTCGGTGCCGCCCGGGCGGCTGCGGGCCAGCGAGAGGCCCTACATGGGGCACGTGCTTTAGCTTTCGTTCAATACGGCCTCGATCGACCGCCTTAGGATCGGCGGCACAATCGCCCAGCTATCGCGCAAAGGAGATATGGTGATGTCAGCCAACACCGTTCCGAGGGTGGCGTTTCCCAGGCTGATCGTCCGGAACGCCGACGCAGCCATCGAATATTACCGGTCCGCAATCGGCGCCGACCTCGTCGAACGGCACGCCGAACCGGACGGGCTCGTAGGGTATGCGCAGCTGGCGCTGAACGGGCAGCCGCTGGCGCTCAGCGAGGAAATGCCCGACTGGGGGTGGCTGTCGCCCATGACGCTCGGCGGCTCAGCGGTCCTGATCCAGCTCGAGCTCGGCGACTGCGACGAGACGGCCGGGCAGATGATCGCGGGCGGGGCCGAAGCCGTCGTTCCAATCGCGGACAGGCCTTACGGAAAACGCGAGGGTCGGCTGCGCGATCCGTTCGGCCACCTGTGGGTCCTGAGCCAGGAATTGGCGTCGTGACCGTCCGGCGCATCGTTGCCAACATTGCGGCCGAGGGCGTTGCCGAGGTCCGGAGCTTCTATTCGGATCTCTTCGATCTCGACGTGGCGATGGATCTCGGCTGGATCGTGACCCTGACCTCGGGAGAGACGATGACCTCCCAGATGAGCGTCATGAGCGAGGGCGGGTCGGGGGCGCCGGTGCCGGACCTGTCGATCGAGGTCGACGACGTCGACGAGGTCTACCGCCGCGCCGTCGGCATGGGCTGCGCCGTCGTCCACGAGCTTACCGACGAACCCTGGGGCGTGCGGAGATTCTTCATCACCGATCCGACCGGCAAGCTGCTCAACGTGCTGTCGCACATCCGCTAGGCGCGATCGCGGCGCTTCAGAAGTCCATTATCAGCACGCGGCAGGGGTCGCCCGCCTGCGCGGGCGGGGCGTGCGGCGGACGGATGACGAAGGCGTCCGCCCTGACCAGCGTGGCCAGCATGGAGCTGTCCTGACGGGCGAACGGCGTGGCGACCAGGCCGCCGGCCTCGTCGCGCGACAGCCGGGCGCGCAGGTAGTCCTGGCGCTGGTCGTTGGCGCCGACGTCGCCGCCGAGCCTGGCCACGGTCTCGCCGGTCTGCGGATCCCTGCGGCCGAGCAGGGCATGGATCAGCGGCACCATGAAGAGGCGGCCGCAGACCATCGAGGACACCGGGTTGCCCGGCATGCCGAGCACCCGCATGTTGCCCAGGCGCCCGAAGATCAGCGGCTTGCCCGGACGCATGGCGATCTTCCAGAAGCCGAGCTCCAGACCGTGCGCCTGCAGGACGTCCTGGACGATGTCGTGCTCGCCGACGGAGGCGCCGCCCAGGGTCACGAGCACGTCGGCCCGCGACTCGACCGCCTCGGTGAAGGCCGTCGACAGGGAGTTGCGGGTGTCGCGCGCAATGCCGAGATCGATCGGCGTACCGCCGGCCCGACGCACGAGGCCTGCCATCCCGTAGCCGTTCGAGGCGATGATGCTGTCGGGACCGGGGTCCTTGCCGGGCGGGACGAGTTCGTCGCCGGTCGCAAGGACCGCCACCCGCGGACGGCATCTGACCGGAAGGACGGCGTGGTTCATCGCGGCGGCGAGCGCGATATGGCGGGGCCCCAGCCGGCTGCCGGCGTTCAGCAGGACGTCGCCGCGGCGAAAATCCAGGCCCCGCTTGCGCACGTAACGGCCGACGCCGGAGGATTCGAGGACCCTGACGACGTCGCCCTCGCGTTCGGTGTCCTCCTGGATGACGACCGTATCCGTGCCGTCCGGTAGCGGCGCGCCGGTAAAGATGCGTACGGCCTCGTTGAGTCCGACCCTGCCGTTGAAGGAGTGACCGGCGGGGGCGGATCCCACGACCCGCAGCTCGACCGGAACCGTCTCGACATCGCCGGCGCGGACCGCATAGCCGTCCATCGCGGACGTATCCCAGGGCGGCTGGGTGCGCCTGGAGGCGATGTCGTCGGCCAGCGTCCGGTCGAGCGCATCCTTGAGCGCGACGGATTCGGCGGGAAGGGCCGTCGCGCCGTCGAGGACGCGAGCCAGGGCTTCTTCGACCGACAGCATCGCCATCTACGGACGCGGCTCCGAGCGCCAGTCGCCGGACCGGCCTCCCGACTTGGCGGTCAGGCGAATGCCGGTGATCTCGATGCCACGGTCGACCGCCTTCACCATGTCGTAGACGGTCAGGCAGGCGACGCTGACGGCGGTCAGCGCCTCCATCTCGACGCCGGTGCGGCCGGTGACCTTGGCGGTGGCGGTGACCCGCACCGCGGCCTTGCCGGCGAGCGGCTCGAGGTCGACGGTGACCCTGGAGAGCGCCAGGGGATGGCACAGCGGAATGAGGTCGTGGGTCCGCTTGGCGGCCATGATGCCGGCGATGCGGGCGGTGCCCAGCACGTCGCCCTTCTTCGCCTCGCCGCGGACGATCAGGTCGAGGGTTTCCGGCTGCATCCGCACCCAGCCTTCGGCGGTCGCCTCACGGGTGGTCGCGTCCTTGTCCGACACGTCGACCATGCTCGCGGCACCGGTCTCGTCGAGATGGGTGAGAGTCTTGCCGTCCGCTGTCATCGCCATCCTATTCGGCCGCGGCCGCGGCGCCGGTGCCGGCATCGCCCGTCCGGGCCAGCAGCGAACGCGTCGCCGCCGTGACGTCGTCCTGCCGCATCAGGCTCTCGCCGACGAGGATGGCGCGCATCCCTGCCGTGGCGAGGCGTGCCACGTCGGATGACGTGAAGATGCCGCTCTCGCCAACCAGCGTATAGCCCGCGGGGACATGTGCGGACAATTCGATTGACGTCTCAAGGCTCGTCTCGAACGTCCTGAGGTTTCTGTTGTTTATGCCGATGAGCGTGGAGCGCATCTTCAGGGCGCGGTCGAGCTCGGCGCGGTCGTGTACCTCGACCAGCACGTCCATGTTCCAGCCTTCGGCCGCGTCCTCCAGGGCAGCGGCCTCGTCGTCGCCGACGGCTGCCATGATGATCAGGATGCAGTCGGCGCCGAGCGCCCGGGCCTCGTCGACCTGATAGGGGTCGAACAGGAAGTCCTTCCGCAACGCGGGAAGGCCGACGGCCTGGCGTGCGGCCACCAGGTAGTCCGGATGACCCATGAAGGACGGGGTGTCGGTCAGCACCGAGAGACAGGCGGCGCCGCCGGCCTCGTAGGCGCGGGCGAGGGCGGGCGGGTCGAAGTCGGCGCGGATCAGGCCCTTGGAGGGGCTTGCCTTCTTGATCTCGGCGATAAGCGCCGTCTCGCCATTCGCGATCCGGCGGTCGAGGGCATCGCGGAAGCCGCGGACGGGCGATGCGTCGCGCGCCGCCGCCTGCACCTCCGGGCGCGGACGCGAGGCCTTGGCGGCTGCGATCTCGTCGCGCTTGTAGGCCTCGATCTTCTTCAGGACGTCGGCCATCGCTCAGCCGTTCGAGGTTGCCACGAGAGTTTCCAGACACTTCAGGGCGGCGCCGGTATCGAGGGCCTCCGCGGCGATCCGCGCGCCGTCTGCGAGCGTCGATGCGCGCCCTGCGACGAGCAGGGCGGCGGCGGAGTTGAACAGGACGATATCGCGGAACGGCCCGTGCTCGCCGCCAAGCATCGCACGCATCGCGGCCGCGTTGGTCGCCGCGTCGCCGCCCTTGAGGTCCTCGAGCCGTGCGAGCGGCAGACCGACGTCCTCGGGCGAGATCTCGAAGGTGGTGACCTCACCGTCCTTCAGCTCGGCGACGTATGTCGGCCCGGTGGTGGTGATCTCGTCGAGCCCGTCCGAACCGTGCATCACCCAAACACGATCGGAGCCAAGCGCCGACAGAACCTCGGCCATCGGCACGATCCAGTCGCGCGAGAAGACGCCGATGAGCTGCCGCTTCGTGCCCGCCGGATTGGAGAGCGGGCCGAGGATGTTGAAGATCGTTCGGGTGCCGAGCTCGACGCGGCTCGGGCCGACATGCTTCATCGCCGCATGGTGGGCGGGAGCGAACATGAAGCCGACGCCGGCCCGGCGGATGCAGTCGGCGATCCCGTCGGGGCCGAGGTCGATGTTGACGCCGAGAGCGGCGAGCACGTCGGCGGCGCCCGATTTAGAGGAGAGCGCGCGGTTGCCGTGCTTCGCGACCGGAACGCCGCAGGCCGCCACCACGATCGCCGAGCCGGTCGAGACGTTGTAGGTGCCGGAATTGTCGCCGCCGGTGCCGACGATGTCGATGGCGTCGGCGGGGGCGCGCACCGGCAGCATCTTGGCGCGCATGGTGGTGACGGCGCCGGCGATCTCGTCGACCGTCTCGCCGCGCACCCGCAGCGCCATGAGGAACCCGCCGATCTGCGAGGGAGTCGCCTCGCCCGACATGATGATGTCGAAGGCGCGCGTTGCGTCGGCGCGGCTCAGCGGCGCACCGCCCGCCACCAGTCCGATGAAATCCTTGAGGCTGTTTTTCGACATTGGCTGTTCCCGTGCGGACCTGTCGTGCCGCAAAGCGGCGGTGGTTGCAAGCGCTGCGAAGAGGCTTCGGCGCTCAGGCGGCGCGGCGTCGCCACTCGCCGGCGGCTTCCAGGAAATTGCGCAGGATGAGGTGTCCGTGCTCGGACGCGATGCTTTCGGGATGGAACTGGACGCCATGGACGGGATGGCTGGAATGCATGACGCCCATGACGGTCCCGTCGGCGGTCTCGGCGGTCACCGAGAGGTCGGCCGGCAGGCTGTCGCGGCGGGCGATCAGGGAGTGATAGCGTGTCGCCTCGAACGGACCGTCGATGCCCTGGAATACGCCCTGGCCGGTGTGGCTGATCTGGCTCAGCTTGCCGTGCATGAGCACCGGCGCGCGGACGATCTCGCCGCCATAGGCCTGGCAGATCGCCTGATGGCCGAGGCAGACGCCGAGGATCGGCACGGCGCCGGCGGCCCGCGCGATCAGATCGAGGCAGATGCCGGCCTCGTTCGGCGTGCAGGGGCCGGGCGACAGCACGATGCCGGTGGGATCCATCGCGAGCACCGCTTCGGCGGAGATCCTGTCGTTGCGATGGACGCGCACCCGCGTACCGAGCTCGCCCAGGTAGTGGACGAGGTTCCAGGTGAAGCTGTCGTAGTTGTCGATCAGCACGAACATCGCCAAGCCTCAGCCCAACTCCTATTGCCGGTTGCTACTGCCCGCGGGTCGCCGCGGAGGCGAAGCGGACGGCCTCGTCGGCGGCCCGGAACAGCGCGCGTGCCTTGTTGATGCACTCGCGCTGCTCGTTCTCGGGAACCGAATCCGCGACGATGCCGGCGCCAGCCTGAACGTACATGGTGCCGTCCCTGACGATGGCGGTCCTTAGCACGATGCAGGTATCCATGTCGCCGTCGGCGGAGAAGTAGCCGACGCAGCCTGCATAGATGCCGCGCTTCTCCTTCTCCAGTTCGTCGATGATCTGCATCGCCCGCACCTTCGGGGCACCCGAGACTGTGCCGGCCGGGAAGCCGGCGATCAGAGCGTCGATCGAGTCCCGCGAAGGGTCGATCCGGCCCTCGACGTTCGAAACGATGTGCATGACCTGGCTGTAGAATTCCAGGAAGAAGCGGTCGGTGACGCTGACCGTGCCGATCTTCGCGACACGGCCGACGTCGTTGCGGCCGAGGTCGAGCAGCATCAGGTGCTCGGCGCGCTCCTTCGGATCGGCCAGCAGTTCGTCGGCATAGGCCTTGTCCTCGCCCGGCGTCGCGCCGCGCGGCCGGGTGCCGGCAATCGGCCGGATCGTGACCGTATCGTCGCGCAGCCTGACCAGGATTTCCGGGCTGGACCCGACGACGGCGAAGTCCCGGAAGTTCAGGAAGTAGAGGAACGGCGCCGGATTGACCCGGCGCAGCGCCCGGTAGAGCGCAAACGGCGGCAGCGAGAACGGCGCCTCGAAGCGCTGGCTCAGCACCACCTGGAAGACGTCGCCGGCGGCGATGTACTCCTTCGCCTGCGCAACCATTTCCTTGTATTCGGCCGGTGTCGTGTTGGAGACCGGGGCGCGTCCGATGATGTCGTCGGCATCGGCCATCGGCGCCTTCTCGACAGGCCGGTCGAGGGCCTCGATAACTTCGGCGATCCGGTCGATGGCGCGCGAGTGGGCGGCCTTGGCGCTCAGCGCGGCGGACGGGCGCACCGGCGTGACGACGGTGACCTCGTCCTTGACGGTGTCGAAGACCATGATGACGGTCGGCCGGATGAACATCGCGTCGGGCAGGCCGAACGGGTCGGGGTTCGGCTCGGCGAGTTCCTCCATCAGCCGGACGGTGTCGTAGCCCATGTAGCCGAACACGCCGGCCGACATCGGCGGCAGGCCCTCCGGCAGATCGACGCGGGCCTCGTTGATCAGACGGCGCAGCGCCGCCAGCGTCGGCTCGGGGCAGGGGGCGAACCCGTCCGGGTCGCTGTCGGGCGAGGCATTGATCTCCGCTGCATTGCCGAAGGCGCGGAAAACCAGGTCGGGGGCCATTCCGATGATGGAATAGCGCCCGCGCACGGCCCCGCCCTCGACGGATTCGAGCAGAAAGCTGTTCGGCCGCGACCCGGCGACCTTGAGCATCGCCGAGACCGGCGTTTCCAGGTCGGCGACCAGCCGGGTCCAGACCACCTGCGGCGCGCCGAGCCGATACCGTTCCTCGAAGGCGTCGAATGCCGGCTCGATCAGCCCCATGACGGCGCCGCCCGCCGGATCAGCGGCGGTCTCCGCTTGCGGAAGGGGGCTGCGTGCGTCACTGGATCTCGCTTTCGCCGAGCGCCATGCGAAGCGCCTGCTGATTGACGGTGGATCCGATGCGGTTCTCGAGCTGGGTCAGGTACTGGCCGAGAATGTCGTTGGAGATGCCGTTGGTCAGCTCGTCGGCGTAGGCTTCAGCCTGTTCGGGGCGGAACTCCGGCACGTCGATCTCGGTGACTTTGAAGACGAGGCGGCGGTTGCCGGAATCGCCGGCGATGGTGGTGGCGACCTCGCCCTCCGGCGTGGTGAACATCAGCTGCACGGCCGAGGCGCCGAAATCGCTGTCGGAGCCCGACCGCTTCAGCGGACCGGCCAGGCCGGAGGTGGTGCCGAGCTCCTCGGCCATTTCGAAGAAGGTGGTGCCGGCGCGAATCTGGTCGGCGACCTCCTTCGCCTTTGCGGCGACCGCATCGCGGGTCTGCTCGCCGGTCCAGGCCTTGGCGACGTCCTCGCGGGCTTCCTCGAAGGTCTTGTCGCGGCCCGGGACGATGTCGAGCACGTCGAACCAGACCCAGCCGTCGTCGGCCGTCTGCAGGGGATCGGCCTCGATGCCGATGTCCGTGGAGAAGATCTCCGTGGTCAGGCGCGGCGCGTCGGGCAGATTGCGGATACGCTTGCCGTCCATGCCCCGGCCGTCGCGGTCGATGCCCTCGATCTCGCGGTAGGTCAGGCCCTGCTTCTGGCCGATCTCGGACAGCGTCATGCCGCCGGCGCGGTCGTCCTCCACCGCGTCGTAGGTGTCGAGGACGGCGTCATGGGCGTTGCGCAGCGCCATCTCCGAGCGGATCTGCTCGCGGACGTCCTCGAACGTCCTGGTGACGCCGGGAACGATTTCCGTGACCCGGACCAGGACCGGGCCGAAGCTGCCCTGGACGGGATCGCTGACCTCGCCGATGTCGAGGTCGAAGGCGGCCTCGGCGATCGCCGGATCGAGGATGCCGTCCTGCGTCAGCGTGCCGAGCTTGCGGTCGTCCTCGGACAAGCCGCGGGCTTCGGCGACCTCCTCGAAGGTGCTGCCGTCCTCGATCTCCCGGCGGGCCTGTCCGGCGGCGTCGATCGTGTCGAAGGTGATGCGTTCGATGGCACGGCGCTCGGGCGTGCCGAACCGGTCCGGATCGGCATCGAAGGAGGCCCGCAGATCGTCCTCTGCGATCTCAAGCGACTCCGCCAGGTCGGCCGGGTTCACCGCGAGCATCGCGACCTTGCGGTATTCCGGCGCGCGGAACTCCGACTTGTTGTCGTTGAAATAGGCGCGGAGCTCTTCCTCCGTCGGCTCGGCGACCGCGTCCACCATGGCCGGCGTGATGACCAGGTATTCCGCCGAGCGCGTCTCGTTGCGGTAGCGGTCGACGGCCTTCTCGAGCACCAGGGGCGGCTCGATGCCGCCGCCGACGGCCTCGGCGATCATCTGGCGCATCAGGGTCTTGCGCTGCTGGGCGACGAAATAGGCCTCGTTGTAGCCGGTGGAGCGCAGGACCTGCTCGAAATAGGTGCGGTCGAACTGGCCGCCCGGCGTCTGGAAGGCGGGGTCCTGGCGAATGCTCTCGGCGACGACCGCGTCGGAGACTCCGAGGCCGCGGGCGCGCGCCTCGTCGTCGAGCGCGGCTTCCGCCATCATCCGCCCGAGCACGCGCTGGTCGAGGCCGATGGCGCGGGCCTGGTCCATTGTCAGGTAGGTGCCGACCTGCCGGGAGGTCTGCTGGATCTCGCGCTGCAGCGCCGCCTGATACTCCTGGATGGTGATCGGCGTCTCGCCGACCTCGGCGACGTCGTCGCCGCGATATCCGGTGAAGATGTCGGCGACGCCCCACACGGCGAAGCTGAGGACCAGCAGGCCGATAAGGATCTTGGCAACTATTCCGCTCGCGCTCTTACGCAGGGCATCCAACATGACGACACTAATCCAGTTGTTCGATCGGCTCGATCGGAATGGAGCCGGATCGCTGCGCGGCGCCGGCTGCTCGGGGCGCGCATATTAGGAATCCCCGGCCGCTGCGGCAAGCGCCCGCGGGAACGACGACGACCGGCTTTGCGGGGGGAGGTTTACGCGGGAATGCGGTCCGGTTTCAACCGGCCGGACGCAACGGCGCCGGATCGCTCGCGAAGGCGCGCATAGACCTGCCGCGCGGCATCCTCGATGGCGCCGGTACGTGGCAGCGCGACCTCGCGGGCGGCGAGTTCGAAGGGCTGCATGTGGACGGGGTCTTCGTCGAGGGCAGCTTGGGTACGGAGCAATGCCCAGACCGCCGGGTCGCGGCACAGGTCCTCGTAGCAGACGAAGACGGCCGATCCGGGGGCCGACTCCAGGAGGCAGCCATAGACGTTGGTCCAATTCACCAGCCAGTAGTCGAGCGTGTCCGGCGAATGCGCCGCCAGACGCTCCCTGTCGCCTTCGCGGAGATGGAACGGCCTGTGATCGCTGCCGAACTCGTGATGGCCGAGCCAGGTCATGTAGGAGCGCACGAAGCGATCGTCGCGCTGCAGCCCGATGAACCGGGCGTGCTGGGCGCGCAGGGACGCCGCCTGCTGCACGGGATCGCGGAAGGGAACGAGAATGAGGGCCTCCGGGAAGGCCTTGCGGATCCCGTCGAGCCGCAGGACGTTGTTGTTGTTCTTCGACAGGTAGCGGCTGTCCGGCCGGTCCGCGGGCAGGATGGCGGCGACGTAGCGCCGGAAGCGGGCGACCGCCTCGTCGTCCGGCATGTAGGGGACGAGGCAGCCGTCCCGGATGTAGTCGTCGCCGGTGAAGATCCGCCAGAACACCTCGTCGAGGCTCTCCGGGCTGTCGACGTCGACCTGCAGGCGATCGTCGTGGGCGCGCTCGCCCGACACGGCCGGACTGCGGGAGGCGGCCGACATGGACTTCCACATGTTCGGGGCGAGCACGAAGGGCATGTCGCGGTAGGTCAGCGAGCGGAACGCGCCGGTTTCGTGGAAGCGCCGCATGAGGACGGTCGTGCCGGCGCGGGCGAGGCCGGAAACGAACACGTGGCGCTTCGTCTCCACCCCGAAGTCCGGCTTCTTCCGCCCGTAGGCCGCCTGATCGATGTCGAAGCTGAGTTCGGCGACCGGCGCGACGTTCAGGGCGAGCCGATGCAGCAGCCGGTCGAGGGCCGAATAGTTCGACCTAAAGGCGGGCGATGCGGGGAGCGACAAGGGTTCGCGCTTTCGCGTAGGCGCCGGCGGCGACGAGCGACCCGGCAATGCCGAGCGGGCTTGCGATGAATTCGAGGAAGTTGCCGGTGATCCGGTCGACGCCGAGCGAAACGGCGACCAGCGCCGCGCCGACCAGCACCAGCAGGACGAGCAGCTTCAGCGTGGCGGCCAGCGTCTCGCCGGAATAGGCGAGCATGACCTTCTCTTTCCAGTGGTCCGAGATTCGCCGCGAGCGGACGACGCGCAGCGCCTTGCCGCTGGCGTCGACCACGGCCCTGACCAGCGCAATGAACGGAAGCCGCACGATGCACTCGACGGCGATGGCGCACACCACCACCAGCGCGGCGATGTCGGCGATCATCGGCCGCCGGTCACCGAGGGTCCGCGGAGGCGACCTTGCGCTTCCTGACGAGCCGCTTGATCGGGTACCAGACGATCGCGGCGAAGGCCATCGCGATGGAGGCCAGCACGCCGAGGACCACGGCGATGGTTCCCGCACCCGCGCCGGGGCCGATATAGGCGTGCGCGACGGAGGTGAGCGACATAAGGGTCAGCAGGGCAGGCACGATCAATCTGAACATGGCGCAGTCTCCGTTTGAGTGGGGTCCAGTCGGTCGGGCGGAAGCCAGAGGACTTCCGAAAGCACGTAGTTCACCGCCTCGTCACCAGGCCGGAAATTGACGATCTCGAAGGCCATCTCGCCCTCCGGAGTGATCTCGAAGGCGCGGCCCTGCTGGGCGCTGGTCACGATGACGTTGCCGTCGGGGAGCACCTGGTGCTTGCCGCGAATGCGCGAGTAGAAGTCGAGGTTGCGGCCGTCGACGAGAACCTGCCGCTGCATCGTTCGCGGATCGAGCTTGACGATCTCGCTGTAGTCCCGGCTCATCCGGTTGTTGAAGATCGAGAACGTTCCGTCCTCCTCCCAGTCCGGATCGTGCTGGCGCTGGGTGGCGCCGATCCGCCACCACTTGACCCTCAGGGTCTGCGGATCGAGCACGAAGACGAGATTGGACGAGCGCGCGCTCATCAGGAGATCGCCGGCAGCGAAGCCCAGTTCCCGATAGCTGTCGGCCAGCCGGGCGGGCAGGGGCTCGACATCGTTGATGTGGTGGGGATCGGGAAGCCAGTTGCCGTCGGTGTTCCGCGAGTTTCCACCAAGGTCGTTGTCGGCGAGGCGGCGGATCTGGAACACGTCGATCTCCGGGTTCGCGTCGACGATCTCCTGCATCCCGATGGTGCGGATGACCGCGCCGTCGGCGACGGCGATCTGCACGATCTCGTCGGTGCCGACCGTCCAGACCGACTGTTCATCGTCGGCCAGGTTGACCGAGTGGCTGTAGTAGCCAGGGGACGCCCACATCCGCTTTCCGCAGGCGTCGAACCGCTGCAGCGAAACCCCTCCGTCGAGGGTGAAGATGAAGGATCCGTCGCTCAGATACTGGAAGCCGTGAATGAACTTGCGATAGGCGGGCTGGGCCGGGATCAGTCCGACCGTGGAGGGTTCGTCGAGTACCCAGACCCGTTCAATCGCCATGTCGGGAGACAGGACAAGGGCTGCATTCTCCACCCGGCCATTCATGGAGAACGCCCCCAGGACGATGCGCCAGCCGTACCGGGCACTGTTCGACACCTGGCCGATCATCAGCCCTTCGATGCCGAACGCCTCCGAACCCGAAATCGGGCGGAAGCCCGAGAAGTCGCGGTCCTGGCGCGGGGTCCGCAGCGCGTTGTCCTCGTACGACCCGTTCGCGTATTGCCACAAGTCGGACAGGACCGCCTCGACCTCGGAGGGGGCTCCGGCCACGGCGAGGGCCAGTTTCGCGGTCGGGCCAGGCTCGCGGTATCCCTGGAGGGCGGTCTTGACGATCCAGCCGAACAGCACGGCACAGAGGATCACGACGAGCATGCAAAGCAGAAAAAGCCATAACGGAACGCTGCGACCGGCAGGTTCCTCGATAGATTCGGCGTGGTCCATGTGCAGCGGTACGAAAGCCTGTCCGGCAAGTTGGCCGTATGTCGATCCGGTAACGGATTTTACGGGGGCGTAGTTGGCCAAAGTGCGACGCAACTGAGACATCGCCGGGGCGTTTGCGGTCCCAAAATCGGGCCGAATGGGCGAGCCGTCGGGATCGCTACCTTCTGGAGGCGAACAGTCGTGGCGAGATGCAGCGTTTTGAGTTGGCAGGACATCCCCTCTCTCGTCGAGGCGCGTGACGCGTCGGGCACGCACAAGATCCAGCTCAGCGACCGGTTCCAGGAACTGATCGACATGGTGGCGATGCGCCGCGGGCTTGCCGGGACAGACGAATATCTCGAAGCCTGGCGCAAGAGCAGGCCGGCCGAGCGCGAGGGCAGCGCCGCCGAGGCAGCGCAGTCGCTCGCCGCGGAGATCGAGACGCGCTACGACGAGATCCGCGCCGCAGCCCTTGCTGGCCTCCAGGGGTGAGCGTGCGGGCGTGGCGGATGGACGGTTTCGCCGTCGACGCCGAGCGAATCCTGCGGGTCCAGGGGTATCGCGATCCTGCCCGCATCCGACCGCGGATCCGCAAGATCGCCGAACGCGCGGCCGCCGACATCGCCGACATCGCACGCCCTGAGGCGCGATACCTCAGGCGGGCGATCCGGTCCGTCTCCGGCGGCACCCTCGAGATCGAGGGCGGGCACCGGTTCTCGTGCGTCGCGTTCGAACGGCTGCTCGGCAATGCGACCGAGGTGGTCGTGTTCGTACTGACGCTCGGCCCGGGTCTCGAGACGGCGGTCGCCGAACGCTTCACGGCATCCGAACCGGTGGACGCGCTGTTCCTGGAATGCGCCGGCTGGCTATGCGTCGAGAAGGCGACCCGGCATCTCGCGGCTCACCTTGGCGAGGAAGCGAAGCCCGACGGCCTGTCGGTGACCTACCGGTTGGGCCCGGGCTACGACTACAAGGCCGGCGAGGAACGCGCGGTGTGGGGGCTGGAGGAGCAGCCGGCGCTGTTTGCGGTGTTCGGCGATGCGCCGCTGCCGGTCGAACTGCTGGAAAGCTGCGCCATGTCGCCGAAACTGTCGCGGTCCGGCCTATTCGGGCTCGCCCCGCGCGCGTGACAGGTTTCTTTTCCTCAGCCGTCTCTGCTATTCACGTTTCCGACTTTTTCGTGACAGGCGAGGAGTGCACGAATGACACCCGGAGTTCGGCCGCTGGTTGCCGGAAATTGGAAGATGAATGGGCTGAAGGCGTCCGCGTCCGAGTTCAGGAGCATGCTCGACGGATATGGCGAGGATCTTGCCGACCTGACCGGCCTGATGGTCTGTCCGCCGGCGACGCTCGTCCTCGCCTTCGCCCAGATGTCGCAGGACTCCCGGCTGAGCGTCGGAGCCCAGGACTGCCATGCGGAACCTTCCGGCGCCCATACGGGCGACCTGTCCGCGGAGATGCTGGCGGATTCGGGTGCGGTGGCGGTGATCGTCGGGCATTCGGAAAGGCGGCAGAACCACAATGAAGGCGACGAGGAGGTCCACGCGAAGGCGTCGGCGGCCTGGCGCGCCGGACTGACCGCCATCGTCTGCGTCGGCGAGACGGAATACGAGCGCCAGGAAGGCGAGACGCTGGACCGTGTCGGCAACCAGCTCGCCGGTTCTATTCCGGACGGCGCGACGGCCGACAACCTCGTCGTCGCCTACGAGCCGGTCTGGGCGATCGGCACCGGCAACACGCCGACCGCCACCGATGTCGCGGAGGTCCATCGTTTCATTCGCACCAGGCTGAGAGAGCGGTTCGGGGCGGAGGAGGGCGGCAGGATCCGCATCCTCTACGGCGGTTCGGTGAAGCCGTCGAACGCCGAGGAACTGCTGGGGGTCGACAATGTCGACGGCGCCCTCGTCGGCGGGGCGAGCCTGAAGGCGGAGGATCTCCTGGGGATCGCGATGACCTACCGGACGCTGAAAGCTTAGTTGCAGACCGCAACAGCATAGTTGCAGTTCGGAGTCTGCCCCGACGCGCGGGTTTTCCAACCTGTAGCGGTGGATCCCGCTATTGATCCGACAATCTGCTCAACTTACTGTTTGTCGATAATTTCGATCACAAGTTTTCAGTTGGGAGCATTTCAATGTGGCGGACCCTGGTTGCGATTCCTGTCGTGGCGACTTCCCTCGGCTTTATTTCGCCGGCACTGGCCGGGAAGGTCGGACCAGAATTCCAGGTGAACACCTCGGAGGCCGGGCATCAGACGAATCCCTCGTCCGCGGGACTGTCCAAGGGGCGCTTCGTCGTGACGTGGACCTCGGGTTACGACGGTTTCGGGAGTGGCGTGTTCGGCCAGCTCTACAATTCCAAGGGCAAGCCGGCGAGTGCGGAATTCCGGGTCAACGCCACGGTGAAGGAGGACCAGTACGACACCGCCGTCGCCGGCCTGGCCGACGGCGGATTCGTGGCGACGTGGACGTCGGAACACCAGGCGAACAAGCTCACGGAAGTGTTTGCCCAGCGTTTCAAGTCGAACGGCCAGCCTGCCGGCAAGGAGTTCCGGGTCAACACCCGCAAGCGAGGGCACCAGCAAAAGTCGAGCGTCGCCGGTCTTGCAAAGGGCAGCTTCGTGGTGATCTGGCAGTCCCACGGGCAGGACGGCGATGGTTACGGCATCTACGGCCAGCGCTTCAACGCCAGGGGCAAGGCGAGAGGCAGGGAGTTCAGGGTCAACAGAACGACGCGGTCCGATCAATGGCTGGCATCGGTGGCGGCTCTGAAGGATGGGGGCTTCGTCGTTACGTGGGCGTCCTACGACCAGGATGCCTACGGCATCTTCGGTCAGCGCTTCAATGCCAAGGCCCGGCGGAAGGGCGGAGAATTCCGCGTCAACAATACCACTGCCGGCGAGCAGAGCGATCCTTCCGTCGCGGGTCTCGCCAAGGGCGGTTTCGTGGTCGCGTGGGATTCCGTGAACCTCGACGGCTCCGAGACCGGGGTTGCCGCCCGGCGCTACAACGCAAGGGGCAGGCCGAAGGGCAAGGAGACCACGGTCAACACCTACAAGAAGCTCTATCAGGGAGCCCCCGCCGTCGCCGCGCTCGCCAAGGGCGACTACGTGGTCACCTGGGAGTCCGAGAATCAGGACGTTGTCGACGATCAGAACTTCGACCTGAGAGGCGTCTACGGCCAGCGCTTCAAGGCGAGCGGCAAGCGGGCCGGCAAGGAATTCCAGGCGCCGACATTCCTCGCCGGTCGCCAGCGCTATCCTTCCGTCGCGGGCCTCTCCAGGGGCCGCGACTTCGTCGTGACATGGGAATCCGATGGTCAGGATTTCGGCGGATTCAACATCTACGGCCAGCGCTTCGACAGATAGGTGCAGCAGGCGGTCCATGCAGCCGGCCCCGCTGGCAGATGTGGACCATCCAGCATAGCGGATTGGCCAGTGTAGCGGTTCGGCCAGTGTAGCGGTTCGGGGGTGTTCACGTGAACGGTCGGGTACTGGCGGCGCTGGCCGCAATTCTTATGTCCAATCCTCCCGCGCAGGCGTTCGGCGGATCGGAGGTCGTCGTCGAGACGGACGGGGGCGCGCTGCACGGCACGCTGACGGTGCCGGACACGGGCGGTCCGGTACCGGTGGCGTTCATAATGCCCGGGTCGGGGCCGACGGACCGGGACGGCAATCAGCCCGGTCTGGAGCAGGACGTCTATCGCCATCTCGCAGACGGACTCGCGGATGCGGGAATCGCCAGCCTGCGCATCGACAAGCGCGGCGTCGGCGCCAGCGCGGCTGCCCTCGACTCCGAGGCCGGCGTGACGATCGACACCTATCTGGACGACGCCCGCGCCTGGACGCGGATGATGGCCGCCGACGAGCGGTTTTCGGACGTGTTCCTGCTCGGCCACAGCGAGGGTGCTCTTTACGCCATACTGGTTGCCGAGACCGAGCCGACGGCCGGCGTCGTGCTGGCGTCGGGTACCGGCCGGCCCGCCGCGGAGCTGATCCGCTGGCAACTCGACGAACGGGGCATCGGCGATCCGCTGCGGACGGAGGCGGAACGGATCCTCGTCGAACTGGAGGTCGGCCGCACCGTGGCCGATCCGCCCGCCGCGCTGGCGGCACTGTTTCGCGAAAGCGTGCAGGCCTACCTGATCTCCTGGTTCGCGATCGACCCCGCAGAGCGACTCGCGGGTCTCGATGTCCCCGTCCTCGTGTTGCACGGGACCACGGACCTGCAGGTTCCGGTCGCCGACGCGCGGCGGCTGGCAGCTGCAAACGAGACCGCGGAACTGGCAATCCTGGAGGGGACGAACCATATCCTGCGCGAAGCCCCGGCGGAGATGACGGCGAACCTGGCGACCTATTCGCGGCCCGACCTTCCGCTGGCAGACGGGGTGATACCGGCAATCACGTCGTTCATCCTGACCGAAGCCGGGCGCTGAGATCGGCAGGCGAAGGAAGAGGCAGGGCGAAGCGAGAGGGAGGGGTGGCGCGACGCGCCGCTGCCGTGTAAAAGGCCGGCAACTTCCCGACATTCTGGGTTTGATCGAAGATGGAAACAGTCATCATCGTCATCCACCTCATGGTGGTCGTGGCGCTTGTAACTACTGTGCTTTTGCAGAAATCCGAAGGCGGTGCGCTGGGCATCGGCGGCGGCGGTGGCGGCGGGTTCATGACCGGCCGGGGCTCCGCCAACGTGCTGACGCGCGCAACGACCATCCTGGCGGCGCTGTTCTTCGTCACCTCGATCACGCTGACGCTGCTGGCGCGCGGCGGCGGCGTCGTCCCGTCTATCTTCGACTCCGCCCCACCCGCGACGACCGGAGCGCCGGCCGGCGAGACGTCGGATCAGGGCACGGGCGGCAACGTCCTCGACCAGATCCAGCGGCTCGAGGAGCAGGAGCAGAGCGGCCCGCAGGCGCCGCAGTCGCAGTAGCGGTCGCCGCGGCGGAACTCGCCGTCCATAAAGTCGCGGGGAGTCGCGTTTTCGACTCCCCGAATCGTTTGCTACGGAGGTATCGTCGGGGCCCATGGCGCGGTACGTCTTCATCACCGGCGGCGTGGTCTCATCCCTCGGCAAGGGTCTCGCTTCTGCGGCACTCGGCGCGCTCCTCCAGGCGCGCGGATACAAGGTCCGGCTGAAGAAGCTCGACCCGTATCTGAACGTCGATCCCGGGACCATGAGCCCCTACCAGCACGGTGAGGTGTTCGTCACCGACGACGGCGCCGAGACCGACCTGGATCTTGGACACTACGAGCGCTTCACCGGCGTGCCGTGCTCGCAGGACGACAACATCACCACCGGCCGGATCTACCAGGACATCATCGCCAAGGAGCGGCGCGGCGACTATCTCGGCGCCACCATCCAGGTCATCCCGCACGTCACCGACGCGATCAAGGAGTTCGTGCGCCGCGGCAACGAGGGCATCGACTTCGTCCTCGTCGAGATCGGCGGCACGGTCGGCGACATCGAGGGGCTGCCGTTCTTCGAGGCGATCCGCCAGCTCGGCCAGGAGCTGCCGCGCGGCGACGCGGTGTTCATCCACCTGACCCTGCTGCCGTTCATCCCGAGCGCCGGCGAGATGAAGACCAAGCCGACCCAGCACTCGGTCAAGGAACTGCGGTCGATCGGCATCCAGCCGGACATCCTGCTGTGCCGCTGCGACCGGCCGGTCCCGCACGACGAGCGGCGCAAGCTGGCGCTGTTCTGCAACGTGCGCGAAACCGCCGTCATCCAGGCGATGGACGTCGACACCATCTATGCGGTGCCGCTCGCCTATCACGAGGAAGGCCTCGACGACGAGGTCCTCAGGGCGTTCGGCATCGAGCCCGGCGGCGAGCCGGATCTGTCGAAATGGGTCGAGATCGTCGAGCGGGTGCGCAATCCCGAGGGCGAGGTGACGATCGCAATCGTCGGCAAGTACACCGGCCTGAAGGACGCCTACAAGTCGCTCAACGAGGCGCTGATGCACGGCGGCATCGCCAACCGGGTGCGCGTCAACATCGACTGGATCGAATCGGAGGTGTTCGAGCGGGAGGACCCCGCGCCGTTCCTGGAGCAGGTCAACGGCATCCTCGTCCCCGGCGGCTTCGGGGAGCGCGGCGCGGAAGGCAAGATCGCCGCGGCCGGCTTCGCGCGCGAACGCGACGTGCCCTATTTCGGCATCTGCTTCGGCATGCAGATGGCCGTCATCGAGGCGACCCGCAACCTCGTCGGGGTCGAGGACGCCGGGTCGTCCGAATTCGGCCCGACGCAGGAGCCGGTGGTCGGACTGATGACCGAATGGCTGAAGGGGAACATGCTGGAGAAGCGTGCGGCGGCCGGCGATCTCGGCGGCACGATGCGGCTCGGCGCCTATCCCGCGACCCTGACCCCGGGCAGCAAGATCGCGGAGATCTACGGAACGACGGAGATCTCCGAGCGCCATCGCCACCGCTACGAGGTCAACGTCGAGTATCGCGACCGGCTCGAGCAGCACGGCCTGCGCTTCGCCGGCATGTCGCCGGACGGGATCCTGCCGGAGACGGTCGAGTTCGCCGACCATCCCTGGTTCCTCGGCGTTCAGTACCATCCCGAACTGAAATCGCGTCCCTTCGAGCCGCACCCGCTGTTCAGCTCGTTCATCGAGGCGGCCGTCGTGCAGAGCCGGCTCGTCTAGGCCGACGCGCGCCGATGCCACGCGGACTCGACCACCTCGTCCACGCCGTCCACGATCTCGACAAGGCGCGGGCCGTCTACGAGAGGCTCGGCTTCACGCTGACGCCGGAGGCGCGGCACCCGTTCGGGACCAAGAACAGCCTGGTCCAGCTCGACGGCTGCTTCCTGGAACTGCTGGCGATTGCAGACACCGGAGCCTTTCCGGAAGAGGAAGCCGGCGCATTCAGTTTTCCGGGCTTCAATGCCGGTTTCCTCGATCGCCACGAAGGCATCAGCATGCTGGCGCTGGAGAGCGAGGACGCCGCCGACGACCGGGCGGCCTTCGCCGAGGCGAACCTGCGGACCTATCGGCCCTTCGAGTTCGGCCGCGACGCGAGACAGCCGGACGGCTCGACCGGCCGCGTCGGCTTCAAGCTCACCTTCACCAGCGCCCCGGAGATCCCCGGGGAAGCCTTCTTCACCTGCCAGCATCTCGCTCCTGACCTGTTCTGGAAGGACGAATACCGGGAGCACGCGAACACCGCCGGTACGATCCGCGAGGTGATGATGGTCGCCGAAAAGCCGAACGCGCACTGGGCGTTCTTCGAGGCCTTCGTCGGCACCGACGACGTCAAGGAGACCGACACCGGCATCCTGATCGACACCGGCCGCGGCGCGATCCGCGTAGACGAACCGGGCGCGGTCGCCGAGAGCTGGGGCACCGCCATCGACGTCAAGCAGTACGACACGCCGCGTTTCGCCGGCTACGTGATCGGCGTCGGCGACATGGAGAAGGCGGGCGCGGCGCTGGAAGGCGGCGGCATCGAGCATTTCTCGATCGGCGATCGCCTCGTCGTTCCGGACCAGCAGGCATTCGGTGCCGCGATCGCGTTCGAGCCGGTCGGCGGCTGACGTGCCGATCCTGCGGTGCTGATCATCCTGGGCGGTCTGCCGGGCACCGGAAAGACCTCCGTCGCCCGGCAACTGGCGCTGCGCCTCGGCGCCGTCCACATCCGGATCGATACGATCGAACAGGCGATACGCGACACCGGCGCGGCGGCCAGGCAGTCGATGGCGGATAGCGGCTACCGGGTTGGCTATGGTGTCAGCGGGGACAACCTGGCGATCGGGCGCATGGTCATCGCCGATTCCGTCAATCCGATCGAGCTCACCCGGGCGGCGTGGCGGGCGGTGGCGGAGCGGGCCGGGGTTCGCGGCATCGAGGTCGAGATCGTCTGTTCCGACGCCGACGAACATCGCCGCCGCATAGAGACGCGGCGGCCCGACGTGCCGGGACTCCGGCTGCCGACGTGGGATGACGTGCTGGCGCGACGCTACGAGCCGTGGGAGAGCGCCGACCTGGTGATCGATACGGCCGGCCGCGGGCTGGACGAGGCCGTCGCGCAACTGGTCTCGCGACTTCCCGCGGATTGACGTACACAGCCTCCGCGCGCCATAGGACGGCCTAGGCGGAAACCCCGGGAGACAGCATGTCCCGTACCAATTCAACCGTCAGCGTCGGGTCGGCGACCTTCGGCAACGACAGGCCGCTCTGCCTGATCGCGGGGCCGTGCCAGATGGAAGGCCGCCAGCACGCGCTCGAGACGGCGCAGGCGCTGAAGGAGCTGGCCGGCAGGCTCGGCATCGGGCTCGTCTACAAGTCCTCCTACGACAAGGCGAACCGGACCAGCGCCGCGGGCGCCAGGGGCATCGGGCTCGAGGCGTCGCTGCCGATCTTCGCTGAGATAAGGGAGACTACCGGCCTGCCGGTGCTCACCGACGTACACGAGACCTGGCAATGCGCCCGGGTCGCAGAGGTGGTCGACATCCTGCAGATCCCCGCCTTCCTGTGCCGTCAGACCGACCTGCTGAAGGCCGCCGCCGAGACCGGCCGGGCCGTCAACGTCAAGAAGGGCCAGTTCCTGGCGCCATGGGACATGAAGAATGTCGTCGACAAGGTGACGGGCTTCGGCAATCCGAACGTGCTCGTCACCGAGCGCGGCGCGAGCTTCGGCTACAACACGCTCGTTACCGACATGCGGGCGCTGCCGATCCTGGCCGGCTTCGGCGCGCCGGTGATCTTCGATGCGACCCATTCGGTACAGCAGCCGGGCGGGCAGGGGACGTCATCGGGCGGCCAGCGCGAGTTCGTGCCGGTGCTGGCCCGCGCCGCCGTGGCGGTCGGAGTGGCCGGCGTCTTCATCGAGACGCATCCCGATCCCGACAACGCGCCCTCCGACGGACCGAACATGATCGCAATGAAGGACCTGCCGGCGCTCGTCGAGCGGCTGATGCAGTTCGACCGGGTGGCCAAGTCCATCGATGCCTGACGCGGCCCTTGTACTGATCGACCTTCAGAAGGCATTCGCAGGCCCCGACATGGGTCGGCGCAACAATCCGGATGCGGAGGACAACGTCGGCAGACTTCTGGCCGGCTGTCGAGATGCCCGTCTGCCCGTGTTCCACGTCCGCCACGACTCGCTCACACCGGGATCGCCGTTGCGGGCCGGCCAGCCCGGCCATGACGTGATGGATTGCGCGGCGCCCGACGCCGGCGAGCCGGTCTTCGCCAAGACCATCAACAGCGCATTCATCGGCACGGGGCTGGAAGCCGCATTGCGAACCGCCGGGATCCGGCACCTGATCGTCGCCGGGGCGACGACGGATCACTGCGTCTCGACGCCGGTGCGCATGGCCGCCAACCTCGGGTTCCGCGTCACACTTGCCGCAGATGCCTGTTTCGCCAACGACCGGCGATCGCCCGACGGGCCGACCGTTCCGGCGCAAACGGTTCACGACGTGGAACTGGCGATCCTGAGCGGCGAGTTCGCGACGATTGCGACAGTCGACGCAGTCCTCTCGACGCTTGCCTAACCTCGTCCGCGGTACGGCGACACGCCCTGGTCGGGTATCCAGAGGCCCTCGGGCGGATTCCCGGTCTGCCAGAAGACGTCGATCGGGATGCCGCCGCGCGGAAACCAGTAGCCGCCGATCCTGAGCCAGCGCGGTTCCAGCCGCGCGACGAGGCGCTTGCCGATGCCGACCGTGCAGTCCTCGTGGAACGCGGCGTGGTTCCTGAACGACACCATGAACAGCTTCAGCGATTTCGATTCGACCAGCCAGTCGCCGGGCACATAGTCGATGACGATGTGGGCGAAGTCCGGCTGCCCGGTGACCGGGCACAGCGAGGTGAATTCCGGGCAGGTGAAGCGGGTGACGTAATCGGTGCCGGGATGCGGGTTCGGGACCCGGTCGAGCACGGCCTCGTCGGGGGAAGCGGGAACCGGGACGGGGCGCCCGAGCTGCATGTCTTCGGTCATGGTGCGATCTCCGCCGGCATAGCTGCCGAAAGGCAGACCGGAATGCAAGCCGGCGCGCCGATGCTGCGGCTTTATGCGCCGATTGGCCTTTTCTGTCGCCAGCGGCTCCTTTATTAGCCCATCGGAGAAATCCGCCAATCCGGAAGGGGCACCATGACCGCCATCATCGACATCATCGGCCGCGAGATTCTCGACAGCCGTGGCAATCCCACCGTCGAGGTCGACGTCGTCCTGGAGGACGGGACCGTCGGCAGGGCAGCGGTGCCTTCGGGTGCGTCGACGGGCGCGCACGAGGCCGTCGAGCTGCGCGACGGCGGCGGACGGTACCTCGGCAAGGGCGTGCAACAGGCCGTCGACGCGGTCAACGGAGATATCTTCGATGCGCTGTCGGGCATGGACGCAGAGGAACAGGTCCACATCGACCACACGATGATCGCGCTCGACGGGACTCCCAACAAGGGCCGCCTCGGCGCCAACGCGATCCTCGGCGTGTCGCTCGCGACGGCGCGAGCCGCGGCCGACGCGACCGGCCTTCCGCTCTACCGCTATGTCGGCGGCGTCGGCGCCCGCGTGCTGCCCGTGCCGATGATGAACATCGTCAACGGCGGCGCCCATGCCGACAATCCGATCGACATCCAGGAATTCATGATCATGCCGGTCGGCGCCGACACCTTCGCGGAGGGGCTCCGGATGGGCGCCGAGGTGTTCCACACGCTGAAGGGCGCCCTCAAGAAGGCCGGCCACAACACCAATGTCGGCGACGAGGGTGGCTTCGCGCCGGGACTGAAATCAGCTCAGGAGGCGCTCGACTTCATCGTCTCCTCGATCGAGGCGGCCGGACTGAAGCCCGGCGAAGACGTGATGCTTGCCCTCGATGCCGCCTCGACCGAGTTCTTCAAGAACGGCAAGTACGAACTGGAAGGCGAGGGCCGGAGCCTCGACCCGGCGCAGATGGTCGACTACCTCGCCGGCCTCGTCGACGCCTATCCGATCGTCTCGATCGAGGACGGCATGGGCGAGGATGACTGGGACGGCTGGAAGATGCTGACCGACAGGATCGGCGACCGCTGCCAGCTCGTCGGCGACGACCTGTTCGTCACCAACACCGAGCGCCTGTCCACCGGCATCGACAAGGGGGTCGGCAACGCGATCCTGGTCAAGGTCAACCAGATCGGCTCGCTGACCGAGACGCTCGACGCCGTCGACATGGCGCACCGGGCCGGCTACCGGGCGGTGATGTCGCACCGGTCCGGCGAGACCGAGGACTCGACCATCGCCGACCTCGCGGTCGCGACCAATTGCGGACAGATCAAGACCGGCTCGCTGGCGCGCTCCGACCGGCTGTCGAAATACAACCAGCTCCTGCGGATCGAGGAGGAACTCGGCCCCACGGCGAAATATGCCGGGAAGGCCGCGCTTCGCCGATAGCAACCCTGATCGATGGCACCCGGGGCCGATCGGCCGGGTGCGTGACGGTTAATCCGCACTTAACGCCTGTGGGCGATGATACGCATCGGCTTGGCGCGGAGTAACTTGTCATGGCGCGGCGTACCGTCCGCTATTCGACGGCGGGGATCCTGATCCCGATCATCGGCATCGCCGTCATCGGCTATTTCGTCTATCACGGGCTCAACGGGGCCCGTGGATTCTGGGCGTCGCAACAGCGCGAGGCCGAGGTCGCGGTGCTGGAGAAGGAACTGGCCGACCTGCGCAAGGAGCGCGACATTCTGGAACAGCACGTCGCGCTGCTGAGGCCGGAGAGCCTCGATCCGGACATGCTGGAGGAGCGCGCACGCGTTCTCCTCAATGTCGCCCACCCCAACGACATCGTGATCATGCGCGCGGAGCGCTGAGATCGCTGGAAATTCCACAATCGGAGTTTAACCGAATTCCGGTTCGAAGTTAATTTCCTCAAATCTTTCAAGAGATTGTTTCCCTCCGGGAAAAGCGGTTCGTGCTGGCCTTTCGGGGCGGGGTGCGCTACCTGTTGAGCAACAATCCGGGCTCACAGGGAGGATGGCATGACGTCCAGTGCCAAATCCGGCTCCCGCCGCACCGCGGCGGCGAAATCCCCATCGAAATCCAGATCGGCCTCGTCGAAGGGTCGAAAACCCACGAAGAAGTCGCTCGCCGGCAGTCCGGCGACGGACTTCACCACCGAACAGGAGTTCGAGGCCTATCGCGAGATGCTGCTGATCCGGCGTTTCGAGGAAAAGGCCGGACAGATGTACGGGATGGGCCTGATCGGCGGGTTCTGCCATCTCTACATCGGCCAGGAAGCGGTCGTCACCGGCATGCAGATGGTCGCCAAGGAAGGCGACCAGGTGATCACCGGCTACCGCGACCACGGCCACATGCTGGCCTGCGGCATGGACCCCAAGGGCGTCATGGCCGAGCTGACCGGACGCCGCGGCGGCTATTCCAAGGGCAAGGGCGGCTCGATGCACATGTTCTCCGTCGAGAAGGGATTCTTCGGCGGACACGGCATCGTCGGCGGACAGGTGTCTCTGGGCACGGGCCTCGCCTTCGCCAACAAGTATCGCGGCAACGACAATGTCAGCTTCACCTATTTCGGTGACGGCGCCGCCAACCAGGGGCAGGTCTACGAGAGCTTCAACATGGCCAAGCTCTGGCACCTGCCGATCATCTACATCATCGAGAACAACAAGTACGGCATGGGCACCAGCGTCAGCCGCGCGTCCGCGACAACCGACCTGTCGCACCGCGGCGCATCGTTCGACATTCCCGGCGAGCAGGTCGACGGCATGGACGTGCGTGCGGTCCACGCTGCCGGCGAGAAGGCGGCCGCCTGGTGCCGCGACGGCAACGGTCCGTTCATCCTGGAAATGCTGACCTACCGCTATCGCGGCCACTCGATGTCCGATCCCGCCAAGTACCGCACCAAGGACGAGGTGCAGAAGATGCGCCAGGAGCACGACCCGATCGAGCAGGTCAAGGCACGCCTGATCGGCGACCACGAGGCGACCGAGGACGACCTGAAGGCGATCGACAAGGAGGTCCGCGCGATCATCAACGAAGCCGCCGAATTCGCCCAGACCGATCCCGAGCCGGATGCCTCCGAGCTCTGGACCGACGTACTTCGCTAGGGGACGAGACGATGCCGGTACAGGTACTCATGCCCGCGCTCTCTCCCACGATGGAAGAGGGCACGCTCGCCAAGTGGCTGAAGAAGGAGGGCGACACGGTCGAGAGCGGCGACGTGATCGCCGAGATCGAAACCGACAAGGCGACCATGGAGGTCGAGGCGGTCGACGAGGGCACGCTCGGCAAGATCCTCGTCGCCGAGGGCACCGAGGGCGTCAAGGTCAACACGCCGATCGCGATGATCCTGTCGGAGGGCGAGGACGAAAGCGCGCTCGACGGTGCCGAGGCCGAGGCGCCGCAGGCACAGGAGCCGGCGGCCGAAGAGACGGCAGAGAAGCCGAAGGCAGAGGACCGCAAGGTCGAGAAGGCCGAGAAGGCGCCGGAGGCGGACGCCAAGAGCTCGGCCAGCGTCGTCGGCCAGCAGCCCAAGATGCAGCCGGAGGAGGAGCCCGAGTTTCCCGCCGGCACCGAGACCGACGAGATCACCGTCCGGGAAGCCTTGCGCGACGCGATGGCCGAGGAGATGCGCAAGGACGAGAACGTCTTCCTGATGGGCGAGGAAGTCGCCGAATACCAGGGCGCCTACAAGATCTCGCAGGGGCTGCTCGACGAGTTCGGCCCGCGCCGGGTCGTCGATACCCCGATCACCGAACACGGCTTTACCGGTCTTGGCGTCGGCGCGGCGATGGCCGGCCTGAAGCCGATCGTCGAGTTCATGACCTTCAACTTCGCCATGCAGGCGATGGACCAGATCATCAACTCGGCCGCCAAGACCCACTACATGTCCGGCGGCCAGATCACCTGCTCGATCGTGTTCCGCGGACCGAACGGCGCGGCGTCGCGCGTCGCCGCCCAGCACAGCCAGGACTACGCCGCCTGGTACGGCCAGGTGCCCGGCCTGATCGTCGTGCAGCCGTATACGGCAGCCGACGCCAAAGGCCTGCTGAAGGCCGCGATCCGCAATCCCAACCCGGTGGTGTTCCTGGAGAACGAGATCCTCTACGGCCACACCTTCCCGGTGCCGCGCATCGACGACTTCGTGCTGCCGATCGGCAAGGCGAAGGTCGCCAAGACCGGCAAGGACGCGACGATCGTCTCCTGGGGCATCGGCATGACCTATGCGCTGAAGGCCGCCGAGGAACTGAAGGGCGAGGGCATCGACGCGGAGGTGATCGACCTCAGGACCATCCGGCCGATGGACATGGACACGGTCATAAAGTCGGTCAGGAAGACCGGCCGCTGCGTCACGGTCGAGGAGGCCTGGCCGCAGTGTTCGGTGTCCTCCCAGATCGCCGCCGAACTGATGGAGAAGGCCTTCGACTGGCTCGACGCGCCGGTCCTTCGGGTCACCGGCAAGGACGTGCCGATGCCGTATGCGGCAAACCTGGAGAAACTGGCGCTGCCCTCCGTCAAGGAGGTCATCGAGGCGGTGAAGGCGGTGAGTTACGCCGATTGAGGAGATGGCAGTGGAGCTCAGCGGCCGGTGCCATTGTGGCGCGGTTCGGGTGGCGATGCGACTGAGCAGGCCGCCCGATGACCTGCGCGTACATGCCTGCCAGTGCGGCTTCTGCCGGCGGCACGGTTCGGTTGCCGTTTCCGACCCTGAAGGGGAGACCGTGTTTCAGGTGCGCAGTCCGGACGACCTGAACCGATATACCTTCGGCGCCAGAACGGCTGAGTTCCTGACCTGCAAGCACTGCGGGGTCTATGTCGGCGCGGTCATCGAAGCGGACGAAGGGTATCGGTCGCTGGTGAACGTCGCCGGCGTCGGAATCACGGCGTTCAGCGGGCGCCGGCCTCAGGAAGTCTTCTACGACGATGAAACCGCCGCGTCACGAATTGCTCGACGCCGCGCGAACTGGACACCATCGCGCATCGCAGTCTCGGATGCCCCGCAGGGGGCACAGAAAAGCTAGGTAATCGGTCATGCCCATCGACATCCTGATGCCCGCGCTGTCGCCGACCATGGAGGTCGGCACGCTTGCCAAATGGCTCGTCAAGGAAGGCGATTCCGTCGCCCCCGGCGACATCATCGCGGAGATCGAGACCGACAAGGCGACCATGGAGGTCGAGGCGGTCGACGAGGGGACGATGGGCCGGATCCTGGTGTCCGAGGGCACCGAGGACGTGCCGGTCAACCAGAAGATCGCCGTGCTGCTCGAAGAGGGCGAGGACGAGAGCGCGCTGGAAGGCGTGGAGAAGACGTCCGGCGCCGGCACCCCCTCACCCGGCGCTTCCGAGGAAGCGCCGACCTCTCCCCCCAAGGGAGAGGTGGAGGGCAGTGCCGTTTCGAAATCCCCTGACCAGAAAACCGATGCATCGGCGGCCACCTCGCCCCAGGGGGGAGAGGTCGGCGCGCGCAGCGCGGCGGGTGAGGGGGCCGAGGCGACTGAGAGTGCCCGCGCCAACGGCGACGCTTCCGACGGCGAGCGGATCTTCGCCTCGCCGCTGGCCCGGCGGCTTGCCAAGGAGCAGGGGCTGGAGCTTTCGGCGATTTCCGGCTCCGGTCCGCACGGCCGGATCGTCAAGCGGGACATCGAGGAGGCAGCCGAGAGCGGTGCGGCGAAAGCCGCGCCCGCCAGGGCGCAGAAGACCGAGGCGGCACCGTCCGGCGCGCCTGCCGCGCAGGCATCCGCGGCCGCTCCGGCAGCGGTGCAGCCGCCGTCCGACGACAAGATCCGCGCGATGTTCGAGGACGGCACCTACGAGGTCGTGCCGCACGACAACATGCGCAAGGTCATCGCCAGGCGGCTGACCGAGGCCAAGACGACGATCCCGCACTTCTACCTGACGCTGGACGTCGAGCTCGACGCGCTGCTGAAGCTCAGGAGCGAGCTCAACGCCGCCGCGCCGCAGCTCGACGGCAAGCCGGCCTACAAGCTGTCGGTCAACGACTTCGTCATCAAGGCGCTGGCGCTGGCGCTGAAGGCGGTGCCGGAGGCGAACGTCACCTGGACCGAGAGCGGCATGCTGAAGCACAGCAAGTCCGATGTCGGCGTGGCCGTGTCCATTCCCGGAGGGCTGATCACACCGGTCGTGCGCAATGCCGAGCAGAAGACGCTGTCGGTCATCTCCAACGAGATGAAGGACATGGCCGGTCGCGCCCGCGAGCGCAGGCTGAAGCCCGAGGAGTATCAGGGCGGAAGCTCGGCGGTCTCCAACCTCGGCATGTACGGCATCAAGGATTTCGCGGCCGTCATCAACCCGCCGCATGCGACGATCCTGGCCGTCGGCGCCGGCGAGAAACGCGCCGTGGTCAAGGATGACGCAGTGGCGATCGCGACGATCATGAGCTGCACGCTGTCCACCGATCATCGCGCCGTCGACGGGGCACTGGGCGCCCAGCTCATCAACGCGTTCAAGCGCTACATCGAGAAGCCGATGTCGATGCTGGTCTAGGCCGGCGAGCGCCGACGAGTCCGTCCGGGAGGCCACCTTTGCCGGAAATCCGTCCCGCCAGAAAGTCGGACGCGCTCGTTCTGGCGTACCTGATCGATCTCGCGGGCGAGGGCATTCCCTCCTATCTCTGGGGCCAGGCGGCGGAGTTCGGCGAGACGGCCCTGGATGTCGGCAGCAGGCGGGCGGAGCGGGAGCAAGGTGCGTTTTCGTACCGGAATGCTTACGTGGTCGAGGTGGACGGACGGCCCGTCTCCATGCTGCTCGGCTACCGGCAGCCCGACACGTTTGCGGCCGGCGACCTGGAGGAATTTCCGCCATTCATCCGGCCGATGGTGGAGCTGGAGGCGGAGGCGCCGGGAAGCTGGTACGTCAACGCCCTTGCGACGCTGCCCGAGCACCAGGGGCGGGGGTACGGGGCGATGCTGCTCGATATTGCC
The DNA here is from genome assembly GCF_037855135.1 of Microbaculum marinum. Classification (NCBI taxonomy): domain Bacteria; kingdom Pseudomonadati; phylum Pseudomonadota; class Alphaproteobacteria; order Hyphomicrobiales; family Tepidamorphaceae; genus Microbaculum; species Microbaculum marinum. The sequence goes on from NZ_JAZHOF010000007.1 coordinate 43,843, forward strand.
GAGCAAGTTGCCGCCAATACGGGCGCAACGCTGCTGAGCATCATCGTCGACAGCAAGAACGCGCGTGCCGCAGAACTCTATCGCCGGTCCGGGTACCGGGAGCGGGCGCGCCGCAGGATACTCGCCCTGCCGGGAGACCGTGTCGACGGCGACTGGGTCCTGCTGGTGCGACCGGTAACTCGCAAAGCGGAGGAATGACCGTGCCGATCCGTTCTACTGGCATCGTCCTCGCCACGCTGGCCGGCGTGACGATCCCCATGTGCAACGCGTCGGCGGCACTCGCCCCCGAATACGACCGCGCCCGCCAGTTCGCCGCGGTCGCCGAGGACGGCGACGTCGCCGCGGCGCTGGCCGACCATGGCCTGATCGACAGGATCGAGTGGATGGAGGACCTGACCTACAAGGTCTGGTCGCAGAACTGCTTCGTCCTCGTCACGCTGGCGCCGGTCCCGCCGAAGGACGGGATGGTCGGGGCAACCGACTACGACCCGGCGCCGGGGACGGTCGAGTGCGAGTGAGCGTGTGAACGAAGGTCGTCACCGGCCGCGACGCGTGGCCCAGAAGCGAGTGCGGTCCGGCGGCCGCCGGCTGGCCGGCTATCCGGCATTCACCTTACAGTCGGCCCGCTTCGGCCGACCTGAATTCGTAGCGGAGGTAACATGGCCGACACATACGACGTCATCGTCATCGGATCGGGGCCGGGAGGCTACGTCACCGCGATTCGCTCGGCGCAACTCGGCCTGAAGACGGCCGTCGTCGAGAACAAGTATCTCGGCGGCATCTGCCTGAACTGGGGCTGCATTCCGACCAAGGCGCTGCTGCGCTCCGCCGAGATCTACCACTACATGCAGCACCCCGGCGACTACGGGCTGTCGGCAAGCAACGTCTCCTACGACCCCGCCGCGGTCGTGAAGCGCTCGCGCGGCGTCGCAGCCCAGCTCTCGAACGGCGTGCAGTTCCTCCTGAAGAAGAACAAGGTCGACGTGATCTGGGGAACCGCCACGCTCGCCGGCAAGGGCAAGGTCTCGGTGAAGGCTGCCGAGGGGCCGCCGAAGGGGGCGCTGGGCGGCGGCGACTACTCGGCCAAGCACATCATCGTCGCGACCGGCGCCCGGCCGCGGGCGCTGCCCGGGCTGGAGCCGGACAAGAAGCTGGTCTGGACCTATTTCGAGGCGATGGCGCCGGAAAAGATGCCGAAGTCGCTGCTGGTGATCGGTTCGGGCGCGATCGGTATCGAGTTTGCCAGCTTCTACCGAACGATGGGCGCCGAGGTGACCGTCGTCGAGGTGCTGCCGCAGATCCTGCCGGTCGAGGACGAGGATATCGCCGCACATGCCCGCAAGCGCTTCGAGAAGCAGGGCATCAGGATCCTGACCTCGGCGAAGGTCACGAAGCTCGACAAGAAGTCGGATTCGGTGACCGCGACGATCGAGGACGAAAAGGGCAAGTCCGAGAGCCTGACGGTCGATCGCGTCATTTCCGCCGTTGGCGTGGTCGGCAACATCGAGAACCTCGGGCTCGAAAAACTCGGCGTGAAGACCGACAGGGGAACGGTCGTCATCGACGGCTACGGCCGCACCAGCGTCGAGGGCATCTACGCGATCGGCGACGTCGCCGGGCCGCCAATGCTCGCCCACAAGGCCGAGCACGAAGGGGTGATCTGCGTCGAGACGATCGCCGGCCTCGACACGCATCCGATGGACAAGCTGATGATCCCCGGCTGCACCTACTGCAACCCGCAGGTCGCCTCCGTCGGATTGACGGAGAAGAAGGCGAAGGAGGCCGGCCACGAGGTGAAGGTCGGCCGGTTCCCCTTCATCGGCAACGGCAAGGCGATCGCGCTCGGCGAGCCCGACGGCCTCGTCAAGACGATCTTCGACGCGAAGACCGGCCAACTGCTCGGCGCCCACATGGTCGGCGCCGAAGTCACCGAACTTATCCAGGGATTCGTCATCGCGATGAATCTTGAGACCACCGAGGAAGAACTGATCCACTCGGTCTTCCCACATCCGACGCTGTCGGAGATGATGCACGAGAGCGTGATGTCGGCCTACGGGCGGGCGATACACATCTAGGTCGAGACTTCCAGGCAAGCGGGACCTGTCATGAGCGAACAGACGAAAGCCATTCTGGTCTGGATCCTGATCGGGCTGATCGCCGGGTGGCTGGCGAGCTTCATCGTCGGCGGCGGCGGATTGCTGCGCTATATCCTGACCGGGCTTGCCGGATCGCTGGTCGGCGGGTTTCTGGCGCAGAAGTTCGACATCAACCTGAAACTCGGCAACCGCTTCCTGGAGCAGGTGATCGTCGCGGCGGTCGGCGCCATCATCGTGGTGCTGGTGGCGCGCATTCTGGCCTGACGCCGGCGAGCGGAACGAGAGCGGCCACGGCCTCGAAATCGGGCCGCCGGTGGCCTATTTGCAGGTCGAGCGCACCGCGCTGCGCTTGACGCACCTGAAAGTTTGAGCGAAGCCCTGAGCATGGTCACCGTCCTGGACAACGTCACCGATCGCAAGGCCCGACCGCGCCATCCGGAGAAGGCCCGCCGGCCGGAGTCGGAGGTGCTGCGCAAGCCGGCCTGGATCCGGGTCAAGGCTCCCGGGTCGCCGGTCTACCGGGAGACCGCCGAAGTGGTCCGCCAGAACGGCCTCGTCACCGTCTGCGAGGAGGCCGGCTGCCCGAACATCGGCGAGTGCTGGTCGAAGAAGCACGCGACCTTCATGATCATGGGTGACACGTGCACGCGCGCCTGCGCCTTCTGCAACGTGCGCACCGGCCTGCCCGAGGCCCTCGATGCCGCCGAGCCAGGCAAGGTCGCCGACGCGGTCGCCACCCTCGGGCTCGAGCACGTCGTCGTCACTTCGGTGGACCGCGACGATCTCACCGACGGCGGCGCGATGCACATCGCCGACACCATCCGCGCGATCCGCGACCGGGCGCCGGGAACGACGATCGAGGTGCTGACGCCGGACTTCCTGCGCAAGGAGGGGGCTCTGGAGATCGTCGTCGAAGCGCGGCCCGACGTCTTCAACCACAACCTCGAGACGGTGCCGTCGCTGTACCTCACGGTGCGCCCCGGCGCGCGTTACTTCCATTCGATCCGGATCCTCCAGAAGGTGAAGGAGCTCGACCCGGAGATCTTCACCAAGTCGGGCATCATGGTGGGCCTGGGCGAGGAGCGGAACGAGGTTGTCCAGCTGATGGACGACCTCAGGAGCGCCGACGTCGACTTCATGACGATCGGCCAGTATTTGCAGCCGACCCGCAGGCATCATCCGATCGCGCGCTTCGTGACGCCGGAGGAGTTCAAGGCCTTCGAGACGATCGGCAAGTCGAAGGGTTTCCTGCTGATGGCGTCGACGCCACTTACCCGATCCTCCTACCATGCCGGCGACGATTTCGAGGCGCTGCGCGCGGCGCGCCGGCAGAAGCTCGGACTCGGCGCCTGAGCCCATGCGCACCTTCAAGACCCGCCGCACCGTAGCGCACAGCGCCGAGGACATGTTCGCTCTGGTCGCCGATGTCGAGCGCTACCCGGAATTCGTGCCGCTGTGCGAGGCACTGAAGGTTCGCAGCCGCTCGGAGAAGGACGGGCGGGAGGTTCTGGTCGCCGACATGACCGCCTCCTACAAAATGTTCCGGGAGACCTTCACCAGCCGCGTGACGCTGGATCCCGCCAATCTGGAAATCCTGGTCGAGTATCTCGACGGTCCCTTCAAGCACCTGGAAAACCGCTGGCGGTTCGAATCGCTGAGCGAAGAGACCTCCGAGATCGACTTCTACCTGGAGTACGAGTTCCGCCGCCGCAGCCTGCAGTTGCTGATGGGCGCGATGTTCGACGCGGCCTTTTCCCGCTTCGCGGACGCCTTCGAGAAGCGCGCCGACGTCGTCTACGGCCGTCGGGCCGGAGGAGGCGGCAGGCGGTCGCGGGCCTCCGCCTCTTAGACGCCTACGAGGCCAGGGCCTCGAGCAGGTCGAACGCGACGGCCACGCTTGCGAGCCGCACCTGGCGCCGGCCGATGTCGCCGAAGCGCTTCTCGACGTGAAGGACGGCGCCGCTGCGTCGCGCCGCACCGAAATGCACGAGGCCGACCGGCTTGCCGGCAGATCCACCGCCGGGGCCGGCAATTCCGGTGACGGCGACGGAAAGGTCTGCGGGCGAGTTGCGAATGGCGCCCTCCGCCATCGCCCGGGCCACCGGTTCGCTGACGGCGCCGTGGCTCGCTATCAGCTTCGCGGGAACGCCGAGCAGTTCGGCTTTCGCTTCATTGGAGTAGGTGACGAAGCCGCGTTCGAACACGTCGGACGACCCTGCGATTTCGGTCAGGAAGGCGGCGACGAGGCCGCCGGTGCAGGATTCGGCGGTGGCGACCGTCAGGCCGGCTGCGCGCATCCGCTCCAGGAGCCCCTCGGCGCGGGTCGACAGCTCGTGTTCCGGCGTCATGGCGACCGCTCCAGCGGCAACTCCACCGAGGCGGTCGCCTGGGCGGCAATCCCTTCGCCGCGGCCGGTGAAGCCGAGGCCCTCGGTCGTGGTCGCCTTGACCGCGATCCGGCCGACGTCGAGGTCGAGAAACTCCGCTATCCGCCGGCGCATCGCATCGCGGTGCGGGCCGACCTTCGGCTGTTCGCAGATCAGCGTCACGTCCAGGTTGACGATCCTGCCGCCGCGCCGGCGCACCAGGCTGGCCGCATGGCGCAGGAACAGCGCGGAGTCGGCCGCCTTCCACTGCGGATCGGACGGCGGGAAATGGCTGCCGATATCGCCGTCAGCGATCGCGCCCAGCAAGGCATCGGTGAGGGCATGCAGGCCGACGTCGGCGTCCGAATGGCCAAGCAGGCCGTGGTCGTGGCGCACCGGAACGCCGCACAGGACGACGGCCTCGCCGGGCCCGAAACGATGCACGTCGTAGCCCGTTCCGGTGCGGGTCTCCACGGGCGGCGGGGCGGCCTCGGCGGCAAGCAGCAGTTCGGCCATGTCGAAATCCTCCGGAGTCGTGAGCTTGCGGTTGCGCCCGTCGCCCGCCACCAGGGCCACGTCGAGACCGGCCCATTCGGCGACCGCCGCATCGTCGGTGAACTCCCGGTCGACCTCGCAGGCGGCGCGATGGGCCGCAAGGATCGGCGTGAAGGCAAATCCCTGCGGGGTCTGGACCGCGTATAGTCCTTTTCGGTCAACCGTTTCCTCAACGAACTTGTCACCCCGCTTCAGCGTGTCCGTCACCGGCAGAGCCGGGATCGCGGCGCTGTGGTCGTCAAGCGCGTCGAGCACACGGCCGATCGTCTGCGCGTCGACGAAGGGACGTGCCGCATCGTGGATCAGGACGCGGTCCGGCGGGGCCACGCTCAGGGCTTCGAGGCCGCGGCGAACGGACGCCTGGCGCGTCTCCCCGCCCGGCATGGGCTCGAGCAGGCGCTCGCTGCCGGCGAATGCCTGCCGGAACCGGTCTTCCCACCCGGTCCGGACGACCGCCAGCACCGCGTCGACGCGCGGATGGTCGAGGAAAGGCGCGATGGCCCGGTCGATGACCGTGCGGCCGGCGAGCACGCGAAACTGTTTCGGCTCGCTGCCCCCGGTCGTGCCTGATATGTTGGCAGCGCGGACGCCCAATCCTCCGGCAACGATCACCGCCACGGTTTTCATATTATCTGGCACTCCGCGACACCCTCGACGCCGGGCAATCCGATCTGTCTTCCCCGAATATCATGACAAAATCGTAATTCCGGTTTTTGTTGCACTGCGAAATGGTTTGTCTAAAATGCAGGCAGAATGAACAACGCACATGAAATGGGCAGCGCACGGTCAGGGGTGACGGTCGGCGGGCACCTGCTCGCCGGGCGGGCCATACTTGCGCCGATGTCCGGCATCACCGACGCACCGTTCCGCCGGCTCGTCCACGACTTCGGGGCCACGCTGGTCGTCTCCGAAATGGTGGCGAGCGAGGAACTCGTTCACGACAGGCCGGAGGCGGTGCTTCGCACCGTCGGGCATGGCGTCTCGCCGAACGTCATACAACTGGCGGGCTGCGAAGCCAAATGGATGCGCGAGGGTGCGCGGCGGGCGGTCGATGCCGGAGCCGACATCGTCGACATCAACATGGGCTGTCCCTCGCGCCGCGTCACCAACGGCTGGTCCGGCTCGGCACTGATGCGCGACCTCGACAATGCCTGCCGGCTGATCGAGGCGACGGTGACCGCCGTCGACGTGCCGGTGACCCTGAAGATGCGGCTTGGCTGGGATCGCGCCAGCCTGAACGCGCCGGAACTGGCGACGCGGGCGGTCGGCCTCGGCGTGCGGATGGTCACCGTTCACGCCCGGACCCGGTGCGACTTCTACAAGGGCCCGGTCGACTGGGACGCCGTGCGCCACGTCGTCGATGCGGTCGACGTCCCCGTCGTCGTCAACGGCGACATCCGGGGCCTCGAGGAGGCAAGGACCGCGCTGGCGCGGTCGGGCGCCGATGCGGTGATGATCGGGCGCGGCGCCTGCGGCCGGCCCTGGATCGTCGGGGCGATCGCCGCCGCGCTAGAGTCGGGCGGGGAGGCCGACGAGAGGCCGCCAGTCGACCTCGGCGGCCTCGTCGCCAGGCACTACGACGAGATCCTGTCGCACTACGGCACGGGCCTCGGCGTGCGCGTCGCGCGCAAGCACCTGGGATGGTACCTCGACCATGCCCCGGCCAGCTGCGCCGGCGGCAGCAATCCTTCCGCCTGGCGCGCGCGCCTCCTCACCGAGGACGACCCCGAAATTGTCGCAGCACTGCTGCCGGCCGCGTTCGCCGGCGCCGAACTGATGGATGCCGCGTGATGATCGGCGAGTTGCTGAGTACCCTGTCGGCCCGTACCGGATCCCAAGCCCCGGCGCCGGAGGTGGTGTTCAACGCCCTGCCGCACCCGGTCATCGCCATCGGCGCCGACAACATCATCTCGGCGGCCAACGCGGCGGCGGAGTCCTTCTTCCAGGCAAGCTCCTCAGTGCTGCGCCGTTTCACGGTCTACGACCTGGTGCCGCACGATTCGCCGCTGCTGGACCTGCTCGCCCAGGTCAGGGAACGCGACGCGCCGGTCAGCGAATACCGGGTCGCGATCGGGACGCCGCGCACCGGCGGCGAGCGGTTCGTGGACATCTACGTGGCGCCCGTCGCCGAGGAGCGAAACGGTGTCGTTGCGATGATCCACGAGCGGACCATCGCCGAACAGTTCGACCGCCAGTTCACCCACCGCGCCGCCGTGCGCAGCGTCACCGGGCTCGCCAGCATGCTGGCGCACGAGATCAAGAACCCGCTGTCGGGCATCCGCGGCGCCGCGCAGCTGCTGGAATCCACCGTCGAGGATGGCGACCGGGCGCTGGCCCGGCTGATCCGCGAGGAGACCGACCGGATCGTCAAGCTGGTCGACCGCATGGAGGTGTTCTCCGACCAGCGGCCGATCGAGCGCGAGCCGGTCAACATCCACGTCGTCCTCGACCGGGTGAAGCAGATCGCCGTCAACGGCTTTGCCCGGCATATCCGCTTCGTCGAAGAATACGATCCGTCGCTGCCGCCGGTGCTCGGCAACCGCGACCAGCTCGTCCAGGTCTTCCTCAACCTCGTCAAGAACGCCGCCGAGGCGATCGGTCCGAATGCCTCGGACGGCGAGATCGCCCTGACTACCGCGTTCCGGCCGGGCGTCCGTCTCTCTGTGCCGGGCAACACCGAGAAGGTCAGCCTGCCGCTGGAGTTCTGCGTCCGCGACAACGGTCCCGGCGTCCCCGAGGACCTGCTCCAGCACCTGTTCGACCCCTTCGTGACGACCAAGATGTCCGGATCCGGGCTCGGCCTGGCACTGGTGGCCAAGATCGTCGGCGACCACGGTGGCGTCATCGAGTGCCAGTCGCAGCCCCGCCGCACCGTCTTCCGGGTGCTCATGCCCATGTACAAGTTCGATCCGGATACCGACCAGACCACCGAGGACTGACAGTCATGCCAAGCGGAAACATCCTGGTGGCCGACGACGATGCCGCAATCCGGACGGTGCTGAACCAGGCGCTGTCGCGGGTGGGCTACGATGTCCGCGTCACCGGCAACGCCGCGACGCTGTGGCGCTGGGTCGCCCAAGGGGACGGCGATCTGGTCATCACCGACGTGGTGATGCCCGACGAGAACGCGTTCGACCTGCTGCCGCGCATCAAGAAGCTTCGCCCCGAGATCCCGATCATCGTGATGAGCGCGCAGAACACGTTCATCACGGCCGTCAAGGCCTCCGAGCGCGGCGCCTATGAGTACCTTCCTAAGCCGTTCGACCTGAACGAACTGGTGACGATCGTCGGACGGGCGCTGGCCGAACCCAAGCCGAAGCCGGCGCAGGGGCTGCCGGAGGACGAGGGCGACAACATTCCGCTGGTCGGCCGCTCGCCGGCGATGCAGGACATCTACCGCCTGCTCGCCCGCCTCATGCAGACCGACCTCACCGTGATGATCGCCGGCGAGTCGGGGACAGGGAAGGAACTCGTCGCCAAGGCGCTGCATGACTACGGCAAGCGCGCCAACGGGCCGTTCGTGGCGATCAACATGGCGGCGATCCCGCGCGACCTGATCGAGGCGGAGCTGTTCGGGCACGAGAAGGGCGCCTTCACCGGCGCCCAGACCCGCAACACCGGGCGTTTCGAGCAGGCGGAAGGCGGCACGCTGTTCCTCGACGAGATCGGCGACATGCCGATGGAGGCGCAGACGCGGCTGCTGCGCGTGCTGCAGCAGGGCGAGTACACGACGGTGGGCGGGCGCACGCCGATCAAGGCGAACGTCCGCATCGTCGCGGCGACCAACAAGGATCTCCGGCAGCTCATCAACCAGGGCCTGTTCCGCGAAGACCTGTACTACCGGCTCAACGTCGTGCCGATCCGGCTGCCGCCGCTGCGCGAGCGCACGGAGGATATTCCCGATCTCGTCCGGCACTTCTTTGCCCAAGCCGAGAAGGAGGGCCTTCCCAGCAAGCAGATCGAACAGGCCGCGCTCGACCGCCTGCGCCGCTACCGATGGCCCGGCAACGTCCGCGAACTGGAGAACCTGGTGCGCAGGCTCGCGGCACTCTATCCACAGGAAATCATCGCCGATTCCACCATCGAGGCCGAACTCGGTGAGCATGCACCGTCGCCGTCCGCGGATGCTGAGCGGGAGGAGGAGACGCTGGGCGGCTCCGTCGAGCGGCACATGTCGGATTACTTCAAGGTTTTCGGAGACAATCTGCCGCCGCCGGGCCTTTATCACCGCATCCTTCGGGAGGTGGAGGAGCCGCTTATTGGCGCCGCGCTGGCGGCGACGCGCGGCAATCAGATCCGTGCGGCGGAACTCCTGGGGCTGAATCGCAACACATTGCGCAAGAAAATTCGGGATCTCGACATTCAGGTTATTCGCGGCGGGCGCTGAAGCGCCTTGAACTTGTCTCATTTCTGCAACATTTGTGCTTGATCTGCATCGGTCGCTGCCGTCCGCGTTGGCGTGGGGCTGCGGGCGCAATTTTCGCGAGAGGCCGCCTGCCTCGGTTCACGGCTCGATGGAATTTCGTCAGTGACACTACAGGAGCCCAGACAGCCGACTGTCCCGGCCCTTGCGACCCGGCGCAGCCGTTCGCTGAGGATCGTCGGCTCGCTGCTCGTCGCCCTGTCGTTGCTGGCAGGTTCGGCCACGTTCGCAGTCCTGACCGGTCTCACGCCGATCGAGCCGGACGAGAATGTCGTCTCGGCTGCCCTGGTGGTGAACCTGATTCTCGTGGCCGGCCTTGCGGGCATCGTCTCCGTGGAACTGTGGCGCCTGTGGGCGGCCCGGCGCCGCGGCACCGCGGGCGCGCGGCTCCACCTGCGCATCCTCAGCCTGTTCGCGGTGATCGCCGTGGTGCCGGCGGTCATCGTCGCGATCATCGCGGGACTGACGCTGAGCCGCGGTCTGGACACTTGGTTCTCCGAGCGCACGCAGGCGATCATGCAGACGTCGCTGTCGGTGGCCGACGCCTATCTGCGCGAACACGGACAGGTGATCCGGGCCGACCTCCTGGCTATGGCGACCGACGTCGACCGCGCCCAGACGATGTTCAGCGACGACAGCGAACGCTTCGAGCAGTTCTTCACCGCACAGGCGGCGATCCGCTCGCTTCCCGCCGCGTTCCTGATCCGCGAGGACATGTCCGTGGTGCTGCGCGCCGACATCGACACCGAGCGCGAGTTCCTGATGCCGCCGCCGAATGCTGTTGAGCAGGCCAGCAGCGGCGAGGTGATCGTCATCGCGCCGGGCGTCTCCAACCAGGTCGGGGCGATCAAGAAGCTCGAGGCCTACGACGACATGTATCTGTACGTCGCCAGGTCGGTCGATCCGCTGGTCATCAACTACCTGAGGCTCGCCCAGGCAAACGTCGCGGAGTTCTCCAGCCTCGAGCGCCGCCAGTTCGGCGTCCAGGTGGCCTTCGGCCTGATGTATGTCGGCTTCGCCTTCATCCTGCTGCTCTGCGCCGTGTGGGTCGGGATCGGCTTCGCCAACCGCCTCGTGTCGCCGATCCGCCGGCTGATCGGCGCCGCCGACCAAGTCGCCCAGGGCAATCTTTACGTCCAGGTGCCGGTACGCAACGAGGAGGGTGACCTGGCAAGCCTCGGGGCGACGTTCAACAAGATGACCACGCAGCTCCGTTCCCAGCGCGACGAACTGCTGCAGGCCAACGAGGAACTGGACGAGCGCCGCCGGTTCATCGAAACCGTCCTGGCGGGCGTTCCCGCCGGCGTTCTGGGGATCGACGAGGCGGCGCGGGTATCGCTTGCCAACCGGTCCGCCGCCGTCCTGATCGGCACGCCGCAGGACCAGCTCCTGGGCCGACCCCTGACCGAGGAACTCCCGGAGCTCATTCCCTGCATCGAGCAGGCGCGCCAGCAGCCTTCCCGGCTGATCCAGGACCAGATCTCGGTGCATCGCGGCGGACGCGAGCGCACCATCGCGGTGCGGGTCGCCAGCGAAATCTCGGTCGGCGGGCATTACGGGTTCGTGGTGACGCTGGACGACATCACCGAACTCGTGTCGGCGCAGCGGACCTCCGCCTGGGCCGACATCGCGCGCCGCATCGCCCACGAAATCAAGAACCCGCTCACGCCGATCCAGCTGTCCGCCGAGCGTCTCAAGCGCAAGTACGGCAAGGCCATCACCGTCGACCGCGAGATCTTCGATCAGTGCACCGACACGATCATCCGGCAGGTCGGCGATATCGGCCGGATGGTCGACGAATTCTCCTCCTTCGCCCGCATGCCGAAACCGGTCATTGAGCCGGCAGACGTCGTCGAGATCGTCAAGCAGGCGACGTTCCTGATGCGTGTCGGCAACCCGGAGATCGTGTTCGACATCAAACTGCCGGAGACGCCGATCGTCGCCCGCTTCGACCGGCGCCTGATCTCGCAGGCGGTGACGAACATCATCAAGAACGCGGTGGAGGCGATTTCCGGCGTCGACAAGGACGAGGTTGGGGCGCCCGGCAACGTCTCGGTGTCCGTTCGCGAGTCGGAGGGCTGGGCGGTGGTCGATGTGGTCGACAACGGCATAGGGCTGCCGAACGAGAACCGTCACCGGCTGCTGGAACCTTACATGACCACACGCGAGAAGGGGACCGGACTGGGGCTCGCGATCGTCAGCCGGATCATGGAGGAACACGGCGGCCGCATCGAAATGGCGGATGCGCCGGCGGTCGCGGAAGGCGGGCGAGGGGCGTGGATCCGCTTGACCTTTCCGATCGAGAGCACGGGTCAGAAAGCCACTGTCATCGATGCCACTGCCGCGGACGCGCCGGCGGACGCGGACGAGGGCGTCGAGGTGTCCTGATATTAGTTTGGAGCAGGCGTGAATGGCCAAAGACATACTGATTGTCGACGATGAGGCCGACATCCGGGACCTGGTCGCCGGGATTCTCGAGGACGAAGGCTACAATGCCCGGTCGGCGGCGGACAGCGACGCGGCAATCGCGGAAATCGAATCCCGCCGGCCCTCGCTCGTGTTCCTCGATATCTGGCTGCAGGGCAGCCGTCTCGACGGCCTCGAGCTGCTCGAGGTGATCAAGCGCGATCATCCCGACCTTCCCGTCGTGATGATCAGTGGCCACGGCAACATCGAGACGGCGGTGTCCGCCATCAAGAGCGGCGCCTACGACTACATCGAGAAGCCGTTCAAGGCCGACCGGCTGGTGCTGATCGCGGCCCGCGCGCTCGAAACCTCGCAGCTGCGCCGCGAGGTCAAGGACCTCAGGCAGCGTTCGGGGGAGTCCAGCCGTCTGGTCGGCCACTCGAGCGCGGCCAACCATCTGCGCAACGCGATCGAACGGATCGCCCCGACCAACAGCCGCGTGCTGATCTCCGGCGCTCCGGGCTCGGGCAAGGAGCTTGCCGCGCGAACCATTCACGCCCTGTCGTCCCGGTCGTCCGGCCCGTTCCTGGTGATCAACGCCGCGACGATAACGCCGGAGAACATGGAGATCGCCCTGTTCGGCACCGAGAGCGCCGAGGGTCGCAGGGTCGTCGGTGCCCTCGAGGAGGCCCACGGCGGCACCCTGTTCATCGACGAAGTGGCCGACATGCCGCGCGAGACGCAGAATCGCATCCTTCGCGTTCTGGTCGACCAGAACTTCCAGCGGGTCGGCGGCTCGGCGCGCGTGTATGTCGACGTGCGGATCATTTCCTCGACCAGCCGCGATCTCGAACGCGAAACCCAGGAAGGTCGGTTCCGCGAGGACCTGTTCCACCGCCTGAGCGTGGTTCCGGTGCGCGTTCCGGCGCTGGCGGAGCGGCGGGACGACATTCCCGAGCTCATCGACCACTTCATGTCGCAGATTTCGGCGTCTTCCGGCCTGCCGAAGCGCCGCATAGGCGACGATGCCCTGGCGGTTCTGCAGTCGCACGACTGGCCGGGCAACGTCCGCCAGCTCCGCAACAACGTCGAGCGGCTGATGATCCTGGCCGGCGGCGACGCCGATGCGGTAATCACCGCGGAACTGCTGCCGGCCGAGGTCGGTGCGTCGCTGCCGCCGGCGCCGGGCAACAGCCGCGCCGAAGAGATGCTCGCGCTGCCGCTGCGCGATGCCCGCGAGATCTTCGAGCGCGAGTACCTTATCGCCCAGATCAATCGGTTCGGCGGCAATATCTCGCGGACCGCCGAGTTCGTCGGCATGGAGCGCTCGGCGCTCCACAGGAAACTGAAGACGCTCGGCGTAGGCTGATCGCACAAAACGCGCTATGAAACGGACCCGCGCGGCGGACCCTGGTGGGGCAGGGCCGCGTTCGGGAGCGGCTCGCGCCGGAAACCGGGGACCCTTTGGATGAAAGTCGTGATCTGCGGAGCGGGCCAGGTGGGCTTCGGCATTGCCGAGAAGCTGGCGGCGGAGGGCAACGACGTCAGCATCATCGACAGGACCCCGCAACTCATTCAATCGATCACCGAGACCCTGGACGTGCGCGGCTTCGTCGGCCATGGCGCCCATCCCGACACGCTCGCTCAGGCGGGCGCCGAGCAGGCCGACATGCTGATCGCCGTGACCCTGCACGACGAGGTCAACATGATCGCCTGCCAGGTCGCGCATTCCCTGTTCAACGTTCCCACCAAGCTCGCCCGAATCCGCTCGCAGAGCTATCTGGCCGCCCACTGGCGCGACCTGTTCTCGCGCGACCACCTGCCGATCGACGTCATCATCTCGCCGGAGGTCGAGGTCGGCGAGATGGTGCTGCGGCGCCTCGCGCTGCCCGGGGCGACCGACACCGTGACCTTCGCCGACGGCAGGGTCGTCGTGGCGGGCGTCTACTGCGACGAGAACTGCCCGATCGTCGACACGCCGCTGCGCCAGCTGACGGAACTGTTCCCGGACCTGAAGGCGATCGTCATCGGCATCCAGCGCGGCGAGCGATTTTTCGTGCCCGACGGCACCGATTCGATGATTGTCGGCGATGTGGCGTATTTCGCCGCGGACCGCGACCAGGTGCGCCGGACGCTCGGCATCTTCGGCCACGAGGAGGAGGCGGCCAACCGGGTCGTCGTGGTGGGCGGCGGCAACATCGGGTTCTACGTCGCCCGAGAGATCGAGGCGCGCCAGCGCAGCGCCCGGGTGAAGATCATCGAGGCTTCGCGCGAACGGGCCATCGAGATTGCCGACGAGCTTCGCCGCACGGTGATCCTGCACGGCAGCGCCCTGGACGAGGATCTCCTGCGCGAAGCCGACGTCGGCGAATCCGATACGATCGTGGCGCTGACCAACAGCGACGAGACCAACATCCTGACCTGCGTGATGGGACAGCGGCTCGGCGCCGCCCGCAGCCTCTGCCTGATCAACAACCGCGGCTATCCCGACCTGACCCGGTCGCTGGGCATCACCGCATACGTCAATCCACGCCAGATCACCGTGTCGAAGGTGCTCCAGCACGTTCGACGCGGCCGCATCCGGGGCGTCCACGCAATCCAGAACGGAGCCGCCGAGATCATCGAGGCCGAGGCGCTGGAGACGTCGCCGCTGCTCGGCAAGCCGCTGCGCGACCTCGACCTGTTCCACGGGGTGCGCCTCGGCGCCATCTATCGCGACGGCAAGGTGATCATTCCCCGGGGCGACACGCAGATTCAGCCCCACGACCGGATCGTGATGGCGGCGATGGCCGATCAGGTCCGGAAGGTCGAGCAGATGTTCCGGGTCAGCCTCGAATTCTTCTGAGCCGCAGCGGCCGCATGATCGCTGTCCTCTACATATTTGCCTATTTCCTGGCTGCCCTCGCCCTGGCCCTGCTGTTTCCCGCACTCGTCGCCATCGGACTGGGGGAGGGGGCCGTCGGGCTCGATTTCCTGATCAGCGCTGCGCTGTGGATCTTCATCGCCGGCGCGATGATGCTGAGCCTTCGCGGCCGCGAACGCCGGCTGCGACCGGCGGAGCGCTATCTGCTGGCGCTGCTGGTCTGGCTGCTGCTGCCGGCCGTGACCACGATTCCCCTGATGATGACGATCGATGGGTTCGGCTTCGTGGATGCCTATTTCGAGGCCGTCTCGGGGCTGACCACGACGGGTGCGAGCCTGCTGCCTCCGGCCGATGAACTGCCGCGGGGCATCGTTCTGTGGCTTGCCATGATGCAGTGGTTCGGCGGCGCGACGACGCTGCTGATCGTCGTGCTCGCGCTGGCGCCGCTGGGCGTCGGCGGCCTGCCGGAAGCCCACTCCAGGCTGATCGAGCATGGCGGGCTGCCCGAGAAGCGCCGGCTCCTGCTGGTGTTCCGCGACATCTTCCCGATGTACCTGAGCGCCACCGCAATAACCTTCATACTGCTCGCCAGTACCGAACTGCAGGCCTTCGAGGCGCTGTGTCTTGCCTTCTCGACGATATCCACCGGCGGTTTCTCGCCGCGCTCCGCCGATATCGCCGAATACGTGCCGACATTCGGCGTGGTCGTGATGATGGTGGCCATGCTCTACGGGGCGACGAACGTGCTCTGGCATCGCGACCTTTTGCACCTGCGGCGGGTGAGGGCGGTCTCGCAGCGCGAGAGCGTCTGGACGATCGGCCTGTGCGTCGGCCTCGGCGTCGTGGCGGGGTATGCCTACTTCGAGGCGGCGGGACGCGGTGCGGGCGCGGCATTCCGGGACGGTCTGTTCACCGCGACGTCGCTGCTGACGACGTCCGGCTTCGAGATCCGCAACGCCAGCTTCGAGATCTTCCCGCTCGCGGTCGTGGTGATCGTGATGGCGATCGGCGCCGCCAGCTTCTCGACGGCGGGCGGCATCAAGCTGTTCCGGATAGGGGCGATGTTCATACAGGGCAGCCGCGAGCTGAACCGGCTCGTCTATCCGCACGGCGTCCGCCCCTCGAAGCTCGGCGGCCAGTCCTACGACATCCAGACGATGAAGGCGATCTGGGTGGGCTTCCTGGCCTTCGTCCTGGCGGCAATCACCCTGTCGCTCGTGCTGGCGAGCGAGGGCGTTCCCTACGAGGGCGCGGTGCTGGCGGCGCTTTCGGCGCTGTCCAACGTCGGTCCGGTCTATTCGAGCGACTGGGCGATTTCGACCGGGTGGCCGGCCTACGCGCAGATGAGCGAGGTGGCCAGGCTGGCCCTGTGCATGGGAATGATCCTCGGGCGCCTGGAGGTCATTGCGTTTCTCGGCCTGATCGTCTTCATCGTCAGGCGTGGATAAGGCGCCGGGCGAACTTGTTTCCGCGCCGTCTTGCCATCATCTTCACCTGATCCAGCAGGCCCTTGGGAGCATTCCAGTCCATGTCGCGCATTGCCTATGTCAACGGCCGCTACGTTCCTCACGGGGAGGCAAGCGTCCACGTCGAGGATCGGGGCTACCAGTTCAGCGACGGCGTCTACGAGGTTTGCGAGGTGTTCGGCGGGCACCTGGTCGACGAGCGCCGCCACATGGAGCGCCTGCAGCGCTCGCTGCGCGAACTGCGTATCCGCGAGCCGATGTCGCGGAAGGCGCTGAGCCACGTCCTGCACGAAACGGTCCGCCGGAACCGGGTGCGCAACGGGCTTGTGTATCTTCAGGTGACCCGCGGCGTGGCGAAGCGGGACCATCCGTTTCCCGGCGACGAGGTCGAGCCGGCCATCGTCGTCACCGCACGGTCGGTGGACCCGCGCAAGGCCGGCAGGTCCGGCGAGAAGGGCATCGAGGTGATCACGGTTCCGGAGAACCGCTGGCCCCGGGTCGACATCAAGAGCGTCTCCCTGCTGCCCAACGTGCTTGCGCGCCAGCAGGCCGAGGACGCCGGCGCAAACGAGGCCTGGTTCGTCGATCCAGACGGCTACGTCACCGAGGGGTCGTCGACCAACGCCTGGATTGTCGACCGCGACGGCCAGCTGATCACCCGGCCGGCGGATTTCGGCATTCTGCGCGGCATCACCCGCACCGTCGTCGTCGAGCTTGCCGAGAAGGAAGGGCTGAAACTCGTCGAGCGGCCGTTCACCGTGGACGAGGCGAGGGAGGCGAGGGAAGCCTTCGTGACATCCGCCACGAAGCTCATCATGCCGGTGGTCAGGATAGACGACGCGGTTATCGGGAACGGCCGGCCGGGATCGATCGCGACAAGCTTGCGGGAAAAATTCCACACGCTCGCGGAACTGGATTCCTGATCTGCAAGGGTGCACTGCAAAATCGAGCCTTGCCCCGACGTGGTGACATGCCATCTAATTGCAGCGGAACCGCATACCGGTTCTCCGGTGTTCGCGCCGGAAGCTTTAAGGACCCGCCGAATCGCAAGCGGCGGGGCAAGAGGTAAGGACATGGCGGCGGAACGAAATCAAAACCTACAGGACACGTTCCTCAACTACGTACGCAAGAACAAGACACCTCTCACGATTTTCCTCGTCAACGGGGTCAAACTTCAGGGGGTTGTCACCTGGTTCGACAACTTCTGTGTGTTGTTGCGACGCGACGGGCATTCGCAGCTCGTCTACAAACATGCAATCTCCACGGTCATGCCGAATCAGCCTGTACAGCTGTTCGAGCCGGCCGAGGAAAGCGCAACGGCGGAGGCTGATTGAAGCCTACCGATCCAGCAAGGCATAGCCGCTCGCCGGCCAGCGACGCGCCGTCCGGCCAAGGTCACCTGACCGAGGCGGCGCCGACGCGGGCATTCGTGCTCGTGCCGGTGCTTGACGGCGCTGCGCGGAAATCCCGGGACGGTCAGCGGGAGAGCGCGCGTCCGGCGCCTGACAGGTCGCCGGAGGCGCAACTCGACGAAGCCGTCGGACTGGCGCGGGCGATCGATCTGGAGATCGTCGGGCAGGGGCTGGTGCGGGTACAGAGTCCGCGCCCGGCCACCTTGATCGGGACGGGAAAGGTCGAGGAGATCGGTGCCATCGTCCGCGCCGACGAGGTCGACCTGGTGGTCGTCGACTTTGCATTGACGCCCGTACAGCAACGAAACCTGGAAAAAGCCTGGAAGGCGAAGGTCCTCGATCGGACCGGGCTGATCCTGGAGATCTTCGGCGCTCGCGCGCGGACGCGGGAAGGCACGCTTCAGGTCGAACTCGCACACCTGAACTGGCAGAAGAGCCGGCTCGTGCGATCGTGGACCCATCTCGAGCGGCAGCGGGGCGGTTTCGGCTTCCTCGGCGGCCCGGGCGAGACGCAGATCGAAACGGACCGCCGTATCATTCTCGATCGTATCAAGCGCATCGAGAAGGATCTGGAGTCAGTCCGGCGGACGCGATCGCTGCACAGGCAGAAGCGCCGCAAGGTGCCGTATGCGGTGATCGCGATAGTCGGCTACACGAATGCCGGAAAGTCCACGCTTTTCAATCGCCTGACCAATGCCGACGTGCACGCCGAGGATCTGCTGTTTGCGACCCTGGATCCAACGCTGCGGGCCCTGAAGCTGCCTTCGGGGCAGACGGTTATCCTGTCGGATACGGTCGGTTTCATCTCGGATATTCCCACCGACCTGGTTGCAGCGTTCAGGGCGACCCTCGAGGAAGTGCTGGAGGCCGACCTCATCCTGCACGTGCGCGACGTGTCGCACTCCGATTCCGAGGCACAGGCGGACGACGTGGCGGAGGTTCTCTCTTCGCTCGGCATCGACATGGAAGACCGGCGCCTCCTGCTGGAGGTCTGGAACAAGATCGATCTGCTCGATTCCGAAGAGCGCGACCGGCTGCTGGCTGCGGCGGGTCGGCACGATCCGGACGAACGTCCGATCCCTGTGTCGGCGGTCACGGGCGAGGGCGTCGATAAACTGCTGGAGGAAATCGAGACGCGGCTGAAGGGCGAGATCGCCCATCGCAGCGTGGTACTCGATGCCGCCGACGGGGCCGCCATGAATCTGCTCTACGAGCGCTACACGGTGGTCGATCGGCGCGCCGACGAGAGGACCGGGCGCATCGTGTTCGACGTCGATGTGCCGCTGAAGTACCTTGACGACTTCAATCGACGCTTCGCTCATGCGACGTCGGCGGGAGCGGCGTAGTTTCGCCGGGACCGGCGGATTCCGTCGCCTTTGCCTCGTTCCACCACGCTTCCATCTGTGCGAGCGGAGTGCTCTCCAAGGCACAGTCCGCGGCCGCGGCACGATCCTCGACATGTCTGAACCTGCGCCGGAACTTGTCGTTTGTCCCGCGTAGCGCGGCCTCCGGATCGACCCCTGCGTGCCGCGCGAGATTGGCGACCGTGAAGAGCAGGTCGCCGATCTCGTCGGATACCGCCTCGGTATCGCGCCCGGACAACGCCGTGCGCAGTTCGAGGATCTCTTCATCGATCTTGTCGAAGACCTGCTCGGCGCTGTCCCAGTCGAAGCCGATCCGGGCCGCTCGCTTCTGCAATTTGACTGCGCGCTGCAGCGCCGGCAGGGCGAGCGGGATGTCGTCGAGCACTGACGGGGGCTCCGGCTGCGTGCCGTTTCTGGCGGCCCGCGCGACCTTCTCCTCGGCCTTGATGTCGTCCCAGTTGCGCTTGACTGCCTCGGGCGTGGTCGCGTCGACCGACCCGAACACGTGCGGATGCCGGCGGATCATCTTCTCGGAAATGGCCTGGACCACGTCGCCGAAATCGAACGCGTCCTGCTCTTCGCCGAGCCTGGCGTGAAAGACCACCTGCAGCAGCAGGTCGCCGAGTTCGTCGCAGAGATCATGCATGTCACCGCGTTCGATCGCGTCGGCGACCTCGTAGGCTTCCTCGATGGTGTAGGGAGCGATGGTGCCGAAATCCTGTTCCAGATCCCAGGGGCATCCGATAACCGGCGTTCGCAACGCCGCCATGATCTCGAGGAGTGTGTGGACGTCGCGTGACGCGCGCATCGGCGGTTCCTTGAGCAAGGGACTGGGAATCGGACCCTAGCAGATGCAGGCGGGGTGCTCGACCTGTACGCTCCCGCGTTTCGGTCACGGTGCCTCAGGCCGACCCCGAGTAGCGGCAGGCGGGTCGCCGTCGCCGAATCTCCGGTAAGGGTGGTCCATATCCAAAAGTCGCATAACATATATTATGGAACTAGAATGCCTATGCGATGCGCCGGTCCGCGTGGCATTCTCGGCAACGGCAACGTCTCGACGGGCAACGAATGCCCGGCCTGAGGCTCCGACTGCGGCAGGTGGTCCAGGTCAGCGATTTCCGCACTCTCCGATCCCGGGAGCGCTTCAGCCATGAATAGCAGCACCTTAGGCCGAATCCCTCCAGCGCAATCTCAACGTCCGAACTTGAGCTTTTGCGGCGACAAAGGTTTGAAGAACCCTCCCGGTGAATGTTAACTTCGGGTCGCTATTCTCCGGATATTCCGCTTTGGACACGGGTACCCAAGGGAACCTGAATGCGCCTCTCGTATCCCTTTCTGCGTCGCTTCGGCATGGGCGCGCATCTTGCGCTGATAATCGGCCTGTCCGCCGTGCCGGCCGGTTTTCTCGTTGCCCGGTTCATTCACGCCCATCAGCAGGATGCCATTGCCGAGGCCGAGCAATGGACGCGCGCCGCGGCCAAGTATGCCGCCGCGCAGCATAGAACCCAGATAGCCAGCACGCAGGCGCTGCTAGTCGCCAACTCCCAGCAGGTCCGGAACCAGACGGTGTCCGACGACCAGTGCGTGGAATCCGTCGACACGAGCTACAAGGTCTGGCTGATTGCCAGCGCCAAGCTTTCCTGTGGCGAGAGCGGCGAACTTCCGCTGACCGACGAGTCGATGAAGAAGATCGTCGAGCAGGCACCGCAGCAGGGTTTCTCGATCATCGGCCCGATCGAAGCCCCCGGCGGCGACCTCACCCTGTTCGGCGTACACGGATCCCGGGCGGATGACGGCACGACGTGGCTTGTCGTTCGATCCGTCGATCTGTCCTGGATGCCCGTATTCAGCGAAGGGCGGTCCGAGTTCTCCAACTACGTCGTGATGGAGTATGACGATGATGGCCGGGTCTTCGAGCGTTTTTCCGCCGACGGCACCGACCTGACCGAAATCGAGCTGCCGCTGTTTACGGCCGGCCGATACGATTCCAAGGCGATCGAACGTGGTGATGCGTCCTCCATGACCATGGAGGACATCGACGGCGTCAAGCGCATTTTCGGGATCGCTCCGCTTCCGGAGGCTCGCGCGACCGTCGTCGTCGCCGTGTCCCACGCTTCGATAGTGAGTGCCGCGCAGCGGGAGCTGATCGGGACACTGGCGCTCTTTGGCGCGGTGATCGCCATTTCCACGTTCCTCGCCTGGCTGATCATCGAGCGGAAGATCCTCCGTGCCGTTCGCAAACTGCGGGATGCCGCCGTCGCGATGACCAACGGAGAAGATGGACGGGTCGTCGAAATCGTCGATGCGCCGTACGAGTTGCAGCAGCTCGCCGTCGCCTTCAATGAAATGACCGCGAAGCTGCAGCATCAGGCGTTGCACGACCAGTTGACGGGTCTGCCGAACCGCAGGTCGATTACCCAGCGCATGGAACTCCTGCAACGAGACAGGACGGCGTTCTCGGTTCTCGCCGTCGATCTGGACGGCTTCAAGCCCGTCAACGACACCTACGGGCACGTAGTCGGAGACATGGTCTTGACCGAGGTTGCACGGCGACTGGAGAACTGCCTGCCGCATGATGTTACGATCGGGCGGACGGGCGGCGACGAATTCGTCGCACTGATTCCGGCGGAGTCGAGCGATGCGGCCTCCAACAAGCGTGCGGTCGTGATCGCTCAGATCTTCCTCGACCAGATACGTCAGCCGATCAAGGTCAAATCCGGCGAACTCGTGAAGATCGGCGGCTGTATCGGGATAGCCTGCTGGCCTCAGGGTGACGCGACCCCGGAAGACGTGTTCCGGCACGCCGACAGCGAACTCTACCGCGCCAAGGAAGCCGGCAAGAACCGCTATTCCGTCTACAAGCCGAAGCCGGGTGCCACGCGCGCCGCATAAACCAGCCGGCCTTGCCCACGGGTGGGATGCGTACGTTACGGCTGGCCGCTATCGGAGAGTTCGATCCGCATGCCGTCGTATGCCGGAACCACGTTCGCAGGCAGACGGCCGCGCAGCGCCTCGTAGTCCAGGTCGACATGCATATTCGTCAGGATCGCGCGGCGCGGCTTGATCCGGCCCACCCATTCCAGCGCCTCGTCCACGGTGAAATGGCTGATGTGCGGCGACTCCCGCAGCGCGTCGACGACCCAGACGTCGAGATCCTGAAGAAGCTCGATGCTCTCTTCGGGAATGTCGCTGACGTCCGGCGTATAGGCGAAGTCCGCGAAGCGAAATCCGAGCGCCGCGGACGGGCCGTGGATCACCGGTATGGGCTCGGCGACGATGGCGCCGCCCTCCCCGTCGATGACGACGGGGGTCGGCGGCAGCATTTCGTGGGAATCGAGTATCGGCGGATACGGACTGCCCGGCGGTGCGTCGAAACAGTACGAGAACCGCTCCTTAAGCCGCTCGCCGGCTTCGGGCTCCATGTAGACCGCGACCCGGCGGCGATTGTGGATCACGATCGGCCGCAGATCGTCGATGCCGTGCGTGTGGTCGGCGTGGTCGTGGGAGATCAGGACGCCGTCAAGCCAGGATACGCTTGCGCCGATCAGCTGCTCGCGCAAATCGGGCGATGTGTCCACCAGCACCGTCGTCGAGCCGTTCGGCCCGGACCGCTCCACCAGGATCGAGCAGCGGCGTCGGCGATTCCTCGGGTTGGCCGGATCGCAGGCGCCCCAGCCGCTGGCGACGCGCGGCACGCCGCCGGAAGACCCGCATCCCAGGATCGTGACGACGAGCCCCATCAGGCAGTTGCGTACTCGACCGGGGTCGGCACCCGGCGGAACAGGCGGAAGAAATTCTCCGAGGTTTGCCGGGCAATCTCCTCGAACGTGACGCCGCGCGCGCCGGCGAGCACCCTGGCGGTCTCCACGACATAGGACGGCTCGTTGCGACGGCCACGGTGCGGCGGCGGTGCAAGGTATGGCGCGTCGGTCTCCACGAGCAGCCGGTCGGCCGGCAGCGAAGCGGCGATGGTGCGCAGTTCGTCGGACCGCGGGAAGGTCAGGATACCCGAGAACGACACGTATAGGCCGAGTTCCACACCGGCGCGGGCGAGGCCGGCGCTCGAACTGAAGCAATGCAGGATCGCATCGAACCCGCCCCTCGCCATTTCCTCGCGCAGGATGGACTCGGTCTCCGCCTCCGCCTCGCGGGTATGGATCACGAGGGGCAGACC
Source organism: Microbaculum marinum (assembly GCF_037855135.1). NCBI lineage: Bacteria > Pseudomonadati > Pseudomonadota > Alphaproteobacteria > Hyphomicrobiales > Tepidamorphaceae > Microbaculum > Microbaculum marinum. The sequence continues at coordinate 66,967 of NZ_JAZHOF010000007.1, forward strand.
AGTGCGCCGTGCCGCCTCGATCTGCATCCGGAATCCGGCGGCCTGCAGGTCGCGAGGCGAATTGTCGTAGTGGAAGTCGAGCCCCGCCTCACCGATCGCCACCACCTTCGGGTGCTCGGCGGCCTTCAGGTAATCGTCGAGCGTTGCGTCGGCTTCCTCCGCAGCGTTGTGGGGATGCGTGCCGGCCGAGCAGAACACGTCGTCGTAGCGCTCGGCGATCGCCAGCACCCCGTCGAACCGGCGGATGCGGGTATTGATCGTGACCATGCGGCCTATCCCGGCCGCCCGCGCGCGATCGACGACATGGTCGAGTTCTTCGGCGAAGTCCGGAAAATCGAGGTGGCAGTGGCTGTCGACCAGCATCCCGGTCAGTCCCCCTGCCCGCTTTCCGCGGCCTCGACGTATCGCGGGAATACGGGTCTGGGCGCCGGCAGGGCCGTCCCGGCGGCAAGACGGCCGGCCTCGCCGAGATGGGCGAATTGGCGCCTGGCCTCCGGTACCGCGACGAGATCGAGCAGCGCGGCGGAGGCGGAGGGCGTGAACGGATGGATCAGGATCCCGATCTGACGCAGCACCTCGGCCGTCACGTAGAGAACGGTTGCGAACCGGTCGGGATCGGACTTGCGAAGGGCCCACGGCTCCTCGGAGGCGAAATAGCGGTTCGCATCGGCGACCACCGCCCAGATGTCAGCCAGGACCACGTGGAGCTGCTGCGACTTCATCGCCTCGCGCGCCTTGCCGATCAGTCCGTCACAGGCCGCCAGCATCGATACGTCGGCGGCGGAGTACTGGCGGGGTTCGGGCAGAGTGCCGTCACAGTGCTTCGCCACCATCGACAGCGACCGCTGCGCCAGATTTCCCAGGTCGTTGGCGAGGTCGGCATTGATGCGCTGGACGATCGCGTCGTGGCTGTAGTTGCCGTCCTGGCCGAACGGCACTTCGCGCAGGAAGAAGTACCGCACCTGGTCGACGCCGTAGTGGTCCGTCAGCGCGAACGGATCGACGACGTTTCCGACCGATTTCGACATCTTTTCCCCGCGGTTGAACAGGAAACCGTGCGCGAAGATCCGCTTCGGCGGCTCGATGCCGGCCGACATCAGAAATGCCGGCCAATAGACAGCGTGGAACCGCACAATGTCCTTGCCGATGACATGCAGGTCGCACGGCCACCATTTGCGGAACGGCTCGCTGTCGATGTCAGGATACCCAACCGCGGTGATGTAGTTGGTCAGCGCGTCAACCCACACGTACATGACGTGCTCGTCGTCGCCGGGGACCTTAACGCCCCAGTCGAAGGTGGTGCGGGAGACTGACAGGTCCTGCAGTCCGCCCTTCACGAAGCTGACCACCTCGTTGTAGCGCTCGCGCGGCATGACGAAGTCGGGATGCGCCTCGTAGAACGCCAGGAGCCGGTCCTGGAAGGCCGACAGCCGGAAGAAATAGCTGTTCTCCTCCGTCCACTCGACGGGCGTTCCCATGGGGCCGACGCGCACGCCGTCGTCCCTTACGGTGGTCTCGGATTCGGCGTAATAGGCCTCGTCGCGCACCGAATACCAGCCGGAATAGGTGTCGAGGTAGATATCGCCGGCCTCGGCCATCCGTTCCCAGATGCCTTTCGAGGAGGTGTAGTGGCGCGGTTCGGTGGTGCGAATGAAATCGTTGTTCGAGCAACCGAGCTGTTCCACCATCTTCCTGAAAAGCGGGGTGTTCCGGTCGGCCAGCTCCCTCGGCGTAAGACCCTCGCGCGCCGCGGTCTGGGCCATCTTCAGGCCGTGCTCGTCGACGCCGGTGAGGAAGAACACGTCGTTGCCGTCCAGCCGCATGAACCGCGCGATCGCATCCGTGGCCATCGCCTCGTAGGCGTGCCCGATGTGCGGCGCGCCGTTCGGATAGGAAATCGCGGTGGTGATGTAGAATTTCGGCTTCATCGCTGGCGTTCGGTCCGGGTCCGTTGCGTCGGCAAGACCGTTCGTTTCCGCCAGCGTCCTGTCAGACGCGAGCCGCGTCCTGCGAAGCTGCGGCGGAGATGATCCGGAATACCGACAGAAGAGTTTGCGTGCGGTCGAGATTGAGCCTTTCGGTCTCCGACAGTGCGCGCGTGACTTTCTCCCATACCTCCGCCCACGGCGCAAGAACGGCCGCGTCCGCCCCTGCCCGGGCCTCTCGGCTCAGCTTGCCGGTCAGCCAGTCGTAGATCAGCGATGTGGCGAGGGCATAGCGCGCCTCGGCGCCTCGGCGGCCGATCGCCTCCGCGAACTTCTGCGCCTTGAGGGGATCGTGGCCGGGCATGCGATCGAGAATCGCAAACAGGCCCTCGACGGTCTCGACGGCGTCATCGGCGACGAGTTCGATCGCCTTGCCGAGGCTGCCCCCCGAAAGCCGCGCCGCCATCTCCCGCGCCCCATCGTCCCGGCCCAGGCCTGCGGCACGCAGTGTGGACGCGATTTCGTCGATGCGCAGCGGCTTCAGAACCAGGCGCCGGCACCTGGAGCGGATGGTCGGCAGCAGCCGGCCCGGCGTGTTCGACAGGAGCAGGAATACGCTGCGCTGCGGCGGCTCCTCGAGCATCTTCAGCAGGGCGTTGGCGGACGATCGGTTGAAGTCGTCGGCCGAGTCGACGATCACCACCCGCCATCCGCCGCTGGCGGATGTCGTGGACAGGAACCGGGCAATCCTTCGCACGGCATCGACATTGATGACGGTGGCGGTGAACTTGCCGTCTTCGTCCCGGGGCCGCTGAAGCACCACGAGGTCGGGATTCGACCTTGCCCGGAATTGCCGGGCCACCGGGTCGTCCGGGGCAACCGACAGGTCCGCCGCCTCGACGACCGCGGGGTTCGCCGGATCCGGATGCCGAAGCAGGAACCGCGCAAACCGGTACGCGAGCGTCGCCTTGCCGACGCCTTCCGGACCTTCGATGAGCCATGCGTGGTGGAGCCTGTCGGACCTGTAGGCATTGAGCAGTGCGGATTCTGCCTCGACGTGTCCAAGCAGGACGGATGCCGCTTCTGGCGGTTCGAAAGTCTCGATCGCCGACGTCGTCATCGATCAGCCGTACTGTCGTTCGTTTCGTCCGCAGCGACGTCCAGCCTGTCCGTGACGACCTCCCAGATCGATGCGGCGACTTCGTCGACGGTCCGGTTCGCGTCGATCAGAACGCAACGGTCCGGTTCGTCGCGAGCAATGTCCAGAAATGCCTGGCGCAGCTTCCTGTGTTGCTCGATATCCTCCTTCTCGAATCGGTCGGAGGCGCCCTCCCCGGCCTCTGCCGCCGTCGCCGCGCGCGCCCGGGTCAGGCCGATCTCGGGATCGAGGTCCAGGATCAGGGTCAGGTCCGGCATGTCATCACCGACGACCGATTTTTCCAGTGCCTTGAGGAGGGCGGAGTCGACGCCCCCGAGCGTCCCCTGATAGGCGCGGGTCGAATCGGCGAACCTGTCGCACAGGACCCAGCTTCCCGAGACGAGCGCCGGTCGGATGACTTCGTTGAGATGATCGTCTCGAGCCGCGTTCATCAGCAGGGCTTCGGCAAACGGGCCGAGCCGGGCGACGCGTCCTGAAAGGATCGTGCGGCGAATGATCTCGGCCCCGGGGGTGCCGCCCGGCTCGCGCGTGGTCACGACGTCGATGCCCGACTTGCGAAGCCTTTCGGAAAGTCGCTTCAGCTGTGTGGATTTGCCCGTACCCTCGCCGCCTTCGAATGTGATGAACTTGCCAAGCGCCATCGGGCGTCTACAGACCAGCGACGAGGTTACTTGCCGGTGGCAGCGTCGACGCCGGTGTGGATGAGGCCAACCATAAGCTCGTAGACGGCATCCAGTGCGCGGCTGTAGAGCGGCCCGACGTCGATCGACTGCGTCGCAAAGAGCGGTACCTCGCTGATCAGTTCCTCATCGTTCATCACCTGGAGAACGCCGACACTCTGTCCCTGCTCCACCGGCGCCCGCAGCGGCCCATCATAGACGATCCGCGCACGCAGTTTCGACTTCGCTCCCTTCGGAACGAGAATCCGGATCGGATCGCGGCCTGCCAGTGCCACCCAGCCTTCCTCACCGCCATATACTCCGACCTCGCCGACACTCTCACCGCCCTGAAACAGGGTTACCTTGTCGAACGAGCGGAATCCCCAGGCGAGCAGCTTCTGCATCTCGTTCTCGCGCTGGTTTCCCGACGCGAGTCCATGAATGGCGGCGATGATGCGCTGGTCGTCCTGCACAGCCGAGGCCACCATGCCGTAGCCGCCTCCCTGCTCGTCGTATCCGGCAAACATGCCATCGACGCCGATCGACAGCCCGATCAGCGGATTCTTGTTGAGCTGCCGGATCTTGTTCCAGGTGAATTCCGGTTCGGAGAAATAGCGATAGAGCTGCGGATACTGCCGGATGACGTGGCGCGCCAGCGTCACGAGATCGCGAACCGACATCCTGGTCTGCTCGTCGTCGGCACCGGGAAGCCCCGTCGAGTTGATAAAACTTGATTGCTGCAGGCCTAGTTCGCGACCGCGTTCGTTCATCATCACGGCAAACGCCGCCTCGCTGCCGGCCATCGCCTCGGCGATCGCAATGCACGCGTCGTTGGCGTTCTGGACCATGATGCCGCGCAAGAGGTCCTCGAGCCGGACGTTCGAATTCACCGAGGCGAACATCGTGGAGGTGCGCGACGGGGCGCCGCCCTTGCGCCACGCATACTCCGAAACCAGCAGTTCGTCGTCCAGCGACAGCCGCCCCTCCTCGATCGCCTGGAAGACGAGTTCGAGGGTCATCAGCTTCGCCATGCTGCCGGGCACGATCGGAACGTCGGCGTCTTTTGCAAGGATGATCGTGCCGGTCGTGTCGTCGAGGACGAACGCGTTCTGCGCCGACGTTTCGATGGGTTGCGCACCGGCCGGGCCCACGCCGCCGACCATCGTGGCGGCGAGCAATACGGTCGCCAGGACAATCGACGAAAGGAATGGTCGAGCCGGATTCCGCGGGAACCGGACTCTGTCTACGCGAAAGTACGCCATATCGTGATCACTTGGGGCCAGCCTGCCCCGTGGTGATAACAAGCCATGATTAGCTGGTAAAGCGGCCAGATTCCGGCCGTTCGCCGGACCGGCCACTATGGCGCGGTTAGCGCGGAGGACCGACGCTTGCGGCCATCACGCCGGAAGGATGGTCGAAGAGACGGAACGCGGCAGCTACGGCGGCATCGGCTCCGTGTGCGTCGACGAAACCGGAAACCCACTGATAGGTGACCTTGCCGCCGGTCCCGGCCGTCTCAGGGGCCGGTCCAGTCACCGGACCGGCAAGGGAGCCGGGCGCCGGTTGACCGGCCGTATCCTGGAACGATGCCTGCTGGAATCCCATCGACACCGGGCTGGCCGAGGCAGCGGGCTGACGGGCGGCGGACGCCACGGCGTGCTGCTGTTCCTGCGGCGGCGGCGGAGGCGGCGTGAGGCCCGCCATCATGACCGGGCCGACCGGCACGCCGTCATTGCGCACCGTGGTGGTCAGCCACTGGCCGTCATTGCCTTCGAGCGGTGCCATGCCGACGTATTGGACGCGCACCTCGGCCGTGCCGTTCGACCTGAAGTCGAGAATGTCGGCAGTGCGCCTCGACAGGTCTATCACCCGGTCGGAGGCGAACGGACCACGGTCGTTGACCCTTACGACGACGGAGCGGCCGTTCTCCAGATTGGTCACCCGGGCATAGGTCGGCAGCGGAAGCGTCGGATGGGCCGCCGTCAATGCGCCCATATCGAAGATCTCGCCATTCGCGGTGCGGCGGCCGTGGAAATCCGAGCCGTACCAGGAGGCCAGGCCGACTTCGTCGTATCCCGGGTCTTCTTTCGGATGGAACCAGCGACCGGCCACCTTGTAGGGGTTGCCGACCTTGTAATAGCCGCCCCCGCTGGGAATCGGCTGGCCGAACGGAATGACGCGCGGGCTGGCCGTGACCCCGTACTTGTTGGAGCTGCTCGTCTTGCATCCGGCGACCGGCAGCGCGACCGCCGCCGCAAGGGTCCCGGCAATCAGGAGCCGGATCACGGCCGAATGCTCCCGCACGGGCCTGACGTCCTGCATGGTCCCGCCGATGATATTGGCTCGGCTTCCCCGTCCGATCACTTCGCACCCCGTCGGTCGCCTATGTCGACGTCTCCTGTGTCGGGTTTCTCCCGATCGCGTAGCGGAGGCCAGTCGAACCTATTCCCATCACCGGCGACGTTCGCCTTGCACAGGTTACACGTGCGTTAAGCACGCCTCCAGCTTCCCGGGCGTGGTTACCTGCCGCTTAAGACGCGTCCCGCGCAGTCGCAACGTGGCCGGCTCCTGGGGCCGAATTGTGACGAAAATGGGGACGTTCAATCCACACGACACCTTGGCACTCCCACGATCCCGAAGAAAACACATCAAAACGCTGTTTCATGCAGTTAGATCATCGCCATTCGAAGGATTCCTGCCTGCCGGATCTCCGCCCAAGCCAAGACCGGTTGATGCCGAGCGCGGCATCGGCGAATGTGCGCTTGAGTCGGATGGGTGGCCGAGTGGTTGAAGGCACCGGTCTTGAAAACCGGCAGGCGGGCAACCGTCTCGTGGGTTCGAATCCCACCCCATCCGCCAGTTACCTCCTCCCTTGCGATTCCAGTTTGTCCCAGATTGCCCCTCCCTGTCTACCCATAGTCATTGAAAACACTAGTGAAATTCCGATTTCGGGATGCCGGCGGACAACCCCGGACAACCTGAAACCGAGATTCTACCCCGCTTGATTGTGGTAATCGCTGTGGGTATCGTCCGCGAACCTTGTGGATATCGAGGGGCGAATATGAAGCTCACGGACGCCAAGATTAGGAACGCCAAGCCGACCGACAGGGCCTTCAAACTCGCGGACGGGGCTGGGCTAACCCTTCACGTCAAGCCGAACGGCTCAAAGCTCTGGCTGTTCCGCTATCGCGTTGGTGCTCGCGAGCGGACCCTCTCCATTGGCCCCTACCCCGAGGTATCGCTTGCTGACGCCCGTGAGGCGCGCGACCGGGCGCGGGGCGAAATTCGCGACGGACGCGACCCCGGCGACGTCAAAAAGCTCCGCAAGCTTGCCGGACAAACGGCGGCGGCAAATACCTTCGAGGCGATGGCCCGCGAGTGGCACACCCTCAACTGCCCCGGCTGGACGGAGACCCACGCAGCGGACGTGATCGGCTCACTGGAGCGCGACGTGTTCCCGCACCTAGGCGCAATCCCGTTGCGCGATATAGATGCCCCGGCGGTACTGGCCGTGATCCGAGCCATTGAAGCCCGGCCCGCTATTGAAACGGCCCGGCGCATCCGGCAGCGAATTTCGGCGGTGTTCGTCTATGCCATATCGACGGGCCGGGCCGAAAATGACCCGGCAGCCACCGTCAAGGGAGCGCTGGCACCGCTGCGTAAGGGCCGGCAACCGGCCATCACCGATCTGGACGAAGCCCGGCAAATGCTCCGGCGTGTCGACGAGGAGACCGCACACCCCGTCACAAAGCTTGCGATCCGGCTGCTTGCCCTGACGGCCGTGCGGCCCGGCACGCTAGCGACGACGCCGTGGACCGAATGGACGGACCTCGACACCGAGAAACCCGTCTGGCGCGTCCCTGCGGCGCGTATGAAGATGCGGCTTGCCAACAAAGACGACGCGGCCCGCGATCATTTTGTTCCCCTCCCCCGGCAGGCAGTGGAGGCCATCGACGCGCTGCGGTCGCTGTCCGGGCGGTCGCCTTACGCGTTTCCGAATGCGCGCTTTTCGCACAAGCCCATGTCGGAGAACGCTATGGGCTACCTTCTCAACCGGGCCGGCTATCACAGCAAGCATGTCCCGCACGGCTGGCGCGCGACCTTCTCAAGCGTGATGAATGAGCGCTACCCAGCAGATCACCGCGTGATCGAAGCCATGTTGGCGCATTCGCCAAAGGACAAAGTTGAAGCCGCCTACAATCGCGCGGCGCATATGGCGCGGCGGCGCGAGCTTGCGCAGGCTTGGGCGGACCTTCTCATGGAAGGCGCCACTCCGCTGGACGCGATCCTGATAGCCCCGAGGCGGTAAGTCGCCGCGCGCAATAATGCGCATTTCCTAACTCCAGCGGGGAGCGACACCCCGTGCAGTCAGAGAAGGCACCGGCAACTAGCCAGAAATGAAACACCACTCACCGGCCATGCGACCCGCATCAGGGGCGCGGGCCATCACTCAACAAAGCCTCGACCCGAACCGGGCCGGGGCTTTTTTTATGGGAGTTTTCCAGTGATGGAAGCACAAAAAAACGGGCCGGCTGACACACAGCCGACCCGCGAACAGGAGAACAGAAACACCAATACGAACATGGTGCCTACCGTCGAAAGTTCCAGTGTCGCGCAAGACGCCGAACCGCAGGGCATCTCCGCAGATACGGCCGAAGGCGACCAACCATATCCAATCTATGGGCCGGGTGACGATCCAACCTGCCCCGGCGGGTTCATGGAGGCACTGATCGACTGGATTGCCCGCACGAGCGACCAGCCGTCGCGCGAGCTTGCGCTGGCCGCGTCGATCCCGGTGCTCGGCGCGGTGATCGGCCGGCAGTACCAGAGCCCGACCGGCCTGCGGACGAACTTCTTCACCCTCGGCTTGGCGCCCTCCTCTTTCGGCAAGGGGCACGCGCGGAAGCAACTCAAGCGGCTTCTGGACGCTTCCGGCCTCCGGCGCGCGGTGCAGGGCGCGGACGGCTTCGAAAGCGCGCAGGGCTTGGCGCGCGGGCTCGTCGAAAAGCCGACACAGATTTGCATGATCGACGAGTTCCACGGTCTCTATCGGCAGATCAGCGATGATCGAGCCGGCATCAATAACCAGCGCATCCGCACGACACTCATGTCGCTGTTCTCGGATGCTGAGACCAGCATGGACGGAACCGAGCGGGCGGGAGAAGCGGCGGTCGTGGTCCGTAATCCAAACTTGTGCCTCTACGGCACAACGACGCCAGCCGCCTTCTGGGGCGTAACGAACACCGGCGCGGTGGCGGACGGGCTTCTGGCCCGGTTTATCGTGTTCGACTTGTCGGACCGGAAGCCGATCCTGCTGGACGAGCCGCCGGACCCCTCGCGCGACATACCGCAACACCTGATTGACGGAATGCAACGGCTGTACGTCGGGAAGCGTGCTGACGAGCGCAACAACATGCTGGGCGCCGTGCCCAATACGGCGCAGATTGACGCGCAGGTCGTGCCGTGGTCGGACGCGGCCAAACGGCTCTTTCTCGACTTCCGGCGGGAGTGCTTCGACAATCAGGAGAAGGCGGCCGCTCAGCTACAGGAGATTTACGGCAAGGCACGCGAGCACGCGATCAAACTGGCATTGCTTCTGGCCGTTGTCGAACGTCCCGGCAACCCTGCCCCGAGCATCGAGCGGCGCCACGCCATCTGGGCGACCGATCTGGTCGGCACGCTGATCGAGGGCTACGTCAAGGCGATTGCGGAGAACATGGCGGACAGCCCACACGAAGCCTCCGTCAAGCGTATCCTCAAGCACATTCGAAAGGCGGGCGGAAAAGGCATCGGCGCCAGCCGTCTAGCCGATTTCACGCGGTCGATTGAGCCACGAGCGCGCGACGCAATCCTGCGAGACTTGGCGGCGACCGGCCATATTGAAGTGGCCGGCGATGTCGGCAAGTTCGGGGCGCGATACCTGAGCCGGATACCACCGCACGCGCTAGAGTGACTTACAACCGGCCGGGGGACTTACAAATCCACAAGTCCCCCGGTTTTGTCGCCGAGGACCGATTTACAATCGTATCTACAATCGGCGGATTGTAAACGGTATCCACGAAAAAGCTAACTAAAACATATGCTTATGCAGAACTTACAACAGTTACAACCGATTCTGAAAATCTACATTTTGCCCCTGCATGGTGGCGTTCTTAAGACCCGGTTGTAAGTTGTAAGTTGCACGGAGCGCTTCGCCATCTATAAGCCGGCGAACCAATATGACAGAAAGAACATGCCGCGCCGGGCCGCCGGGCCGCCTACGGGGGAGGCCACTTCGCATTCCGGCCGGATGCCCCCCCGGCTGGATCAATCCGCCGGCGCGAACCGCGCGGCCGGAGCCATTTGAGAAGGCTGCTCCGGGAGGGGTTCTAGTCGACCGGCCGGGGGCGTAGGGCGCCGAGCTTGTCGCGCATCTCAATCGCTATTGCGATTGGGGACGTGGATAGACGCACAGAGAGAGTCACAGGCGGGCATTTGAGGGGGTGCCCGCTGTGGCTACCGGAGATGGCATAGCGGCCGTCAGTGAGTCCATGTGGGGCTTATTCGACTAGGGCCGGTCTTTGCCCTCGCCGCCTATACCACGACTCAGCTATCTATCGAGTAGATAGGGGGCGTGGTCAGTGTTCGAGACGCTGAAAGAGAACGGATTCCAAGTGGAATTTCTTTCGCACGCGAAAGCGATCTTGTCAGAGGACTTTCCGGAGGCGGTGAAAGAGCTAGAGACCGTGCTCGCCGACGTCAAATTGCCCATCGAAGAGGTAATCGGTTCCGGCGGGGGCGAGACCAAGGGGACGCAACGCCTTCGGCGGGCACTTGCTTCGGCTGGTTGGCCCAAAGGCACGTTTCGAATTGAAAAGAAGATCAATGATGTAACGCGTGAGTCAATCTCGCATGAGATTGATCATGTCAGGACATTCGATAATCGGGGCGTCATCGCGCTTGAAATTGAATGGAACAACAAAGACCCATTTTTTGATCGTGATCTTGAGAACTTTAAAAGATTGCACTCAGAAGGGGCAATTTCTGTTGGGGTCATTATCACGCGCGGCACATCCCTTCAGGATAGCATGCGCGACTTCGTGCTGCGTTTTGCCCAAGACAGGGGGTTGCAGGCCCTAGACGATCTCGCGGCGCTTGAATTACGGCCGACGAAGCGCCAGAGCGATACCGTTACGCGGCTTTTGACGCGCGACCGCGATCCCCTACCCTTCCCCGAGGCTTGGTCCGGCGTATTCGTCGCGGACAAATATGGTGCGGCAACGACCCACTGGAGAAAGCTAGAGGATCGGGTGCACCGGGGGGTGGGCAATCCCTGCCCGCTGTTGCTTATCGGCCTGCCCGCATCGATTGTCACGTTCGGTGAAACCGACGTTGACGCGGAAGGTGAGCCGGTTGAGCCGTTCGACCCAGAAGATGCTGCTCTACTCGGCGGCGATTCGGCGGGTTGAGGCTGAGTTGTAAGCGTATGTGCTCCACGTCGGCTGATAAGCGTCGTCAGCTTGGTTCCCCCAAACCTCCCAACCCCTTCGAACCCCCCGCGAGAACATTTCTAAGCGCGGGCCGGGGCTGCAAGATTCTATTATCTCATACTGCTCATCCGGTTTGCGGGAGTGCTCACGTTTCCGCGACGCAATCATGTTGACCTGCCGCCGACCGGCCTCAAGCGTTCGCGCGTTCTTTCCCCGAACGCCGAACAGGATCAACTCAGTCACGTTCCGAAAATAAAACCCAACCCCGCGACCGTCCGATCCGCCATCTTTGCGCACCTTGTGCCAGACTAAGTTGGATTTGTAGGTGAAACCCCAAGCCTGCATCACGGCAATTCCCTCGGGCAACAAGGCATTTGGAACCCAAAGATAAAGATGCGCCGGCGATGCCGCGACGTCGGCAACGGGAAGGGCCATAATGTCCTCCAGCGTCATCGTCGCGTAGCGTGACAAGCGCCGATGTTCTGGCGCCACCTTGCCGGTCTTGTTTTGGAACTGCCACGGTGGATCGGCGAGGATCGTTCCAAACTTGCGACCGTCGACGAATCTCAAAAGCCCTTCGCCGAAGCGGTCCATATTCATACCCCTCACATTCACTATGAGTCGCAGTCCAACTGCCACGCTATAAGAGCCTGAGTCGGGACACCATACCAAGTATGACGTCAGCATCATGTGTTTCGGGGCACCCCGGCCGGGGGTGGCTCAAAAGTCCAGCGCTTTGCCCGCCTAGACCGCCGCCCCCGTGCAACGCGCGTGTGCGCGAAATTCCGATACGGGGTCGGGACAACCTGCGATCAGCGCACCCCCGCCTCCTGAGCGATGCCCTCAACGGCCTCGCAGCGTCGGGCCAGTACCTCAGCCGCCCGGACGTGATAGGTCGCCATGACCTCCGGCCCGAAGTGCTCCGTGGCTAGCGTCGCCGCGATATCGAGCGCCGCGCCAATTGCTTCTTCCTGATCCGCACCCCGCGCCAGAGCCTCATTCGAGGCATTGATAATCGCTGCGGCGAAATGTTCATGCATTTCTTGTGATTTCACGGCATAACTCCTGATTAGATTTCAATACCTCAAGCGTATTTAAAATCAGTTCTGTCGACCACGCAATGGATATCAAACGCTCAACTAGGGTACACAGTACCCTATAGTGGGTACTGTGTACCCCTTCTGGAATTTTTTTTCGGATCGGTATTTTCAAGAGTCCGATTGCCTAATATTATTTTCTAGATTGCGGAACGGCACGGGACAGCCACAGCGAACCGTACCGGGCGCGGCAGACGCATTAATCCGCGAGGGATTTGGAGGTTTCCAGTCGGTAATGCCGACACCGGCGCCGCGAAAGCGGCAAATTGCAACACCAAACCCCGTGGGGGCGATATTGAAAACTGAGACTAGTGCGAACGCGGCCTTGGCCGCGAATGAGGAGACTTGCGCGTATGCGGACGCCATCGCGGCACGCGAGTGCTATGAGAAGAACCCGACGCCGGCCAATCATCGGGCGTATCGGAAGGCTTCGGAAACCGCAGGCGACCAGCGGACACAGGTAACCAACTGGCCGCTGCATAAGGCGCTCAAGTCGTCCGATGACGAGTTGATGTTGCAAACCGCAATCGAGCTTTTTCGCATCTACGAGAGTGTACAGTCGGAACCGCTTCTCGGCGGTAGTGGGTGGGAGCGCGGCTTGCTTCAGGTCGATCAAAAGACCTGGATCGATCCGAAGACGGGCGAGACGGCTTACAAGGGCGCCCGCCAGTTAACCGGCGAGAGGTTTGATACGGACTTTGCCCCGGTGGGCAGTGACGGGACGCCTCGCGAATGGCACGGGGACAGCGTTTTCGATGATCTGAAGCAAAAAGCCATCGATGAAAAGCTCTTGCCAAAAATCGAGGCAGAGCTAGGGCCGCTCAAAGGCCCGATTGAAGAGCTTGTGATGGGCGCGGCGACCCTGCGGGCGGTTGGCGAAAGGTACAGTTCGGCTACCGGGCAAGTCGCGGGAAAGGTCGGTAAAGGGTACGCCGATATTGGGCTTCGCACCGTCTACCGCGTGCTCGCGAATACCCCCGGAAACCGCATCCACCGGCTGGCCAGAGCAGCTAACTGATCGTTGGTGTACACCAGTTTGCCGGCCCACGGGGTAAGATTAGGGAAATCGATTACGAGCCCGTCGCAGCAATGCGGCGGGCTTTTCTTTCCATACGCCAGAGGGAGCTAACGATGGCTGAAACAACGGAGGTGCCCGACCGGCTCGTGGCCCGGTTCGACGACACCGCCGCGTGTTCGTTCGCCGAAGTCTCGCCGCACGAACTCGCCGAGTACAAGGAATGGACTGACCAGTCCAAATGGTCAGCGGTCGATCTTATCGCTATCTGGATTTTCGCGCGATTGTCGCGGGTCGGGCAGGAGCCGTTCAAGGCCGTCTTAATGGCTACCGTCGTGGCGGGAAGCGCGGCAACCCGCCCTGAGAATGAATGGATGTTCTACGACGCCGCCGATGACGTCGTGAGCTTCGGCACCCCCGGCACGGATGGTAGCGACGATCTCGCGGTCAAAGTTTGGGAGACCATGCTCGCCGGCGGGAAATGCTTCCGCGTCGGTATGGTGTGCAAGCAAATGCTCGCGTTGGCCGACGACGTTGAGCGGTTGCATGTCGTCACCGCAGACGGCGCGCGCCCCTATAGCGAGGCCATGCGCGATGACGACTGACGCCAATCCTTTCGCCGGCCTTCCGTCAGCGAGGCCCCAGAACATCAAGTTCAAGATGCCCTCCGAGGCGCCGATGCTCCGAGCGAACGCAGATAGCGCGACGCTGGATGCCTTCGGGCCAGTCGGGCTGGAAGGCTTCGACGAGGCGGGCATCGCGGCCGTGCTGGACGAATTCGACGGGCGCGACATGACCCTCCGCGTGAATTCCGGCGGCGGGGACTACTTCGCCGGGGTCGGCATCTACAACCTTCTAGCCGGATATCCGGGCCGGGTGACGGTCCGCGTCATGGGCTTGGCGGCGAGCGCCGCGAGCCTTCTGGCGATGGCCGGCGATGAAATCGAGATGGGCACGGGCTCCCGGCTCATGATCCATAGGGCGTGGGCAGCAGTCATCGGTAATACCGAGGATATGGAGGCCGCGAGGGCGATCCTCGCCGCGCTCGATACAACGGCGATTGCGATCTACGCCGGCAGGTCGAAGCAATCCCGAGACAGCATCGCCCGCATGATGGCCGAAGAGACTTGGCTGGATGCGGCAGAAGCGGTCCGGCTCGGATTTGCCGACCGCAAAGTTAAGGCCCCGCCACTGGCCGGGCCGAAATCCAAGGCGAAGAACCTGACCGATGTCTCTCCGAGGGAGTTGGAGAGAGTCCTACGCGACGTGGGGCTGTCCGGTTCGCGAGCCAAACGAGCAGCGAGCGCGGCCGTCAAAGCCGTCTCGCCTGAGACCCAGAAAATCGAAGCCGAACAGATCGCCGCCAAAGCGCGGGCGGTCGCGGCTTCGTTGAGGAGGTAATCTCAATGGAACATGAAACTGTAATGGCCGCCCTGACCGACATGGGCACGGCGACCACCGAGCGTTTCAATTCGCTCGACGACAAGATCGAGGCGCTGGAGACCGCCAATCTCGATATCGAGAAGAAGCTCACCGCCGACCGGCCATGGGGCGGCGGCTCCGTTCGTAGCTGGGGCGATCAGGTGTCGCGGTCGGAGGATTGGGCCGCAATGGCAGCGGCACGGCGCGGCACGATCAAGATGGCCATCACGACCGCCGACGACAGCGGCGGCTCGCTGATCCCGCCGGATCACCGCACCGACCCGGTTCTGATGCCGCGCCGCCGTATGCGCGTCCGCGACCTCCTGAACCCCGGCCAGACGTCCAGCAACGCCGTGACCTATAGCCGGCAGACCACGCGCACGAACAACGCGGCGGTCGTGTCGGAAACGACCGAGAAGCCGGAGAGCGTGTACGAGTTCGAGACCGTGACGGCGCCGGTTCGGACTATCGCCCATTGGGTGCCCGCAAGCGTTCAGGTCTATGACGATGCTCCGGCGCTGGCTTCGGTCATCAACGGCGAGCTTCGCTACGGGCTGGAATACGCCGAGGAAGAAGAACTGCTGTTCGGCGACGGTACGGGTGAGCATCTTGAAGGGCTTGCGACAGTAGCGACGGCGTTCAGTGCTCCGTTCAGCGCGTCGGGCGACACGGAAGTGGATGTCATCCTTCAGGCCATTTCCCAGCTTTCAAACTCGGAGGTGGAGGCCAGCGGCATCATTCTGAATTCTCAGGATTTTTTGCGCATCAGCGGCCTGAAGGATGCCGAGGGCCGATATCTTCTCGGGAATCCTCACAATGCCGGGCAGCCGCGCATGTGGGGCTTGCCGGTTGTTGCAACCCCGGCAATGCCCGTCGATGCTTTCCTCGTCGGCGCCTTCAGGCGCGCAGCCACCGTGTACGACAAGATGCTGCCCGAGGTCGTCGTCTCCTCCGAGGATCGCGACAATTTCATCAAGAACATGCTCACGGTTCGTGCCGAGGAGCGGTTGGCGATGAGCGTCTCGCTTCCGGGCGCACTGATCTACGGCGATTTCGGCAACGTTTCTGAGTAATCGCGACTGGCCCGACGTTCGGGCGGGGGCGGCCTTTCGGGGCCGCCCTTTTTTGTTCCTTTCTTCCGCTAGCCGGCAGTTGTGGGGTGCTCGTTGGCTTAGCCGAGCCCGTCGCGTTCGCGCGGCGGGCGCCTATTCCCCGGCCGGAAGATAGGGTTTCGGCCGGCCGGGGATCGCTGGCGTCGTTTCCGTATGCGAGGCCAGCCGGCCGGGGTGAGATGCACACGCCCCGGCCACATTTTCCGCAGTCGGTGCGTGTCTCGTCGCGCCGATGCCTCGCCCGCCGTGATGGCACTGCCCTGCCCTAGCAGCGGGCCAGCGGGGCGGTGCGCGTTCGTGGGGAGCGCGCACCCCCTTCCTTTCCTCAATCACGTACACAGGAGGCACAGAATGGTCACTACTCAGATCGACGGCTTGCTCACGATCAAAGAAGTCCGCGAGGTTGTCCGGCTTGGGCGCAGCACGATCTATCGCGAGATGGACGCAGGACGGTTTCCGCGCCCGTTGACGCTGGGCGCGCGGTCCGTCCGCTGGCGCGCGGCGGATATCCGGCAGTGGATCGCGGACGGCCCTAAGCGCACGGCGACCTCAATGCAGGCGCCTTCCGAGGACGAACTTGCCAATCTGGCGGTCGGGCGCTGAGGGGGCACGATGTTTCGCAACCCTCAGACCCTAGCCGACCGCCGCCGGCGCGAGATACAGGCCGAGTTGCGCCGGCAGCGGCTTGCCGCTGGCATCACCTATCCGGGCAAGCCGTGCGACGCGTGCGTCCCGGTCGAGACTATCGAGTGGCGGGAGGGCTCCGGCTCTACCCCGCCGGTTCATGTCGAGCCGGAGGGCGATAGCATGGTCACGTTGCCCTCCGGCGCGGGGGTGGTGTGATGGGAAACCGGCTAGTTGATATGACCGGCCAGCGCACCGGCCGGCTGGTTATCGTCGAACGCGGCAGCAGCGACGCCCGTGGCAATGCCCGTTGGCGGTGTCGCTGCGATTGCGGCGCCGAAACGGTCGTGCGCGGGCATCACCTGCGCACCGGCAACTCGAAATCCTGCGGGTGCTTCAAGGTCAATCGAGCCCGGCCCGTGCGGCGCAATTGAGCACGACAACCGCATATTCGGACGACTGTGGATATCATTGTGGATATCTCGTCATTGGCGCAGAGTAATATCTTTTTGCATCAATGGCTTAGACCGTTTGTTTGATGGACACCCCATCCGCCACCTGCGTGCGGTTTATTCCGGGAGGCTATGGGCGGGCACGATGCGCTGGGCTGCGCTCCTCTCCGGCGGGATCCGCCAAGCGTTTGCGCAAGCGAACGCAGCGTTTGCAACCCGTGGCTCGAATTTGCAGCACGAAAGCCTCGGACGGCCGCCAATCCGGGTCGGCTGACCGCCGGACACGCATCGATTGGGCGTGCCAAGGCGGAGCGGCGCGGTCAGCCTTACCTTAGGTAACATTTAGGTTGTCCCAGATCCCCGTTGCGTTAAGCTTCCATGGAGTGGGGAACGGGGCTTCATCGGTTAGTCCCGCTGTCTCCCAATGGTGTTTCTAGACGCGCAATGCTGGATCGGCATTGAACGTTTGGAGCGCAATCCAGCGAAGCCGAGGCCGACATTGCATTCGAGGTGGACCATACGGTGCTTCACGCGAATCCTACTGCCCAGGGGTTCGAGGTGATCCTGCCCGCCACTGCCGGAGAGGCGTGGCTCCTGTCGTCGTCGTGGGTGCCGCACCATCACCGGGCAAGTCCGGATCGGCGCAATCTGGGCGTGGTTCTCCGACACCTCACGCTCACGGACGATACCGGAAACGTCCGCCGGATCGACGCTGCCGACCCGCGCCTCGTCTTCGGCTTCCATGCCATCGAAGGAGGCGGAAGCGCGATCCGCTGGACCACCGGTTGGGCCCTGCTGCCAGCCACGCTGTGGGCCGGGATGAGCGGCGCGGTGAGGCTTTGCCTCGCCCTCGATACCGGCGCAACGCGGCGCTGGGTCGCTCCCTCCAGAAGCGCAGCCGTGCAGCAGAGCGTTTCGCTGGCGGCCTGACTTACCTAGCCCCCAGGCCCGAACCAGGCCGCGCCCCCCTCAGGACGCGGTCCTTTTTCATTTGCGCAAGCGAGAGCGGCATATCATGGAAACAACCGATCAGATCTGTTCGTGCGGCACCGGCCTTCCTGCCACTTGCTGCTGCGACTACGACCAGCAGATCGGATCGGCCGCCACGCCGGGCGACGGCAACGACATCCCGGCAGATGGCCGGAACCCCTCGGACGGGGCCGGCGACGGGCGGATCGGCGACGGGCGGATCAGCGACACCGCGGCGCACGCCGAGAACATGCAGGCTTTCGCCCAGCAGATCGAAAAGGCGCAAAAGGCCTGGCAGGAGAATGACCCGGCCACTGCCGAACGACTTGCCCTTCGGGTGCTGAAGGTCGCGCCCCGCCAGCTAGACATGTTGCGGCTCCTGTCGATGATCCGAGAGTCGGAGCGCAAACCGCAAGCGACGCGCGTGCTTCTGCGCAGGATCATCGCCGCGGCGCCGACGGCCTTGAACGCGATGAACAGGCTGGCCCTGCTGGAGCTTCGCCAAGGCAACGTGGACGCTGCAGAGGTGCAGGCGCGTGCCGCCGTGCGTCTGGCGCCGGACAGGCCGCAGGCGCACAATCTCATGGCGATGGTCATGACGCAGCGCGAATTCGGCGTCGTCGGAGAGTACCATTGTCGACGCGCCCTCGAATTGTCCGGCAAGCGCATCCCCCTGGTCCTCTCCAACCTCGCTCTCAACCTGCGCAATCAGGGCAAGATCGATGAGGCCCGCGACGCCTATCGGGAAGCGCTCGCCCTGGAGCCCAAGTCCCGAAAGACCTGGCTAGGCCTGGCTCGCCTGGAAGAGGCGGACCGGCAACTCGATGCCGCGCATGCAGCGCTCGACGAACTTGCCCGCGTCAGACCAGGCAAGGACCCGGCAGCGACATTGTTGCGGGCGACCGTCCTGGGCCGGCAGAAACGCTATGACGAGGCCCTCGCCTTGCTGGAGACCGCAGAAGGGGAGGAAAGGGCGCAGCTCCGCCCCATGGAACGGCTCGAACGGGGCCGCTTGCTCGACCGGCTCGGCCGCTACGACGAGGCGTGGACGGACTTTCAGGCGGCCAAGGCGCGGGTCCGGGAGATGAGCGGTCGCGTCTACAGGGAGGCCGAAGCTCGCGAGCACGCGGACCAGTTGAAGTCCTTCTTCGAGCGCCGACGTCTCGACGTCCTGCCGCGGGCGGAAACGCGGACGGATATGGGGCAGCCGATCTTCATCCTCGGGTTCCCGCGGTCCGGCACGACGCTGCTGGAGCAGACCCTTTCGGCATCGGACCACATCGCGGCCGGGGACGAACTGCCGCTCATCCACGAACTCGTGGCGATCTCGCAACGGCTGCTGAACTCGCCCCTGCCCTTCCCCGCCGCGCTTGCCGAGCTCTGGATGGGCGACCGCCGCTACGGGCTCGAGACGATGCGCGACCACTACCTGACCCGTGCGCAGCAACTGGGAGTGTTGCAGCGGTCGACGACGCTCTTCACCGACAAGATGCCGCTGAACGAAGTCCATACAGGGCTCATCGCGCTGGTCTTTCCCCAGGCCCCGCTGCTTCACGTGATCCGCCATCCGCTCGACATCATGGTGTCCGCCATGTCCAATTTCTTCACGCATGGCGCAAACTGCTCCAACGCCCTCGACTCCGCCGCCAAGCACCTCCTGCTGTCGCACGAACTGGTGGAGCACTATCGCGGCGAGATGGATCTGAACTATCTGCCGGTGCGCTACGAAGACATCGTCGACGATCAGGAGGCCACGATCAGGGAGGTCTTCGACTTCGTCGACGTGCCCTTCGATCCCGCCGTGCTGGAGTTCGAAGGCAACCGCCGCTACGCGCGCACGGCGAGCTATGCACAGGTCACCGAGAAGCTCTACGACCGGTCCCGCTACCGGTACCGGAACTACCTGCCTCATCTCGAGCCGGTCGTGCCGATGCTCCAGCCGCTGATCGAGCGGCTCGGCTATCGCGTGGAATAGGCGCCCGCGACGACGTCTCGGGTGTACTGCTTCGTCAGGGAATCGGCTGGGTCACGCGCCAGCCATACTCGACGGCGGAATCGGTGAGCCAGTCCCAGACCGACCCGGCCAGGCTCGACATGGCGAAGATGTCGAACGTTTCCTCCGCTATCATGACCACCGTGACGGCCATGTGATGGATCGCACCCGTCGTGGCCGAACCCGGCGGGAAGGATTTCGATGCCAGGTCGAACGCCAGGCCTTTCTGAAGCAGCCTTTCGGCGTTCGGTCCGGCAATGCGCAAGCCAACGCGGCCGTGCGTCAGATCGACGACGGCCGCCTCCCCCGGAGCGACAACCCCGGCGATCCGGCCGGCTAGACCCTCTTCCTGCGCAACGGCGAAGTACCGGGCGGGTCCGGCCGACAGGAGCATGTGACCGGGTGCAGTGACGACGCGCCCGGGCGCCGGCAATTCCTGGCACTCCGCGGCCGCGGCAATCGTCCCGGACAGCCTCGGACTCTCTTTCCACAGACGTATTTCGACGAACGCCCCCGGTCGTCTTTCGGCAATCTGCACGGGGGCGGTATCCGGCACCTCACTTCCGGTACCGGGCACCGCAAGGGCAGCGAGCGGAAAGACCTCAGACATGCATGCGGCTCCCGTCCGGATCGAAGAAGTGTGCGTCGCGGACGTCGACGGACACATGTCGGCCGCGGACCGGGTCGGCCGCATAGACTGCCTGGCCATGCATTTCGGAGCCCCGCTCGACGAGCGCCAGGGCGATGTACTTTCCGAGCGCAGGGCTGTAGGCGTTCGACGTCACGTGGCCGATGCTGGGACCGGGGCTCTCGCGACTCGATGAGCGGACGATCTGCGAGCCGATCCGGATACCCTGCTCTTCGCGCGACACCAGACCGACGAGCTTCAGCCGGCTTGCGTCGACGAGCCCCTCGCGGGACACCATCTGCTTGCCGATGAAATCCTTCTTCTTCGACAGCAGTCCGCCGAGGCCGAGATCGGCAGCGGTGGTCCGGCCGTCGAGCTCTGCGCCGGCGACGTGACCCTTCTCGATGCGCAGCGTGCCGAGCGCTTCCAGACCGTAGGGTATGATGTCGAACTCGCGGCCCGCCTCCAGCAGCGCCTCCCAGGTTTCCAGGCCGAAGCGGGCCGGCACGTAGACCTCGTAGGCGAGCTCGCCCGAGAAAGACAGGCGCGCCACCATGCCCGGTCTGCCGGCGATCACCCCTTCGCGGACGCCGAGATGCGGCAGGCCTTCGCCGGAGACGTCGATACCTTCCGCCACCCGTTCGAGCACCTTCCGGCTGTTCGGGCCGGCCAGCGCCATGCCGGCCCAGACGTCGGTGACGGAGGTGAGGTGGACCTTCAGGTCGGGCCATTCCGTGGCCAGCAGAAACTCCAGCCACTGCATCACCGGACCCGCGTTGGCGGTGGTGGTGGTCATCAGGTAACGGGTTTCCGAGAGGCGCCAGCTCGTCCCGTCGTCGAACAGCATCCCGTCGTCGCGCAGCATCAGCCCGTAGCGCGCCTTCCCAACGGCAAGCGTCGAAAACATGTTCGTGTAGACGCGGTCCAGGAATGCGGCCGCATCCGGGCCCTGAACGTCGATCTTGCCGAGCGTCGAGACATCGACGATGCCGACCGACTGCCGGACCATGCGGGCTTCGCGAACATATGCCTGCTCGAGCGTCTCTCCCGGCAGATAGTAGACGCGGGGCCGTTCCCACGCGCCCGCCGGCATCATCTCCGCCCTGTTTCCGACGTGCCAGTCATGCATCGGCGTCCTGCGCAGCGGACGGATGTGCCGTCCCGCTTCACGGCCGCCGAGCGCACCGAGGGCAACGGGCGTATAGGGAGCCCGAAACGTCGTGGTGCCCACTGCCGCGATGCTGTCGCCGCGCAGTGCGGCCATCATCGACAGGCCCGCGACGTTCGACGTCTTTCCCTGGTCGGTCGCCATGCCGAGCGTCGTGTAGCGCTTGAGATGCTCGACGGAACGGAAGCCCTCCCGATGGGCAAGGATGACGTCGCCGGCGGTCACGTCGTGCTGCTGGTCGATGAAGATCTTGGCCTTGTCGCCGCGGGGGCTGTCCACGGCGCGCAGGTGCAACGGCTGGGCGGGCTCCCGGCTGTCGTCGGTCGCCGGAACCTGCGCCTTCTCGCCGGTGAAGCCCGCCGCCTCTGCCGCGGCCAGACCGGCGCTTTCACCGTCGGCGAGACAGGCGGCCAGTCCGAATATTCCCTGACATGCCCCAGCCGACCGCCAGCGCTCCCGCGGCTCCCCGGGCAGGAAAATTCCCCGCTCATCGTCGAATACGGGCCGCGAGCCTGCCTGGCTGTGAAGATGCACCGCCGGCATCCAGCCGGCGCTGGTGGCGCAGATGTCGGCGGCGAGCGTTTCGGTCTGTCCGGTGATCCGGCCGCCTGCATCCACTTTCGCGATCTCGACGGCAGAGACGGCCTTCGATCCCGCGATCCTGACGACGGCGGAGCCCGCACGCGCCGTTATGCCCGCGGCCTCGCAGGCCGCTGCGAGATCGTGCGGCGGTTGCGCGCGTGGATCGACCACGGCGGCCACGGCGATGCCGGCGTCGGCACAGGCGAGCGCTGCCTCCCATACCCCATCGTTTCCGCCGAAGAAGACCGGTCGTCTGCCGGCCGCCACGCCGTAGCCCACGGCGTACCGGCTGACCGCGCCGGCCAGCATGACACCCGGGACATCGTTGCCGTCGACCAGGACCGGCTGTTCGATCGCCCCCGTCGCCAGCACGACTTCGGTCGCCCGGATCGTCCAGTGCCGATGCCTGGGAAGGTGTGCAGGCTTTTCGGAGAGATGATCGGTGACGCGCTCGACGGCGCCGAGCTGGTTCTGGTCGTAGTAGCCGTAGACCGTCGTGCGGGACATGACGACGGCGTTGGGAAAAGCCCGGAGGGCGGCGACGGTGGCCCGTGCCCACTCCAAGGCAGGCAAGCCATTGATCCTCCCGGTGGTCGCCTGGAGCCAGCCGCCGGGATGGGCATTTTCGTCCATCAGCACCACCCGCGCCCCCGACCGCGCCGCGGCGAGTGCGGCGGACAGGCCGGCAGCGCCGGCACCGACGACCAGCACGTCGCAAAACATGTGCGACTTCTCGTAGCGATCCGGGTCGGGCTTGCCGCTTGCAGCGCCCATGCCCGCAGCACGCCGGATGAAGTGCTCGTAGACGTGCCAGGCACCGCGCGTCGGCCCCATGAAGGTCTTGTAGTAGAAGCCGGCCGTGAAGACGGGCGACAACATCCCGTTGACGGCCATCACGTCGAAATCGAGGCTCGGCCAGCGGTTCTGGCTGACGGCGACTAGCCGGTCGTGCAGTTCGGCGGTGGTGGCACGGGCGTTCGGTTCCGCGCGTCCGCCCTCCCCGATCGTCAGAAGCGCGTTCGGCTCCTCGGGTCCGCAACTGAAGATCCCGCGAGGCCGGTGATACTTGAAACTGCGGCCGACGACCCGGATGCCCGAAGCGAGCAGTGCCGAGGCGACGGTGTCGCCCGAATAGCCGCGCAGGCTCTTGCCGTCGAAGGTGAAGCTCAACGGCACATCGCGATCGACGAGCGCGCCGCCGGAGCCGAGACGGTACCCGCTCATGCGCCCTGTCCCGCCGGTCCCGCGGTCCCCGCATGCCGCCCGGCGAGCCTCACGCCGGAGATCCTATGCGTCAGCGTATCGCGCTCGACCCTGAGCCACGCACGGCAGCCGAAGGAATGCTGCCAGTATTCCGCATGCGGCCCGCGCGGGTTCACCCGGTCATAGACCGCAGCACACCAGTCCTCGGTCGAAGCGTCGAGCGCCGGTCGTTCGACGGTCGCGTCGCCCTCGTAGGAAAACTCGGCGACCGACCGTTCGCCACAAAAGGGACAGACGATATGCATGCTTCAGTTCCTCAGTGATGCCAGGGGACGGGGCCGGCGCCGCGCTCGTCTATCACCCTGCCCCGGTGAAACCGGTCGAGCGAATACGCGGCGTTCAGATCGTGCGGCCGGTCGTTGGCGATCGTCCACGCAAAGCACCAGCCCGACGCGGGCGTCGCCTTGAAGCCGCCGTAGCACCAGCCCGCATTCAGATAGAGGCCGGGCAACGGTCCCGTGGTTATGATCGGACTGCCGTCCATCGACATGTCCATGATGCCGCCCCAGCTCCGCAGCAGTTTCAGGCGCCCGTAGGCGGGGAACATGGTCAGGAGCAGGCTTGCCACGTCCTCCACCACCGGGAGGTTGCCGCGCTGGGCGTAGGAATTGTAGCCGTCGATGTCGCCGCCGAAGACGAGTCCGCCCTTGTCGGACTGGGACACGTAGAGATGGCCGGCGCCGAAGGTGACGACCGTATCGAGCACCGGTTTGAGCGGCTCGGACACGAAGGCCTGCAGGACGTGGCTCTCGATCGGCAGGCGCTCGATGCCGGCCCTTCGCATGACCTCGCCGGTCGAGCCCGCCACGGCGACGCCGACCTTGCCGGCACGGATCTCGCCGCGCGTCGTTTCGACGCCGACGATCCTGCCCGAGGCGTCGCGCAGGAAGCCAAGCACCTCGCAGTTCTCGACGATATCCACGCCGCGCCGATCTGCTCCGCGCGCATAGCCCCAAGCCACGGCATCGTGGCGCGCGGTGCCGCCGCGCCGCTGCAGAAGGCCCCCTGCCACAGGGAAGCGCGCATCGGGGGACACATCGAGGGACGGGACGAACTTCGCCACCTGGGCGCGGTCGAGCAGTTCGGCATCGATCCCGAACAGGCGCATCGCATTGCCACGCCGGGCATAGGCATCCATCTGCGCGGGCGAGTGGGCAAGATTCAACACGCCGCGCTGCGAGAACATCACGTTGTAGTTCAGGTCGGCCGACAGCCCTTCCCACAGCTTGACCGACCATTCGTAGAACGGCGCATTGCCGGGCAGCATGTAGTTGGAACGCACGATCGTGGTGTTGCGACCGACGTTTCCGCCGCCGACATAGCCGCGCTCGAGCACGGCGACATTGTGGATGCCATGTTCCTTGGCGAGATAGTAGGCCGTCGCAAGGCCGTGCCCTCCACCGCCCACGATGATGACGTCATACGTCGGCTTCGGTGCGGCAGCGCGCCATGCCGGCTTCCAACGGCGATTTCCGGTCAGTGCGTTGCCAATCAGGGAAAAGACTGAATACTCGGCCACGGCCTATCCCATCGCAATCGGCGCCCCGGCGCCGGATTTCAAACTGATGACAGGAGTTGCATCCGCGGGTCATCGGAATTCCGACAGTGGGCAGGCTTCCACGCGACGCGGACGTACTTGCAAGGCGGGCGGCGGACGACTATCGGGAATATCTGTCGATGCCGGAGCGACCTGTGGTCCAAGATTCCGAAGACTGTCCCCGCACCTTCGCCTTCGGCATGATCGACCGGTTCTCGCTGATGAGTGAAGTCGCTGCGATCGACACGCTGCGGGTCGCCAATCGCCTGCTGGGCAGGACCGTCTACCGATGGCAGCTTCTGTCCATCGACGGCGGCCCGGTTCGCGCCAGCAACGGCATCACCATCGAAAGCGACGGCCGCTACGAACTCGCCGAGTCGGCCGACATCTTCTTCGTCTGCGCCGGCCTCACTCCGATGCCGGAGCCGCTTTCGGCGTATCACGCCGCCATCCAGCGCATCTCGCGCTCCGGAGTGGGTCTTGGTGCCCTTTCGACCGGGACCTTCTTGCTGGCCAGCGCGGGGCTGCTGGACGGCTACCGCTGCACCGTGCACTGGGAAAACCGGCCCGCGTTCATGGAGATGTTCCCGGGCATCGACTGCACCGCGAAGGTCTACGAAATCGACCGTGACCGCTACACGACCTCGGGCGGTGCGGCGTCCGTCGACCTGATGCTGAAGATCATCACCGGCGATCACGGCCTCGAACTGGCGTCGGCGATCGCCAATCAGCTCCAGCACGACCGGATCCGTCCCGCCGACGAGGAGCAGCGCTTCGGCGCACAGACGTTCCTGCATCCGCTGCCGGGCAAGCTGCGCCGAGCAATCGACATCATGTCGAGCCATCTCGAGGCGCCGCTTGCCACCGCCACGATCGCCTATCGAACCGGCCTGTCGGCGCGCCAGCTCGAACGGCTGTTCCAGCGCTACCTGCAGGTCACGCCCGCGCGCTACTACATGCGGCTGCGGCTCGAGCGCTCACGCGACCTGCTGCTGCACACCAACGTGCCGGTCCTCGATGTCGCGGTCGCGACGGGCTTCACCTCCAGTTCCTATTTCTCGCAGTGCTATCGACAGGCGTTCGGGCAAACCCCCTCGACCACCAGACGGATCGCGGTGATGGCAGGCGAGCGGGTGGAAAAATAGACGACGGGTCCGGTCCAACCGATGGTTCCGAGCGTCACTCGACGCGAGCTTCCAGCCGGAACCCGATGATCCTGCAGACCTGATCGATCGCCGTTTCGAACTCGGCCTCGGCGTCATTCCCGATCCGGCCCTCAAACGCATCGAGAATGTCGTGCTTCGTGGCACCGCTGACGGCGAGAATGAAGGGAAAGCCGTTCTGCCGACGATAGCGGGCGTTGAGGTCGGTGAACCGGCGGAACTCTTCCGGCGTCAACCGATCGAGGCCTGCTCGCGCCTGTTCCGTGCGGGAATCCGGACCGATATCGCCGGCAATAGCGGCACGGCCGGCGAGGTCCGGGTGGGCGTTCAGCAACTCCAGCCGTTTCGTGCGGTCGGCGTGCCGGACGGCATCGGCGAAAGCGGCAACCATGTCGGCGCGGCTGCCGTACGGTCGGTCCGCCGCCGCCGCCTCCGCGACCCATCGCGAGCGTTCCGCCACCCCGCAAAACGTGTCGGCGAACTGCGGCGACGTCATCGCGTTCACTTCGGCCATCGTCATTCGCCCACCGGTCATTCGTGCGCTCCGATCCAGGCGCCGAGTCGGGCGCGTTCCTCGTCGGTCATCCCGGTTTCGTTGCCGAGCGGCATTGCCTCGCTGCGGACGGCCTGAACTTCCACGCGCGGCCCGAACCGCCGCAGGTCCGGGAGCGAGGTGAGGACGACGTCGGCCGGTGGCTCCTCGAACCCCTCGTGGCTCGGGCGCTGCGAATGGCACATGGTGCAGTGCCGATCTAGGATCGACAGGACCTCGGAATCCGAAGGAACGGGCACTGAGGCCAGTCGCCGGTCCTCCGGCTCGGTGTAGTAGATTGCCCCCACCAGTGCGAAGGCGGCAACGAGCAGGCTCCAGGAATAGCTCTGAGACGCGTCGCCGGCATCCGCGCGGTTGATGAAATGGCGGACCATCGCGCCCATCACCAGGATCAAGGCGACGACCAGCCAGGTGTGGGGATGCGTGTAGAGCATCGGGTAGTGACCGCTGATCATCATCAGCAGCACCGGCAGCGTGAGGTAGTTGTTGTGGGTTGAGCGCTGCTTGCCGACCTGGCCGAGCTTCGGGTCCGGCGCCCTGCCCTCCATCAGCGCCGCGGTCATCCTCCGCTGGTTCGGTATGATCACCATGAAGACGTTGGCGGCCATGATCGTGCCGACCAGGGCGCCGACATGTATCAGTGCGGCACGTCCGCTGAACACGTGACTGAAGAGCCAGGCGCCGGCGCAGATCTCGACGAACACCGCTGCACCAAGCAGCGCCGGCTTGGCGCCGATGGGCGAGCGGCAGAGGACGTCATATACGATCCAGCCGGCGGCGAGACTGACGACCGAGATCCCGATCGCCTCCCACGGCCGGAGCGCCATGACCTGCGGGTCGATCATGTAGATGCTGGCGTGGAAGTAATACTGGACGATCAGCAGTGCGAAGCCGCTCAACCAGGTCAGGTAGGCTTCCCAGACGAACCAGTGCAGGTCCTCGGGCAGCCTTTCCGGGGCCACGGTGTATTTCTCGACATGGTAGAAGCCGCCGCCGTGGACGAGCCATGAGGTGCCGTAGACCCCGGGATTCATCTTTTCTCGGCGGCGCAGGCTGAGATCGAGCCAGACGAAATAGAACGACGCGCCGATCCATCCCACGCCGAGGATGAAATGGGTCCATCGCAGCAGCAGGTTCAGCCAGTCGGTGAGGAACGTCAGCATCGCGCACCCGCCCGGCGGGCGCCGGAGACCGGGATCTGCCGGCGCCCTGAGACAGCGAGACCCTTGCGGGTTACTCCGGGAGCTTGTCCTCGATACCCTTCACGTACCAGTTCATGCCGAGAAGCTGCTCGTCGGTCAGGGCTTCGCCTTCCGCCACCGCGAGGTCGCCGTTCTGCTTGTAGATCGGTCCGGCGAAGGGATTCAACTCGCCCGAGCGGATGGCTTCCTCGGTCTCCCGCGCCTCCGCGGCAACGTCGTCCGGCATGTTCGTGTACGGAGCCATCTTGACCATCTCCGCCGAGAAGCCGCCCCATGTGTCGTCGGCTGCCCAGGTGTCGTCGAGCACCGCCTTGACCCTGTTGGTGTAGTAGACGGACCAGTCGTCGACAATTGCCGTCAACTGCGCCGTGGGACCGAACTGGATCATGTCCGAGGCCTGCCCGAAGGCGTGGATTCCGCGCTGCTCGGCGACCTGCATGGCGGCGGGCGAGTCGGTGTGCTGGACGAGTATGTCGACGCCCTGGTCGATCAGCGCCTTCGCGGCGTCGGCTTCCTTGCCGGGATCGAACCACGAGTTGACCCAGATCACCTTGATCTGAGCGCTCGGCCGAACCGACTCCAGGCCAAGCTTGAAGGCATTGATGCCGCGCACGACCTCGGGAATCGGGAACGAGCCGATATAGCCGATGATGCCGTTTTCCGAGACGCGTCCGGCGATCTTGCCTATCACGTACCGGCCTTCATAGAAGCGTGCCGAGTACGTGCCGAGGTTGTCCGAACGCTTGTAGCCCGTCGCGTGCTCGAACTTCTTGTCGGGGAACATGGCGGCGACCTTCGCCGTCGGATTCATGAAGCCGAACGAGGTGGTGAAGATGATGTCGTTGCCGTCGGCGGCAAGCTGCCGGATGACGCGCTCCGCATCGGGGCCTTCCGAAACGTTCTCGACGTAGCTGGTCTTGACCTTGTCCCCAAGAGCTTCCTCCACGGCGAGGCGGCCCTGATTGTGCTGGTACGACCATCCGAAATCGCCGATCGGCCCGACATAGACCCAGGCCGCCTTGACCTGTTCCTGGGCATTTGCAGTGGCCAGCCCCAAGGAGAGCACGGCCGCTGCGACGAGTAGTTTCTTCATCTGACAGCTCCTCTGGTTGAAATTGTTGGTTCTGACATCGGGTTTCTGTCTCCGCGGCCCCCCTAGCGGTCGGCTACGAACGGAATGCCCAGGCAGAGCGGGGTGTTGGCGCGTGCGCGCGTACGTTCATACGAGATGATCACCAGCACGAGGATCGTTGCAAGGTACGGGAGAGACGACATCAACTGCGAAGGTATGCCGATTCCGGCCCCCTGTGCGTGGAACTGCAGGATCGTTATCGTCCCGAACAGGTAGGCACCAACGATCGCACGCCAGGGGATCCAGGAGGCAAAGACCACCAGCGCCAGGGCGATCCAGCCGCGACCGGCGGTCATTTCCTCCACCCAGAACGGCGTGTAGGACAGCGACAGATAGGCCCCTCCCAATCCCGCGCAGGCGCCGCCGAACAGGATCGCCAGATACCGTGCGCGTACCACGGGCAGGCCCAGCGAGTGGGCCGAATGATGGTTGTCGCCGACCGCCCGCAGGGTGAGCCCGGCCCGGGACCGGCGCAGGAACCAGGTGACGCCGATCACCAGGGCGAAAGAGAGGTAGACCAGCGCGTCCTGGCCGAACAGCACCGGTCCGATGAACGGCAGGTCGGTGAGGCCCGGGACGTCGAGCCGAGGCAGCGGCGAGCGATCGACGCCGACATAGCCGTCGCCGATCACGCCGGAAACGCCGATGCCGAACAGTGTCAGCGCCAGGCCCGTGGCGACCTGGTTCGTCGCCATCGAAACCGTGAGCACCGCGAAAATGAGCGACAGCCCCGCCCCCGCGAGGGCGCCGGCGATGACGCCCAGGAATCCGTTGTCGGTCTGAACGGCGACGGCGAAGGCGCAGACCGCGCCCATGATCATCATTCCCTCGACGCCGAGGTTGAGGACGCCGGAGCGTTCGGCAACCAGTTCGCCTATTGCTGCAAGCAGCAGCGGCGTCGACGCCGTGATGATCGTCAGCAGAAGAGGTTCCAACCAGCCCACGACGCCGCCCTCAGGTCGCCGCGCGCGGCTTCAACAGCCGCAGCCGGTAGTAGATCAGGGTGTCGCAAGCGAGGATGAAGAACAGCAGGAAGCCCTGGAACACCTTCGCGACGTCGATCGGCAGGCCCAGCCTGATCTGGGCGGCCTCCCCGCCGATGAAGGAGATCGACATGATCAGTCCGGCAAACACGATCCCGATCGGATTGAGGCGTCCGAGAAACGCCACGATGATCGCCGTGAAGCCGTAGCCTGGCGAAATGACCGGGAGCAGCTGTCCGATCGTTCCCGACACCTCGGAGATACCCGCAAGACCCGCCAGCCCGCCGCTGACGAGGAACACGAACAGGATCATGCCGTTGGTCCCGAAGCCGGCAAACCGCGCCGCCTTCGGCGCCTGTCCGATTGTCCGGATCTGGAAGCCCTTCAGCGTCGTCGGCATGGCGAAGGCCATGATGATCGCCAGTCCGAAGGCAAACAGCACGCCAAGGTGCAGCCGACCACCCGACGCCAGGGTCGGCAACACCGCAGATGGACCGAACAGGGCGCTTTCCGGAAAATTGAATCCTGCCGGATCGCGCAGCGGTCCGCGCACGAGGTAGTCCAGGAGGAGCAGCGCGACGTAGGTGAGCATGAGGCTCGTCAGGATCTCGTTGGTGCGGAAGACGGTCTTCAGCAGCGCCGGGATTGCCGCCCACAGCAGGCCGCCCGCAATGCCTGCGACCAGCACCGCCGGAAGGACCAGGGGCGAGCTGAAATTGCCGAATGCAAGGGCCAGCCAGCCCCCGAGGATCGCGCCGAGGGTGTACTGTCCTTCCGCGCCGATGTTCCAGACATTCGCCTGGAAGCACAGCGACAACCCGAGAGCGATCAGGATCAGCGGCGAGGCCTTCACCAGCACTTCCTGGGCCGAATAGGCCGTGGTGACCGGCGAGATGAAATAGGTGTAGATGCCTTCGGCCGGATGTATCCCGGCAAGCAGGAACAGGATCGCGCCGGCGACTAGGGTCAGGCCGATCGCAATGACGGGCGACAACACCGTCATCACGCGTGACTGTTCGCCCCGCCGCTCCAGCTCAAGCCGCATCCACGGCCTCCCCGGTTTCCGAAGCGTGGACGCCGCCCATCAGCAGACCGGCCTTCTCCATGTCCATCTCGTTTGCCGGGTAGACGGCGGACAACCGGCCATGCGAAATCGCCGCGATCGAGTCGGCGATCTGGAAAATCTCGTCGAGGTCCTGGGAGATGACGACGACGGCGCTGCCCTGCGCCGCGAGGTCTATCAGCGCCTGTCGGATGACGGCCGCGGCGCCCGCATCGACGCCCCAGGTGGGCTGGCTCAGAACGACCACGCCGGGCGCGCGGCGCATCTCGCGGCCAACGACGAACTTCTGCAGATTGCCCCCCGAAAGGCTTCCGGCTTCCGGGTCCGGTCCGCCGACCCTGACGTCGAAGCGCTCGATCACTTCGGTTGCCAGGGTGCGCGCCCCACGCGCATTGATGAAGCCGCCGGAGACGACACCCTCGGTCTCGTGGCCGGATAGCAGGATGTTCTCGCTGAGCTTGAAGCGGGCGACGGCCGCCTCGCCGATACGCTCCTCCGGCGCGAATGCGGCGCCCATCCTGCGCCGGGCGTTGATGCCTGCCCGGCCCACCGGCTTGCCGTCTATCGCCATCGTTTCGGGACGGCGAACGGGGACGATACCGGACAGAGCCTCGAAAAGCTCCTCCTGGCCATTTCCGGCGACGCCGGCGATCCCCAGCACTTCGCCGCCCCTGACTTCGAAGGAGATGTCGTGAAGCGCCGTTCCCAGCGGATCCTCGGGGGTCGTCGAAAGTCCGGCAACGCTCAACCGTACCGGTCCGAACGCATGTTCTCCGGGGGGCTTCACGTCGTCGATATCCGCACCGACCATCATCCGGGCAAGGGACGCGGCGGTCTCCTTGCGAGGATCGCAGGCAGCGACCACCTTGCCGCGTCTCAGGACGGTGGCGGTCGAGCAGATCCGCTTCACCTCCTCGAGCCGATGGCTGATGTAGAGGATGGAACAGCCCTCGCCGGCGAGGCGGATCAATGTCTCGAACAGCTTGTCGGCTTCCTGCGGCGTCAGCACGGCGGTTGGCTCGTCCATGATGATCAGCCGCGGATTCTGCATCAGGCAGCGCACGATCTCGATGCGCTGGCGCTCTCCGACGGACAGCCGGTAGACGTGGCGGTCCGGATCGAGGGGCAGGCCGTACTCGGCAGAGATCGCGCGGACCTTGCGCGCAACCTCCCGGGTGGAGGTGTCCCTGGGCAGGGCGAGCGTGATGTTTTCGGCAACGGTCAATGCCTCGAACAGCGAAAAGTGCTGGAAAACCATGCCTATACCGAGCGCCTGCGCATCGGCCGGCGCACGTAGCCGGATGGCCTCTCCGCGCCACAGCACGTTGCCTGCATTGGGTTCGAGGATGCCGTAGAGAATCTTGACCAGTGTCGACTTGCCGGCGCCGTTCTCGCCCAGCAGAGCATGGATCTCGCCTTCCCTGACGACGAGATCGACCGTGTCGTTGGCGGTGACGGTGCCGAACTGCTTGGTAATCCCGCGAGCTTCGAGCAGCGGAACGTCGTGTGCCCCGTTCTTGGTCGTGCCGGTCATGGTCCGGCCCCTCCTCTCGGCCTGCCCTGCTCGCGCCCGGTGCCAGCAGTCACCGCGCCCCCCTCTCACACTGTCAGGTCAGATCGCCTGCAAGCTTCGCGCCGCATGGGAAGCTGCATTTGGATCATTACCTCAGGAAATTACGATAACCTGCCTCTCTGTAATAATTTATTCTCTTCCCTTCTCGTTCCTTCCTGTGGAAATCCCTCGGCTGCGTCGCCGCTGTCCCCTCGCGCTGCCTGAGAAACCAGCAACAATTCGGCGGCCACAGAAGCGGCGATCACCGGCGGCGCCTTGTCGTCGATACCGTCGATGCCGATCGGACAGCGGAGCCTGGCCAGCGCGCTGCTGCCGATTCCGGAGTCTCGGAGCCGACTGAGGAACCTCGCCCGTTTGGTCTCGCTTCCGATCACACCGACGTAAGGCAAATCGTTACGCGCAAGAGCGGCGCGGGTCAGTTCCAGGTCGAGCGGATGGCTGTGCGTCATGATGATGACGAGGCTTCCGGATGCCGCCTCGCCTACGAGCTGGGCGGGGCGGGCGGCCCGGACCGGGGTCACATTCCGGGGCATCGCCTTCGGAAACCCGTCCGGCCGGCCGTCCACCCAGGTGACGCGGAACGGCAGCGGCGCAAGGGCGAGAACCAGCGCTCGGCCCACATGCCCCGCGCCGAACAGCACGACCGGGTATCGCGTATCCTCGAAGCGTTCGACGCGGGTGAGTACCCTGACTCCGGGTTGCGCGGTATCAGCTGCCTCGCCTGAATTGCCCAGGATCCGGCGCTCGGCGTGTGGCCGGTCAGGTATGTAGCGTGCTTCGCAGGTGAACCCGCCGCTGGCTTCCAGACCCGCAAGGCGTTCTATCTCGCCGAGATCCCGGTCGACGAAGAGTTCGGTCGCGATCGTGACACGACCGCCGCAGCACTGGCCGAGATCCGGCCCGAGGGCAAAGTCGGAAACGCACATTTGGGACGAGCCGACCCGCAGTCGCCCGGCGGCAAGCTGGATTGCCTCCCACTCCAGCTGTCCGCCGCCCACCGTACCGCTGAACGATCCATCGGGGGCGACTATCATTCGTGCCCCGGCCTCACGCGGCGCCGATCCGCGGATGTCGAGGACCGTGACAAGCGCGCCGCGCCCCTGAATGCGCACGATCCTGCTAAGGCGGGTCCAGATATCGCTCATCTGTACGCCTCCTGCACGGCGTCCCCCCGTACGGCGTCGATTGCGTTCAGGATTGCCTCGGGCGTGGCGGGCGCACGCAAGGGTATCGGCGCCTCCGGCCGCGCCATGCCGGCGATTGCGTCGAAGATCGCCGAATGGACAGAGATCGCAAGCATCAGCGGCGGCTCCCCGACCGCCTTCGAACCATAGATTGCGCCTTCCCGGTTCTCGCAGTCGAACAGGTGGACGTGGAATTCGGCAGGAACGTCGGAGGATGTGGGGATCTTGTAGGTCGATGGCGCATGCGTGCGCAGTCGGCCCCGTTCGTCCCAGACGAGTTCCTCCGTCGTGAGCCATCCCATGCCCTGGACGAAACCGCCCTCGATCTGGCCGATATCGATTGCCGGATTGAGAGATTTGCCGACGTCATGGACGATATCGACCCGATCGACGCGCAACTCGCCGGTCAGCGTATCGATCGTCACCTCGGAGCAGGCCGCGCCGTAGGCGAAGTAGAAGAACGGCCTGCCACGCGCCGTTTCGCGGTCCCAATGGATCTTCGGCGTCTTGTAGAACCCTGTCGAAGAAAGAGAAATGCGGGCGTAGTAGGCCTTGTTGACGAGTTCGGCAAAGGGCATCGAGCGGTTGCCGAGAATGACGTGATTGTCGCGGAACCGCACGTCTTCCGGAGGTCCTTCAAGGATTTCCGCGGCGAAGGCCGTGAGCCGGGTCCGGATCTGAGCGGCGGCTAAGCGGGCGGCCATGGCGTTGAGATCGGTCCCGGAAGATGCCGCCGTCGGCGAGGTGTTGGGGACCTTGGCGGTCGTGGTGGCGGTGATCTTGACGTAGGCGACGTCGACGCCGAACTCGTCGGCGACGACCTGGGCGACCTTGACGTAGAGGCCCTGCCCCATCTCGGTGCCGCCGTGATTGAGATGGATCGAGCCATCCGAATAGACATGCACGAGCGCCCCGGCCTGGTTCAGGTGGGTCGTCGTGAAGGAAATGCCGAACTTCACCGGCGTGATCGCTATCCCCTTTTTCAGAAAGGCGTTTTCGTTGTTGAACCGCGCAATCTCCTGCCGCCGGGCGCGATAGCCGGAGCGTTCGGCGACACTCGCCATCACCTCCGGAGCGATGTTGTCGAAGACCTCCATGCCATAGGGCGTAACATCGCGGCCGGGGCCGTAGAGATTGCGCATGCGGACGTCGAAGGGATCCTGTCCGAGGGCATGAGCGACCTGGTCGATGACGTGCTCGATGGCGAGGATGCCCTGCGGGCCGCCGAAGCCGCGAAAGGCGGTATTCGATACCGTATTCGTGCGCAATCGCCGGGACCGCGCAGCTATGTCCTTGAGATAATAGGCATTATCGGCATGGAATACGGTCCGGTCCACCACCCCGACCGACAGGTCTGCAGAGTGGCCGCAGCGTGCCAGGAAATCGAGCTCGAGTGCCAGGAGAGTTCCCTCGTCGTCGAAGCCGACTTTCCAGAACGTCGCGAAATCATGCCGTTTTCCGGTCATGATCATGTCGTCGTCGCGATCGAGGCGGAGTTTGCAGGGTTTTCCGGTGATACGGGCGCCGAGGGCTGCCAGCACGGCCCACTGGCCGGCCTGCGATTCCTTGCCACCGAATCCGCCACCCATGCGTCGTACCTCTGCCGTCACGGTGCTAAGAGGCTGCCGTAGCATCTCCGCCACGGCTTTCTGCACCTCGCTTGGATGTTGCGTCGACGTGAGGACGTACATGTCGCCGCCCTCTTCCGGGACGGCGAGCGCGGCCTGGCCTTCCAGGTAGAAGTGTTCCTGGCCACCGATCATCAGCTTGCCCGACAGGCGCCTCGGCGCAGCGGCGATCCCGGCTGCGGCGTCGCCGCGGACGATATCGAAATCCGGCGACACCATCGCGTTCGCGTCGGCCGCCGCTTCGGCGGTGAGCAGCGGGGCGGTCTCCTCGATCTCGATCGCCGCCAGCCCGACCGCGCGCCTGGCCGACAGGCGGTCGCGGGCGATGACGATGAACAGCGGCTGGCCGTGGAACACGACTTCGTCGCCGGCGAGGATCGGATCGTCGCCGGCGCCGATCGGGCTGATGTCGTTGTGGCCGGGAATGTCGGCTGCGGTCGCGACCGCCACCACGCCGGGCGCGGCGCGGACCCGCTCCAGGTCGAGCCGGGCGATCCGGCCGGCGGCCGAAGGCGATCCGCCGACGGCGACGTGCAGGCAGCCGGCGGGTTCGAAGACGTCGTCGACGTAGAGCGCGGTGCCGGCGACGTGCCGTTCGGCGCTGTCGTGCGGCACCGGTTTGTGGACCGAACGCAGTTCGCCCGTGGCATTGACGTGCGGATCGACGATCAGCTCAGGCGCCTGCGACATCGGCGACCTCCCTGAGCCCGACCACTCTCGTATGGGCGCTCGGCGTCCCGGCAATCTCGGTCAGCGCCTTCATGAGAAGTCCGCGCGCGACCCGCAGGCGATAGCCGGCGCTCGCCCGATGGTCGCTCAGCGGGCTGAAGTCGTCGCCGAGCAGGTCGAGGGCCGCACTCGAACGGGAGCTGTCGTCCAGCAAAATGCCGGCGAGCGCGGATTCGACCCGTCGTGCCCGCTTCGGGATCCCGGCCATGCCGCCGAAGGCGATGCGGGCCGATGCGATCCGCCGGCCTTCCAGGTCGATGGCGATCGCAGCCAGGACGGCGGAAATGTCCTGGTCGAAGCGCTTGGAAATCTTGTAGGCGCGGAAGGCCGCCGTACCCGCCGGCTTCGGCACGCGCACCGAGACCAGAAACTCGCCGGGCAGCCGGTCCTGCCGGCCGTAGTCGATATAGAAGTCCTCCAGCGGCATCGTGCGGGTTTCGGCGCCGCGGCGCAGCGTGATCCCGGATCCAAGCGCGATCAGGAGCGGCGGCATGTCGCCGATCGGCGAGCCGTTGGCGATGTTGCCGCCGACCGTTCCGACGGCGCGCACCTGCGGCGAACCAAGCCGCCGCAGGACCTCGGCGAAATCCGGGTCGATGGCGGACAGCGCCCCCCAGGCATCCTGATAGGTCGCCGCGGCACCGATTTCGATCGAATCCGACCGATCCTCGACATCGGCCAGACCACGCACCCGCCCGACATGGATGACCTGCTCGATCGGCCGCATCTGCTTGGTGATCCACAGGCCGACATCGGTCGCGCCGGCCACGATGGTCGCGCCGGGATGGAGCATGCAGAGCGCGGCCAGCTCGTCGATAGCGGCTGGCGCGGCAAAGAAGCTGCGTTCGTTGCCGACGAACACCGGCTGCCCTTCCCCGATGCCTGTCAACGTCGTCGCCGATTCGCCGAAGCCGTCGGGTTGCGGCTCGGCGCAAGCGTCGAGCGCTGCCGCAACGATCGGCTTGTAGCCCGTGCACCGGCAGAGGTTTCCGGCAATGGCGTCGTTGACATCGTTCCGGTCGATCGGACCAGGGTCCGGGCGGTGGTGAAGCGCAAACAGCGCCATCACGAAGCCCGGCGTGCAGAAGCCGCACTGGCTCGCGTGATGGTCGACGAAGGCACGCTGGACCGGATGCAGGGTGCCGCCCCTGGCGAGATCCTCGACGGTGACCACCTCCGCGCCGTCGGCCATGCCGAGTAGGTGGATGCAGGCGTTGACGGGACGGTAGGCGACGCCGCCCTCCCCGTCGGGGCGTCCGATGGCGACGGTGCAGGCCCCGCAGTCCCCCTCGGCGCAGCCCTCCTTCGTACCGATGCTGCGCTCGCGCAGGCGCAGATAGTCGAGCAGCGTCTCGGTCGGAGCGAACCGGTCGATTTCCACAGCCTCGCCGCGCCGGATGATGGTGATCGAGTCGCGTTCGGCCTTCATCTGTTAGCTGCCCCTGTAGGTCGAATACCCGTAAGGGGAAATCAGAAGGGGAACGTGATAATGGGCACCCGGGTCCGCTATGCCGAAGCGTATCGGCACCACGTCCAGGAAAGCCGGTTCCGGTAGCTCGACGCCACGTTCGCGGAAGTAGGCGGCGACGTGAAACCTGAGCTCGTAGGTACCTGGCTGGAAGGCGTCGCCATCCAGCAACGGGCCGGCCAGCCTTCCATCGGAATTGGTAGAGACTGACGCGACGGGGTCACCGATCGGCGACGAAACCGGATCCCTGAACAATTCGACCTTTAGGCCGCCCGCCGGCCGCCCGGAACTGGTATCGAGAACATGCGTCGTCAGTCGGCCCATACCTACCCGTCGCGGCCACGTCCATGCGCAACAAATGCGCATGCCCATCCATCATGCAGTGCGAAATGCGCCGGCGCAACGCGTTGTCTTTGACCAAATGGATAAAATTTACTGACCGTCCCCCGGGGCCAGGCATGCGTAGAATTTCGCCTCGTCCAATGCGGAATCTCCACACCGCAGAAACTGCTCCAACTGCCCGGGATAGTCGTAATTGATGTAGGGATTGACGAGGAAGCGGCCTTCCTGAGCACGGAAATGGCCGAGCCTGTCGATCTGCCCGTCCAGTTCAGGGTATTTCGCCAGGATCGCGTCGCGCAGTTCCTCCCCGGGAATGAAGTTGTCGGGCAACTGGTCGAACGGTCCGTCGAAATAGGTGTTGGCCGACACGCTGCCACCGTAGACGCCGACCAAGACCTTGCGCGGAGCAAAACGATCCTCATAGAAGGCAAAACCGGTGCGGGCCCCGACGGTCAGCGCCGGATGGTCGTCGTGGTACGGCAGCAGGAAGTCGTTCAGGTAGCCGGTTTCGTTCAAAACGAACATGAAGTCCTTCCTGTCCTCGTTGAACAGCACGAAGAAGGACAGCCCGGATTCATCGAAGGCCGGTCCCAGGTAGGTGTCGCCGTCTGCGACCAGACCTTCCGGCGGTTCGATGCCGCTCATGTCGTTGAGCCTGAAATGGACGGTCTTGCCTTCGAAGGTGACGTCGTAGGCCAGATCGCCGGCCTTCTCGACCGTGACGCCGTCGCTCTCGGTCAGCGGCTTGTAATTGGTCAGGATTTCGACGTTCCAGGGCTCGTTCTTCGAAAAATAGGCAAAGTGCAGGACGCCGTCGTCACGGTCCGCCACGTCCAGGCGGATGTTGCCGGCAAACTCGATGCCGCTCCAGACGAACGAGAAATAGTAGTAGTTCTCGGTCGGATAGACGGTCGCCTCCCCGGGCACGGCGGCGAACACGTGGCGGAAGGTCTCCAGAGGATCGTCGATATTGAAGGCCGGCGCGCCTTGCAGCCGGTCGATGATCTGCTGGTTGAACGTGACGCCGTATCCCGGCTCGCCGGGCTGGGGCTCCGCAACGGCCTGTCCGGCCCCTGCCATGCCGGCGCAAACCATCGACAGGGATGCCAGTGCCGCGCGAGCGGCCGACCCGATCGGCCACGCCTTACCGGTTGCCGCCCTTCTGCTGCTGGAGTTGCTTCTGCATCTGCTGGACGCGCGACACGTTGGGATCATGAGCATTGCTGTTGGACTTCGGCTGCGCCTGTTGTTGCTGCTGCATCTGCTGAATCTGTTGCTGACGCTGCTGTAGCGCCTTTTGTTGCTGCTGCTGTTGCTGCTGGATCTGCTGTTGCCGCTGCTGCAGCAATTGCTGCTGCTGTTGCTGCTGCTGTTGCTGCTGCTTCTGCAACTGCTGCTGCATTTGCTGCTGTTGCTGTTGCTGCTGCTTGAGAAGCTGCTGCTGCATCTGCTTCTGCTGATCCTGCGCCTGGGAGACACTGGAATTGTGCGACGGCACTGCGGGTTGCTTCGGCGCCGCAGGAGCCGGGGCCGGCGGCTTGGGCGCGGCCGGTTTCGGAGCGGCGGGCTTAGGTGCGACGGGCTGGGGCGCCGACGGCCTGGGCTGGTTGGCCGCCTGGGACCGGGCCGTATCGTGGGCGGGCACCCGCGGGACCGTGGCCGCTCGGGACACGTTCGGATTGTGCGTGGGAACCGCCGGTTGCTGCGGCCTGCTCTGCGACTGCGACTGGCTGGTGCTGTGCGACGGCACGGTGGCTGCCCGCGACGCATTGGTGTTGTGCGTGGGAACCGCCGGTTGCTGCGGCCTGCTCTGCGACTGCGATTGGCTGGTGCTGTGCGACGGCACGGTGGCTGCCCGCGACGCATTGGTGTTGTGCGTGGGAACCGCCGGCTGCTGCGGCCTGCTCTGCGACTGCGACTGGTTGGTGTTGTGCGAGGGTACCGTGGCCGCCCGCGACGCATTCGTGTCGTGCGTCGGCACCACGGGAGGTTTCGGCACGTTCGGCTGGTTCGGCGTCCGCGGGGGTGAAACCTGCGCGGAAATCGTCGAGTTGTGTGCCGGCTGCCTGTCGGCATCGGACCGAGCCGGATTGTGGGCCGGTTGGGTCGCGTTTCGGGATACGGCCGGATTGTGAGCCGGCAGCGTCGGAACGACCGGTTTCACGGCCCGGGACACTCCGTCGCTGTGGATGGGCTGGCCGGGCGACATCGCCGACGAGGTCTGCGGCCTGTGCTGGTCCGACTGACCGTTGCGGTGGAAGTTCGACAGCGCCGGATTGTGCGACGGAGAGGTCCCCTGGGAGGTCCGGTTGTTGTGCAGGGTCGAAGCACTGCTGCGGTGGAAGTTCGACAGGCCCAGC
This sequence comes from Microbaculum marinum, assembly GCF_037855135.1. Taxonomy (NCBI): domain Bacteria; kingdom Pseudomonadati; phylum Pseudomonadota; class Alphaproteobacteria; order Hyphomicrobiales; family Tepidamorphaceae; genus Microbaculum; species Microbaculum marinum. The sequence goes on from NZ_JAZHOF010000007.1 coordinate 107,421, forward strand.
TGATGGGACGGCGACTGGCCCTGCGAGGAGGCCGAATTGTGCAGGCCGGACTGACCGGTGCGATGGAACGTCGAAATGGCCGGCGCATGGACGGGCGCCGCTTGCGAGGTCGTCGAGTTGTGCAGCCGCGACTGGCCGTTTCGGTGGAAGGTCGAGACCGACGGGGCATGGACAGGCCGGCTGGAGGTCGTTGCCGGATTGTGCGAGGCAGACGGATTCGTCCGGTGGTAGTTGGACATCGTCAGCAGGTGGATGTCGCGCGGCTGCGACGTCAGAGGGCTGTGGACCGCGGAACTGCCGTTGCTGTGGAAGTTCGAGACCGACGGATTGTGCACCGGCTTGAGGCGGGTCGTGAGCGGCTCGTGCTGGTTGGAGACGAACGTCCGGTGGAAGCTCGACAGGTTCGTGAAGTGATCCGGTCGCGGCCGCGACGTGGCCGGGCTGTGCTGTGCCGAGATGCCGTTGCTGTGGAAGTTCGATACGGCCGGCTGGTGGATCGGCCTGACCCGCGATGTCAGCGGATCATGCAGGCTCGACTGATTGAAGTTGTGGAAGTTCGATAGCGACGGGCCATGGACCGGACGCAGCCGCGTCACGGCGTTGTCGTGCAGGCCCGAGGCGAAACGGCGGTGGAACGCCGAAAGCTGGACCCAGTGCAGCGGGGCGATACGCGTCACGATGCCGTCATGGCGCTGCGAGTTCCAGCTCCGGTGGAAACTGGACAGTGCCGGGCGATGAAACGGAACCTGCGAGGAGGTGTAGTAGTCGTGCTGGATCGACTGGAAGGAGTCGTGGAACCCCGAAATCGAAACCGAGTGGATCGGCACGAGGCGCGTGTAGATGCCGTCGTGCAGGCCCGACCCCCAGGTGAGGTGGAACTGCGACAGCGCCACCCGGTGGATCGGGATCGGCTGGCTGTAGCTGACGTCGTGCAGGGACGACTGCCAGGTGCGATGGAAATAGGACAGATCGAGGTCGTGGAACTGGACAGGTGCGCTGGTGGTCTGGTCGTGGTTCAGTGAATCGAACTTGCGATGGAAGCCCGAGACCTGGACCTGATGACCCGACGGCGGCGGGACGTCGACGGGAATGATTGCGCAGTCCTGGTCGTTGCCGGGACTGGCGTCGCCATCCTGATTGGCGCCTGGACCGTAGAGCGCCTCGATGAAGGTCGGATTGATCTGACCGGTCGCGGGAAGGCCGGCCGCGGCTTCGGCGCTGCGGATGGCGTTGGACGTGTTCGGACCCATGATGCCGTCGACCGAGCCCGGATCGTAGCCGCGCCGCTTCAGTTCGGCCTGCACGGCGCGAATGCGGTCACGTCCCTGCAGCCCCAGCCAGGTGACCGCGGCACAGTTGTTCAGGCGCGGCTCGCTATGGTTCGCGCCGGGCTGCAGCGTAAGGGCGAACGAGAGGCTGGCGCCCGGTGCGAGGGTGGTGGCCGGATACTGACAGTAGATGTTGCCGTCGGCGGCGAAGCAGTCCCACTGGTCGCCGGTGGCGCCGGCGAGCGAGACGTTGGGCGCACCGATGGTGTCGGTCAGCAGGATCGGACCGTTGTAGTCGACCGGGCCGCGATTGGTGACGGAGATCTGGTAGACGCACTGGCTGCCAGGCGCGCAGCGGCCCAGACCGGTCTTGGCAACGGCCAGATCGGGCAAAGGATTGTCCGGGGTCACCACCTCCGGCGGCAACTCCTCGATCAGTTCCTGTGGAACCTCCTCCGGCAGTTCGACGATCTGGGTGGGTGCCTCGGCCCGGTAGATGGCGACGTCGCCCATGGCGCCGATGATGGAGCCTGTGTCCGGCGTGGGGACGAGATAGGCCTCCAGGAGGCCCTGAGGCTGCGTGACGGGTCCGCCGCCCGAAGGGTAGTCCTGGATCGCGGCAGGCGGCACCAGGTCCGTCGTGGCCGAGATCGGGGATCCCTGTATGCCACCTAGGGGACCCTGGACGGTCGCCTGCCCCGACTGGCGATCGATACAGGGGCCGTTCGGCGCGCACAGGGGATCGGCGGACATCCAAACCGTCGAATCGGGCGCTTCCGGGTCGATGTCACCGTCGTCCGTATAGCCGTCGCCGAGGGCAAGGCCGCCGGCCGCGTTGGCCCGGATGTAGGGGGCGCTGTCGGGGCCGCGCTCCGGGAAGCCCGCATCGTAGCGGCCCTCCGGCTCCCAGACCCCGTCATCGTTGCGGATGAACAGCATGACGCGGGCGGAATCGGGCTGGACGAGCCGGCCTTGCCCACCCTGCAGGTCCGGCGCCGGCCGGCCACGCTCGGCCAGAACCATGGCGCCGTCGGACGAGAAGGCTATGTCGGTGACGGGCGGCGATTCGGCCTGGATACCGCCTTCGGTCTGCGGGACCAGCGGCGGCACCACGAATTCGCGCTGCACGTCGGTGAGGTCGAAGCCGCCATTGCCGTCGAGGCGGACCGACCAGACCGTGGTGGCGGCGTCGTCGCCGGCGGTCTCCCATCCGTCCGCACCGAGCGCAGCGCCGCCCCAGACCGCGTAGTACAGGCGCACCTGATCGGTGACCGGATCGCGCTGCACGCCGAGGCCCCAGACGCGGCGGCGGAAATCGGCGTAGTTCCAGCATTCCGGCGTCCGCCAGAACGGTGCGGCGGCGCCGGAGGCATCGGTGCAGTCCTGGTAGCGGGGTTCGCCGGGCACGTCGGGAATGACGTCGAGGACGAGGTACTGGCCGGACGGCACGTCGAGGAAGTAGGAGCGGCCGTCGAGGCCGTGATCGAAGGTCTGGACGGTCTCGCCGGTCGCAAGGTCGATCCGGTGGATCAGGCCGCTTTCCAGGTCGGCGGCGAAGAGTTGCCGGTTCCACGGGTCGAAGGTCAGGCCGCCGAGTCCGGCACCTCCGTTGTCGGTGCCGTCGCCCGTGACGTTGGCGAAGGGAACCGGGCTGTAGCCGTTGGCGGCTTCCAGCTTCCAGATGGTGCCGGGACCGCCGCCCTCGCCCCACATGCCGGGCGCCCAGCCGTCGCCGCTGCGGTAGAGCCCGAAGGCGGAGGTGGCCGCGACGTAGGCGTCGGCGGGGGACTGGTCGTCGAAGGTGGTGGCGAACACCTGGCCGGTCTGGCGGGCCGTCAGCGCCAGTCCTTCCGGCACGTCGGGCCAGATCGAGCCGTCGGCGGCAAAGCCCGGGTTGCCGAGGCGCAGCGCCCGCACCGTGACGCCGTCGGGATCGGGGAGCGGATCGGCATCGGAGGTGCTGGCGAAGCCGGAGAATTGCGTCGTCAGCGCATCGCCCGTCGACAGTGCGCCGTCCTGGGCGATCGCGGCGGATGCCAGCAACCCCGGCATGAGGGCGGCAGAGGCGAGTGCGACGCGAATGAAGGTGTGGATGGAAATGCCGATCCTGGGGGCCATGAATCCTCCGAACGGAACCGTCGGTCCCGATCTCTCCCGATTATTGTCCGAGCCCCCGGACAGTACCGACTATAAGCCAAGCGGAGGCTGTATCAAAGAACCCGTCCGGCACGCCACGACGCGGCGTACCGACACGGCTCCGCCTGCCGGCAGCAATGAGACAACGCAGCAAAGGTGTCGAAAGTTCGACCACGGCGAAACGGCGGCGCAACCGGGCGCCGCCGGGCAGCCTGCTAGAGTGTCATGATCGTCGCGCCGGTGGTCTTGCGGCCTTCCAGATCGCGGTGCGCCTGCTCGGCGTTCTCGAGCGGATAGGTCTGGTTGATCTCGATCGTCACGGCGCCGGATTTCACCACGTCGAACAGCTCGTTGGCGGTCGCCACGAGATCGTCGCGCCTGGCGACGTAGGTGAACAGCGTGGGCCGGGTGACGTAGAGCGAGCCCTTCTGGCTGAGGATGCCGAGGTCCATCGGGGGGACGACGCCGGAGGACTGGCCGAACAGCGCCCACACTCCGAGCGGCCTGAGGCAGTCGAGCGAGCCGGGATAGGTGTCCTTGCCGACCGAATCGTAGACCACCGGCACGCCCTCGCCGCCGGTCAGCTCGCGGGTCCGGGCCACGAAGTCCTCGGTCCGGTAGTTGATCGTGTGGGTGGCGCCATGGGCCCGGGCGAGCTCAGCCTTCTCCTCCGACCCCACGGTACCGATCACCGTGGCGCCGAGGTGCTTCGCCCACTGGCAGGCGATCAGCCCGACGCCGCCGGCGGCGGCATGGAACAGGATCGTGTCGCCGGGCTGCACCTTGTAGGTACGGCGCAGCAGGTACTGGGCGGTCATGCCCTTCAGCATCATCGCCGCGGCGGTCTCGTAGCTGATGCCGTCGGGGATCTTGACCAGCCGGTCGGCGGCGATGACGCGCTCCTCGGAATAGGAGCCGGGGGTCGCCGCATAGGCGACGCGGTCGCCGGGGGCGAGATCGGTGACGCCGTCACCGACCGCGATCACGTCGCCGGAGCCCTCGTTGCCCGGGATGAACGGCATGCTGGGCGTCTTGTAGAGCCCGGTGCGGAAGTAGACGTCGATGAAGTTCAGCCCGACCGCCCTGTGGCGGATCAGCGCCTCGCCCGGCCCCGGCTCCGGCTGATCGACGTCGACCCACTTGAGCACCTCCGGACCGCCCCAGTCGTCGACCCTGATCGCCTTCACCATGACCTGTCTCCCCTGTTCGGATTTTTCGGCCGGCACCGTATCAGCGTCGACGCCCTTTCGGAAGTGTCGACAGGCCGGCCTCGACGATGGCTGCCTGGTCTATCCGGTACTGGCGGTACAGGTCCGGAATCGTTCCTGTCTGGCCGAAATGCTCGACCCCCAGCGCCTCGACGCGGTGGCCCCGCACGGAGCCGATCCAGGCAAGCGTTGCGGGATGTCCGTCGAGGACGGTCACGATGCGGGCGTCGCGCGACAGCGGCGCCAGCAGCGTTTCGACATGCGAGGTCTTGGCGGCCGCACCGATCTGGCGAGCCTTCCGAGCGGCCTGCCAGCCGGCGTTCAGGCGATCCGCGGAGGTGATCGCCATCAGCCCGGCGCCGGGCGAGAGCTCGAGAAGCTGGCCGAGCGCCGACTGGGCCTCGGGAGCGACGGTGCCGGTATAGGCGATCGCCAACTGCGCGCCCACGGCCGGCTCCCGCATCCAGTAGCCGCCCTGGATGATCCCCTCGCGCAGCCCCTCGTCCATCTCGCGCAGCGGCTGATCGATCGGCCGGGTCGACAGGCGCAGATAGACCGATCCGCCCTCGCGCTCGTGCAGCCAGTCGCCCTTGCCCGCCTTCGCCTCGCGCTGGATGTACTCGAAGGCCCATTCCATGATGACGGCGAGTTCGTCGACATAGGCCGGCTCGAAATAGGCAAGCCCGTCCTGGGCCATGCCGATCAGCGGCGAGCCGATCGATTGATGGGCGCCGCCCTCGGGCGCCAGCGAGATGCCCGACGGGGTGGCCGCAAGGATGAAGCGGGCGTCCTGGTAGCAGGCGTAGTTCAGGGCATCGAGGCCGCGCGCGATGAAAGGATCGTAGAGGGTGCCGATCGGCAGCAGGCGCTCGCCGAACAGGGTGTGCGTCAGCCCGAGCGCGCCGAGGTTGAGGAACAGGTTGTTCTCGGCGATGCCGAGCTCGATGTGCTGGCCGGTCGGACTCATGTCCCAGCGCTGGGCGGACATGAGCTTGCGTTCCTGGAAGACGTCGGCCCGCGGCTCGCGCGCGAAGATCGCACGCCGGTTCACCCAGGGCCCGAGGTTGGTGGAGACGGTGACGTCCGGCGAGGTCGTGACGATGCGATCGGCAAGCTCGGTCTTCGTCCTGGCGATCGCATCGAGGATCTTGCCGAAGCCTTCCTGCGTGGACATCGCGCCGCGTATGGAAATTTCCGGGAGCGCCGGCACATCGATTTGCTCGGCGTGGAGGCGGCGCGGGCCCTTCGCATTGAACGGGACGGCAGCGAGCAGATCCTCCAGTTCGCCCTCCCCGATGCCGAGGCCGGCGGTGCGCTCCCACTCGTCGCCGGGAGCGATGTCGTTGGCCTTGCGGAAAACGTCCATCTGCTCGCGAGTCATCAGGCCGGCATGGTTGTCCTTGTGACCCTGGAACGGCAGGCCGTGGCCCTTGATGGTGTAGGCAATGAAGCAGACAGGCTTGCCGTCGGGCGCGGTTTCGAAGGCCTCGACGACACTCTCCATGCAATGGCCGCCGAGATTGGTCATCAGTCTGTGCAGGGCGTCGTCGTCGAGAGACTCGACGATCGTCAGGGCATCGGGCTCGTCGGACAGGTCCGCCTCGACCTGGTTGCGGAACGCGGAACCGCCTTGAAAGACCAGCGCCGAGTAGAGCGCGTTCGGGCACTCGTCGATCCAGCGCCGCAGGGCGTTGCCGCCGGGCCTGGCGAACGCCTCCTCCAGGAGCTTGCCGTATTTGATCGTCACGACCTCCCAGCCCAGCGCCCGGAACACGTCGGCGTGCTTCTGGAACAGGGCGTCTGAGACGACGGAATCGAGGCTCTGCCGGTTGTAGTCGATGACCCACCAGCAATTCCTGAGATCGTGCTTCCAGCCTTCGAGCAGGCACTCGAAGATGTTGCCTTCGTCGAGTTCGGCGTCGCCGAGCAATGCAACCATCCGCCCTTCGGGCCAATCCTTCATCCAGCCGCGGGCACGCACATAGTCCTGCGCGAGGCTAGCAAAGGCGGTCACAGCGACGCCCAGTCCGACCGAACCGGTGGAGAAGTCGACGTCGTCGGCGTCCTTGGTACGGGAGGGGTAGGACTGGGCTCCGCCGAAGCCGCGGAAGTCCTGCAGCTTCTCCACCGTCTGGTTGCCGAAGAGGTACTGGATCGCATGGAAGGCGGGGCTCGCGTGCGGCTTCACCGCGACCCGATCCTGCGGCCGGAGCACCCTGAAGAACAGCGCCGCCATGACCGTCGACAGCGACGCCGACGATGCCTGGTGGCCGCCGACCTTCAGTCCGTCGACATTCGTCCGGATGTGGTTGGCGTTGTGAATGATCCACGAGGACAGCCAGAGGATCTTGCGCTCCAGCATTTCCAGCGTGGCTATGTCGAGCCGCTCGAAAGCGCCCGGTGCTTCGGTCTTGCGCAGATCTGGAGATGCGGCCACGTGAGCCCCCTGTTGCCTGTTGATTGGCGGCAGCCGTGCGCCGCGACTAGGTGGCGCCGCCGGCGGCAAGCGCCTGTTCAAGGTCGGCGATCAGGTCGTCGGGATGCTCCAGCCCGATCGACAGCCGGATGAGCCCGCCGCTGACGCCGAGCGCTTCGCGCTCCGTTTTCGACAGGCTTGAATGGACGGTCGTGCCGGGATGGCAGGCGAGCGATTCCGACCCGCCGAGGCTGACGGCCTGCTTGATGATCCGGAACGCGTCGAGCGTGGCGAAGGCCGCCGGTTCGCCGCCGGCGACGGTGAACGAGAAGGTGGCACCGCCGGCCGTGCACTGGCGCTCGTATACCGCCCGGGCCGGAGCGTCCTGCGGCAGCAGGGCCGGATGACAGACACCCGTCACTTCGGGGCGCTCGTCGAGCCAACGGGCGATCCGCTCGGCGGACTGGAAGGCGCGTTCCATGCGCAGGTGCAGCGTCTCCAGCGATCTGCCGATCATCCAGGCCGAATGGGGATCCAGCGACGGCCCGAGCAACGGGCGGAGAACCTTGACCGCCTGCATGGCCGATTTCGATCCGAGTGCGGCGCCGGCGACGAGATCGCTGTGGCCGGCGACATACTTTGTAATGGAATAGACGACGATGTCGGCGCCAAGCTCGAGCGGCTTCTGGAACAGCGGGCCGAGGAACGTGTTGTCGACCACCACCAGGGGGCGGTGCCCCTGCTCCGCCTCGATCTCGCCTGCAATCCGGCCGAGCGCCGCTATGTCGACCAGCGTGTTGGTCGGGTTGGACGGCGTCTCCGCGAATATGACGGCGACCCGACCGAGAGCCATCGCGGCCTCGGCGGCCTCACGTATCGCACTCTCCGAAACGCCATCGAGAAAACCGACCGACTCCACCCCTCGCGGTCGCAGGACATTGCGGATGAGAGCATCGGTGCCGCCGTAGAGCGGGTTGGAGTGCAGGACCACATCGCCCGGCAGGGTCGCCGCCAGCAGCGTGGTGGAAATCGCCGCCATGCCCGAGGAGAACAGCGCGCAGGTTTCCGCGCCTTCCAGCACCGACAGGCGTTCCTCGACGATCTGGACGTTCGGGTTGTTGAACCGCGAGTAGAGAAGGCCCGGTCCACCCGGCGCGGTCGCATCGCTGCGCCCGGACGTCTCGTCGAACAACCTGCGACCGTCCTCGGCGGTCGGATAGGCGAATGTCGAGGTCAGGAACACCGGCGGCTTGATCGCTCCTTCGGACAGTCCGGGATCGAACCCGTAGCTCAACATCAACGTGTCGCCGTGCAGCCTCCGCCCACCGATATGGTCGTGGTGATAGCCCTTGCTCTTCATCTCAGCGTCTCCCGGGCCGTCCGGATCGTGGCCGGCGGCGGTTCATCGTCTCCCGGGCACATATTGCAGACCTGAGCGAATATTGTAGATGCGCTTCGGCGGTAAATTGCTAAGTTGCCTCGCGCGCTGTGCATAATTGGCAGATTATTGCGTGCCGACGGGGAAAATCCACAGAACATGATCGATCGCATCGACCGGAAGATACTCCGGGAACTGCAGGCCGACGGCCGCATGACCAATCAGGCGCTGGCCGAGAAGGTGGGGCTATCGCCCTCCCCTTGCCTGCGCCGTCTCAAGAAGCTGGAGGACGACGGCGTCATTCGCGGCTTTACCGCGATCGTCGACCAGGAGGCCTACGGCCTGCCGATCAACGTTTTCGCCTCGATCCGGCTCACCCGCCAGTCCGAGGAGGCGTTGGCCGAGTTCGACGCCGCCGTGCAGAAATGGGACGAGGTGCTCGACTGCTTCCTGATGACGGGATCGCGCGACTACCTGTTGCGTGTCGCGGTCGAAAGCCTGGACGCATACGAGCGCTTCCTGAAGTCGAAGCTGACGCGACTGGGCTGCGTCGCCTCGATCGAGTCGAGCTTTGCCCTTGGCGTCACGAAGAAGACGCCGGTGCTGCCCCCGATTTCGGACTGAGGATGCCCAGACGGACATTTGACGTCAGGGGGCGTGTTTGCGCCCCTCCCGATTCAGCCGGGCGAGCACGTTGATCAGTTCGACGCCCGCGGAAAACGCCATGGCGAAGTAGATGTAGCCGCGCGGAATATGGAAGCCCATTCCGTCGGCGATCAGCGCTACGCCAATCAGCAGCAGGAAGGACAGCGCCAGCATCTTCGTGGTCGGATGATGCTTGATGAACTCGCTGACCGGGCCCGAGGCCAGATACATCACCGCGACCGCAATGACCACGGCGACCACCATGATCTCGATATGCTCGGCCATGCCGATGGCGGTGACGATGGAATCGACCGAGAAGACCAGGTCGATGACGATGATCTGACCGACGATGATGGCGAATGCGGCGTTGGCGGCGGCCCCGGATTTGTGCTCTTCACCCTCGATGCCGGAGTGGATCTCCATCGTCCCCTTCACCAGCAGGAAAAGTCCCCCCGCAAACAGGATTATGTCCCGCCAGTTCACCGGTTCGCCGAGGACAGTGAACAGGGTGGAGGTGAGACCCATCAGCCAGGTCAGGGTGAACAGGAAGGCGATGCGGAAGATCAGCGCCAGCGCCAGACCGAGCTGCCGGGCGATCTTTGCGCGTTCCTCGGGAAGCTTGCTGACGAGTATCGAGATGAACACCACGTTGTCGATCCCGAGGACGATCTCCATCGCGGTCAGCGTCGCAAGCGCGGCCCAGGCATTGGGGTCGGCGAGAAGGTCGAGCATCGTCAACTCCGAAGCGGGAAGTCAGGGTGGAAGCACTACAGATATCGGAGACGCGGGAGCGTCGGGCAAGTCAACGCGAGCAGACCGCCCTTCGTTCAGTGGCGGCCCGCCGGGTCCGAGAAATTTCCAGCCGCGGAGAGGCGCCTACTTCGCCGCACCGAGCAGCGTTCGCCAAAGGCTGACGCCGAGCAGATAGACGAGCGCGGCGGCAAGGCCGATCCTGACCCATTCCGGCGGGGCAAGGTCCTGGACCACGGTGATCAGCGCCAGCACGAAGGAGATCGCCGTGACCGCCAGCGAAATGTTGCGGAATCTCGACACCCGCACGGGATGGATGAACAGGATCGGGAAGAACGTCAGCAGACCCAGCGCGACTGTCGAGGCCATCACCAGCTCGGGACCCGAGTCAAACACCATCCAGTAGAAAAGGACGAGGTTCCAGACGGCCGGGAACCCGATGAAATAGTTGTCGGCGCTCTTCTGGTCGCGCTTGGCGAAGAACCCGGCCGAGGACAGGCAGATGATGGCCGCGCCGACGAGGCCGAAATTGTCCGGAAACAGTCCGGCCGACAGGGCCGCGTAGGCAGGGATGAAGGCATAGGTCAGATAGTCGACGACGAGATCGAGGATCTCGCCGTTCCAGCCCGGCAGCACCCGTGCGATGCCGACCTTGCGGGCCAGCGGACCGTCGACGCCGTCGACGATGAGGGCGACGCCCAGCCACGCGAACATCATCGGCCAGTCGGCCCGGACCGCGGCGATCAGCGCCAGGAAGGCCCAGACGACGCCGCTCGCGGTCAGCGTGTGGACCGCTGCTGCCGCCAATCTCTGCTCGTGCTTCGCCGCGTCGCTCATCGCGTGGTTCAGGGTCCCCGCCATTCTATCCGGCACAGCTCCGCGCTCCTGCCGGAAAAATCCCAGTTCCGGCCGAAACCGCGCATCCGGCTCCGGTCGGACTTGCAGACCGTGATATCGGGGGCGATCCAGTACTGGCTGTTGGTGATCACGACCTCCCCGCCCTTGCCGTTTCCCGGTACCGGCGTTATCGCGCCGTCTATCAGCTTCGGTACCTTGACGATACGCGTATTGCCCTCGACCGTATAGCTCACAGGCGCCTGCTGCACACCGAGGAATCGGCCGACCAGGATCGACAGCAGCCCGGTCGTTCCCTTGGCCCGGCCGGAGAAGATCCGGGTAAGCGCGCGCACCGCCTGGATCCCGGCCTTCTCGTCGACGATCAGGGCCGCCGTCCAGTTGCCGCGCGACATCAGGCCCGGAATCTCGATGATCACCGCGACGTTGAGGCCGGACAGGTCGACGTCGCCGTAGCTGCCCTCGTCGATCCTGACGCCGAGCCAGGTCTGGCAGTAGCCCTCGGTGGGCGGATGCTGGCCCAGCGACAGGACGCACGGACAGAAGACCGTGCAGTTGCAGCTGAGCGCCAGTTCGCCGTTGATCGACCAGTTTTCGTACACGTCACACTCCTTGAGGCATTTCGTTCGTTTTCGTTCGGCGGGCCTAGACGATCCCGCCGGGAAGGCCCAGTGCCACAACCGCCGCCCAGACCAGCAGCACGACACCGACGAGATGGCTGAACCAGCGCCGACCGATCAGCTTCTCGGCGGTCATCACCGCGGCCAGCAGCGCGATCCAGACGATGTTCATGACGCCGACGGCGAACATCACCAGCATCAGCGCCCAGCAGCAGGCCAGACAGTAAAGTCCCTGCCGGATGCCGATGGCATAGACGCCGCGGACGTGTTCCGTCCAGTTGGCGAACAGGAAGGGAAACGGGTGGGCGCACTTGACGAGGCAGGCCGCCTTCTGGCGCGTGAACTGGTACATTCCGGCCACCAGAAGCACCGCGACGGCCAGGCCGCCGGTCAGCATGGCGCCGTTGCCCGACAACGCCCCCGTCACGCCGAATGTCCATTCCAGCAGGGTCGCGGCCAGGGCGAAGGCCGACCAGACCGTGAGGTAGCCGGCGGCCAGCACCAGCGGCGAGACGATCCGGCGGCCCTTGGCGGCGGCGGTGTCGGCGATCTCCGCGTAGGTGCGCAGCATCGGGGCGGCCGTCGGCAGCATCATGGCGACGCCCATGGTCAGCCACATCGAGGCATGCAGGGCCGCGTCGCCGGCGCTCCAGTCGGCAGGCGACGTCGCGCAGACGGCGATCAGCGTCGCCAGCCAGCCGTTGGAGGCAAGTATCGCGAAGGCGGCGCTGCCGGCATCCGACAGCGACAGCAGCCGGTCGAGGACCGACATGCCCGGACCGAGCGCGCCGAAGGTGCCGCCGAGGCCGGCCGCCGTCGACAGGACGGCGAGGTAGAGCCAGGCGACGACGACCATCGAGGCAAGCACGATCCAGGCGATGCGGCGCGGGTTGGCGCTGGCGGCCGCCAGCGCGGCCGCCGGGCCCGTCAAATGCCGCAGATTGCCGGAATCGGCCGTCAACGCTCGTTCCTCGCCGGGTCTGGCTGTTGGAATTGATCAAACCTCAATCATGGCGCCGCGTGGAATGCAATGATTGATGATCGCCAGAGTTACCGGCCGGAGCGGCAGCGGCAACGCGCGCCGTGACGCGGACGGGCCGGCGCGCTATGTGCTGAGGACGAAGAGGAATCCGAATGGCGACCCACACTTCGAGCGATGTCATCGTTGCCGGCGGCGGGCCCGCCGGGCTCTCCGCCGGGCTGGCGCTCGCCCATGCCGGCCTCTCCGTCACCGTGGTCGATCCGGCGCGAGATCCCTCGCAGGACCGGCGCACGTCGGCCCTGATGGTGGCCTCGGTCACGATGCTCGAAGAGCTCGGCGTCTGGGGGATCTGCGGCCATGCCTCCGCACCGCTGGAACGCATGCGGATCATCGACGACACGGGCCGGCTGTTCCGGTCGCCGAGCGTCGAGTTCGCGGCCGGCGAGATCGGCGAACCCGCCTTCGGCTGGAACATTCCCAATGCCGAGCTCGTCGCCGCGCTGCGGCAGCGGATCGGCGAGACCGCGGGGGCGCGGACGATCGCGGCGTCGATCGGGCATGTCGACCTGGACGAGGATGCGGCGACCGTCACGCTCACGACCGGGGAGAGTGTGTCGGCACCGCTGCTCGTGGCGGCGGACGGGCGCAATTCGATGTGCCGGGCAGCCGCAGGGATCGGCGTCGACGACTGGTCGTACGACCAGGCGGCGATCGTGCTGGATCTCGAGCACGAGCGGCCGCACGGCAATGTGTCGACCGAGTTCCACCGGCCGAGCGGCCCCTTCACGCTGGTGCCGCTGCCGGGCAACCGCTCGAGCCTCGTCTGGGTGGAAACGCCGAAGATGGCCGATGCCCTGTCGACCTTCGACGACGAGGCGCTGGCCGAGGAGATCATGCGGCTGTCGCACCGGATCCTCGGCAAGGTGCGCATCACCGGGCCGCGCGGGCTCTACCCGCTGTCGGGACTGGTGGCGCGGCGCTTCGCCGCCAAACGCGTCGCACTGGTCGGCGAGGCCGGCCACGTGGTGCCGCCGATCGGTGCGCAGGGGCTGAACCTCGGGCTGCGCGACGCCGCATCGATCGCCGAGATCGCCGCCGACGCCGTGCATGCCGGGGAAGATCCCGGCGGCAAGCGCTGCTGCGGCGACTACGACCGGGCCCGCCGGATCGACGTCGTCTCCCGCGCCGGAGCGATCGACCTGCTCAACCGGACGCTGCTGGCCGATCTCCTGCCCGCCCAGATGATGCGGGCCGCCGGCCTGTCGGCGCTCGGCTCGATCGGGCCGCTGCGCCGCATCGCCATGCGCGAAGGCGTCTCTCCGGGCTATCGGCTGCCGCGGCTGATGCGCCGGCAGGAGTCAGCGCTCCTGCGAGGAACCTGACGCGGCCGGGTCAGGACCGTTGCCGGTGCCCAGACCGGGCGCGCGGCGCGGTGTCGATTTGTCCGAACGGAACTGCGGGGCGACCGGAACGACCAGCGCGGGCGCCCGGGCTCCCGCGTCGTTCTCGATCGAATAGTCGAAGAGGCCGCGCTCGATGAAATGTGGATCGGTGGAGGCTTCCTCGAGGGTCCGCACGACATTGGCCGCACAGTCCTTGCCCTCGAACACCGCCCGCCATTCCTCCGCCGTACGGTTGCCGATGATCGCCCTGAGCGCGCCGATGGTCGCGGCCGGATCGGCCTGGTCGTCGCGCAGGCGCTCCTCGAGGCCCACGAGTTCGCAGAGGTTGTCCCAGAATTTCTGCTCGAGGGCGGCGACGGCGACGAACCGGCCGTCCCGGGTCGGGAAGATCTGGTAGCGCGGCGATCCCCCGCTCAGCATGTGGTCGCCGTTGCCAGGCCACTCGCCCAGCGCCTTGCCGAGACCGAACGCCCACCACGCATAGGTGAACATGGCGTCCGACATGGCAATATCGATGTAGGCGCCCTCGCCCGAGGCGTTGCGGCGAAGCAGCGCCAGCAGGATGTTGATCACCGCCGGCATGGTGCCGCCGCCGATGTCGGCGATCAGGGCGGGCGGCACGACGGTCCTGTCCGCGTTGCCGAAGGACAGCGACAGCAGGCCCGTCTCCGAAATGTAGTTCAGGTCGTGGCCCGCGATTGCCGCCTTGGGTCCGAACTGGCCATAGCCGGTGATCGAGCAATAGACGATGTCGGGCCTGATCTGCTTCACCGCGTCGTAGCCCAGGCCGAACCGGGCCATCACACCGGGACGGAACTGTTCGATCAGGATGTCCGTTCCGGCGATCAGGCTTTTGATGCGGTCGCGGTCGGCGTCCGATTTGAGGTCGGCGGTGATGCTCTTCTTGCCGCTGTTGAGGAGGTTGAACTGAATCGACTCGGCGCCCCATCGCGGCAGGTACTTCCGGATTTCCTCGCCTTCCGGGCGTTCGACCTTTGTCACCTCGGCGCCCGCCTCGCTGAGCACGAGGCCGGCGAGCGGACCCGGCAGCAGCGTCGTGAAATCGAGGACCTTGATGCCGGAAAGGGGCTGCACCGATTTTTCTCCGTTGCCCGTTGTGACGTGTCGAGCCAATCCCCCGCCGGACCTTACGGGAAAAGATCTGTCGGCAGCATATCGTTGGAAACGAGGTAAAGCACGGTCGTCAGGGTAAATACCGAGATGATGGTGCCCAACAGGATACTGCTCGAGGCGCGTTCCACATAGACCTGATATTGCTGTGCCAGGACGAAGACATTGAGCGCCGGCGGCAGCGCCGACATGAGCACCGCGGTCGCGACCCAGACCGGTTCGAAATTGCCCATGAAGCTCAGCAGCACCAGCACCAGGGCGGGGTGCAGGACCAGCTTGCAGAACGCCAGGAAAGGCAGTTCCCAGGGGATCCGCGTGACCGGCCGCAGGGCCACCGTCACTCCCATCGCGAACAGTGCGCAGGGCGCCGCCGCCGAACTCAGATAGGTGAGTATCCGGTCGATCGCCTGCGGAGGCTCGAAACGGAAATATGCAGCGAGCACACCGGCGATCGTCGCCAGGATGAACGGATGGAGCAGCACCCGGCGCGCTATTCCCAGCGCCATCGACAATCCGCTGACGTGGTCGCGGCGCCCGAGCGCCATCAACAACGGAACCAGAGTGAACAGCATCGTGTTGTCGAAGCAGAAGATCAGCGCCGTAGGGACTGTCGCGGCGGGCCCAAGTGCCGCAAGGGTCAGTCCCGGCCCCATGTATCCGATATTCGAGTAACTGCCGACCAGCGCCTGGATCGTCGATTCCTGAACATTTCCCCTCGTCACGAGGTAGCCGATCAGAAATGCCAGCGAGAATATGCAGTAGGTCGAAAACGTCGTGGTCAATACGAACGACCACTGCGCAAGCTGCTCGAACGGGGTCTCCGACAGGAGCTGGAAGAACAGCGCCGGCAGGGCGAAATAGACGATGAATATATTGAGCCACCCGAGCCCTTCGGCGGGCAGTTTGACGATCTTTCCGCCAAGGAATCCGAGGAAGATCAGGCCGAAGAACGGCAATGCCAGCGAGAGCACCTGGGTCAAGACGCGACTTCCCCGCAGCGGATCGGGCCACCTGCGTGTCCGCCTAACGCCAATGCCTCCGGCCGGTCAACGAGATTAACGTATACGGTGAATTGCTGCATTGCGAAGGTCCCGGTTGCATTGCGGTGCGCCGCGCTACATCTTGGCGGCCGGTCCAGCAGGAAGGATACGAATGAAACTACCGCGCAACCATTACCGTCCTCTCGCGATCGGCGCACCCGAGCCGCTTCGCGAACTGCCGGTCAAAGCCGAGCGCATGATCCATTTCGTGCCGCCGCACCTGGAAAAGGTCCGGGCGAAGGTGCCGGACCTGATCAGTCAGGTCGACATCCTGCTGGGAAACCTGGAAGACGCGATCCCCGCGGAGTCCAAGGAGGCGGCGCGGTCGGGCTTTATCGAACTGGCGCGCGCCAACGACTTCGGGGACACCGGCCTGTGGACGCGCATCAACGCCCTTAACAGTCCCTGGATGCTCGATGACGTGGTCCAGATCGTCGAGGCGGTCGGCGACAAGCTCGATGTCATCATGCTGCCCAAGGTCGAAGGCGTCTGGGACATCCACTATCTCGATCAGCTTCTGGCCCAGCTGGAGGCGCGGCACGGCCTGACGAAGCCGATCCTGATCCACGCGATCCTCGAGACGGCCGAGGGAGTAAACAATGTCGAGGCCATCGCTTCGGCGAGCCCGCGCATGCACGGAATGAGTCTGGGGCCGGCCGATCTCGCCGCGTCCCGCGCCATGAAGACGACCCGCGTCGGCGGCGGTCATCCGGGCTACGCGGTCCTCCCCGACCCCGCCGAGGGCACGGTGCGGACAGCGGTCCAGCAGGATCTCTGGCACTACACGATCGCGCGGATGGTGGACGCGTGCGCGGCGAACGGCATCAAGGCGTTCTACGGCCCCTTCGGGGACTTTTCCGACGCCGATGCCTGCGAGCAGCAGTTCCGCAATGCCTTCCTGATGGGCTGCGCCGGGGCGTGGTCGTTGCATCCGAACCAGATCGACATCGCCAAGAGGGTCTTCAGCCCCGATCCGGAGGAAGTGAAAATGGCGGTGCGGATCCTCGATGCGATGCCCGACGGCACCGGCGCCGTCATGATCGACGGCAAGATGCAGGACGATGCGACATGGAAACAGGCCAAGGTCATCGTCGACCTCGCCCGCCTGGTCGCCCGAAAAGATCCCGATCTTGCCTCACGTTATGACTTGTGAGCCCCTCCCTTGACAGGCATATGGGCGAAGCCGACAATTTTGCGGCGAATATGTAGACGGACGATACCGGCGACGACGACCGCCGGGCCCGGGAAGACGCGAAGAAAACGATGATATCGAGAACAGCCAAGTACCAGATCGGCCAGGTCGTCCGCCACCGGATCTATCCGTTCCGCGGCGTGGTCTTCGACGTCGATCCGACCTTCTCGAACACCGAGGAGTGGTGGGAGGCGATCCCCGAGGACGTGCGGCCCAAAAGGGACCAGCCGTTCTATCATCTGTTCGCCGAGAACAGCGAGACCGAGTACATAGCCTACGTGTCCGAACAGAACCTGCTGCCGGACGAGTCCGGTGAGCCGGTACGCCATCCGCAGGTCGCCGAAATCTTCGACCGGATCGAGGACGGCGTTTATCAGAGCCGCGAAGAGCGCTGCCACTAGCCGGTCGACGAATGGCATGCCGGGCACCCCGTACGGGGTGACGGGAATCAGGCGGAAAAAGGTGATAAAAAAAAGCGCGCCTTCGGGGCGCGCTTTTCGTTTTGACCAGGTGGGGCCGTACTATTGCGACTGGCTCTGACCGGCGGCCGGCTGCTCGCCGCCCTGTTGTCCGTCGAGGAGCTTCTTGCGGGCTTCCTCGGCGCGCTTCTGGAGCTCTTCCTGGAGCTTCTGGCGCTGCTGTGCGAGCTCCTCCATCGGCACCGGCTCACCTTCCCAGGCCTTCGTGAAGCCGATCAGGGTCAGTCCGATCCCGACCGCCTTGCCCTGATTGTTGATCACCAGCACGACGAGATTGGTGCCCTTCTTCATGCCGTCGACGAAGCTGTCATCGATTTCCATTTCGGCATAGCAGGCGTTGGGCAGGCAGATGACGTACTTGCCGGCGACCTGCTTGCCTTCGTCGATCTGCACGCGGATGCCCGGCTGGATGAGGGTGCCGAGAGGAACCGCGGCGCGGACGACGCGCTTGCCGTCGGCATTCAGGGTCTCCTGAACCGACAGGGAAGCGAGGAATTCGCCCGTATCGGTGCGCACTTCCTGGGTGACGAGGCAGACATCCTTGCCCTCGTTGGCTTGGTCGGGAGCGCACAGCTTGATCCAGCTGCCGAGCTTCGGATCGCCGGTCGGCATCTGGCCGGTCGGCGCCGGGGCCGGCGCCTGTGTGTTGGTGTCCTGCGCAGCGGCCGGAGCGGCCATATAGGACAGCGCCATCGCGCCGGCCGCGATGACGCTCATCAGGCGGGACTTGCGACGCTTCAGATTGGTGGTCTCGGGCAACATAGGTGCTCCTTGAAATCCTCTCGATATCCCTCGCGGCGCGACACGATCCGCTGCTCTTACATGACGCAGGCGCGGCGAAACTTGGGGCGCTAGCTCGCGGTGAATTGCGGCGACAGCATGTCATGGCATTACGTCGCCGTGACGCCGCTGCCACCGCATAGCGCGGATTGAAGCAGATTTCCAGCCGGATGCAGAATGTTTGCGGCGTTGCCGCGGTCCGACCGAACCGACGTGTGATAGTGTGCCGCTCCACGATTCGAATACGGACCGACCGATACGCGCATGATCTGCCGACGCATCGTCCGCCACTGCAAGCGGGCGGTCATTTCCGCCGCACTTCTGACCGCCGCGGCTGCGATGACAGCGATGCCGGGGGCGGCCGAACCGTCGCATGCGATCGCGATGCACGGCGAGCCGAAGTTCGGACCCGACGTACCGCACTTCCCGTATGTGAACCCGGATGCGCCGAAGGGCGGCGCCCTGACCCTGGGCGTCGTCGGCTCGTTCGACAGCCTGAACCCGTTCATCGTCCAGGGGGTCGCGGCGAAGGGCCTCAGGGAATACGTCTTCGAATCCCTCATGACCCGAGGCCTGGACGAACCTTTCACGCTCTACGGCCTGCTGGCGGAGTCGGTCGACGTTCCCGACGACCGCAGCTCGGTGACGTTCCGGATAAACCCGCGGGCGACCTATTCGGACGGAACGCCGGTCCTGCCCGAACACGTGCTGTTCTCCTGGGAGCTGTTGAGGACCAAGGGACGGCCGAACTACCGGACCTACTACAATCAGGTGGAGAAGGCCGAACTGCTGGACGACCGATCGGTGCGCTTCACGTTCAAGCAGCCGGCGGACCGGGAAATGCCTCTCATCATGGGCCTGATGCCGATCGTCTCGCCGCACCACTATGACGCCGACGACTTCCAGCACGACGGCAGCCGGCGTCCGCTGGGGAGCGGACCGTATGTCGCCGACCGGGTGGAGATCGGCAAGAGCATCACCTACCGCCGCAATCCGGACTATTGGGGGCGCGATCTGCCGGTGAACCGGGGACGCTACAACTTCGACACGATCAAGTTCGAGTACTATCGCAACGACAACGCGTTGTTCGAGGCCTTCAAGAAAGGGCTGGTCGACGTGCGGGTGGAAGAGGACCCGACACGGTGGGCGACCGAGTACAACTTTCCCGCCGCCAATGCCGGAGAGGTCATTCTCGAGGAAGTCGATTCCGGCGTGCCGCGCGGCATGTCGGCGCTCGTCTTCAACACCCGCAGGCCGGTCTTCTCGGATATCCGGGTCCGCGAGGCGCTGGTGATCCTGTTCGACGGGGCCTGGATCAACAAGACGCTGTATCGCGACCTCTACGAGCGCACGCAGAGCTATTTCGGCGAATCGGTGCTGTCCTCGCATGGCCGGCCGGCGAGCGCGCAGGAGCGCGAGCTGCTGGCGCCGTGGGCGGACCTCGTCAGGCCGGACGTGATGGACGGCACCTATGCGGTGCCGCAATCGGATGGTTCCGGCCGCGACCGCGCCTCGCTGCGCCGCGCCATCGAGCTGCTCGACGCTGCCGGGTACGGGCTCGTCAACGGCGTCATGACCGACAAGGCCAGCGGCAAGCCGCTGACATTCGAGATTCTGGTCGGGACGCCGGACCAGGAGAGGCTCGCGCTGTCCTATGTCCGGTTCCTGCAGCGGGCGGGAATCAGGGCGTCGGTGCGCCAGGTCGACAGCGCCCAGTTCGAGCGGCGGCGGCAAACATACGACTTCGACATGATGCCGTATTTCTGGTTCTCCTCGCTGTCGCCGGGCAACGAGCAGAAGTTCTACTGGGGCAGCGAGGCGGCACGCACCGACGGCACCCGCAACTACATGGGGGCGGACAACCCGGGGATCGACGCGATGATCGAAGCGCTGCTGGCGGCGGACGAGAATGCCGACTTCATCAACGCCGTGCGGGCGCTCGACCGGCTGCTGATGTCGGGGATCTACGTCGTGCCGCTCTATCACCTGCCCGGCCAGTGGGTCGCCCGCTGGGCGCGGATCGGGCGCCCGGAGACGACGTCGCTCTACGGCTTCGAGATCGATACCCTGTGGAGCAAAGGGGCGGAACAACCCGCGGGTGCCGCCGAACAGGCGGAACCGGCGGCGCGCTGATCCAGGTCAATGCGGACGTCCGGCCGCCGCCGCTCTGTCCGGAGGTGCCGGCGGCGTGATTTGCGCGATGCCGTCTTGCCGCCTACAACCGCGCGCACAAGTTACCCGGGAACCGCCCTCTCCGCCGCTGATGGTCCGGGCCCGGGCAACGTGCCACAAGACGGAGGACAGCATGTCCCAGCCGATCCAGCTAGACGTGATCTCCGACACGATCTGCCCCTGGTGCTATATCGGCAAGCGCCGCCTGGAAAAGGCGATGGCGCTGCGGCCCGACATACGGGTGGACGTGCGCTGGCGCCCCTACCAGCTCGACGCGACGATCCCCTCGGGCGGTGTGGACCGCAAGGAGTACCTGGAGCGCAAGTTCGGCGGCCCGGAGCGGGCCCAGCAGATCTACGCGAACATCCGGGCGGCCGGCGCCGAGGAAGACATTCCCTTCGCCTTCGAGAAAATCGCGCGGACGCCGAACACCATCAATTCGCACCGGCTGATCCGCTGGGCGGCGACCGCCGATCGTCAGGACGCCGTCGTCGAGCGCCTGTTCCAGCGGTACTTCCTGGAAGGCGGTGACGTCGAGAGCCCTGAGGCGCTGGTGGAGATCGCACGTGAACAGGGCATGGACGCCGATCTCATCGCCGAGCTGATCGCCGGCGACGCCGACGTCGAACTGGTCGAGCGCGAGATCCGCACGGCCCAGAAGATCGGCGTGACCGGGGTGCCTTGCTTCATCTTCCTGAACAGCTTCGGCGTGATGGGGGCGCAATCGCCGGAGTTCCTGGCCGAGGCGTTCGACAGGGCCCTGGCGGAGGCGCGCCAGCCGGAAGACGCAGACGCACCGACCTAAACCCCGAAGTCCCTGTCCCGGTCAGGCGGCCGTGTCCGTCGTCTCGACGAGGGCGGCGATGCGGCGCAGAATCGTCGTCGTGCCGCGCAGCCGGTCCTCCGGCGTTGCCCAGTCGCGCATCAGCACGATGGTGTGATCGGACCGGATCTTGGCGCGATGGCCCTCCTCGGCCACGAAGCCGACCAGTCCCTGGGGATTGGCGAACCTGTTGCCGCGCAGGGCGATGACGAGCCCCTTCGGCCCGGCGTCCAGGCGTTCGATGCCGGCCTCGCGGCACAGGATCTTGACGCGGACCACCTCCAGCAACTGCTCGGCTTCGACCGGCAGCCGACCGAACCGGTCGCCGAGCTCGGCCGCGAAGGCCTCGAGCTCCAGTTCGTCGGTCAGCTGAGACAGCCGGCGATACAATCCCAGACGGAGTTCCAGGTCGGCGACGTAGTAGTCGGGGATCAGCACGGCGGTGCCCAGAGTGATCTGCGGCGACCACTGACCGTCCTCGGGCTCGGCGCCGTCCTTCAGGCTGGCAACGGCTTCCTCGAGCATCGACTGATACAGTTCGTAGCCGACTTCCTTGATGTGGCCGGACTGCTCCTCGCCGAGCAGGTTGCCGGCCCCGCGCAGGTCGAGGTCGTGGCTCGCCAGCATGAAGCCCGCGCCCAGAGTATCCAGCGATTGCAACACCTTGAGGCGCTTCTCCGCACCGATCGTCAGCTTTCTCTTAGGCGGCACAGAAAAATAGGAATAGGCCCGCAGTTTCGACCGCCCCACCCGGCCGCGCAGCTGGTAGAGCTGGGAGAGCCCGAACATGTCGGCGCGGTACACGATCAGCGTGTTCGCCGTCGGCACGTCGAGCCCGGATTCGACGATGGCCGTCGACAGAAGGACATCGTAGCGGCCCTCGTAGAACGCGCTCATGATGTCTTCGAGCTGCGTCGCCGGCATCTGGCCGTGCGCGACAGCAACCTTCACCTCGGGTACGGACTCGCGCAGGAAGGCGGCGGTCTCCTCGATGTCGGAAATCCGGGGGCAGACGAAGAATGTCTGGCCGCCGCGATAGTGCTCGCGCAGGATCGCCTCGCGGAGCACGACGGGATCGAACGGCGTCACGAAGGTGCGCACCGCCAGGCGGTCGACCGGCGGCGTGGCGATCAGCGAGAGTTCGCGAATGCCGGTCAGCGCGAGTTGCAGCGTGCGCGGGATCGGCGTCGCTGTCAGGGTCAGGACATGGACCTCGGCGCGCAGATCCTTGAGGCGCTCCTTGTGGGCGACGCCGAAGTGCTGCTCCTCGTCGACGATTAGCAGGGCAAGGTCCCGGAAGGCGACCGTCTTGCCCAGCAGAGCGTGCGTGCCGATGACGATATCGATGTCGCCGGATTTCAGGCCGGCCTTGGTCTGGGCCAGTTCCTTGCTCGATACCAGCCGCGAGGCCTGCGCAATGCGGACCGGGAGACCACGGAAGCGGTCGACGAAGGTCTTGTAGTGCTGCCGCGCAAGCAACGTGGTCGGCACGACGAGCGCCACCTGGCGACCGCTCATCGCTGCGACGAAGGCCGCGCGCATCGCCACCTCGGTCTTGCCGAAGCCGACGTCGCCGCAGATCAGGCGGTCCATGGGCGTGCCGCTTGCGAGGTCGTCGAGCACCGCCGCGATCGCCGCCTGCTGGTCCTCGGTCTCCTCGTAGGGAAAGCGGGCGCAGAACTCCTCGAACGCGCCTTCCGGCGGCGTCATCACCGGCGCGGGGCGCATGGCGCGTGCCGCGGCGATGCGGATCAGCGCGCCGGCCATCTCGCGCAGGCGATCCTTGAGCTTCGCCTTGCGCGCCTGCCAGCCGTGGCCGCCGAGACGGTCGAGCTGGGCGCCCGCGTCCTCGGAGCCGTAGCGCGACAGGAGCTCGATGTTCTCGACCGGCAGGAACAGCTTGTCGCCGCCGTGATAATGCAATTCAAGACAGTCGTGCGGCGCGCCGGCCGCAGTTATCGTCTTGAGGCCGACGAACCGGCCGATGCCGTGATCGACGTGAACGACATAGTCGTTGGGAGACAGGCTGGTCAGTTCGGTAAGAAAATCGGCGGCGCGGCGGCTCTTGCGCTTCGGCCGGACGAACCGGTCCCCGAGGATGTCCTGCTCGCCGATGACGACGAAGGACGGCGCCTCGAACCCTCGTTCGAGGCCCAGCACGGTCAGCGCCACCTTGCCCTTGGGCAGAGCCTGGATCTGCGGCCAGTCTTCTCCGGTTTCCAGGTTTTCGAGGCCGTGGTCGGCGAGCATGTCGCCCATCCGGTCGCGCGAGCCCTCGCTCCACGAGGCGACGATGACGCGCCGGTCGCCGGCGGCGAGTTTCGCCGCGTGCCTGGCCACTGCGTCGAAGAGGCTGTCGGCAGCGTCCTGGCGCTCCGGCGCGAAACTGCGCCCTTCCCGGGCGCCGAGATCGAAGACCGGTCCCGTCGCCTCGGTTTCGGGAACGTCAAAGGGGGTGAGCGCTGCGACCGGACGGGCTTCCAGCAACGCGTTCCAGTCGCTGTCGACGAGGTACAGCGCACCGGGATCCAACGGCTTGTAGGGCGCCGACTCGCCGTCCGGCCTTTCCAGCGCCTCGACGCGGGCAGCATGGTAGTCGGTGATGTGGTCCATCCGTTCGCCGCGCGCTTCCTCGATGAGCGCGTCGAGCATGACGGGGGCATGGCCGACATAGTCGAACAGCGTGTCGAGGTGCTCGTGGAACAGAGGTAGCCAGTGTTCCATCCCCTGGTGTCGTCGTCCCTCGCTGATGGCGGCGTAGAGGGGATCGTCGGTCGAGGGCACTCCGAAGCGGCCGACATATTCGGTACGGAACCTGCGGATAGCGGCGTCGTCGAGGCTGAACTCGCTCATCGGGATCAGCGAGAGGCCGCGTTCCTGGGAAATCGTCCGCTGCGTCTCCGCATCGAAGCTGCGGATCGACTCCAGCGTGTCGCCGAAGAAGTCGAGGCGCACCGGCGCCTCCCTCCCCGGTGGGAAAAGGTCGAGGATGCCGCCACGCACGGCGAACTCGCCGGTTTCACGAACCGTGCCCGTCCGTTCGAACCCATCGCGGACCAGCCAATCCACCAGCGCTTCCATGTCGATCCGGTTGCCAGGACGGATCGACCAGGACGCCTCCGCTATCCAGTCGCGCGGGGGGACCCGCTGGGTAATCGCATTGATCGTGGTCGCGACGATCGGCATGCCGTCCCCGCCGCCGGCAAGCCGCGACAGTGTCGCCAGGCGCTGGGCCACCACCTCGCCATTGGGCGAGACGCGGTCGTAGGGCAGGCAGTCCCAGGCGGGAAACGAAAGAACCTCGATGTCCGGCGCGAAGAACTGCGCGGCACCGATGAACGCGGCCAGCCGCTGGGCGTCGCGCGCAACGAACACCAGCGCGACAGGAGAAGCGTCGGGCGCTGCCGCCCGTGCACGCGCGATATCCGTGGCCACCACGGCGTCGAAGCCGTCCGGCATGTGTACCAGTGTGACCCGGCCGGCCCTCTCCAGAAGCGAGGGGGAAAACTGGCGGGTGCGAGTGGATGATGGAACGTTCACGGTCTTGCGGGCCTGAGATCTGGTCTTTCGCGCGTCTTGCCGAGGCAGTCAGGATCGGGAAGTCGGATTGTCCCGATGGAAGCTCCGGATCGCATGCAAGGTCGGGATATCGTAGTTGGCCGGCACCGGTCTGGTGCCGGCAATCCAGCCGAAGAGTTCAGGATCAGGGGCATCCATGAGGAATTCGAGCGCGTCGACCTCGTCATCGCTCATGGTTCCGATGCGGGCATCCGCATAGCGCCCCAGCAACAGATCCATTTCCTTGGTGCCCCGGTGCCAGCACCGGAAGACCACCCTCCGGCGCCGGACGTCCAGCCCAGGCTGCTCGTTCGCATCTGCGTTCGTCACGGTTACTGACCTTGCCTCACGTGCCCATGGTCGGATTTGGCGTGCGGTATAGCGCGCCGGTCTCGGCGCGGCCACCCGGAGATGGTAGTGAGACATGCGCGGCCGGATTCCAATACGCACGATATGACCACTCGAACGCCATTTCGCCAGATGTAGACTCAACATGCGGCCCTCCGACCTCAATGCGCTGTTCGCACCCGTCTCGAGCCTGCCGGGAGTGGGGCCGCGCCTGTCGAAACTTTTCGCCCGCCTGCTCGGGGCAGACGAGGAGAACGGCGAGGCGCTGGTGGTCGATCTCCTGTGGCACCTGCCAGCCGGCCTCGTCGATCGACGCGAGCGGCCGACCATCGATCGTGCCGTGCCGGGTACGATCGCGACCCTGAACGTCGTCGTGGACCGGCATCGCCCTTCCCCGCCCGGCCGGTCGCGGGCGCCATATCGGGTGCAATGCCACGATGAGACGGGCGAACTCACGCTGGTATTCTTTCACGCCAATGCGAAGTGGATCGAAAGCCAGCTGCCTGTCGGCGCGGTGCGCTGGGTCAGCGGCCGTCTCGAGGAGTTCGGCGGCGCGTTGCAGATCGTCCATCCCGACCACATCGTCGACCAGGACGGGTTCGCCCGGCTGCCGCTGCTGGAGCCGATCTACGCGCAGACCGCCGGCCTCGGGGGCAGGACGATCGCCAAGGCGGCAGCGGCGGCCATCGAGGTGGTTCCCTCCGTCGCCGAATGGCAGGACCCCGACTGGCTGAAGCGCAACGGCTGGACCGGGTTCAAGCACGCACTCGAAACGGTGCATCGTCCCGCCGAGCCCGCGGAGATGGCCGAGGACGGACCGTCCTGGAAACGGCTCGCCTATGACGAGCTGCTGGCGGGCCAGCTGGCGCTCACGATCGTGCGCAGCCGGCTGAAGCGCGCCGGCGGCATCACGCGGACCGGGGACGGCGCCATCCGCGGGCGTATCGTCGGCGCACTTGCGTTCAGCCTCACCATGTCGCAGATGGCGGCGGTCGACGAGATCCTGTCCGATCTCGCCGATCCGACACGGATGCTACGGCTGCTTCAGGGCGACGTCGGCAGCGGCAAGACGGTCGTCGGCCTGCTGGCGATGGCGGCGGTCGCCGAATCCGGTGCGCAATCCGCGCTGATGGCGCCGACCGAACTTCTCGCACGGCAGCATTTCCGCACGATTGCGCCGCTTGCCGAGGCAGCCGGCCTGAAGGTGGCGATCCTGACCGGACGCGAACAGGGCAAGGAGCGGGCGCCGATCCTCGCCGGTGTCGCCGACGGATCGACAGACATTCTCGTCGGCACCCATGCGCTGTTCCAGGCCGGTGTCGACTTCTCCGATCTCGGTCTCGCCGTCGTCGACGAGCAGCACCGCTTCGGCGTGCATCAGCGCCTGTCGCTCGCCGCAAAAGGCAAGGCCGTCGACATGCTGGTGATGACCGCGACGCCGATTCCGCGGACGCTGCTTCTGACCCATTTCGGCGACATGGACGTCACCCGGCTGACCGAGAAGCCCGCCGGACGCCGGCCGATCGCGACGCGGGTGCTGCCGATCGAGCGCCTGAGCGACGTGGTCGCCGCGGTGCGGCGGGCCGTCGACGAAGGCGCGCAGGTCTACTGGGTCTGCCCGCTGGTGGAGGAGTCTGAGGAACTCGACGTCATCTCGGCCGAGGAGCGCTTCGCCGCCTTGAAGCCCGCCTTCGGCGATGCGGTCGCCGTCATCCACGGCCGCATGAGCGGTGCGGAAAAGGACAAGGTGATGCGCCGCTTCATCGAGGGGGCGGTGCGCGTCCTCGTCGCGACGACCGTCATCGAGGTCGGCGTGGACGTGCCCGACGCCACCGTGATGATCATCGAACACGCGGAGCGCTTCGGCCTGGCACAGCTCCACCAGCTGCGCGGACGGGTCGGCCGCGGCCAGGCGGAATCGAGCTGCCTGCTGCTCTACAAGGGACCGCTCGGCGAGACGGGCCGGTCGCGGCTGGAGATCATGCGCGAGACGGAAGACGGATTCCGGATTGCCGAAGAGGATCTGCGACTCAGGGGCGGCGGCGAGGTGCTGGGCACGCGGCAGAGCGGCATGCCGGAATTCCGGGTGGTCCGCACAGGGGTTCACCTGGACATGCTGGAAGCGGCCCGCGACGACGCGCGCCTGGCGCTGGAGCGCGATCCGCGGCTGCACGGCGAGCGGGGCAAAGCCTTGAGGACGCTTCTCTACCTGTTCCGCAAGGATGCGGCGATGCGGCTGATCGAGGCCGGGTAGCGCACCTACTCGGCCGCGTTCTTCGGCTCGTCCTCATCCACGCTGCGGACCGGCGCCGGGCCGGCTACCGCACGGGGGCGTGTCCCTGTGCTGTCCTCCTCCGGAAGCCGGGGCATGACGAGACCGCCCGAAATCACCACCTTGGCGGCATCCTCGACGGTCATGTCCAGGATGATCACCTCCTTGCGCGGCACGAACAGCAGGAAGCCGGATGTCGGGTTCGGCGTCGTCGGCAGGAAGACGCTGAGCAGGTCGTCGTCGTCGCCGCCGGCCTTGGTCTTCAGTTCGCCCTTGGTCTCCGTCGCCACGAACACGATCGCCCACAGGCCGGTGCGCGGATACTCGATCAGGCCGACGTCCTGGAACGACTGGCTCGTCTGCGACAGGACGGTCTCGAATATCTGCTTCAGGCCGCGGTAGATCGAGCGAACCAGCGGCATGCGGTCGAGCAGCATCTCGCCATAGGCGATGACGGTGCGACCGAACAGATTGGCCGTGGTCGCTCCGAGGAGGATCAGAAGGACGACGGCGACGATCAGCCCGAAACCGGGGATCGTGAACGGCAGGTAGTAGTCGGGGTTGTAGCGGTGGGGAATCCACGGCTTCACCCAAGCGTCGACCCAGCCGATGAACGTCCAGGTTATGTAGATGGTTATGGACAGCGGCGCCGCGATGACGAGACCGGTGAGGAAATAGTTCCTCAGCCGCATGCCGAGGCCGACCCGTCGCTTGCCGGCCCGCTCGGGCGGCAGCATCGGGCCAGGCTTGCTGTCGTCGCTGTCCGGGCCAATCGTCATGCAGACACCAACCGTGTTCGCGATATCAAACTGTCGGAGCCCGTGCGCGGTTCCCCCCAAACGGCGCCTGCAATCAGGGCCTTCCAGAAACCGTCGGGAACCTACCGGATCGCGCTTCTGCGCGATTGCTGTCGCGCATCATACAGCGGCTTCGCGCCGGCGGGGAGCACCAAATCGTGGCAACTCAGCCCTATCGGCGTGCCCTACTCGACCGTCACGGATTTGGCCAGGTTGCGGGGCTGGTCGACGTCGGTGCCCATGAAGACGGCGGTGTGATAGGCAATCAGCTGGACCGGAAGCGCGTACACCAGCGGCTGGACGAACTGGTACATCTGAGGCAGCACCAGCGTCTCGAAAGGCTGGTCGCCGGCTGCCTGGGCGCCCTCGGCATCGGTGAGCAGGACGATCCGGCCGCCGCGCGCGGCGACCTCCTGCATGTTCGAAATCGTCTTCTCGAACAGGGTGTCGGACGGAGCGACCACGATGACCGGCACCTCCTCGTCGATCAGCGCGATCGGACCGTGCTTCAGCTCGCCGGCCGCATAGCCCTCGGCATGGATGTAGGAGATCTCCTTGAGCTTGAGGGCGCCCTCCAGGGCGATCGGGAAGTTCAGGCCGCGGCCGAGATAGAGCACATCACGCGCCCGCGACAGTTCCTTGGCGAGCGCCTCGATCCGAGGCTCCAGCTTCAGCGCCTGGCTCATCAGCCGGGGCACCTCGATCAGGGCTTGAACGAGCTTGCGTTCGTCGTCTTCGGCAAGCACGCCGCGCTGGCGTCCGGCGGCGACCGCCAGGCAGGCGAGCGCCGCCAACTGGCACGTGAACGCCTTGGTGGACGCGACCCCGATCTCCGGCCCGGCCAAGGTCGGGAAACTGGTCTCCGACTCCCGTGCGATCGAAGACTCCTGGACGTTGACGATCGACAGGATGTGCTGGCCTTCCGAACTGCAGTAGCGCAGCGAGGCGAGCGTGTCGGCGGTCTCGCCCGACTGGGAAATGAAGATCGCCAGCCCGCCGGGCTCCAGCGGCACCTCCCGGTAGCGGAACTCGGAGGCGACGTCGATGTCGACCGGCAGCCGGGCGTATTTCTCGAACCAGTACTTGCCGACGAGGCCGGCATAGTAGGCCGTCCCACAGGCGCAGATCGTGATCCGCTTGAGGTCGGCGAGATCGAACGGCAGATCGCCGGGAAGGCGGACGAGCCCTTCGGACATGTCGATGTAGTGGGCCAGCGTGTGGCTGACGACCTCGGGCTGCTCGTAGATCTCCTTTGCCATGAAGTGACGGTGATTGCCCTTGTCGACCAGCAGCGCGGTGGCCAGCGACCGCTGGGTCGGCCGGATCACCTGGTGTCCGAGGCTATCGAATATGGTCGCTCCGGCGTGGGTCAGGACGACCCAGTCGCCGTCCTCGAGATAGGTGACCCGGTCGGTGAAGGGCGCCAGCGCGGTCGCGTCGGAGCCGAGGTACATCTCCCCGTCGCCGTGCCCGACGGCGAGCGGACTGCCGCGCCGCGCGCCGATCAGCAGGTCCTCGTCGCCGTCGAACAGGATGGCGAGCGCGAACGTGCCTTCTAGCCGCTCCAGCGTCAGGCGGACCGCCTCGGCGGGATCGCGCCCGGCGAGAAGTTCCCTCGTGATCAGGTGGGCGACGACCTCGGTGTCGGTATCGGTCTGAAAGCGCGCCCCTTCTCCGGCCAGCTCGTTCTTCAGGGCGCGGAAGTTCTCGATGATGCCGTTATGGACGACGGCGACCTTCTCGGTGGCGTGCGGATGGGCGTTGCCTTCGGTCGGCGCGCCGTGCGTCGCCCAGCGGGTATGGCCGATGCCGATCTTTCCCACCAGCGGCGCAGAACGAAGCCGCGCCTCGAGGTTGCGCAACTTGCCTTCGGCACGACGACGGTCGAGATGCCCGTTTTCGAGCGTGGCGACGCCGGCGGAATCGTAGCCGCGATACTCAAGCCGCTTGAGCGCCTCGACGATCTCTTCCGCCACCGGCTCGTTGCCGATGATGCCGACAATCCCACACATGCGCAGCGCGCCTCCTGGCCGAAATGCATCGAAGCCCCGCAACAGCGGATAGCCCTTCGCCGGCGACAGCCAAACTCAAACTTTCTTTCCGTCTGTAACGCGACGGATCGCCGAGCATCGGCGGCAAAGCTTGATATCCGGTTTCGTCGGGTCAGTCCGGTTTCCGGCGCGGCACGCGACGGGGCGTCCAATCCGGGACATCGACCTGCCGGGCACGGGCGATGGCCAGCGCATCGGCCGCGACGTCGCTGGTGATGACACTTCCCGAGCCGACATAGGCACGGTCGCCGATCCTGACCGGGGCGACGAGCGCACTGTTGGAACCGATGAAGGCACCCGCCCCGATGTCGGTATGATGCTTGGCCGTACCGTCGTAGTTGCAGGTGATGGTACCCGCGCCGATATTGGCACCCGCCCCGACGCGCGCATCGCCAATATAGCTCAGGTGGTTGACCTTAGCGCCGGCCTCGACAGCGGCCGCCTTCACCTCGACGAAATTGCCGATCCGTGCCCCCTCTCCGATACCGGCTCCAGGCCGAAGCCGGGCGTAGGGGCCGACCGTAGCCCCATCGGATATCGTGGCGCCTTCGATATGGGAAAAGGCGCGGATCGCGACGTCGTCGCCGATGGTGACGCCGGGGCCGAAGAAGACATTGGGTTCGACGACAACGTCGCGGCCGAGGACGGTGTCTGAACTCAGGAACACCGTTTCAGGCGCGACGAGGGTTGCACCGCCGTCCATCGCGCGTCGGCGCAGGCGCGCCTGCAACGCGGCTTCCGCGGCCGCGAGCTGGGCACGCGTGTTGACCCCCTGCACTTCCGCCTCCGGACACTTCACGGCGACCGCCGAGAGACCCCGCGCGACGGCGATTTCGACGGCGTCGGTCAGATAGTACTCGCCTTTCGCATTGTCGTTGCCGATTGCGTCGAGAAGGTCGATGGCCAGTCCCGACCGGAACGCGATGACGCCGGAATTGCAGAGGCTTATCTCCTTTTCCTCAGGAGATGCGTCGCGGTCCTCGCGGATTGCGAGAAGCCGGTCGCCTTCAACGATAAGCCGGCCGTAGCCGGCCGGGTTGGCAGCCTCGAACGCGAGGACCGCGAGATCGGCGCCATCGCCGATCGCGCCGCGCAGGCTGTCCAACGTCTCGGGCTGCACGAGGGGCGTGTCGCCGTACAGAACTATGACGTCCCGGTCGGGGGAGATCGCGCCGCGCGCCGACAGCACCGCGTGTGCGGTTCCCAGGCGCTCGGACTGAACATGTACCGACGCGTCAGGTCTTTGCGCTACCGCGAACCGGGCGACCTGCTCCATGCCGGGCCCGACGACGACGGCACAGTCGGTTCCCCCCCCGGACGAACCCAACGCTGCCAAGACGTGCCCGAGCATCGGCTCGCCGGCGATGGCGTGCATGACCTTGGGCAGCTTGGAGCGCATCCTCGTGCCTTCGCCCGCGGCGAGAACGACATGGATACAGGGGCGGTCGGACATGGTTCGGCTCCGGTTGGCACGTTACGTCTTCGCGGTCAGGTCGCATCAACCGCAAGCATGCGCGGGATTCGTTGCTTCAATAACAATCCGATCGAGATCGGGACAGATGTGAGGGTGGATCCGGGCAGGATTTCGGCGGCTGGCCGAAGTTCGCCATGCACTGACAACATGCGCGCCGCCCGGCGCGGCGCTTGTCGGGAACGCGCGGCTTCTATAGTTGCTGGCATTCCCCTCGGTTTTCGCCAGGACTTCAAGCGGCATGAGCGAACAGACGCGCGCCTACGTAATTCTTGCCTTCATGCCGCTGTTCTTCTCGTCCAACCTCGTGCTCGGCCGGGCGGCGCTGGACATGCTGGAGCCGTGGACCCTCGCCTTCTGGCGATGGGGTCTGGCCAGCGCATTCCTGCTGCCCTTCGCCTGGATCGGCCTCAGGACCCATCGCGTCGCGCTGCTGGCACAGTGGAAGATGATCGTGCTGCTCGGTTTCCTCGGCATGGTCATCTGCGGCGGCCTCGTCTACGTCTCGCTGCGCTTTACCACCGCGACCCACGGCACGCTGATCTACACGACTTCACCCGTGTTCGTGCTCATCCTGGAGGTGGTGTTTCGGGGCCAGCGCGTGTCACTCCGTCAGGCGAGCGGCGTGCTGCTGGCCTTTCTCGGCGTGGCGATAATCGTCATGCATGGTCAACTCCAGAGGTTGCTCGACTTCGAACTCAACCCCGGCGACATCGGCATGATGTTTGCGGCGTTCTGCTGGGCTGTCTACTCGGTGCTGTTACGGCGTTCGGCACTGAACGTGTTCCCCACCCGCACGCTGTTCGCCGCAATCGCCGCCACCGGCGTGATCCTGCTCCTGCCGATCATGCTATGGGAGACCGTCGCGGTGGCGCATGTGCCGGCGAGCGCGCCTGCATGGGTCAGCATGGTCAGCCTGGCGGTCTTTTCGTCACTGCTGCCGTTCCTGTCCTACCAGTACGGCGTCAAGATCGTTGGCCCGTCGGTCACCTCGGTGTTCCTGTACATGCTTCCGGCGTACGGGGTCGTCATGGCGGTGCTGTTCCTCGGCGAGGAGTTCCACATCTATCACGCCGTCGGTTTCGTGACGGTCACCGCCGGCGTGGTGCTGGCGACCGCGCAGTTCGGACGCCGGCATGCACGGGCGAGGCCGGCCTGACCGGCTGGCGCTATCCGCCGAGGAAAAGCCTTCCGACTTCCGGATCATCGAGGAGATCGCGTCCCCAGCCGGCCTTCGCCAGTTGTCCGGAGACCAGCACGTAGCCGATGTCGGCGACCTGAAGCCCCTTCTTGGCGTTCTGTTCGACCATGATGATGGTCTTGCCTTCGGTGTGCTGGAGGTCGTGCAGGATCTCGAAGACCACGTCGATGAACCGCGGTTCGAGCCCGATCGACGGTTCGTCGACCAACAGCACGTCCGGATTCATGACGAGTGCGCGGGAGATCTCCAGAAGCCGTCTCTCGCCGCCGGACAGGACGCGGGCGGGCTGCTTGCGGCGCTCGGCGAGCCGGGAGTACTTGTCGAAGACCTTTTCGGCTGCTTCCCGCGCCTCCATCGTGTACGGCTTCAGGAATCCCCCCATCCAGAGGTTCTCCTCGACCGACATCTGGGGAAACACCGAGTTGTCCTGCAGGACGTAGGCGATCCCGGCATCCCTGAGCTTCTCGTTTGAGCTGAGCCGGGTGACGTCGTTGCCGCCGACGTGGATCGAACCGCCCATGATGTTCGTGAAACCGAAGATGGAATGCAGCACGGTCGACTTTCCCGCACCGTTCGGTCCGATCAGGCAGAGCGACTGCCCCTTCGCCACACGCAGCGAAAAATCGTGCAGGATCTCCATCCGGCCGTAGCCTGCGCGCAGATTGTCGACCGAGACGAAGGAATCTCTGTTCGCAAGGGCTTCCAAAGCCTCGATTCCGGGCGCCCTCGCGGCGATCTTCTCGGCTTCCCTCTGAATGTCCTCGACCGACATGACGGTCGAGATGTCGCCGAAGCCGTAGCCGCTGATCCGCTTGCGGGCGGCGTCGCCCTGCTCTTCCGCCATCAGTGCGCTCCCAGGTAGGCGTCGAGAACACGCTGGTCGTTCTGAATCTCCTCGGGTTTCCCATCGGCCAGCAGTTCGCCGTGGGCCAGGCAGTAGATGTGCTCGGCCAGGTTCATGATGACCCGCATGTTGTGCTCGATGACGAACAGGGTGATCCCGAAGGTCGTATTGGCATGCTTGAGACGGTCGATCAGGCCGTTGATCAGTGTCGGATTGATCCCCGCCGTCGGCTCGTCCAGCATCAGCAGGCGCGGCTCGTTCATCAGCGCCATCGCGAATTCCAGCAGCTTCTGCTGGCCGAAAGACAGGTCTCCGGCCATCAGGTGACGCTTCTGGTACAGGCCGACGAACTCGAGGAGTTCTTCGGCCCGTCCGTGTTCACCGGATTTCTGGCTGGCGAACAGACGGCCCAGCGTCTGGTCGCGCATCGAGGTGGAGATCAGCATGTTCTGCACGCAGGTCATGCCGCCGTAGATGCGGGTTTGCTGGAAGGTCCGCAGCAGGCCCCGGCGGGCGATCTGGCGAACCCGCATCTTCGAGATCTCGCTGCCCTCGAAGCGGATAGAGCCGGAATCGATGGGGTGATATCCGACGATCGACGAGAACAGGGTGGTCTTGCCGGAGCCGTTCGGCCCGATCAGGCCGATGATCTTGCCCTCCGGGACCTCAAGCGAGATCCCGCTGTTGGCCTGGACGCCGCCGAAGGCCTTCGACACGTTCTTCACTTCGAGGAGAGCGCTCATTCGGCGGCCTCCCCGGCCCGGCGCCCGATTGCCGGGTCGATCCTGTGTCCGAAACGCTCCGGGAACCGCTGCCGCAGGAAGCCGAGGATCCCCTGCGGGAAGAACACGACGATCAGCACGATCATCGCGCCGAGCGCGACGCGCTGCCAGCCCAGCAGATAGGTCCAGAAGAATTCCTTGAGGAACTGGAAGACGATCGCCCCGATCACCGGTCCCCACAGCGTCCCCTTGCCGCCGAGGATGACCATCAGCACCATCCAGACCCCGAAGGACGCGCCGGCGAAGGCAACCTCGATGGGGTCGATGAAGCGCTTCAGGTTGCCGAGTATCCCTCCGGCGACACCCAGGAACAGGGCCGACACGACCCAGGCGGTGACCTTGATCCGCGTCGTCGGCAGACCCATCGCCTCCGCCTTGTCCTCGTTGTCGCGGATGGCGTTGATCGCCAGTCCGAACCTGGTCGAGTAAAGCCAGCTCACCGTGATGAAGGCGAGCACCGCCAGGACAAAGGCGAAATAGTAGTAGAACCGGCTGGCGTCGCCGATCCCCGGCGGCGCGTTCGGAACGACCATGCCCGAACCGGCGCCGATCCAGTGCCAACCGTTGGCGATCTGGCCCGCCGCGACGCCGAGGCCGAGCGTGCAGATCGCAAAGTAGTGCCCGCGCATCCCCAGGACAGCCGAACCGAGGATCGCCGCCACGATGCCGGCGGAGACGGCCGCGAGCGGCAGACCGACGGCCAAGCCTTCCAGATACTGCACCGTGTCGAAGGTGAAGACCGTCTGGCCGCCGCCCTTGGCGGCATTGTAGTCGGCGATCGAGTAGAACAGCCCGACCTGGGTCAGCGCGCAGACATACATGCCGACGCCGATGAAGACGACGTTGCCGAACGAATTGTATCCCATCTGTCCGCCGAGCAGGTCCCAGGTCAGGGCGAACACGATGAACAGCCAGAGCTCGGCCATCTGGGACTGGTAGTTCGGAAACAGGAACGGCGCCAATACCCCGATCGCGAGGATCGCGGCATAGCCGACAAGCCGGCGGGCCATCATTTCAGATACTGCCGCTTTGCCGCCAGACGCCAGTTGCGCCAGACCAGCACGACGACCAGCAGCAGAAAGACGAAAGCGAGCTGGTACTGTGCCCCGAGCACGAACCCGGCCAGGTTCTCCGCAGCACCGAGGCCGAGACCGGCGACGATCACGCCGACGAAATTGCCGAGACCGGCGACGACGACGATCATGAACGAACGGATCGTGTACGGCAGGCCGATATAGGGGTGGATGTTGTAGGCCATCGCCACCAGGGCGCCGCAGGCACCGCACAGCGCGGCGTTCAGCCCGTACGTGACGGCGTAGACGCGGTCGGTGTTGATGCCCATCACCCGTGCCGCCCGCGCGTTCTGGGCGGTGGCGCGGATCGCCTGCCCCGTCCTCGACCGCTTCAGGAAGACGACCATGCATGCCGCGACGACGATGGCGAGGACGAAGGCGACGACCTTGATCTGCGAAAGCGTCACAAGGCCGTCCAGCAGGAAGAAGGTTCCAAGGCCGGCCTCCGCGATCTGGACGTTGCCGCTGAATACCGTGTTCATGAGCTGCTGGAGGAGGATCGACAGGCCGAACGTCGCCAGCAGCGACACGAACAGGTCCCGATCAACGATGCGGAAAATGACGGCTCGATAGAGCGCCCAGCCGACGATGAACATGACCAGAGCGGCGACCGGAACGGCGAATAACGGGTGAATGCCGCTCCAGTACATCATCACCGCCACGTATCCGCCGAGCATGACGAACTCGCCTTGGGCGATGTTGATGATGCTCATCACGCCCCAGACAAGCGCCATGCCGTAGGCGGCGAGCGCGAATATCGCACCGAGCAAAAGGCCGTTCAGAACCAGGTCGACGGTGATGACCGGCGCCTGGAACAGAATCATGATGTTGTCGAACAAGGTTCGCCCCGCCCTGGAAGTTGAGTCGTCTTCTTAGGTCCAAAGAGCGCGGCCCCGGGGCCGTTTTCCCCCCGACCCGGGGGCCGCGCCCGGGATGCGATCAGTTCATGGCCGGACGAGGAATGACGGCCTTGGTCTCGGCGACGTCCGCCGGCGCGACGATCTTGTACTGCCCGTCGAGCACCTGGTAGAGCGCCATCGGCT
Organism: Microbaculum marinum; assembly: GCF_037855135.1. Lineage (NCBI taxonomy): Bacteria > Pseudomonadati > Pseudomonadota > Alphaproteobacteria > Hyphomicrobiales > Tepidamorphaceae > Microbaculum > Microbaculum marinum. The sequence goes on from NZ_JAZHOF010000007.1 coordinate 144,139, forward strand.
TGGCGATGTTCTTGCCTGTCTCGTCGAACTTGATCTTGCCGTAGAACGTTTCGATGTCCGTTTCGGCGAGCGCGTCACGAACGGCCTGCGGATCGGTCGATCCCGCCCGTTCCAGCGCATCGGCGAAGACCTGCACGGCAGCCGAGGATTCGGCAGCCTGGTAGGGCGGCTCGTAGCCGTACTTCTCCTCGAAGGTCTTCGCGTAATCGCCCGCCGACCCGAACAGGTCGTCCTTGTAGGCCAGCGTCGGCGCCCACTGCGTGGCGCACAGCGTGTACTCGGACGCAGCGCCGAAATTGCCGATGATGTCGGCTGAATCGCAGTGCGTCATCGCGACGACGGGGACGGAGACCTTCTGCTCGGACAGCTGGCGGATCGCCGTTGTCGCGCCCTTCGAGTGGCCCGACACGATCAGCACGTCAGGCTTCAGCGCCTTGACCTTGGTCAAAGTCGCCGACATGTCGTTGATTTCGCGCGGGAACTGATCGTCGATGACCAGCTTCATCCCGTACTTCTTCATGTCCTCGATGACGCCGGCGCGGACATCGGCGCTGAAGGGGTCGTTCTCGACCACCACAGCGACCTTGATGTCGCCGGGTTCCTTGCCGAGCGCCTCGGCGTTCTGGGCGGCGAGGTCGATGGCGCTGGACAGGTACTGCTCCGAGGTGGACAGGGTGGCGAAGATGTACTTCCAGCCGTTGGTGAACAGCGACCGCGATGCGCCGTTCGCCTCGACCATCGGCACCTGGAGCTCTTCGGTGATCGGCGCCACCGCCTTGGTCAGTCCGGACCCGTAGGGTCCCAGGATCAGCTTGATGCCGTCCTGCTTGACCAGACGCTCGGCAAGTTCGGCGCCGCGCGCCGGGGTCGACTCGTCGTCGTAGTACTTGACCTCGAGCCTGTAGGTCTTGTCGCCGATCTTGACGCCGCCGGCCTCGTTGATCTTCTCAACGGCGAGGTCGTAGCCGCGCTGGGTATGTTCGCCGTTGGTCGAATAGTTGCCGGTGAGCGATATCGCCGACCCGAGCGTTACGACGTCTTCGGCGATCGCATTGCCGGCGAGCACAAGAACGCCGAACGCGGCAAGGGACATTGTTCGCGTGAAATGCATCGTAGTTCCTCTCCCTGGGTGTCCTTCGCAGCTCTTTCGGCCGCTGATCTTTTGGAGGCTGACTGCCTTGGGAGAACAATGACTTTCTTTTGTGGTCGGTTCAAGACCGACCAATTGCCGATAGGATCGCGTCAATATTCGCGCGATAGTCGGTCTCGCCTTCTCCCCTGAACACCGCGGAACCCGCCACCAGCACGTCCGCCCCGGCCGCGACGACATCGCGCGCGGTATCGGGCGAAACCCCGCCGTCGACCTCGAGCCGGATATCCCTGTCGCCGATCATCTCCCTGATCGCGCGGATCTTCGGCAGCATCGAAGGCAGAAAGGATTGGCCTCCGAATCCCGGATTGACGGTCATCACCAGGACCAGGTCGACGGCATCGAGGACGTAGCGGATTGCCGATTCCGGCGTCGACGGCGTCAGCGACACGCCGGCCTTCTTGCCGAGGTCCCGGATCGCGCGCAGCGACCTGTCCAGATGCGGGCCCGCCTCCGCGTGGATGGTGATGATGTCGGCGCCGGCGTCCGAAAACGCCTGGAGATAGACGTCGACCGGCGCGATCATGAGGTGGACGTCGAGCGGCCGGTCGGTGGTCGGGCGGATCGCCTGGACGACGAGCGGGCCGATCGTGATGTTCGGCACGAAGTGGCCGTCCATGACGTCGACGTGGATCCAGTCGGCTCCCGCGGCCACGACGGCGGCGATCTCCTCGCCCAGGCGGGCGAAGTCGGCGGACAGTATCGAGGGGGCTACAAGCGGTCGCGGCAGGCGGTTCGGCATCGGGCGCTCCTGTGGGCGAACTCCACGCTGGCACTAGCCCGTTTACGCACGCCGCGTCCATTGCCCGTGGTCACTGGCGTTCAGAATCGAGGGAAAAACTGCCTGCGCCGTGCCCGAGTTATCCACATGTTAACGTCGGCATGGTGGCAACGGGCGTGCCCGCGGCTAGAGTGCCGCTTGGCGGCGCTTGGGGGCGGTAAGACATGTCAGCTGTCGTGGAAGCGGTCGGTATCCCGTGGTATCGAAAGCGGGACTACGAACGGATCCTGTCGATCATGATCGACCGGGCACAGTTGCCGCGGTCCTACGACAGTTGGCGGTTTCGCGCCGAAACGCTGGAACAGCGGCTGACCGCCTCAGGGCGCCATTCGGTCCGCACCGTCATCGAGCCGAAGAACTTCGCTCGCTGGTGCACGGCGAACCGGCTGAAGGCCAACGCCCACGCCCGGCTGCTCTATATCGAGGAGTCGTTGCGGGAGGAACCGCAGCGCCATCGGCGCTAAACGCGCGTCAGGCCGTAGAACGCATCTCCAGTACGGCCTGCTCACGAGCCTACGATGCGTCCACCGTTCGGATGCAGGATCTGACCGCTGATGTAGGACGCATCGTCACTGGCGAGGAAGACGTAGCAAGGCGCCACCTCGTTCGGCTGGCCGGGGCGGTTCATCGGGGTACTCGCTCCGTGCTCGGCGACGTGATCGGCGTCGAACGAGGCCGGGATGAGCGGCGTCCAGATCGGACCCGGGGCCACCGCGTTGACCCGGATGCCGCGGCCAGTCAGCGATCTGGCCATGCTGCGCGTGAAGGCGACGATCGCACCGCGGGTAGCCGAATAGTCAAGCAGCGTGTCGTGGCCCTGGAATGCGGTAATGGACGTCGTGTTGACGATCGAACCGCCCTTCGGCAAATGGGCGAGGGCTGCCTTGGTCAGATAGAAGTACCCAAAGACGTTCGTGCGGAACGTGCGTTGGAGCTGGGCGCTCTCCAGTTCGGTGAGGTCCGAGACCTCATGCTGCTCGGCCGCATTGTTGACCAGGATGTCCAGCCGTCCGAACCGGTCGACTACCATGCCGACTGCGGTGCGGCAGAAATCCTCGTCGCCGATGTCGCCGGCGATGCGCAGGCAATCGGCACCTTCGCGCCCCACCAGGCATTCCGTCTCCCGCGCGTCGTTGTGCTCTTCCAGATACACTAGGGCGACCGCTGCACCCTCGCGCGCCATGGCGACTGCCACCGCACGACCGATGCCACTGTCCCCACCGCTGATCAGCGCTACTTTGCCTTTCAGCTTTCCGACGCCGGGGAATCTCGGTTCGTAGTCCGGCCGGGGCGTCATCTCGGATTCGCGGCCGGGCTGATGTGCCTGCTCCTGAGGTGGCTGGCGGGTTGCGCTCATCGGTCGATCTCCTTCGCGGGATAAACGAGCAGTTCCGCCGGCCGTTCCAGGGCCAGATCCGATTGACGAAAAGGACAACCGGAAGGCCACCGAGACGAACCTGGCCGCCATCGGCGCCTGTGGGCGAACGGAACCGGGACACCGCCAGATCGTTGCGGTGGAGGCCTGGCTGCGGGCTGTATCGCCGGCGCCTGAATCCTGAACCGGGTCGATAGCGGGCCGGAGACCGGAAGGAAGAGTGACATGACAAAGCGCCACTGGATCGGACTGGCTATCGCTGCGGCCTTCATCACCGTCCTGGTAGCCGCATTCTGGCCCTACGAGCCGGTCAGGCCCGGCGATCAGGCGGTACCGCCGATGATCGAGAAGGAGTCCACGGTGGCCGAGCCGGTAGAGGAACCCGCGAGCCAGTAAAGCGCATGAGACTGTGGTCCGACCTGACGGGCAAGACGCCCCAGCGGCGTTGTCCAGCGGTTCCGGAGGCATCCGCGGAACCACCGCGAGGGAACGGTGTTACCCACGCATCGCCGAAACAAAAACCTGCTGGCGCGTGACTTCCCTTGCGTCAGGAAAGAGGCAAGCCCGTGATGGACGCCGCTCAGCATCATCTATTCCGCACCCGTCGATCAATTTATCTTTTCGATCCTCGGCACGGATATAAGACCGGCTGATGGGGCCTGCGCGCACCTCCCGGATGCGCCCTCCCTCGAAGGGCAAGAATTCCCGAGGGCAGACGTCCAAGCCTATTGTCCTGATCACCGGGGCGGCCGGCGATATCGGCTCTGCGCTGGTGGCCGCGCTTGAGGGGGAATACCGCCTCGTCGGTCTCGACCTGGAAGGCAAGGAGGCGGATTGTGATCTGATCGGCGTCGACCTTTCCACCCAAAAGTCGGTCGACCTGGCGCTGCGCGATTTCCGCGGCCGCTACGGCGACAAGATCGCCGCCGTCATCCATCTTGCGGCGTATTTCGATTTCACCGGTGAAGACAATCCGCTCTACCAGACCGTCAATGTCGAGGGCACGCGCCACCTGCTTCGCGCCCTCCAGGAGTTCAAGGTCGGCAGATTCATCTATTCGGGCACGATGCTGGTGCATCGTCCAGGCGCGCCCGGCCTGCCGATTACCGAAGAAACGGCAATAGAGCCGAAATGGGCCTACCCGAAGTCGAAGGCTGCTGCGGAAGACGCCATCCGCGAGGAGCACGGAGACATTCCCTACGTGCTGCTTCACCTGGCCGGCCTCTACGACGAGCAGACCGCGGTTCCGACACTCGCCGAACAGATCCGGCGGATCTACGAGCGCGATCCCAAATCGCACGCCTATTCGGGCTCCCTGGAGGCCGGACAATCCTTCATCCACAAGGAAGACATGGTCGACGCGTTCGTCCGCACCGTCGATCGACGCGAGGACCTACCCGCTGACGTCACCATTCTGGTCGGGGAGCCCGATGCGGCCAGCTATCAGGAGCTTCAGGCGCAGCTTGCGAAGCTGATCCACGACGAAGACGAGTGGACGACACTATCCGTCCCCAAGCCCCTAGCCGCCGCCGGCGCATGGCTTGAGGAAAAGAGCGAGCCGGTCGTTCCGGACGATTTCGACCAAGGCGAGAAGCCGTTCATCCGGCCGTTCATGATCGAAATGGCGGACGACCACTACGAACTGGACACGACCTTGGCCGTCGAACTGCTCGGCTGGCGGCCAAAGCACTCGATCGGTGCGACGCTGCCGAAGATCGTCGCGAACCTCAAGGCCGACCCGCTTGGCTGGTATGAGGCTAACGGTCTGACGCCGCCGCGATGGTTGACCGCGGCCGCCAAGCGGACATCCGATCCAGAGGGGCTGCGCACGGAGGCCGAAGAGAAGCAGCGCCGCGAGCATGCCCTGTTCCTCTGGGCGCCGTTCCTGAACATCGGACTGGGGGCCTGGCTCATCACCAGCCCGCCGATGCTCGGCTACGAATCCGGCTGGATGACATGGAGCGACGTCGGCTCCGGCATCCTGGTGATACTGGCGAGCTTCGTCGCATTGTCATGGCGTTTCGAACTCGTACGCTGGTTTGTGGCCGCGGTGGGGATATGGGTGATGTTCGCACCGCTGATCCTGTGGACGCCGAATGCCGCCGCCTACCTCAACGACACCCTCGTCGGCGCCCTGATCTTCGGCCTCGCCGCAGTGACCCGTCCCACGCCCGGAGTCGGACGCGTTGCGGCAACCACGGGACCGACGATCCCGCCCGGCTGGGACTTTTCGCCGTCGAGCTGGTTCCAGCGCGTACCGATCATCGCGCTGGCCTTCGTCGGGCTGTACGTTTCCCGCTACCTGACCGCCTATCAGCTCGGGCACATCGACGGGGTCTGGGAGCCGTTCTTCGCCGGCAGTCCCGGCGATCCCAAGAACGGCACCGAAGAGATCATCACGTCGAGCGTGTCGGAAGCCTGGCCGGTGCCCGACGCGGGCATCGGCGCCCTCACCTACATGCTCGAGATTCTCACCGGAATCATCGGCTCGTCGCGCCGGTGGCGGACGATGCCCTGGCTGGTGGTGCTGTTCGGCATCATGATCGTGCCGCTCGGCGTCGTGTCGATTACCTTCATCGTCATTCAGCCGATCGTGCTGGGGACCTGGTGCACGCTGTGCCTGATCGCCGCGGCCGCGATGCTGATCCAGATCCCCTACTCCCTCGACGAACTGGTCGCGACGGGGCAGTTCCTGATGCGCCGGCATAAGGCCGGACGCCCGGTGCTGCTGATCTTCTTCACCGGCGACACGGACGAAGGCAAGGACGAGAAGGTCGAGGACGATTTCGCCCAATCTCCCTCAGCCGTCGTCGGCGAGATGGTCGGCGGCGGGGTCAGCGTTCCCTGGACCCTCGGCGTGTCCATCCTGGTCGGCCTGTGGCTGATGTTCACGCGGCTGACGCTTGGCGCATCCGGGACGATGGCGAACGCCGATCATCTCATCGGCGCGCTGGTGATCACGGTCAGCGTCACCGCGTTCGCCGAAGTCGCGCGTCCGGTCCGGTTCCTGAATGCGCTGCTCGGGATGGCGCTCGCGATCATGCCGTTCGTCGCCGGGGCGACGCTCGCCCAGATGGTGTCGGGGGTGCTGTGCGGCCTCGTCCTGATCGGCCTCGGCGTGCCACGCGGCGAGATCCGCCATCGCTACGGCAACTGGACACGCCACATCGTCTGAGGCGATCAGAAAGATCCACTCAGTGGGCGAGCAGAAAGCCGGCGAGAAGTCCGACGATCAGCAGGCCGACGAGCCCGCCGAAGAAGACAATCCGCTGCCACGGCTTGCGCAGAATGATCTCGCCCTGCCGTGCCTTGTCGGCGGGATAGGCTTGCGTTTCCGGCTGGCCCGATTTGCTTGATTTCGTACCCATGCGTCCGAAACGTGACCACGGCCATAACGTTCCGGCGTCAGAAAGCCACGGCGTGGGCCCGGCCGAACACTCGACGCTTCGCTTTGGGGGCACGGACATCCTTCACAGGGGCAGCGTGATCTTGTCCCCATCGGCGACGTCGCCCGAGGCATCATCGAGCGGAACCGCCTGCCGCGAGCGGGTCGTCCGAAGGTCACTTGCCACTCGGCTCAGCAAATATCGCCATCGAACCAGGAACCGATCGCTTTGGCGACACGTTCGCCATGGGAGGGTCGGTCACGGCACATGAGTTGCCGGCCGACAGGCAACCGGCTTCATCGTCGGGTGACGTGAACTTCCGGGTCGCCGACGGCGTCACCGGAGGGCACCGCATCACAATTCTGAGGAGTTTGTCATGAAACCCATCCATGCGGCCGTTCCACTGTTCGCCCTGGCCGTCTCGCTGGGCGCTTCCGGCGCCCTGGCGGCAAGTGCGAACCTGACTTCGGCGGACGGCAAGGACCTCGGAACCGTGGAACTCACCGGAACCCCGAACGGCGTGATTCTGCACGCCACGCTGGCGGGCCTTCCGGCCGGCACGCACGGTTTCCATATCCACGAAACCGGCGCCTGCACCCCCGACTTCAAGGCGGCAGGCGACCATTTCGCCGGCGGTGCCGAAAAGCACGGCTTCAACGTCGAGGGCGGACCGCACGCGGGTGACATGCCGAACATCCACGTTCCGGACTCCGGCGAGTTGGAGTTCGAGGTCTTCAACCCGCTCGTCAGCCTGGACGACGGTGAAGGCGGTCTGTTCGACCAGGACGGAACGGCGATCATCATCCATTCCGGTGGCGACGACTACGAGAGCCAGCCCTCCGGGGATGCCGGCGACCGCATCGCCTGTGCGGTGATCGAGCAGTAGCGGGGCGTTCTTCCGCCGGCGCACCATCGTCCGGGCATGGCAACATTTTCGGACCGCCTCCAGGTTCCCGGCGGGGAACCTGGAGACCCGATAGCCGTTGTCCCGCAGCGCTGCACCGGCATCCCGCCCGCATGGGAACGGGATCCGGTTCGCCCAGTCGCAACCCCAACGAGGAGTGCAGGAAGAGGTAGGCGCCTCCGCGATACCGGCCTGCAGAGACAACCGTGCTAGAGCTCTTGAACCAACTGTTCGTCACCGCGGCCCAGGCACAGACGCCGGCTGCCGACACCGCTCAGGATCCCGACATCGGCTCGATCTCCTGGGCCGTGGTCGGGATCGGGGTCATCATACTGTTCGCCGCGATTGCCTACGGGGCGTGGCAGTATACCCGCTGGAAGGACCAGCGGTCCCCGGCCGAAGCAGGGCGGGAGGAGGAAAAGACGCGAGAGCTGTACCGGTCGGAAGAATAGCTTGCCGGACTGCCGGCACGCCCGGGACCCTCAGCCTCAGGCTCGGCCCTTCATCTGCCCTTTGCCGCGACCAGGGCCGCAACGAGGGCCTCGTCGCGCCGGCGGCCCTGGCCGGCGCGTGCCTTCCTATACGTTTTGCCGAGCGATCCGTCTTCGAACGCCTCCAGGACCAAGGCGTGCACGTAGTTCTTGCGCACCACCGCCGGCGTGTTCCCCAGTATCTCCGCCACGTCGTCGATCACAGCCGCGATCTGCCGGCGCCGCTTCGTCGGCCGGTCGGCCGGCTCGATTGCCGCAAGTCTGCGCCCGGCTTCGGCGCAGGCCGCAAGCGCACGGAAATCCTTGGCGGTTATCCGCGTGCCGGCGATTTCGTGGAGATAGGCGTTGACCTGAGGTGCCGTCACCGCAATCCGGCGACCGCTCTGGTCGCGGTACTGAAACACCCGTCCGCCCGGCAGTTCCGACAGCTCGGACAGGACCCGAGCCAGAAGCGGCGCGCGCATCGAACAGCTGTAGGGCAAGCCGCCCTTTGCCCGGAATGCCAGGGCGACGTTGTCGCCGTCGACCAGGACATTGCGTTTCTGCAGGGTCGCGGCGCCCCGGCTTCGGCCGGAATGCACGTAGGTCTCGCAGCCGACGCGGATGTGCGACCTGTCGATCAGCATGACGACGGCGGCAAGCGCCTTTTCCCTTGTTCCGACCGGCTTGCGGGCGTCCCGCGCGATCCGCGACCGGATCCGCCCGATTGAACTGACGATCGCGTTGAGGCGCCGTTCTTTCGCGCCTTCGCGAACGTCGCTCCAGTCGGGATGGTACCGGTACTGGGTGCGTCCGGCGTCATCGACCCCCACGGCCTGCAGGTGCGCGCGCTCGTCGGCGGCGATGCGGACATCGCGGTACGCAGGCGGGATCGCCAGGCTGCGGATCCGGTCGAGCACGTCATCATCGCTGATGCGACGGTCGTTCTCGTCCAGATAGACGAAGCCGCGGCCGCGGCGCTGTCGGCGAATGGGCAGATCGGCGCTGCCGACCCGGACCAGCCCCGCTGCCCGCAACTGTCGGGCGTCGGCCCGAAAGTTGTCCTGTTTCATTTCCTGCCCCGCAAGTCCCCTGTATGGCCGCGACCGGCTTCCGATACCGGCTACCGCCTCACATAAAGCGCGACGGGAGGCTTTCGTTCCCCGCGGGCCGGGGATCGGGGTGACTTGGATCGATGCCGTCCGCCGCATCTCGCGCAGCGATGCCGACGTTCCGTCGCGGGAACCTAGCGGCAGCCATAAGAGCACCGAACGCCCACCCGAACGTGATCCGGCAGCGAGTGCCGGCCCGAATATGCAGCATCGATCTACAGATTCTTAGGGAAGCTTTGTTGGTGAGCCCGCAGGGATTCGAACCCTGGACCTACTGATTAAAAGTCAGTTGCTCTACCAGCTGAGCTACAGGCTCTCCCGAACGCCGGCAACCTAGGTGGGGGCCGACTCCAGGTCAAGCGCCTCGGCGGCGATTTCGGGAAGTGCCTGCGGCCCGTCTGTTCCGGATGCTCGCGCGGTCGATCCGGCGGCGCGCTGGCGCCAGCACATGCCGGGATGAGTCATGGGAATCGGGACGAGACACCATTTGGCGACGATGTGCGCCGCCGTCGTGGCGGTGGGGCTTGCGCCGTCTTCCGGCGCCGGTATCGGACCCTTAATCGCGTGCCGGCAGGTCGCCGGCAGCCCAGGCGGCGCGCGTCTGCGCCGCGAAGTCCGCCAGGCGGCCGGCGGCGATGGCCTCGCGGATACCCGCGGTCAGCGTCTGGTAGTAGTGCACGTTGATCCAGGTCAGCAGCATGGCGCCGAGGATCTCGCCGGCCTTGATCAGGTGATGCAGATAGGCGCGCGAATAGTCCCGGGCCGCGGGACACTCGCTCTCCTCGTCGAGCGGGCGCGGGTCGGCGGCGTGGCGGGCGTTGCGCAGGTTGACCCTGCCAAACCGCGTGTAGGCCTGCCCGTGCCGGCCGGCCCGGGTCGGCATGACGCAGTCGAACATGTCGACACCGCGCAAGACCGACAGCAGGATGTCTTCCGGCGTGCCGACGCCCATCAGGTAGCGCGGACGCTCCTCCGGAAGGGCCGGCACCGTCTCCTCCAGCGTCTTCAGCATGACGTCCTGCGGCTCGCCCACCGCAAGCCCGCCGATCGCGTAGCCGTCGAAGCCGATTGCCGTCAGCCCCTCCGCCGAAGCAAGCCGCAGGGACGGCACCGTGCCGCCCTGGACGATACCGAACAGGGCGCGCGCCGGATCCGTTCCGAAGGCAGCCTTCGAGCGCTCGGCCCATCGCAGCGACAGGCGCATGGCCCGCTCGGCCTCCTCGTCCGGACACGGCAGCGCCACGCATTCGTCGAGCTGCATGGTGACATCGGCGCCCAGCAGGCGCTGGATCTCGATCGAGCGCTCGGGTGTCAGATGATGCTCGGACCCGTCGAGATGAGACCGGAAGGTGACGCCGTCCTCGGTCAGCTTCCTCAGGCTGGCGAGCGACATCACCTGGAAGCCGCCGGAGTCGGTCAGGATCGGCAGCGGCCAGTTCATGAACCGGTGCAGGCCGCCGAGTTCGGCGACGCGCTCCGCGCCGGGCCGCAGCATCAGATGGTAGGTGTTGCCCAGCACGATGTCGGCGCCCGTCGATCGTACCGTCTCCGGGAACATCGCCTTCACCGTTCCCGCAGTCCCGACCGGCATGAAGGCCGGTGTACGCACCGTGCCGCGCGAGAAGCGGAGCTCGCCGATCCGTGCGGCTCCGTCGCGGGCCTTGACCGTGAATGCGTGGGTCTCGGTCATGCCGCTTCGGCCTTGTGCAGGAGACAGGCGTCTCCGTAGGAATAGAACCGGTATCCGCCCTCGATCGCGTGGGCATAGGCCCTCTTCATCGTATCGAGGCCGGAAAAGGCCGAGACGAGCATGAACAGGGTCGAGCGCGGCAGGTGGAAATTGGTGATCAGCATGTCGACGGCGCGAAACCGGTAGCCGGGGGTGATGAAGATATCGGTCGCCTCGGCGAAGGGGGCGACCGTTCCGTCCGTTCCCGCAGCGCTCTCCAGCAACCGCAGCGACGTTGTGCCGACCGCGACGATCCGCCCACCGGCCGCGCGCGCTGCATTGATCTGCTCCGCCGTCTCCTCGGTCACCATTCCGTACTCCGAATGCATGCGGTGATCTTCGGTGCGGTCGGCCTTCACCGGCAGGAAGGTCCCGGCTCCTACGTGCAAGGTCACCAGCGCGGTGCCAATGCCTGCTGCTTTCACCCTCTCGAGCAGTTGCTGCGTGAAGTGCAGCCCGGCCGTGGGGGCGGCGACGGCGCCTTCCCGGCTCGCGTAGATCGTCTGGTAGTCGGCCAGATCCTGTTCGTCGGTCGGGCGGCGAGCGGCGATATACGGCGGCAACGGCATCTCGCCGACCTGCCCGATGGCCTCGTCCAGAACCGGCCCGTGGAAGGAGAAGGAGAGCACGACTTCGCCACCCTCGCCCTTCGACTCGACGACCGCATCGAGCGTCCCCAGCAGGCAGACACGGCCTTCGCCCCCGAAACGGACGACGTCGCCGGACTGCAGCCGTTTCGCCGGCTTGACGAAGGCCTTCCAGCGGCTCTGGTCGACCCGCTGATGCAGCGTCGCCTCGATCTTCGGCTCCGCGTCGCCGCGGCCGATGCGCCTCCCCCCGAGGCGGGCGGGAATGACCCGGGTATCGTTGAACACCAGCAGATCACCGGGGGTGAGCAGGCCCGGCAGATCGCAGAAGAGCCTGTCCTCGAGTCCCGCCGGCGCGCCCGGGCGCACGGCAAGCAACCGCGCCGCGTCACGCGGCTCGACGGGCCTGAGCGCGATCCGCTCTGGGGGCAGTTCGAAGTCGAAGAGGTCGACGCGCATGGCAGCCAATGCCGGTCGGAAGATGAGGCGGTCAATCGGAAGGACAAGCGGGTACGGTCGGATCTCTCCCCTCACCCGGCGCTCCGCGCCGGTGTCTTCCGGTGGAGGTGGAGGCCAGTTGGACCGCCTGCAACAGTCGCTGTGCCTGCCGCCCCCCGCAGGTCCGATCGCACCGATTGGCCAAGGCAACCGGAAGCCCGCCACCCCTCCCGTCGGGAGAGATCGGGCCGGAGGCCAGGGTAGCGGGCTCCGGCCTGTCGAGCGACCCCGACCCTCAGTTCAGGTCCGCGGCGACCTTCATCGACTGGATCTTGTCGGGATTCTGAACCGGCTCGCCGCGCTTGATCTGGTCGACGTTCTCCATGCCTTCGATCACCTGGCCCCAGACGGTGTACTGGCCGTCGAGGAAGGGTGAATCCTGGAAGCAGATGAAGAACTGGCTGTCGCCGGAGTCGGGGTTGGCGGCGCGCGCCATCGACGCGGTGCCGCGCTTGTGCGGCTCCTTGTTGAATTCGGCCTTGAGCTTCTTGCCCGACCCCCCGGTACCGGTGCCGTGCGGGCAGCCGGTCTGGGCCATGAAGCCGTCGATGACCCGGTGGAACACGATGCCATCGTAGAATCCCTCGCGCGCCAGCTCCTTGATGCGGGCGACGTGGCCGGGAGCAAGGTCGGGACGCATCTCGACGATCACCGGGCCCTTCGTGGTCTCGATGACCAGAGTGTTCTCCGGATCGGCGTATTCACTCATGTCTGTACTCCTGAATTGCGGATATCGGGTTGTCGTGGCGGTCAGCCGGCGTCGGCTGCGACCTTCATGCTGATGATCTTGTCGGGGTCCTGGACGGCGCCGTTCTGGGCCTTCGAGCCCTTCTTGATGGCGTCGACATATTCCATGCCGTCGACGACTTCGCCGAACACGGTGTACTGGCCGTTCAGGTGGGGAGCCGGCGCCAGCATGATGAAGAACTGGCTGTTGGCGCTGTCGGGGTCCTGGGTGCGGGCCATTCCCAGCACGCCTCGCTCGAACGGAGTCTTGGTGAACTCGGCCTTCAGGTCCGGGTTCTGCGAACCGCCGGAGCCGGTGCCGGTCGGGTCGCCGGTCTGGGCCATGAAGCCGTCGATCACGCGGTGGAAGACGACACCGTCGTAGAATCCCTCCCGCGTCAGCGTCTTGATGCGCTCGACGTGTTCCGGCGCAAGGTCTGGGCGGAGCCGGATGGTGACGGTTCCGTCCTCGAGCTGGAGAAGGATCGTGTTCTCGGGGTCGGCTTCTTGGGCATTGGCGTGCGGCGCGACGGCGGCGATCGCCATGGCAAGCAGCGCAGCAAAAAGAATTCGCACTGGCGGTTCTCCTGTTGAATATTCGGGGCGGCCGGATCAGTCGCGGCCGGCAAGCCTTGATGTGAGCAGTTCGGCCACGCGGGCCGGAACGAACGGCGTGATGTCGCCGCCCATTCCGGCGATCTGGCGCACAAGGCTGGCGGCAATGTGGCGCGAGCCGGGCGATGCGGCGAGGAACAGGGTCTCGATGTCGGGCGCCATGGCGCCGTTCATCCCGGCCATCTGCACCTCATAGTCGAAATCCGAGGCATCGCGAAGCCCGCGGACGATCACGGTCGCGCCGGCCTGTCGCGCCGCGTCGACGGCAAGGCCCGAGAATGTCGTGACGACCAGCTCGGCGCCGGCCTTCCGGGCCGGTTCGCCGACTTCCTGCTCGATCAGTTCGCAGCGTTCCTGCGGCGTGAATGTCGGCGTCTTGCCGTGATGCACGCCGACGGCGACGACCAGCCGGTCGACCAGCCGGGCGGCGCGCGCGATCACGTCGACGTGGCCGTTGGTGATCGGATCGAAGCTGCCGGTGTAGATTCCAGTGCGGGTCATGGCGCGTGGATACCGCGTGGCGTTCGGCAGCACAAGCAACGCCGTTCGCCAAAACCGGCGGCCGCCGGCCCGGCGGTCGCGATGAACCCAGGCTGAACAGGCCGTTCCGGGCCAATTCAGCCCGGATCCCTACGATCGCTCCCCGCAAACACGCACATCAAGGGGAGCAAGTCATGACGACGATCGAACGTTCGGTCCGGTATCTTCTCCTGACACTGGCCGCCGCCGGGATCGCCCTGGTGATCGCCCGGGATCCCGGTGCCGACACGCAGATCGCCAGCGCGTCGGCCGCAGTCGCCACGACGGATTGCCGGGACACGGTCTGGCCCTACGTGGCGGCCGGCTGCCTCGTCACCGAGGACCCGGGCGCCGCGGTCGGTCCGGTCAGGCGGATCCACATCGACGACAACACCCGGGCCGGGCGCGCCACGGAGATCGCCCTGCTGTCGGCGGACGACTGATCCCTGCGGCCCTCAGCGCGCCCGCGCCATCGCCAGCCAGATGCCGCCGCCGATCAGGAAGACACCGCTCACCCGCGACACCAGCCGCACCCGCTGGCGCGTCAGGAAGGCGCCCGCGCCGCCGCTCAGCACGGCATAGGTCCCGTCCAGGACCGTCGCGACGGCCATGAAGGTGGCGCCGAGCAGCAGCACCTGCCGCACATAGTCACCCTGCGGATCGACGAACTGCGGAATGAATGCCCCGAAGAACAGCAGCGCCTTGGGATTGGCGAAGATCACCAGCAGGCCCTGCAGGAAGAAGCCGCCGCGCGGCGGCCGGCGCGCCTCCGCTGCATCGAGGCCGCCGCCGGATCGGATCAGTTTGTAGCCGAGCCACACCAGGTAGGCCGCGCCGGCGAGCCTCAACCAGTCGAACCACCAGCCCATCGTCTCGATGATCGAAGCGAGCCCGACCAGCAGCACTCCGATCATGACGGCAAGGCCGAGCTGGGTGCCGGCGACGTTGAGCAGGCCGGCCCTGGTCCCATAGGAGAGGCTGTTGGCGATGATCACGGTGACCGTCGGGCCAGGAACGATGACGATCAGGACACAGGCGGCGACAAAGGCGAGGTAGATTTCGAGCGTCACGGCGAAGACTCCCTGTTGCTGTACAGGAAGCAAGCCTGAATTCTCGCGGCATCGCAACTGCGTGCGGCATCGCCGCACGTTCACCCGGTTCAAGCAGCGCAGATGCGACCCGCAACGCAGAGGCCGCGGCGCGCCGCCGTTGCGGTGCTATCCGTCGTTCTCCGGCGAGTCGTCTCCGGTTTCGCCGCCGCTTCCGCCATCCTCGCTGCCGCTCTCGCCATCCTCGCCGCCGTCGCTGAGGTCTTCCTCGACGACATCGCCTTCCTCTTCGTCCTTGACACGCTGGACGGACACGACCCGTTCTCCCTCAGCCGTGTTGAAGACGATGACGCCCTGGGTGTTGCGGCCGGCGATACGGATGCCGTGGACCGGGCAGCGGATCAACTGCCCGCCATTGGTGACGAGCATGATCTGGTCGGGATCCTCCACAGGGAAGGAGGCGACCAGCGGACCGGTCTTTTCCCGGATGAACGGCGTACCCTTGTCGTCCTTGTCCCAGATATCCATCGCGGCGAGACCTTTGCCGCCACGGCCGATGACCCGGTACTCGTAGGAAGATGAACGCTTGCCGTAACCGTTTTCCGACAGAGTAAGCACGAACTGTTCGGACGCCCCCATTTCCGCGTAACGCTCCGGCGGCAGCGAAACGATGGCGCCGTCTTCTTCAGTGAGGCCTTCGTCCTCGGCGTCGATCGCAGCGTCCTCGACCGCGTCCGCGGCCTCCCCGGTCGCCGCCCTGCGTATCGCGCCAGACTGCTTCAGATACGCGTTGCGCTCGGCCGGAGTCGCATCGAAATGGCGCAGGATCGACATTGAGATCACTGTATCGTCGTCACCGAGGTTGATGCCCCGAACACCCGTTGAGTCGCGACCCTTGAAGACGCGAACGTCCGTCGTACGAAACCGGATGCATTGCCCCAGTTTCGTCGTCAGCAGCACGTCGTCGCTCTCCGAGCATGTCTCCACGCCGACGATCGCATCGCCCTCGTCGAGCTTCATGGCGATCTTGCCGTTGCGGTTTACCTGGACGAAGTCCGAGAGCTTGTTGCGGCGGACCGTGCCGCGATTGGTCGAGAACATCACGTCGAGTTCGGCCCAGCTGTCCTCGTCCTCCGGAAGCGGCATGATCGAGGTGATCCATTCGCCCGGCTGCAGCGGCAGGAGGTTGACCAGCGCCTTGCCGCGCGATGTCGGCGCGGCCAGCGGAAGCCGCCAGACCTTCATCTTGTAGACCATGCCGCGCGAGGAGAAGAACAGCACCGGCGTATGGGTGGACGCGATGAAGATCCGGGTGACGAAATCCTCGTCCTTCGTCGACATCCCGGAGCGGCCCTTGCCGCCGCGCCGCTGTGCCCGGTAGGTGGAGAGCGGCACCCGCTTGATGTAGCCGGAATGGCTGACGGTGACGACCATGTCCTCGCGCTGGATCAGGTCTTCGTCCTCGAAATCGCCGAGACCTTCGGCGATCTCGGTGCGCCGCGGCGTATCGAACTCGTCCTTCACCGCGTTCAGTTCGTCGCGGACGATCGCCTGGATCCGGGCGCGCGAGCGCAGGATGTCCAGATAGTCGGCGATGGCCTCGCCGAGCTTGGTCAGTTCATCGGCGATCTCGTCGCGTCCGAGCGCGGTCAGCCGCTGCAGACGCAGGTCGAGAATGGCGCGTGCCTGCTCCTCTGACAGCTTGTAGGTACCGTCCTCGCCCAGGCCGTGACGCGGGTCGGCGATCAGCGCGATCAGCGGCCCCATGTCCTTGGCCGGCCAGTTGCGCGCCATCAGCGACGCGCGGGCGGTCGCGGGATCCGGTGCCGTGCGGATGAGATGGATGACCTCGTCGATATTGGCAACCGCGATCGCCAGCCCCACCAGCACGTGGGCGCGGTCACGGGCCTTGGCGAGCAGGAACTTGGTGCGACGGCCGACGACCTCCTCGCGAAACGCGATGAACGCACGGATCATGTCGACCAACGTCATCTGTTCCGGCTTGCCGCCGTTCAGCGCCACCATGTTGGCGCCGAAGCTCGTCTGGAGGTTGGAATACCGGTAGAGCTGGTTGAGCACGACGTCCGTCATCGCGTCGCGCTTCAGCTCGATGACGACACGCATGCCGTCGCGGTCGGATTCGTCGCGTATGTCCGCGATACCCTCGATGCGCTTGTCGCGCACCAGTTCGGCGATCTTTTCGATCATCGTCGCCTTGTTCACCTGGTAGGGAATCTCGGTGACGACGAGCGCCTCGCGCTCCTTGCGCACGGTCTCGGTGTGGACGCGTCCGCGTATGATGATCGAGCCACGGCCGGTCGTATGGGCGGAGCGGGTGCCGGCCCGACCCAGGATTATGCCGCCCGTGGGGAAGTCGGGTCCGGGCACGATCTCCATCAGGCGTTCGATGTCGATCGCCGGGTCTTCCATGTAGGCGATGCAGGCGTCGACGACCTCGCCGAGGTTGTGCGGCGGTATGTTGGTCGCCATGCCGACGGCGATGCCGCCGGCGCCGTTGACGAGCAGATTCGGGAAGCGTGCCGGCAGGACCGTCGGCTCGCTCTCGGAGTTGTCGTAATTGTCCTGGAAGTCGACCGTGTCCTTGTCGATGTCTTCCAGAAGGGAATGCGCCGGCTTGCCGAGCCGCACCTCCGTGTAGCGCATCGCCGCGGGCGGATCGCCGTCGACGGAACCGAAGTTCCCCTGCCCGTCGAGCAGCGGCAGGCGCAGCGAGAAATCCTGTGCCATGCGCACCAGCGCGTCATAGATCGCCTGGTCGCCGTGCGGGTGGTACTTACCCATGACGTCGCCGACGACGCGCGAGGATTTCTTGTAGGGCTTGTTCCAGTCGTAGCCCGCCTCCTGCATAGCGTAGAGAATGCGCCGGTGCACGGGCTTCAGGCCGTCCCGCACGTCGGGAAGCGCGCGGCTGACGATCACGCTCATCGCGTAGTCGAGATAGCTGCGCCGCATCTCGTCGGTTATCGAGATGGGCCGAATATCAGACGGGGCCGGCGGCCCTGAGTCGCCGGTCGGGGACGTTTCGTTATCGGACAAAGCTGGCTCGTGGGGCGGGTTTCTAGGTACCTTTTTTCTACCCGATTCCGCCCGGTCGAGGCAAATCCGGATAGTCTCCATTCAGTAGCGAAATTCCCTGAAAATTCAGGCGATTATCGGACAGGCGCGTTCGGCTCCGATCTTATTTGCGGTTCAAATGCGCCGAATGTGCGAAATCCACCGTCCGGTCGCCTCTGCTCGTGCCTCCGCGGCAATTGGTACCGCCCGCCCAAACACCTTAAGCTTGCGCCGGGCGCAACGCACGGAGGCGGGACACATGGATCTGGCGAGCTACCTCGGCCTCTTTGTCGTGGCGACCGTATTTCTTGCGCTGGAGCCCGGTCCCGGCTTTGTCAGGCTGGCCGCTGATACGCTTCGCGGCGGACGCCGCTCCGGCCTCCTGGTCGCCGTCGGAATGGCTCTCGGTGCCGTGCCTTATGTGGTGATCGTGGCGTTGGGGATCAACGCCCTGATCGGCGCGATGCCGACTGCGCTTTCGGCCCTCAAGGTCGCCGGGTTCGCCTACCTTGTCTGGCAGGCCGTCGGCCTGTTGCGGGACCGGCCGCCGGACGGCGCGTCGTCCGCCCTGCCGGACCGGGCCGGCACTGCTCCCCGCCATCTGTCCGGCGGGCTGATCGGGGGCCTGCTTCTCGTTCTGCTCAATCCACGCACCCCGATCCTGTACGCGGTCTACTTGCCAATTTTCGTACGTCAGGAAGCAACCGTGGGTACCGGAGCACAGCTCCTGATGCTGGGCGCCGCCGTCACGATCATTTTCCTGATGGTCGATATCGGGTTCGTCTTGATGGTGCATCGGGTCGGGCGAAGACTACGGAACCTCCCGGGCCTGCGGCGAACGGCAAGGTACCTGGGGGCTTCACTGCTCGTACTGTTCGGTGCGCGCCTGCTGCTGCACCGGGAGTGATCGCTTGAGCCCGGAAACCCTGATCTCGGCCTTCGTGACACTTTTCGTGATCATCGATCCGATCGGCATCGCGCCGCTGTTCCTGAGCCTTACGCCCAGCCACACCGCCGTGCAGCGGCGGGTCGTCGCCCTTCGTGCGGTCGTCATCGCGGCAAGCGTGCTGGTCGCCTTCGCGATCGGTGGACAGTGGCTGCTGGAGGTGACGGGCATCTCCCTGCCCGCCTTTCGCGTCGCCGGCGGCATTCTCCTGTTCTGGATCAGCTTCGAGATGGTGTTCGAGCACCGCAACAAACGCAAATCCACGACGGCCGAACGCGCGGTCGAGGACGAGCCGCACGAAGACATCGCCGCCGTCCCGCTGGCGGTGCCGCTGATGGCCGGCCCCGGGGCGATAACGGCCGTGATCCTGCTGGCGGGCCGATCCGGCGGCGGATGGGTGGAACTTGCCCTCGTGGTCATGGTTATCGCTGCGGCCCTTTTCGTTACGCTCGCCATTCTCTTGGTTGCGGTGCCGATCGACCGGTTGCTCGGAAACACGGTGCGCACCGTCGTCACGCGGCTCCTTGGGGTGATCCTGGCCGCGCTTGCGGTACAATTCGTGGCGGACGGCGTGAGGGCGCTGGCATCCTAGATTAACTTCACTCTTTAAGCTCCTGAACTGGAATCGTTTATGGCTTCCCACGGATCAAAGACGGTCATCTACGCGGCGCTCGCCGGCAACGCGCTGATTGCGGTCACGAAGTTTGCCGCAGCGGCCTATACGGGGTCCTCCGCCATGCTGTCGGAGGCAATCCATTCACTCGTGGATACCGGCAACCAGGGCCTGCTGCTTGTCGGCATCAAGCGATCGAAAAGGCCCGCAGACGAGCACTTTCCCTTCGGCTACGGCACCGAGGTCTATTTCTGGGCCTTCGTCGTGGCCATCATGATCTTCGGCGTCGGGGCCGGCGTGTCGCTTTATGAAGGTATCCAGAAAATCCGCCATCCCCACGAGATCTCCAGTCCGATGGTCAACTACGTCGTACTGGGCTTCGCCATGCTCTTCGAAGCCGGCGCCTGGTGGGTCGCCTTCCGGGAATTCGAGAAGACGCGGGGCCGGCGCAGCGTGATCGACGCCGTGCGGCGTTCGAAGGACCCGACCGTGTTCACCGTGCTGTTCGAGGACTCCGCCGCGATGCTCGGCCTCATCGTCGCGGCCATCGGCATCGCGCTTGCCCAGTACACTGGCATCCGCGAGTTCGACGGCTATGCCTCCGTCGGCATCGGGCTGATCCTGGCGACGACCGCCGCTGTTCTCGCATACGAGACCAAGGGATTGATTATCGGTGAAGCCGCGGGGGCTCCCCTCGTGGCGGGTGTCCGGCGTATCGCGATGTCTGCGAAGGGCGTCCGCCGCATCAACGAACTCAGAACGATGCACATGGGCCCCAACGACATTCTCGTGGCGATCAGCCTGGATTTTGCAGACGACATGCCCGCCGGCGAGGTGGAACGGGTGATTTCCGCCCTCGAGATCGATATCAAGACGGAGTTTCCGGATATCCGGCGCGTGTTCGCCGAGATCCAGTCCGCCGAGGGACATGCCGCCAGCGTTGCCGCGGAGGCCGCCCGGGATCCCGGCGTGAGGGATACGGCGAAGGAGTGAGACCTGATCATTCCTCAAGTAGCGTCCAGTCCACTGCGCGCCCGTCGTCCCTCAGCGCAATATAGATCGCCGGGATCACCAGAACGGTCAGCAGCGTCGAGGACGCCAGGCCGAACAGCAGCGAGATCGCCAGGCCCTGGAAGATCGGATCGGCAAGGATGACGGCCGCGCCGATCATCGCGGCGAGTGCGGTCAGCAGGATCGGCTTGAAGCGGATCGCGCCTGCATCCAGCAACACCCGGCGTAGCGACTTGTCGGGGCTCCGCGCATGCCGGATGAAGTCGACCAGCAGGATCGAGTTGCGGACGATGATGCCGGCCAGCGCGATGAAGCCGATCATCGAGGTCGCGGTGAAGGGCGCGTTGAAGAGCCAGTGCCCGAGCACGATGCCGATCAGGGTCAGCGGGATCGGCGTCAGGATCACCAGCGGCAGCAGGAACGAGCCGAACTGCGCCACGACCAGGAAATAGATACCGAGTATCGCGACAGCGAAGGCCGCACCCATGTCGCGGAAGGTCACGTAGGTCACCTCCCACTCCCCGTCCCAGAGAATGGATGCGACACTTTCCTCCGACGGTTGCCCGTGCAGCAGCACCTGCGGTTTCGGCACGTCGCCCCAGTCGTGGCTGTCGATGGCGTCGGCGACCGCGATCATACCGTAGATCGGCGCCTCGAAGGCGCCGGCGAGTTCCGCTTGCACCATCTCCGCCGATCGGCCGTTGCGGCGGAATATCGGATGGGACGCGGTTTCTTCCTCGACGCTGACGACGTCTCCGAGTTCTACGATGCCGCGGTTGCCCGGCAGCGCATTGGCGGGAACCGGGGTGGACAGGGTGCGCTGCGAGACGGTGAGGTCCTCCTTCGGCAGGCGAACGGCGATCTCGATGGGATAGCGGCCGCCGCCCCGGTGCGAGTAGCCGACCGGGACCCCGCTCAGATACGCCTCGATGGCGTCGTAGACGTCGCTCTGCTCGACCCCCAGATATTCGAGGTTGTCCTGGTTGATACGCAGCCGCAGGCGTTCGTCCGGCACGCCGAAGCTGTCGTCGACATCGACGATGTAGGGCACGCCTTCGAAGATCCTGCGCATCTCGGTGGCCACGGCGCGGCGCGTCTCGGCATCCGGCCCATAGACCTCGGCCAGCAACGTCGCCAGCACCGGCGGCCCCGGCGGCACCTCGACGACCTTCACGCTGGTGCCCTCCGGCAGATCGAGATCCGCCAGCCGCGCGCGCACGTCGAGGGCAATATCGTGGCTGGTCCGGTCGCGGTCGGGCTTCGGCGTCAGGTTGACCTGCAGGTCGCCGTGCTCGGGCAGGCCGCGCAGATAGTAGTGGCGCACCAGCCCGTTGAAGTTGAACGGCGCCGCCGTGCCGGCATAGGATTGGATCGACGCGAGTTCCGGCAGGTCGGCAAGGCGTTGGGCGGCCGCCAGCAGCGCACGGTCCGTCGATTCCAGGGTCGACCCCTCCGGCAGGTCGACGACCACCTGCAGCTCCGACTTGTTGTCGAAGGGCAGCAGCTTCACCGTGACGGTCTTGTCGTAGAAAAGGTAGGTTGCCGCCACAGTGGCGATCCCGACGATTAGCAGGAAGGCCCACGCGCCGGCGCGCGAGTGAATAATGGGCCATGCAACTGCAGTGTAGAGGCGCCCAAGCACGCCGCCCCGCGCTGCGCCGTGCCCTCCCCGGTGCCCGGCCCTGCCGCCGAAGCGCACCATCAGCCATGGCGTCACCACGACGGCGACGAAGAAGGAAAAGATCATCGCCGCCGACGCGTTCGCCGGGATCGGGCTCATGTAGGGGCCCATCAGCCCCGACACGAACAGCATCGGCAGGAGCGCGGCGACGACGGTCAGCGTCGCCACGATGGTCGGGTTGCCGACCTCGGCGACCGCGTCGATCGCCGCCTCGCGCCGGTCGCGTCCGTCGTTCATCGCCCAGTGGCGGGCGATGTTCTCGATCACCACTATGGCGTCGTCGACCAGGATGCCGATCGAGAAGATCAGCGCGAACAGGCTGACCCTGTTGATCGTGTAGCCCATCACGTACGAGGCGGCGAGCGTCAGCAGGATCGTGGTGGGAATGACGACGACGACCACAATGCCTTCCCGCCAGCCGATGGCGAAGATGACGAGGAAGACGATGGAGATGGTGGCGAGCCCGAGATGGAACAGCAGTTCGTCCGCCTTCTCATTGGCGGTCTCGCCGTAGTTGCGGGTGACGAGAAGGTCGAGGTCCTCGGGCACCAGCCGGTCGCGCAGCAGTTCGAGTCGACCGACGAGGTTCTCGCCGATCACCACGGCGTTCGCGCCGGCCCGCTTGGCAATGGCGATCGAGACCGCCGGCACCCGCTCGATCCCGCCGTCCTCGTTCCTGGACACCTGCCACACCAGATGCTCCTCCGGCGCGGCGCCGACGACGACCCTGGCGACGTCGCCGACATAGACCCTGCGGCCGTCGCGGGCGGTGATTTCCAGGAGGCCTATGTCAGGAATGCCCTGAAGGGTCTGGCCCGCGACAACGGGCAGACTTCGGTTCCCGTCGCGCACCGTGCCGGCCATGAACGACCGGTTCGAGCCGGCGATCTTGCCGATCAGCTGTTCGAGCGTGATGCCGTAGAGAGCCAGCCGTTCGGGATCGGGTTCGACGCGGATCTGCTCGTCGCGGCCGCCGACGATGTAGGTCGTTCCCACATCCTCGACCTTCGCCAGTTCGGCCAGAAGATCGCGGGCGATCGAGTGGAGCCCGGCATCGGTCCATCGGGAGGCCGCCTCCGGCTTCGGCGCCAGGGTGACGACGAAGATCGCCACGTCGTCGATGCCGCGTCCAACGATCAGCGGTTCCGGAATGCCTATCGGTATCCGGTCCATGCTGGCGCGCACCTTCTCGTGCACCCGCAGGATGGCGTCGTCGGGATCGGTGCCGACGAAGAACCGCGCCGTCACCACCACCTGGTCGTCATGCGTCTGGCTGTAGACGTGCTCGACGCCGTTGATGCCCTTGACGATGGTCTCGAGCGGCTCAGTGACGAGTTTGACGACGTCCTCCGCCTTGAGTCCGTTCGCCGAGACGTGGAGGTCGACGAGCGGCACGCTGATCTGCGGCTCCTCCTCGCGCGGCAGGGAGACCAGTGCGACCAGGCCGAGTGCCAGCGCGGAAATCAGCAGCAGCGGCGTCAGGGGCGAGGAAATGAAGGCGCGCGTGAGCGTTCCCGAAAGGCCGGGCTTCATGCGCGGCTGCGGATCGGGGCTGTCGGCAGAATTCACGGGCGCACCAGTCGGTCGCCCGCATTGAGCCCGCCCAGCACCTCGACCGTGTTGGGTTCGCCGTCGCTGACTTGTTGGCCGAGTTGGACCACCACGTCGAGAGGGGTCCCCTCCTCGCCCTCGACGCGCACATAGTCGAGCCCGTATCGCTTGAAGACATAGGCCGATGGAATGACGATCGCCCGGCGTTCGCCCGCGGCGATGCGCACCAGCGCCCGCTCGCCGACGAAGTAGTCGCCGAGTCCGGAGACTTCCGCGTCTGCGACCACGCGGCCGTTCTGGAGGCGCGGGTAGACGGTGACGATCCTGCCCTTGCCGACGGAGTCGTCGGCAACGTCCAGGCCGCGCGTGCCGATAAGGACCTCGTCACCGAGTTTGATGTACCGCGCGTGGCGTTCCGGAACCTCGAGGCGCAGGATGTAGCGATCGGATGCGATTTCGGCGATCGTCTCGCCGGGCAGCACGACGGTTCCGATCGTCACCGGCACCGACAGGACGCGGCCCGCGCCGGGTGCTTCGACCGCCCCCTCCGCGACCTGCTGTTCGGCCACCATCTTTTCGGCCTGCGCCGTCTGCAGCCGGTTGTGCGCGACGTCGTAGGTGGTCTGGATCTGGTCAAGGCGAGCCTGGGAAACGATGCCCCGGCTCTTGAGTTCCTCTGCCCGTTTCAGTTCGGTCTCGGCATTGTTCACTGCCGACTGCAGCCCCCGGATGCTCGCTTCCAGCCCCTGAATGCGCAAAGCGAGCTTGTCGTCGACTATGGTCGCGATCCTCTCACCCGCTTTGACGGCGTCGCCTTCCGCCGCCGTCAGTTCCATCACCGTGCCGCCGATCCTGGCGCGTGCGGGGACGACGTCGGCGCTCTGCACCGAGGCGAAGACAGCCTTGTGGTCGGCGACGGTGCTTTCCTCGACCAGGAAGCCGTCGGCCGCCCGCAGATGTCCGGTGGCCACAAGGAGGCCGGCGGTCAGCGCCAGAACCGGCCCCAAATGCGACAGTCCGGCCGGCAGGGTGCGAGGCAACATGAGCAATTCTCCACATTCCGCATCCGACATATAGGTATATATTCGGAAATTGGAATATGACTAATCGCAACGCGCCGGATATGGCGACCCTGGCCGCAGGAAGCCCCGCCGAACCGATCGGGCAAGAGTCCGCTTCGGCCTAGAACGGAATATCGTCGTCCATGTCGTGGGAGGCACCGCCGCGACCACCGCCGCCGCCGAAGCCGCCGCCACTCTCCATCGGGCCGCTGGAGCCGAAGTCGGATCCGCCGCCGCCCCCGCCGCCAAATCCACCTCCTTCGCCCTGACGGCTGTCGAGCATGGTCAGCGCCGAATTGAAGCCCTGCAACACGACCTCGGTGGAGTAGCGGTCCTGTCCGGACTGGTCCTGCCACTTCCGGGTCTGGAGCTGGCCTTCAAGGTACACCTTGGAGCCCTTGCGCAGGTACTGCTCGGCGATCTTGCAAAGCCCCTCGTTGAAGATCACGACCCGGTGCCATTCCGTGCGCTCTCGCCGTTCACCCGAGTTGCGATCCCGCCAGGTCTCGGAGGTCGCGATCCGCAGGTTGGCGATCGGGCGGCCGTCCTGTGTCCGACGGATCTCGGGATCCGCGCCCAGATTGCCGACCAGGATCACCTTGTTCACGCTTCCCGACATCGCTTGCCCTTTCCATGTCTCTCAGTTGCCGGCGACACTATCCGCCCGACGCAGCGCCGTCGCCCCGCCCGTCTTTCCGATGAGCGTTTTCCACAGACCTCATCGGGGGTCCGGCGAACCCGGCGGGGCACCGAAGGTCCTGCACGTCGGCCTTGCCGACATGTTCCTATTATGTTCTCAATCAACGTGCAATCCCGCGTGATTCTCGGCCGAAGGTGACAGGCCATGCGCATGACCCCGACACGGGCACCTGTCCTGGAGGTCGGTGCGGCTGTCATCGAGGCCACCGCATCGCGCGGCCTCCGACGTCGTGCCAGGGTTCTTCTGGAGGGTGGCCTGTCCTATATTGACATGCGGAACAACGCCGATCTCCGCCAACTCCACGAATTCGTGAACCGGTCCGACCATCTGGCCGTTGGATCCACGACGATGGACCAGTCGAA
Source organism: Microbaculum marinum (assembly GCF_037855135.1). Taxonomy (NCBI): domain Bacteria; kingdom Pseudomonadati; phylum Pseudomonadota; class Alphaproteobacteria; order Hyphomicrobiales; family Tepidamorphaceae; genus Microbaculum; species Microbaculum marinum. The sequence continues at coordinate 170,040 of NZ_JAZHOF010000007.1, forward strand.
GCCGTAAAGCCCATGCAGAAGTTCATATCCGTCTCCGGCGCGCGCGAGCACAATCTCAAGAACGTCTCGGTCGACATTCCGCGCGACGAGCTCGTGGTGATCACCGGCCTATCGGGATCCGGAAAGTCGTCGCTCGCCTTCGACACGATCTACGCGGAAGGCCAGCGTCGCTACGTCGAGAGCTTGTCGGCCTATGCCCGGCAGTTCCTCGAGATGATGCAGAAGCCGGACGTCGATCACATCGAGGGCCTGTCCCCGGCGATCTCGATCGAGCAGAAGACGACGTCGCGCAACCCGCGCTCGACGGTCGGCACCGTCACCGAGATCTACGACTATCTGCGCCTGCTCTTCGCCCGCGTCGGCGTGCCCTATTCGCCGGTGACTGGACTGCCGATCGAGAGCCAGACGGTAAGCCAGATGGTCGACCGGACGCTGGCGCTTCCCGAAGGCACGCGGCTCTATCTGCTGGCGCCGATCGTGCGCGGGCGCAAGGGCGAGTACCGCAAGGAACTGGCCGACCTGATGAAGCGCGGTTTCCAGCGCGTGAAGATCGATGGCGAGTTCCACGAGATCGCCGATGCTCCGGCCCTGGACAAGAAGTACAAACACGACATCGACGTGGTGGTCGACCGGGTGGTGGTGCGCGAGGACATGGCCTCGCGGCTGGCCGATTCCTTCGAGACGGCGCTGCAGCTCGCCGACGGACTGGCGGTGGCGGAATTCGCCGACGAGAAGGACGAAAAGGGTGAGCCGAAGCGACTGATCTTCTCCGAGAAGTTCGCCTGCCCGGTCTCCGGGTTCACGATTACGGAGATCGAGCCGCGTCTGTTTTCGTTCAACAGCCCGCACGGCGCCTGCCCGGTCTGTGACGGGCTGGGCTCGGAGAAGCGGATCGATCCCGACATGGTGATCCCCGATCCGCGATTGACCCTCAAGGCCGGCGCGGTGGCGCCATGGGCGCGCTCATCGTCGCCCTACTACCTGCAGACGCTGGAGGCACTGGGACGCCACTACGGATTCAAGATGACGACTCCGTGGGACGAACTGCCGGAAGACGGCCGGAACGCGATCCTGCACGGATCGGGCGGCGCGACGATCAAGTTCACCTATGACGACGGCCTGCGCGCCTACGACACGAAGAAGACGTTCGAAGGGGTGATCCCGAACCTCGAACGGCGCTGGAAGGAAACGGAATCCTCCTGGTCGCGAGAGGAAATCGAAAGGTACATGAGCCAGACGCCCTGCTCGGCCTGCAACGGATTCCGGCTGAAGCCCGAGGCGCTGGCCGTGAAGATCGCCGGCAGGCACATCGGCGAAGTGGGCGACATGTCAATTCGCGCGGCAAACGGCTGGTTCGAGGCCCTTCCCCGCGACCTGTCGGAAAAGCAGAACGAGATCGCAAGCCGCATCCTCAAGGAGATCCGCGAGCGACTGGCATTCCTCAATGACGTGGGCCTCGACTACCTGACCCTGTCCCGGTCATCGGGTACGCTGTCGGGCGGCGAGAGCCAGCGCATCCGCCTTGCCTCGCAGATCGGCTCGGGCCTGACGGGCGTGCTCTACGTGCTCGACGAACCGTCGATCGGGCTGCACCAGCGCGACAACGCCCGCCTGCTCGGGACGCTCCGGCACCTGCGGGACCTGGGCAACACCGTGATCGTCGTCGAGCATGACGAGGATGCGATCCGCTCTGCAGACTATGTCATCGACGTCGGTCCGGCGGCAGGCATACACGGCGGCCAGATCGTCGCGCGGGGTACGCCGGAAGAGATCATGGCCAATCCGGCAAGCCTGACGGGTCGCTACCTGACCGGTTTCGAGCAGATACCGCTGCCCGACGAACGCCGCGAGATATCCGCCCACAGGCGCATCCGCGTGGTCGGGGCCCGCGAGAACAACCTGAAGAACGTGACCGCCGAAGTTCCCCTCGGCACCTTTACCTGCGTCACGGGAGTTTCCGGCGGCGGCAAGTCCTCGCTGCTGATCGACACGGTCTACAAGGCGATCGCCCGCAAACTCAACAACGCTCGCGAGCATCCGGGTGCACACGACCGGATCGACGGACTGGAGCATATCGACAAGATCATCGATATCGACCAGTCGCCGATCGGCCGCACGCCGCGCTCCAACCCCGCCACCTACACCGGCGCGTTCACGCCGATCCGGGAATGGTTCGCCGGGCTGCCGGAAGCCAAGGCGCGCGGCTATGCGCCCGGCCGGTTCTCCTTCAACGTCAAGGGCGGCCGCTGCGAGGCCTGCCAGGGCGACGGCGTCATCAAGATCGAGATGCACTTCCTGCCGGACGTCTACGTGACCTGCGACGTCTGCAAGGGCCGTCGCTACAACCGCGAGACACTGGAAGTACTGTTCAAGGGCAAATCCATTGCCGACGTGCTCGACATGACGGTCGACGAGGCACGCGACCTGTTCGACGCGGTGCCGTCGATCCGCGAGAAGATGGAGACGCTGCAGCGCGTCGGCCTCGGCTACATCCACGTCGGCCAGCAGGCCACCACGCTCTCCGGGGGCGAGGCGCAGCGGATAAAGCTTGCCAAGGAATTGTCGCGTCGGGCCACGGGACGCACGCTCTACATTCTCGACGAGCCGACGACGGGCCTGCACTTCCACGACGTGAGGAAACTGCTCGAGGTGCTGCACTCCCTCGTCGACCAGGGCAACACGGTCGCGGTGATCGAGCACAATCTGGAGGTCATCAAGACGGCCGACTGGATCATCGACATCGGACCGGAAGGCGGCGACGGCGGCGGCGAGATCGTCGCACAGGGCACGCCGGAGGATATCGCCGCGGAAACCCGGAGCTACACCGGCCAGTTCCTCAAGGAACTGTTCGAAAGGCGTCCCGGGACGAGGACGGAGGCAGCAGAGTAAATCCGCCCTTTGCCGGAGTGGCGATACTCTTCGCAAGGCCGAAGTGCCGGGGCGTTGCTGCGGTTTTCGAATTGGTATTTCATGCGCGGAATATTCCTCGGATAGGGTGTGGGAAAGGCCACGCACTCCATGAACCGCCGGCTTCTCGCAGTATTGCTGAGCATCCCGCTCGTGATTTCGATTGCCCAGGCAGCGGGCGCCACGTCGTTGCAACGCATCGCGAGGACCTATGCCAAACCGGCCGTGACGTCGGGCGAAGCCGTCGGCGTCGGCGTGGTCATCCTGAAGAAGGGCCGTGAGCCAAGGATCTTCACGTACGGCAAGGCGATCGTGGGAACGCCGGATCAGCCGGCGGTGCCATTTGCGGCGGATACGCTGTTCGAAATCGGTTCGGTCACCAAGGTTTTCACCACCAACCTGTTCGCGCAGTACATAGCCGAAGGTAGGATCGAATTCGGGCAGAAACTGGCGAGCTTCCAGGCCCAGCTTGGCGACCTCAGGCCGAAGATGTCCCGGGTGACCCTGAAGGAACTCGGCGATTTCACGGGCGGCATCATCGACATTCCGCATGTCTGCCAGAACGGCTCAAATCCTACCTGCCTCCCCTCCGAGCGCCCGCCGATCAGGGAATACACAGGCCGGGACTTTGCGTCGTACTTCGCCAATACGGTGCCGATGAACTACCAGCCCACGAAGCTGAAGCCCCCGCAGCCGCCGGAGAGAACCCGGCTGCCCGCACCCTACTTCTATTCCGACTTCGGAATCGGGCTGCTGGGCCTGCTGATCGCCAGCGACGGAGGAAGGCTGACCAACCGGGATTTCTGGGCCTGGTATGCGCAGATCGAGAGCAATCTGCTTGAGCCGCTCGGCATGGCCGACACGTATCTCTTTGTTCCGACATCCAAGCTTGGCCAGCGTGCCCTGGGCTATGATCAGGCCCTTGGCCGCGCCGAAATCGTCAACGGAAGCGTGCAGCAGATCGTGCTGCTGGCCCGCGGCAGCGCCTATGCGTCGACGCCGAAGGTCAGGATCATCGGCGGCGGAGGCACCGGCGCCAAAGCCATAGCGATCCTCGACGACCACGCGGTTTCCGGACTGGCCGTACAGGACGGCGGCAGCGGGTATGTCGAAGCCGCGAGAATACAGTTTACGAACGGAGGATCGTCGACCGAGGCAGACGCTGTGCCTGTCGTTCGCAACGGCAAGCTCATCGGCGTGACCGTTTTCAACGGAGGCGCTGGATACACGCGGACGCCCGACGTGACCATCGTCGGCGGCCGCATCGGGGGGACGAACGCTACGGCCAGGGCATATGTCGTCGACGGTCGGGTGGTTTTCGTCGGCGTTGTCGAGCCGGGATCGGGCTATGTCGATCCGATACGCGTCGTGGTCGAGCCGGGCGCCGGCGTGAGCAATGTCGTTCCCGTCTGGGCACCGGCAGGAGCGCTGAAGACGAGCCTCTCCGACATGGGCAAGTTTGCCCGGTCCGCGATGCGCCACCAGTTCGGTCACGAGAATTCGGACATAGACCGGGCGTTCCGTTTCGCACAGAAGCCATACGCCTGCACCGGGCCGGATCCTTCGCTGGCAAGCTGCGCGCCCGGCCAGGAGCGCTCGGGGCTCGCCTGGGCAGTCGCCCCCGCCGATCCGGAGACGCAGCGGCCGGCGATTGTTTCCAAGAACGGCGGTCTGACGGGCTTCACGACGCAGATGGACCTGATGCCGGCCGAGAGGCTGGGGGTGGTGGTGTTCTCGAATTCCGCCGGGCACTTCATCTCGGACGGAAGCACGACCGGAGTCGCGCCACGAGTCGCCGGCCAGATCCTGAACGCGCTTTACTACGGTACCGCGAACTAAAGTCCGCCCAGGCGCACCTGCCGATTGCGCGCGGCTGCGGCCGCCTCCATGCTCGCCTACCTGACCATAGGGAACGGGGCACATGGCAACGGCATATTCGATCGAAGAGGAACAGCTTTCGCCGGCGGCTTGCTTTTCGCTGCTGGCAATCGTGCTGCTGGGCACGCGCTTCGTGCAGGGCTTCATCTTCTGGGGAGGTGCGAGCCGCCGACTGATCTACGATTACCAGGATACCGCCGGCATCGACCACGCGCTCAAGCTCGACTTCCAGTCGGCCGGTTTCGTCGCCGGCAAGCTGACGCACGCGCTGCCGGGCACGCTCTGGATACAGGCGCCGCTCGAATGGGCCCTGCAGTATCCGGATCTGATCGTGTTGTCCGTGTGGTTCTGGACGATCGCCGAGCTGCTTGTCGGACTGTTCCTGATTTTCGGCTTTGTCACGCGGCTGGCGGCATTCGCCTCGATCGGCCTGAACGTCGCGTTGATGCTGATCTTCGGCTGGATGGGGTCGACCTGTCTCGACGAATGGACAATGGCGGTGTCGGGCGTCGCCATGAGTGGAGCTGTGTATCTCGCCGGCGGCGGACGGATTTCTCTCGACAATATGGTGGGGCGCACCGACTGGGCGTGGAGAAACGGCTGGGCAAACTGGCTGCTCAGCGGCCCGCTTCCCACCAGAAGCGCGCGCGTCGGCGGGGCGCTGCTCGCCGCCTTTGCGGTGCTCTTCACGGTCGGAAGCTACAACATCCTCTTCGGTGCGGTCGTCTCGCCGCTGCATGCGCGCGTGACCTTTCACAAACACCATATCGCCCTTTCCAACGTCGTGGTGTCCAGCGACGGCGGGGTGACCCTCGATGCGTATGTGGATGCGGGCCCCGACACAGGTGCTGCGTACATTATCGACGTGCGACTGATCGACGCCGAGGGCAATGCCGTCTCACATTGGGACGGAGCAACGCTGGCAGCGCTGCCCGACACCAGCATCCAGAATCTCTATCCCTATGTTTGGGCTTCGCGGTTCCGGACCGAAAAGATCGGAATCAGCGGCAATACCGGCGCGAAGGCACGAATAGTCCTTCCGGCCGCGGGCAGCGACGCATCGCAACCGGGGAGAGATCTGGTTCTCGTCCTCGAGGCGATAAACGGAGCCACGTGGAGGGCGGCCGCAAGCTCCGGCGGCTGACGCCTCGGGATCTCCGGAAGTTCAAAATACGCGAGGAACGTGCGGCCTCTCCGTTCGTTTGCCTACCAGCAAACAGATACGGAGACAAAAACCATGCGTGACATCAGCAAGAAGAAAGTCATCGTGCTCGCGACACACGGCTTCGAACAGTCGGAGCTGGAGGTGCCGGTTCACAAGCTGGCCGAAGCGGGAGCGACGGTGCACGTCGTTTCGCCGGAAGCCGGTTCGATCAAGGGATGGGACAAGACGGATTGGGGCTCCCCGGTCCAGGTCGACGTCCTGCTCGACGACGTCAATCCCGAAGAGTACCACGCGATCGTGCTGCCCGGCGGCCAGATCAATCCCGATCTGCTGCGGGTCAACGATGCCGCCATCGCACTCATCCGGGCAATGTTCGATCAGGACAAGGTGGTCGCCGCGATCTGCCATGCCCCTTGGCTGCTGATCGAAGCCGGCATCGTCGACGGTCGGGACGTCACGTCCTACAAGTCCATCCGGACGGACCTGATCAACGCCGGCGGGAACTGGATCGACGCCGAAGTGGTCGTCGACAACGGCGTGGTTACCAGCCGCAACCCCGGCGATCTCGATGCGTTCTGCGAAAAGATTGCCGAGGAAATTCAGGAAGGCAAGCACGACCGCGACGCAGCGTAATACGCATTCCGGTGCAGCGAAGGGCCGCGCATGTCGCGGCCCTTTGCACATCGGGCAGCCTGCAATAGATAGCCGGCATGAACACGCTTTTTCCAATACACGTCATCGGCGCCGGTCTGGCAGGATCGGAGGCCGCCTGGCAGGTCGCCGAGACAGGCGTTCCCGTGGTGCTGCACGAAATGCGGCCGCTTCGCATGACCGAAGCGCACCTGACCGAAGGGTGTGCCGAACTGGTCTGCTCCAATTCCTTCCGTTCCGACGATGCCGAGACCAACGCGGTCGGACTGCTGCATGCGGAAATGCGCCGCTGCGCCTCGCTGATCATGTCTTCCGGCGATGCCCATAAGGTGCCGGCAGGCGGGGCGCTCGCTGTCGACCGGGTCGGGTTCTCCGACGCCGTAACCGACGCCCTGACCCGTCATCCCCTGATCGAGATCCGCCGCGGCGAGGTGGACGGCATTCCTCCCGGCGACTGGGACAGCGTGATCGTGGCCACCGGCCCTCTGACCTCGCAGGCCTTGTCCGAGGCCGTGCGCGGCCTGACCGACGAGGATTCGCTCGCATTCTTCGATGCGATCGCGCCGATCGTCTACAAGGAGACGATCGACTTCTCGAAGGCCTGGTTCCAGTCGCGCTACGACAAGGCGGGCCCCGGCGGCACCGGTGCCGACTACATCAACTGCCCGATGAACAAGGAGCAGTACGACGCCTTCGTCGACGCCCTTCTCGGCGGTGAAAAGGCTGAATTTCGCGACTGGGAAAAGGACACGCCGTACTTCGACGGATGCCTGCCGATCGAGGTGATGGCGGAGCGCGGACGCGAAACGCTTAGGCACGGGCCGATGAAGCCGGTCGGCCTGACCAATCCGCACGATCCGGAGGTGAAGTCCTACGCCATCGTCCAGCTTCGCCAGGACAACGCGCTGGGCACGCTCTACAACATGGTCGGCTTCCAGACGAAGCTGAAATACGGCGTCCAGGCCGAGATCTTCCGGACGATCCCGGGGCTGGAGAACGCCGAGTTCGCCCGCCTCGGCGGCCTGCACCGAAATACCTTCCTGAACAGCCCGCGGCTGCTGGACGGGTCACTGAGGCTGAAGGCGATGCCCCGGCTTCGCTTCGCCGGCCAGATCACCGGCGTCGAGGGCTACGTCGAATCCGCAGCGATCGGACTGCTGGCCGGGCGGTTCGCCGCCGCCGAACGGCTCGGCCTGAACTCCGTGCCGCCACCCGAAACCACAGCACTCGGTGCCCTTCTCCGTCATATCACGGGCGGCCACCTGTCGGCCGACGACGCCGGCCGCAGCTTCCAGCCGATGAACGTCAACTTCGGACTGTTTCCGCCGATCGAAGTGCCGAAAGTTCCCGGCAAGCGGTTGCGCGGCAAGGAAAAGACCCGGGCTCGGAAGGCGGCGATGTCGGCCCGAGCCCTCGCCGACATCGACGGCTGGCTCGGCCGTCGGCAGGCCGCCGAATAGCGCTACGCGCAGCAGCAGGCCGCCTGGCGCGCCGCCCGCCACAGGATCCATTGCCGCCGCCATTGCGGCACGACGCACATTTCGGCGAACGGTGCGTAGTCCGGCCGTTCCATGCGGTCCAGATAGGGCCTCACCAGCGCGATCGGCAGAACAGCGGGAATGGCCTGCGGGAGAATGGCGCTGATGTAGTTTCCGGCGTCCTCCAGATGCGACCGTGCAAGCCCGCGCAAATCCGCCAGTGCTGCGCGGAGTTGCGGCGTATCCTTGCCGGCGAGAATGTCCCGGTAGTCGGCGCCGTGGCGCCTGAGCACGTCCTCCGGCAGGAAGATCTGGCCGGAGGAGGCGTGGAACGGCATGGCGCGCAGCAGACCGGTGATCGCGTAGGCGATGCCGCCATGGTCAATCATGGTCGAGGTCGCCGTGCAGTGCGCCGCGCCGAGGATGGCTGCGGCAATCTCCATCGGCACTGACGAGGTGGCTTTCGAGTAGGCCTCGAGATGCGTCACTGTCGGCATCGCGTCGTCGTAGATGTCGAAACTGCGCGCCTCGATCAGGTCCAGGAACGGCTGCGCCGACAGCTCGCAGCGCTCGACAGTCTCGAGCAGAGCCGCGGCGACCGGGTGCCGCATCACCTCGCCGTGGCCGCATCCGTGCAACGCGTCGCGCCACCATTGCAGGCGCATTTCCCCCGGCAGTGCGTCGCTGACCGCGTCGCGGATGCGCGCGATCTCGAGATTGAACGCGTAGAGCGCGAAGATGTAGCTGCGCTTGTCGGCCGGCGCGAACAGGGTTGCCAGGAAGCGGTCCTTGTCGCCGCGGCGAACAAGCTCTTCACAATGGGCAAAACAATCCCGTGAGGCGGTGTCGGTCATCGCCCGCTCAGTCGACTGCGATCAAGGCGGCGCCGACGGAACGCTCTTCCGCCAGCAGCACGTTGTAGGTTCTGACCGCAGCCCCCGTGTCCATGGTCTCGATGCGGATCCCGTGGTCGCGGACGGCGTCGCGCAGATCCGGTGCGGCCGGCACGAGCTGGCGACCGGTCCCGATCAGCAGGAGTTCCGGGCGGTCGTCGGCCGCCATCGCCCGAGACAATGCCTCCACGCCGATCTGCCCCGGCTCCGAGACGGGCCACGCGTAAATGGCGTTCAGCAGGATCAGGATCGACCCGCGGTGCGACATGCCGGCGAAACGGAATCCGCCATTCCCGTATGCTTCGATCGGCGCACGTCCCGGAAAATGTGCGTCGCGCATCTGCATCGCTGTGAACGGCGCCGGAGCGCCTGTCCTCTCAGCCGGTGGATTCCGCCGTCGCGGCCGTAGACGCGGCACCTCCGTCGCGGCTTGCGCCGAGGAAGAGCAGCACCGGGGCAGCCACGTATATGGAGGAATATGTACCGACAAGGATGCCCCAAATCATGGCGAACACGAAACTGCGGATGACTTCACCACCGAACAGATAGAGCGCGACGAGCGCCAGCAAAGTGGTCAGCGAGGTCATGATCGTGCGCGACAGCGTCTGGTTGACGCTCAGGTCGAGCAGTTCGGGCATCGGCATCTTGCGATAGCGCCGCGTGTTTTCGCGGACGCGGTCGTAGACCACGACGGTGTCGTTCAGCGAGTAGCCGACGATGGTCAGGATCGCGGCGATGCTCGACAGGGCGAAATCGAGCTGCAGTACGGCGAAGAGCCCGATGGTCAGGACCACGTCGTGGACCGTCGCGATGACGGCTCCGACGGCGAACTGCCATTCGAACCGGAACCAGATGTAGACCAGGATGGCGAATATCGCGACGAGCACGGCAATGGTGCCCGTTCGCGCAAGTTCGGCGCTCACCGTGGGACCGACGATCTCGACGCGGCGGTATTCGACCGTATCGCCCAGTTCCGACCGGATCTTGGCGATTACGGCCTGCTGGGCATGTTCGCCGCCTTCCTGCTCGACGACGCGGATCAATACCTCGTCCGGCGCGCCGAACTCCTGGATCTGCACGTCTCCCAGGCCGAGAGCGCCGATCCGTTCGCGCAGGTCGGCCACATCGGCCGGTCCGTCCTTGGTCTGGATCTCGATCAGCGAGCCGCCCTTGAAATCGATGCCGAAGTTCAGACCGACGACGAAGAACAGGACGATGGACAGGACCGACAGGGCAGCCGACAGCGGCAGCGTGAAACGCCGGAGCCGCATGAACCCGATATGGGTATCCTCAGGAACTAGCCGCAAAAGCATGACGAGACCGCTCCTAGATCGGTACCGTGGAAGGGCGCCGTCGGCGCACCCATTCGGCGACGATCAGACGATTGACCAGATAGGCGGTGAAGACAGTGGTGACGATGCCGATGGCAAGCGTGATCGCGAAGCCGCGGATCGGGCCGGATCCCAGGTAGAACAGGATAATGGCGGCGATGAACGTCGTGATGTTGGCGTCCATGATCGTCCCCAGCGCTCGCCGGTATCCCGAGTCGATCGATGCGATCGCACTCTTGCCCGACTTCTGCTCCTCGCGGATGCGCTCGTAGATCAGCACGTTGGCATCGACCGCCATGCCCACCGTCAGGACGATGCCTGCGATGCCCGGCAGAGTGAGCGTCGCCCCGAGCATCGAAAGGATGCCGATGATGAGCGCGATGTTCAGGAACAGGGCGATATCGGCGAACACTCCGAACAGCCCGTAGACGGCGATCATGAAGACGACCACCAGGGCCGTGCCGATTATCGCCGCGATCTTGCCCGACTGGATGGAATCGGCTCCCAGGCCCGGTCCGACCGTTCGTTCCTCGAGGATTGTTAGAGGAGCCGGAAGCGCGCCGGCCCGCAGCAGGATCGCCAGGTCGTTGGCGCCGTCGACGGTGAAGTCGCCGCTGATCTGTCCCGAACCGCCGAGGATGGGTTCGCGGATGACCGGCGCGCTTATCACCTCGTTGTCCAGGACGATGGCGAAGGGGCGGCCGACATTCTGTTGGGTGGCGACGGCGAACCGGCGCGCACCGGACGAATTGAACCGGAACGAGACGATCGGCTCGTTGGTGCGCTGATCGAAGCCCGGCTGCGCATCGACCAGGTCCTCGCCGCTGACGACGATCCGCTTCTCGATCAGATAGGGAACCGGCGGGTCATCCTGCGAGTACAGCACCTCGGACTCGGGCGGCGGACGGCCGTTGAGCGCCTCGCTCGCCGGCATCGACATATCGACCATCCGGAACGTCAGCTTCGCCGTCTGCCCGATCAGCGCCTTCAGTCGAGCTGGATCGTCCAGACCCGGAACCTGCACGAGAATGCGGTCCGCCCCCTGGCGCTGTATGGTCGGCTCCGTCGTGCCCAGTTCGTCGATGCGCCGGCGGACGATCTCGATCGACTGCTCGACGGCGGAGCTTATGCGCTGCTGCAGCCCCTGCTCGGTCAGCTCAAGGGTGATTAGTCCGTCTTGGTTTGCCGTGATCGCAACGTCTCGGGCAGTGGAGCCGGTGAGGACGGACCCGATCGGCACCGAAAGATCCTGCAATGCCTGTTCGGCGGCATCCACCTGCTGGGGGTCGCGCACGCGCACCTGAACCGTCTGTCCCTGCACGGCCAGGCCGGTATAGCCAATGCGCTCGTCGCGAAGGATCTGGCGGACATCGTCGCGCAGTGTATCCAGCCGCTCGGTGACCACCGCCTCGACGTCGACGCCCAGCAGGATGTGCGACCCCCCCTGAAGATCGAGGCCGAGCACGAGCTGGCGGTGCGGGATCCAGGACGGCCAGGATTCGGCTTCCTGCTTGGAGAAGAAGTTCGGGACCGTTGCCAGGATTCCGGCCAGGCAGATTGCGATGACCAGGATGACAGTCCAGCGGGCGAAATGCAGCATGTGAGACTATTGCCTGCGAAAGCGGGACGTTCGACGTCCTGTCAGCTCTCGTCCTTTACCGGTTCGCCCTTGGCGCGGACTTCCGAAATCATCGAGCGCGCGACACGCACCCGTACGCCTTCGGCGACTTCGACCTGGATTTCCCGTTCGTCTATCACCTTGGAGATCTTGCCGATGATGCCGCCCGCGGTCACCACCGTGTCGCCACGCCGCAGCGAGGCGATCATTTCCTGCTGTTGTTTCACCCGGCGCTGCTGTGGGCGCAGGATGAGGAAATACAGGACGACGAAGATCAGAACGAAAGGAAGAAGCGAAATCAGGAAATCGCCGCTTGGCGCTGCCCCCTGAGCGTAAGCCGGCGTCACGAACATCGTTTCCTCCTGTGATACAAGAATACAATCGGCGCCAGTTGCCCGGCGCCGTCCGAAGCGCGCGGACTATAGCGACCGCCCCGCGCTTTGCAAACCAGAACCGGTACCCCGAAGCAATTGCAGATATAGGGAGCGTTGACGGGGTCTGCACGCGATTGACCGGAACCGCGTCCATGGTACGGTCCGCGCGCCCGGACGGCGCCGTCCGGGCGGCAGCGAGACACCGGAGAACTGATTGTCGTGATGTCGGAAAACAACCGGCCGTCGGACGGCCCCCAAGAGATTGGCGAGCTGTTGGCCCGCATCGCCGTCAGCCTCGAACGGCTGTCGCCCGCACCTCCCGCGCCGGCGGATCTCGATGCAAACGACGCGTTCGTGTGGCGTGCCACTCCGCCCGGGCTGCAGCCCGTTCCCGCCGTCAACCGCATCGATATGGTCCTGCTGAAGGGAATCGACCGCGCCCGCGATACCCTTGTCGAGAACACTGAACGATTTGCGCGCGGTCTGCCTGCAAACAATGCCCTGCTCTGGGGCGCGCGCGGCATGGGCAAGAGCTCGCTGATCAAGGCCGCCCATGCGACGGTTAATCGCAATACCGCGCCGGACGGCGTCGGCCCCCTGAAACTCGTGGAGATTCATCGCGAGGACATCGAGACCCTTCCAGTCCTCATGGCGCTCGCCCGCAATGTGTCGCACCGTTTCCTGATCTTCTGCGACGATCTGTCGTTCGATTTCGACGACACCTCATACAAGTCGCTGAAGGCGGCGCTCGAAGGCGGCATCGAGGGGCGCCCGGACAACACGATCTTCTATGCAACGTCCAATCGCCGGCACCTGCTGCCGCGCGACATGATGGAGAATGAGCGGTCCACGGCGATCAATCCGTCGGAGGCCGTCGAGGAAAAGGTCTCGCTCAGCGACCGGTTCGGTCTCTGGCTCGGCTTCCATCGGTGCAGCCAGGACGAATTTCTCGACATGGTCCGGGCGTATGCCGACCACTTCGGGCTGGACACCGACCTGGACCAGATGCGGCGCGACGCCCTGGAGTGGTCGACCACACGCGGCAGCCGTTCAGGCCGCGTCGCATGGCAGTTCATCCAGGATCTGGCAGGCCGCCTCGGCGTACCTTTGAAGCAGTCGGAATAGCATCCGACTCGTTCCCACGAATCGAAACGGCGCGCCCGTCGGACGCGCCGCTGGTCAATGCACCGGATGCCGGATTATTCCGCTGCGAGGTACTTCAGCGGGTCGACCGGCTGGGATCCCTTGCGCAGTTCGAAGTGCATCTGAGGGGTCGAAACAGACCCGGTCTGCCCCGCCTTGGCGATGACCTGGCCGCGCGAGACGACGTCGCCGCGCTTCACCAGAAGCTCGCTGTTGTGGGCGTAGGCCGTCACCCAATCGTCGGAATGGCGGATCAGGACAAGGTTTCCGTACCCCTTCAACTCGTTGCCCGCATAGGCGACGACGCCGTTCTCGGAGGCACGGACGGAGGTGCCCTCCGGGACGGAGACATTGATGCCGTCATTGGTGCCGCCGTCGTTCTTCTCGCCGTAGGACGAGATGACCCGGCCACGCACCGGCCAGCGGAAGTTCCCCGCCGACAGGGCCGCCGGCTGCGGGATCTCTGCGCGCGTATCGGTGCCGGCGTCGGCGTCGTTCTGCGGCGCGTATGCGACCTTTTCAGGTGCCGGGAGTTCGGCGGACTGAACATCCCCCGAACCGGTGGCGGCGGCGTCGTTGGCTTCGGAGCCGGCACTCGTGGTGGCCGCCTCGTTGTTTGCCGCCTGCTGCACGGTGGACGAGGCCGACTTCGCGGTCGTCGCGCCGGGAATGCGGACCTTCTGGCCGATGCGGACGCCGTAGGGCGCCTGAAGATTGTTGGCCTCGATGATCGCGTTCGGGCTCACACCATACATCCGGCCGAGGGAATAGACAGTCTGGCCCGAGGTCACCGTGTGCATTGCGCCGCCTGCCGGCACGCTGGCGGAACTGCTCCCGGATGCAGCGGCGACCGGTGCCGCGCTGATCGGCGCCGGACCGGCGACCTTGACGCCGGTGGATGCGGGATCCGGTCGGACCCAGCCGTTCTGGGCCTGCGAGAACACGGGAATGATCAGGGTCTGGCCGGGCTGTACCGCACTGGCGCTGCCGAGGCCGTTGACGCTCATCAGAGCGTTGGCGGGCACCCCGTAGCGCTGGGAGATCGAGTAGACGGTCTCGCCGGGTCCGACGATCACCGTCGTGCCGTTGCCGGAGCCCGACGGGACCGAACCCAGCTGGTTGTATGCCGACTGGGCCCGCGGATCGCCTAGGGCCGCGGACGTGACCGGCTGGGTCGGTGTCGGAGGGACGGATCCGGTGTACTCCGGATCGGCGCCGCCGAAGAAGGATCCGGCGAACCGGGAGGTGTCGGAGCTGCACCCTGCCGCCAAGGCACCGACAGCACCAACGATTACCACTCTCGTCAACGGGGCTGAACGAATTCGGTTGATCAAGCTGGACATCTCACCACTCACGCCGCACTACAGGAATTGCACGTAGTAAACGGGCGTTGAGGTAAATATTGGCTTAAGGCGCCAGCTCGTTTCTTACGGGAAGCAAGATTTTGTTGCTTCCGGGCAGCGTCAGAGCTGCTCGGCCTTGCCCGGGACCAGCGGAACGAAACGAACGCCGATCAGCGTGTCGTCGCGGTAACCGTCTTCGGTGCGGACAATGCGATGGAGGAACTGCACGCCGCCGACCGGCCCGACCGGAATGACCATGATCCCGCCGATCTTGAGCTGGTCGACAAGGTCCTGCGGAATGTCCTCGGCTGCGGCGGTAACGATGATCTTGTCGAACGGAGCCTGGGCCGGCCAGCCCTTCATGCCGTCGCCGACCATGGCGGTGACATTGGAAATTCCAAGGTCCCGGAACCGCTCCTCCGCCACTTTGTGCAAGGTGCGGTACCGCTCGATCGTGTAGACCCGGCGGCAAAGCTTTGCCAGTACCGCGGCCTGATATCCGGAACCCGTGCCGACCTCGAGTACCTTGTCGCGGTCGGTGACCTTCAGGGTCTCGGTCATGTAGGCGACGACGAAAGGCTGGCTGATGGTCTGGCCGCACTGGATCGGCAGCGACCGGTCCTCGTAGGCGAGTTCCGCGTAGCTGGTTTCCAGGAACCGGTTGCGCGGCACGGTCTCGATCGCCTTCAGAACGCGAGGGTCGCGAATTCCCTGCGATCGCAGTCCCATGATCAGCCGCGCAACGGAAATACGGCCCTCGTCCAGCCCGCCGAAATCGTCTCCGTCGCCAATCATCGGCGTCAGACTTTCTCTCCGACCGCCAGCTTCTCCAGGAGCCGGGCATGCGCCACGGTGTCGGTCAGGTTGAGGGTGAGCGGGGTCACCGCGATGCAGCCGTCGTAGACCGCGCGCAGGTCGGTGCCGCGCTTGGGGCTCGACCGGCGGCGTTCGAAACCCAGCCAGTAGTAAGGGAATCCGCGTCCGTCGAGCCGCTCTTCGACGCGCAGCATCGACTGGTCGCGCTTGCCCTGCTGGGCGACTTCGAGGCCGGCGACGGCGTCGGGTGCGCAGGGCGGGAAGTTCACGTTCAGGACCACGGAGGGATCAAGATCCGCCTTCAGCAACTGGCGAATCACCTTCGGGCCATGGGCCTCCGCGGTTTCCCAGTGCAGCACCTCGGGATCGCGGAACGCCTGGCTGAGGGCAATCGAGCGGACGCCGAGGATCGAGCCTTCGAAGGCGCCGGCGATGGTGCCGGAATAGGTGACGTCGTCGGCCAGGTTCTGGCCGCGGTTGACCCCGGAAAGTACCAGATCCGGTGGGTTTTCCAGCATGATGTGGCGGACCCCCATGATCACGCAGTCGGTCGGGGTGCCCTTCACGGCGAAGTGGCGGTCGGCGACCTCGCGCAGGCGCAAGGGGTCGCTGAGCGTGAGGGAATGCGAGGAGCCGCTCTGGTCGGTCTCGGGCGCGACAATCCAAACGTCGTCAGTGAGTTCGCGGGCGATCTTCTCGAGGACCTTCAAGCCCGGCGCGTGGATTCCGTCGTCGTTGGTGAGCAGGATTCGCATTGGTCTCGACTACCCGTCCTGGTTCGTTGGCGACTGTCACACGGACTGCCGTCGCTGTGCCGTCAGTATGCCATGCACGTGCCGTGCATGTGCCAGCGCAGTGCTATCCGCCGATCACCGCGGCGCCGCCCATGTAGGGCCTGAGCACCTCGGGAACGACCACGGTCCCGTCTGCCTGCTGGTAGTTCTCCAGCACCGCGATCAGCGCCCGGCCGGCGGCGACGCCGGAGCCGTTCAGCGTGTGGACATGACGGACGCCCTTGCCCTCGCCCGGCCGGTAGCGCGCGTTCATGCGGCGGGCCTGGAAGTCGCCGCAGACCGAGCAGCTGGAGATCTCGCGATAGGCGCCCTGCCCCGGCAGCCAGACCTCGATGTCGTAGGTCTTGCGCGCGGAGAAACCCATGTCGCCGGTCGACAGGGCCAGCACCCGGTACGGCAGATCGAGGCGCTTCAGCACCTCCTCCGCGCAACCGGTCATCCGCTCCAGTTCGTCGAGCGACTGCTCCGGCGTGGTGACGGAGACGAGCTCGACCTTGGAGAACTGGTGCTGGCGGATCATCCCGCGCGTATCGCGTCCGGCTGCCCCGGCCTCGGCCCGGAAACACGGCGTCCAGGCGGTGACCCGCATCGGGAGTTGGTCCTCGTCGACGATGGAGTCGCGGATGAGATTGGTCAGCGGGACTTCGGCCGTCGGGATCAGCCAGCGCCTTGTTGATATCGCCTCGACATACTTCAACTGAAAATCAAGCGCATCCCTATACAAATCATCTTTAGCAGCATCTACGGACTCAAACAGCTGAATTGCATTTAACGCTGCATCCTTAAGGAGGATCTCCCGCTCTCCAGTCGCCATATTATTTACAAAAGATTTAATCTCATCAATTCGATCTACTACTCGCTGATTATGGGCAGGGATATGTGAA
The DNA here is from genome assembly GCF_037855135.1 of Microbaculum marinum. Taxonomy (NCBI): domain Bacteria; kingdom Pseudomonadati; phylum Pseudomonadota; class Alphaproteobacteria; order Hyphomicrobiales; family Tepidamorphaceae; genus Microbaculum; species Microbaculum marinum. The sequence continues at coordinate 187,315 of NZ_JAZHOF010000007.1, forward strand.
TATTGTTCTCTCAAAAAGTCTAGTCGCCTTTCTATTGGCTTCGGTACTATAGAGGAAACTGCAGCGAACTGATCATCCTCAAACTTCGGCAGCTGCCCGGTGCCGAACATGACGTCGTCCTTGACCAGCAGCGGCGGGGCGACCTCGGTGTAGCCGTGCTCGGCGGTGTGCAGGTCGAGCATGAAGGCGCCGAGCGCACGTTCGAGGCGAGCAATCTGGCCCTTCAGGACGACGAAGCGGGCGCCGGAGAGCTTTGCGGCAGTCTCGAAATCCATCTGGCCGAGCGCCTCGCCGATCTCGAAATGCTGCTTCGGCTCGAAGTCGAACGTCCTCGGGGTTCCGACCTTGCGGAGCTCGACATTGGCGGCCTCGTCGGCGCCGACCGGCACGTCGTCGAGCGGCAGGTTGGGGATCCAGGACAGCTCCTTGTGGAGCTTTTCCTCGGCTTCCTTCAACTCCGCCTCGGCGGCGGGCATCCGCTCCTTGATCCCGGCGACCTCGGCGATCAGCGCCTGGGCGCGTTCCTCGTCGCCCGACCCCTTCGCCTTGCCGACCTCCTTCGACGCGGCATTGCGGCGCTCCTGCAGGGCCTGCAGCTCGGTCACCAGGGTCTTGCGGGTGTCGTCGAGGGCGATCAGCTTGTCGGCCGTACCGGCATATTCGCCGGAGCGCTTCATCAGCGCGGCGTCGAAAGCGTCACGGTTCTCGCGAATCCAGTTGAGGTCGAACATCGGAGATTTCGAGTGTCTGGACGGGCCAGCCGGCACGGCCGGCGCGTGAAAGAAACGCCCGGTCAGGCCTCGTCTTCCGCCTCGCGCTCGGCCTCCCGCCTGGCGCGCTGCTTCTCCACCATCCTGACCGAAATGATCGACAGTTCGTAGAGAAGCAGGGTCGGCAGCGCAAGCCCGATCTGGCTGATCGGATCGGGGGGCGTCAGGAACGCGGCGACCGCAAAGGTGATGACGATCGCGTATTTCCGCTTCTTCTTCAGCGTGTCCGACGACACAAGGCCCGCCCGGCCGAGCAGCGTCAGCAGCACCGGCAGCTGGAAGCACAGGCCGAATGCGAACATCAGGGTCATGATCAGCCCGAGATATTCGCTGACCTTCGCGACCAGCTGGATCCGCGCAACGCCCGGCCCGCTCTGTTCCATCGACAGGAAGAAGTTCATGACCAGCGGCATGGTCACGAAATAGACGAGCGACGCGCCAAGCAGGAACAGGATCGGCGTGGCCACCAGGAACGGCAGGAAGGCGCCGCGCTCGTTCTTGTAGAGCCCCGGCGCGACGAACATGTAGAGCTGCCCGGCGATCACCGGGAACGCCAGGAAGAACCCGCCGAACAAAGCAATCTTGAGCTGCGTGAAGAAATATTCCTGCGGAGCCGTGTAGATCAGCTCGAGGCCTTCGACGCTGCCGCCGCGCGCCCATTCGTAGGGCTTCAAGAGGATGTTGAAGATCTCCGCGGCGAAGAAGAAGCAGATCACGAACATGATGCCGAGCGCGATCAGCGCCCACATCATCCGTTTGCGCAACTCGATCAGGTGCTCGACCAGCGGCGCTTTCGTCGCCTCGATGTCTTCCTGGGTCATCTAAGGGACTTCACGCGGTGGTATCTGAGCCGGCCGGCTTGCCGGCCCCGGAACTGGCAGGTGCCGAGCGTTTCGGCGCGGTTCTGGACTTTGCCGTCCTTGCGGTCTTCGGCTTCGGGGTCTTCGCCGTTCCGGAGGCCGTCGATCCGGCGCCGGTGGTCCCGGCAGAGGCGGTCCCGGACGCGGCCGGCTTCGAGCCCGACGACGTCGAAGCCGAGGACTTCGAAGCCGATGATCGGGAGGCGGTCGATTTGGAGGTCGACGATGTGGAGGTCGACGATTTCGGGGCGCGGGGCTTCGCGGCGCCAGACTTCGAGGCTCCAGACTTCGGGGCGCCAGACTTCGGGGCGGCAGGCTTCGCGGTCGAGGGCTTCGACGGTGTCTTCCGGCCCTTGGAGGTTCCGGCCGAAGGTTGGCCCGATGCCGCCGTCGCGGCTTCCGTGGCGGCCTCCGCCTTCGATGCGGCGGCTGCACCGGCCGCCGGGGTCTCGGGGGCGGCGCCGTTCGGCCTGGCCGCAGGTTTTGCCGGCTCGGAGACTGCGGCTACGGCGCCGGAGTCCTTGTCACCCGCCCCGGACTTCGCCGGCGCACCGGGATCCTCGATTGCCTTGCGGACGCTGTTGCCGGCGTCCTTCAGCGGATTCAAGCTGTCCTTCATCTGGTTGAGCGGATTGATCCGGCGGACGTCCTCGATGCTCTGACGCACCTCGTCGAGATCGGCTTCCTTCAGCGCATCGTTGAACTGCTTCTGGAAGTCGCCCGCCATGCCCCTCACCTGACTGGCGAAGCGGCCGAATTGCCGGAGCATCCCGGGCAGCTCACGCGGCCCGACCACGACGATCGCCACCACGGCGATCACCAACAACTCGCTCCAACCTAAATCGAACATCCACGTCTCCGCAGGGCGGTGCCCCGGGACATCCCCCAACCATTCAACCAGACCACACGCCGGGTGCGCGGCCGGTCAGAGTCCGGAGAAAATCCGAACCTCAGCTCGCCTTCTTGGCGGGCTCCTTGGCGGGCGTCTTGACCGTCTCGGCGGCCTGATGCTCGATCGTCTTGGAGTTGTCCTCGGAGGCGGTGTCCTCCTCGCTCATCCCCTTCTTGAAGCTCTTGATCCCCTTGGCGACGTCGCCCATGAGATCGGAGATCTTGCCGCGTCCGAACAGCAGCACGAGCAGTACGACGACGATCAGGATCTGAAACCAACTGGGAGCCATTTACGCTCTCCTCGAATTCGATGCGTTTCGGTTCGGCTGGACATTATATAGGTAGCAGCCGCCCGGCAACACGCCCTTATTCGCCAGCGAGCGCCAATTTCTCCCATTCATTCAGTATTCCCGCGCGGGGAACATCAGCACCGCAGCCTCGTCGATCACCACGCCGACCTCCGATCCGATCGGTACCGGCGCCATGTCCCTGGACCGCGCCTTCAGCGGCTGCTCCAGCCCCTCCACCGCGATGTCCAGCAACTCGACCTCGCCGAGGAACCGACGCCCAAGCAAGCGCCCGGGAACGCCGATGCCAGGCTCGGCAAGCCTGACCCCGTGCGGGCGCACGCAGACGGTGACGCTCTCGCCGCCGACGACGCCCTGACGGGAGAACCGGCCGACGGGCGTCACCACCTCGCCGTGCTCGATTTCAGCCGGAACCTCGTTCAACTCGGTGAAAAACCGCGCCGCCTGCAGGTCCACGGGCGCATGGTACAGGTCGGATGCGGTGCCGACCTGGACGAGTTGCCCGGAGCGCATGAGCACGATCCTGTCGGCCATGCGCATGGCTTCCTCAGGGTCGTGGGTCACGATGATGCAGGTCGCTCGGGTCTCGCGGAGCACCGCCAGCGTCTCGTCACGCACCTCGTCGCGCAGGCGGCTGTCGAGGCCCGAGAACGGCTCGTCCATCAGCAGCACGCTCGGGCGCGGCGCAATCGCGCGGGCCAGCGCCACGCGCTGCTGCTCGCCGCCGGACAGCGCGTGAGGATAGAGTTCGGCATAGCTTTCCAGTCCCACCCGGCCGAGCGCCTTGAGCGCTTCGCGATGGGCATCGGCGCGGGACAGCGTCGTCAGGCCGAACATCACGTTGCGGACGATCGACAGGTGGGGAAACAGCGCGAAATCCTGGAACATCAGGCCGACGCCCCGCCTTTCCGGCGGGACGAAGCGGTGCGGACCGGAGACCTCCTGCTCGTTGATCAGGATCCGGCCGCTGTTGGGCACCTCGAGCCCGGCCGCCAGCTTCAACAGCGTCGTCTTGCCGCACCCAGACGGGCCCAGAAGACAGACGAACTCTGCCGGCTCGACCTCCAGCGTCACCCGGTCGACGGCGGCGACGGTCTCGTAGGAATGCGAGACATCGACGAACGACAGCCGCGCGGCGATCGCGGTTCCCGCCGTCCCCCGCCGGCCCCAGCGAGCGACATCCCTGGGACCGACATCTCTGGGAGCCGGTGCCGAGGCATCCCGTGCAGGCTTCGTCGTCTTCGTGTCACCGATCGTAGCAGGCATCAGCGGTCGGTCCCGCCAGCCGTTTCCTCGTCGGAGATACCCTCGGACGTCGCTTCGTCATCAGAAGTCATTCCGTCGAGGAGATCGAGGGGGTCCTCGTCCTCGGTCAGCTCCTCGCCGGCCGGCGTCGGCACCTCGAAGCCCGCAGGCAGTCGACTATCGAGCAGTCCGGCGCCCTTCAGTTCCTCGACGCCGGGCAGATCGCGCAGCGATTCCAGCCCGAAATGATCGAGAAACTCAGGTGTCGTCCCATAGGTCACCGGACGTCCCGGCGTGCGCCGGCGGCCGCGCATCCGGATCCAGCCAGCCTCCATGAGAACGTCCAGAACGCCCTTCGAGATGCTGACGCCGCGGATCTCCTCGATCTCCGCCCGCGTGGTCGGCTGGTGGTAGGCGATGATCGCCAGCGTCTCCAGCGCGGCGCGCGACAGCTGCCGCTGGTCGACCGCGTCGCGACGCAGCAGGAAGGACAGGTCCTCCGCGGTCCGGAACCGCCACTTCTCGTCGACCTTGACCAGATTGACGCCGCGGTTCGCGTAGGCGCCTTGGAGCTCCGTCAGCAGCGTGGCGATATCGGCACCCTTGGGCAGCCGGGAGGTCATCGTCGCGACATCGAGCGGTTCGGAGGCCGCAAACAGCAATGCCTCGAGCATCCTCAGCTGCTCGCGTCGATCGCTCGGCGTGAAGTTCGCGACGTTGTTGCCGTTGTCGCTCATTTGTCCCGATCCCGCCCCGTGGCGTCCCGCGCCTTCATATAGAGAGGGCCGAATGTCTTTTCCTGCCGCAACTCCAGCACGCCTTCGCGGCACAGCTCCAGGCTTGCCGAAAAGGTGCTGGCCGTGGCGGTGCGGCGCATCCCGGGGTCGTCGATGAATTCGTCGATCAGGGCGGCGAGCGGCGTCCAGGCGCCGATGTCGCCGACCAGACGCTGCAGGATCTCGCGGGCCTCCTTGAGCGCCAGTACCTTGCGCGGCGCGAGCACGACGCGACGCACCGCCTGACGGCTGCGCTGCTCGCCATAGGCCTTGAGCAGGTCGTAGAGGGAGGCGTGATAGACGCTGCGACGCTCGACCCGCACGCCTTCCGGAAGCCCGCGGGCAAAGACGTCGCGTCCCAGCCGGTTGCGGTTCACGAGCTTGACGGCCGCGTCGCGCATCGCCTCCAGCCGCTGCAGCCGGAAGGCCAGGATCGCCGCCATCTCCTCGCCGGTCGGCTCCTCGTCGTCGGCCTGACGGGGCAAAAGCAGCCGGGACTTCAGGTAGGCGAGCCAGGCCGCCATGACGAGGTAGTCGGCCGCCAGTTCAAGGCGCAGGCGCCTGGCCTCGTTGATGAAGGCGACGTACTGCTCGGCGAGCGCCAGGATCGAGATCCGCGCCAGGTCGACCTTCTGGGTACGGGCCAGCGCCAGCAGCAGGTCGAGCGGGCCCTCGAAGCCCTCGACGTCGACCAGGAACGTCTCTCCGTCCGCCGGCTGGCCAAGCCGCTCGGGGCGCTCTCCCCACAGCTCGGCTTCCGGACCGGCCACTATGCCTCCCCGGCCGACGTCATGGCCTCCATCAGGTCGGCGAATTCCCGACGGGCATCGGCGATGTCGGTCTCCGCGCGCGCCGCCCAGACGAGCGCGGCCTCCGCCCGCCGCGCGGCCGCACCGGCGAGTTCGGGCGACCGCGACGCGACGGCCACCATCTCGCGCATGCTGCCGTTGCAGTGAAGCGCCATGTCGCACCCTGCGGCGAAGGACCGGGCCGCGCGGTCCTCGAACGTGCCGTCAAGGGCCTTCATGGACAGGTCGTCGGTCATCACAAGCCCGTCGAAACCGATGGACCCGCGAATGATACCATCGATGACCGGCGCCGACAGGGTGGCGGGCGCATCGGCGTCGATCGCGGCGTAGATGACGTGCGCGGTCATCGCCATCGGGAGGTCGCGCAGGCGGCGGAACGGCTCGAAATCGCTGTCTTCGAGCTCGGCGACCGGGGTGTCGACGACCGGCAGCTCGAAATGGCTGTCCGACAGCGCCCGCCCGTGGCCCGGGATGTGCTTGAGGATCGGCGCGACGCCCGCCGCGGCCAGGCCGACGACCGTGACCCGGGCGAGTTCGGCGATGACCTCCGGCTCGCTGCCGTAGGAGCGGTCGCCGATGACGCTGCTGGCGCCGGGGACGCGGATATCGACGCAGGGAATGCAGTCGACGGTGATCCCGAGGGCGTGCAGGTCCTCGCCTATCAGCCGGCCCGACAGCCAGGCGGCGCGCAGGCCGGCCTCGGGATCGCGGCGGAACAGGTCGCCGATGGCGCCGACCGGCGGGTACGCCGGCCAGTGCGGCGGCTTCAGGCGCTGGACGCGGCCGCCCTCCTGATCGATCAGCACCGGTGCGTCGGCGCGGCCGACGACCGAGCGGAACTCGTCGGTGAGCCGGCGGATCTGCCCGGCATCGACGCAGTTGCGGGCAAACAGGATCAGCCCCCACGGCCCGGCGTCGGCGAAGAAGGCGCGCTCGTCGGCGGTCAGCGACGGACCGGCGCACCCGGAAATGAAGGCTTTCGCTCCCATGACGGCGGCTTAGCGGCCGCCCGCGGGCCGGTCAACACTCTCATCGCCCCGCCGTGCCCCCGCTGTTGATTGCGGGGCAAAGCAGGAGCGTCAGTTGCGCCGCACGAAGCAGTCGAGTCCGGCCGATTTCAGGTTCGCGCACAGCGAGTTGGCGGCACCCTGGCTCTGCATCGGCCCGACCCCGACGCGGTAGTAGATGCCGCGGTCGCCGAGGTCGGCGCGCTCGACCGCCGGCTTGTAGCCGCCCAGCGCACCGGAATAGTTCTGCGTGATCGAGGCCGCGGTCGACTGGGCGTCCTGGGCGTCGCGGGTCGCCGCCACCTGGACGACATAGGAACCGGCCGGGAACGTCGTCGTCGCCGGCGCGCTGGCCGTCTGGGTGGCCGGCGCCGGTGCCGGTGTTGTCTGGGCGGGCGCGGCCTGGCCGCTGGCGGCGGGCGCCGGCTGCAGCGCCACCGGGGCGCCGCCGCTCGCCCGCGAAGTCGGGGCGCTGGGCGGCACGAAATTGTCGCCGGCAGCCTGGTTGCCGGTCTGGTTGGTCTGGGCAGGTGCCGGCGCGGGTGCCGCGGGCGCCGGGGTCGGCGCCGAGCGGGCCGGCTGGCTCATCGCCAGGTCGGCCGGGCGCGGCGTCGGCAGCGGCACGGCGCTGTCGGCCGGCGCAGCGCCTGCCGGAGCGGTGTCGGCCGTGGGCGCCGCAGCGCCCGGGTCGTCTGGCAGCGGCGCCGGCTGGACTTGGCTCGGCTGCAGCGGCTGGGCCGGCTTCGGCGGCTGGATCTCGCCGACGATGGTGCCGTCGGGCTTGACGACGACGGTGCGGACCCGCTTCGGCAGGTCCTCGCTGTCGAGGGATGCATCGCCCGCGTCGGCGGTTCCGCGCAGGCCGTTGCCCTCGCCCTGGTTCGGGTCGATCACGCGGACCTGGCGGTTGCCGACGTCGGCGACCGGCTCCTCGCGGGAGACCAGCCTGGCGTCCTCGCTGCCGCCGTCGCCGGAGACCCGGTCGTAGACCAGCTTGCCCTGCTGCGGCGCCTGCTCGGCGTCGGACGGCTCCGGCTTGACCTTGGAGGGCGACTTGTCGGCGCGGATGACCGGGGCCGGGCCGGTCGCTTCCTCGCCGCCGAAGCCGCGATAGGCCAGCGCGCCGGCGCCGCCGATCACCACCAGCCCGACCAGGCCGGCGACGATGAACAGGCCGCGGCCGCGGCCGCCCTGCTCGTCGGGGCCCTCGCCGTCATAGGGCGGGATGTGGCCGCTGTCGTCGAACACCGGATCGGTGCGCTCGTAGATGTCGTCGGCGTAGACCGCTTCGTCGAGACCGCGCGGATCGACCACGGACCCGGCGGTGTCGCGGCCGGACAGATCGCCGAAGTCGAACTCGGTGACGTCGTCACGGGCCGCGCCGGCGGCCAGGCCGGCGTCGGGATCGGCTGCCGGATCGTAGCGCGCCGGCGGCTCCGCGGCGTCGGCGACCGGCGCGGGTCGCTCGAAGGTCGGCTCGACGCGCCGGGTCGCGGCGGCGAGGTCGGCATAGAGCCGGTCGGAGCCGACACCCTCTGCGATGTCGGTGTCGTAGCCTTCGGCGGCGTCGTAGGCCTCGTCGGCCGGGTAGGCCCCGGGGTCGCGGTAGATCTGCGGATCGCGGACCGGCGCGGCGAAGGAGGACTGCTCGTCGATGCGCGGCTCGTCTTCGGCCACTCTGTAGGCCGCGGGCTCGTAACGGGGCGTCTCGTAGGTCGACGGCTCCTCGGATGCAGACGGCTCCTCAGGTGCGGCGTCCTGCGGCGGGTAGTCCTCCTCCGGGCGGTCGTAGGCGGCCGGGTATTCGGGCGCCGGATACTCGGGGGCCGGGTATTCGGGGGCCGTATCTTCGGCGGCCGGATACTCGGGAGCAGGATCGTAGGCGCGCGGCTCCCGGTACATAGGCGCCTCGAGGGCGTCGTAGTCCTCGGTTGCGGGCGGCTGCGCGTAGGCGTCCTCGCGATAGGCCTGGGCCTGCGGGTCGGACGCGCCGGCGTCGTAGCCGGCCTCGGCGTAGGGCTCCGGCTCGACCTCCTCGGGCGGCTGCCGAACCGCGCCGCGCGCGGGCGTCTGCTCTTCGGCAAGCGACGGCTCGCGCCTGCGCTGATGGAAATCGGCGAACGGGTCCTCGTCGATCAGCCGGGCCAGTTCGGCCAGCGGATCGCCGGATTGACCAGACGCCGCGTCACGCGGCGCATCGACCAGGTCGTCGTAATCCCCCGGCCCGGAACGCTTGGGATACCGCGCATCCGACATAAATCGCCCTAACTCGCTGTGTTGTCGCGACGGGGTCGTTGAAACATTGTTGTCGGACAGGGCCTGCGATTCAACGCATTTCTTCGAGCGGCTCGACCCCGAGCATGCCCAATCCGGACGACAGCACCAACGCGACGGCTTGCACCAATGTGAGTCGAGCTACGGTCGAAGCTCGATCTTCTGCGTTAATAAACCGTAATTGTGGCAAGTCCTTGCCGCGATTCCACAAGCCGTGGAAAGCACTTGCGACATCGTGCAGGTAGAAGGCGACGCGGTGCGGCTCGTGTGCGAGCGCCGCCGTCTCCACCAGGCGCGGAAACCCGGACAGCGTCTTCACGAGCGCCAACTCGGCCGGGTCGGCAATGGCAGAAAGCCCAGCCAGTCCAGGCGATTGCAGCGGAAACTCAATGTCCGGGAAGACCTCCGCGGCGTTGCGGAACACCGAATGCGCCCGGGCGTGCGCATACTGCACGTAGAAGACCGGATTGTCCTTGGACTGCTCCGTCACCTTCTCGAAGTCGAAGTCGAGCGGGGCGTCGTTTTTCCGCGTCAGCATGATGAATCGCACCACGTCGCGGCCGACTTCCTCGACCACGTCGCGCAGAGTCACGAAATCGCCCGCGCGTTTCGACATCTTCACGGGCTGCCCGCCCCGGAACAGCTTGACGAGCTGGCAGAGCTTGACGTCGAGGTCCGCCTCGCCGTGACTGACCGCCTTGACCGCCGACTGCATGCGCTTGACGTAGCCGCCGTGATCGGCACCGAGCACGTCGATCATCGACCTGAAGCCGCGCTCGTACTTGTCGCGATGATAGGCGATGTCCGAGGCGAAGTAGGTGTAGGACCCGTCCGACTTCATCAGCGGCCGGTCGACGTCGTCGCCGAACTCGGTGGCCCGGAACAGGGTCTGCTCCCGGTCCTCCCAGTCCTCGGGCAACTGGCCCTTCGGGGGCGGCAGCCGGCCCTGGTAGACCAGGCCCCGTTCGCGAAGATCCGCAATGGTCGCGGCGACCGCGCCGCCGTTGCCGGTGGTCAGCGAGCGCTCCGAGAAGAAGACGTCGTGGTGGATGCCGAGCGCGTCGAGGTCCTCGCGCACGAGGTCCATCATCGCGTCGATGGCGATGTCCCTGACGAGCGGCAGCCATTCGGATTCCGGCATGGCAAGCAGGCTGTCGCCGAACCGGTCGGCGAGCGCCTGCCCCACCGGCACCAGATAGTCGCCGGGATAGAGGCCATCCGGGATCTCGCCGATGTCGGCGCCGAGCGCCTCGCGGTAGCGCAGGTGCGCCGAGCGCGCCAGCACGTCGACCTGGGAACCGGCATCGTTGATGTAGTATTCGCGGGTGACGTCGAAGCCGGTGAACTCGAGCAGCCCGGCAAGCGCGTCGCCGAATACGGCGCCGCGGCAATGTCCGACATGCAGCGGCCCGGTCGGGTTCGCCGAGACGTACTCGACATTGACCGGTGCGCCGGCACCCACCGCGCTGCGGCCGAAACCGGCGCCGGCCCGCACGATGGCGTCGAGCTGACCGCGCCAGTACGCGTCGGACAGGCTGATGTTGACGAAACCCGGTCCGGCGACGTCCACGGAGACGACGTCGTGGGAGGCTGCGAGTTCGGCCGCGATCAATCCGGCCAGATCGCGCGGCCTGGCGCCGGCCGGCTTCGCCAGCACCATCGCGGCGTTGGTGGCAAGGTCGCCGTGCGCAGGATCGCGCGGCGGCTCGACCACGACGCGAGCGGTATCGATGCCGGCCGGCAGCTTGCCATTTTCGACCAGTGTTTCGACGGCCTTGACCACCCGGCCGGTGAAATCGCCGAATACGTCCATACTCTTCGACATGTCCCTGATTGCCCGCGTCCGATCATTCCGCCACGGGGGCAGCGCCGACTAACGCAAATCCAGGGTCTCGTCAAACAAACGCTGGTATTCGCTCAGGGCGAAGCGGTCCGTCATGCCGGCGATATAGTCGGCAACGAGCCGTGCGCGGCGGCCGATGTCGGCCACGTCGCCGGAATGGCCCCAGTCCTGGGGCATTCGCTCGGGACGCGCCAGCAGTTCCTCGAACATGCGGACGACGGCTGCCTCCGCCGTCGACATCACCGCCATGACGCGCCCGTGGCGGTACATGCGGGCAAACAGGAAGGCCCGCAACTCCTCGATAGCGGCGGTCATTGCATCCGAAAAGGCCACGATCGGGGCATCGGCGGCCCGGACGTCCGCGACCGACCCCGGCGCCAGCCGTTCGATCCGCCGCAGCGATTCCGCCAGCGCGTCCTCGACCATCCAGGTGATGACGCGCCGCGTCGTCTCGTGAATGAGCCGCGTGTCCTCGATGTCCGGATAGCGCATTCGCACGTCGGCGACGATGCCGGCCAGGAACGGCACGCCCTCCTCGACGTCGGCGATCGTGAAGAGTCCGGCTCGAAGGCCGTCGTCGACGTCGTGGCTGTTGTAGGCGATGTCGTCGGCAATCGCCGCTGCCTGGGCCTCGACGCCGGCGTATCGCGCGATCTCCAGGTCCTGGAGGCGACAGTAATCGAGGATCGGCAAGGGTACGCCGCTGTCGCGGTAGGGCCCGACCGCCCTGCCCCGGCCATCGACAAGCGGACCGTTGTGCTTGACGATGCCTTCCAGGGCCTCCCAGGTCAGGTTCAGTCCGTCGAATTCCGCGTAGCGGTGTTCCAGACGCGTGACCGCCCGCAGGCTCTGAGCGTTGTGATCGAAGCCGTTGTAGGGGGCCATGGCGCGATTGAGGGCGCGCTCGCCAGCGTGCCCGAACGGCGGATGCCCGAGATCGTGGGCAAGCGCCACGGCTTCGGCGAGATCCTCGTCGACCCGGAGACTGCGAGCCAGCGCGCGCGCCAGCTGCGACACCTCGAGCGTGTGCGTCAGACGCGTGCGAAAGTGGTCGCCCTCGTGGTAGATGAAGACCTGGGTCTTGTACATCAGGCGGCGGAACGCGGTCGAATGGATGATCCGGTCGCGGTCTCGCTGGAACCCGGTGCGGGTCGGACTGGGGGGCTCCGGATGCAAGCGGCCACGGCCGTGCGCCGGATCGCAGGCATAGGGCGCCCTTGCGGACTGAACGGAACTGAACATTTGCCCTGCCGAACCGCGTCGCGGATTGACAGATGAGGCCGGCATCATACCTTAAGCCTGCATCCGGGGCCCTTCCGGGCTTCGCTGGAGATCGCACATGCTGGATACCCAAGACAACACCGTATCAGTGACAGACCGCGCGGCGCGACGGATCAACCAGATTCTGGCAAAGGATCCGTCGAAAAATGCCCTGCGCGTCAGCGTTTCCGGCGGCGGGTGTTCCGGATTCCAGTACGAATTCGACCTCGACGCCACCCGGACCGACGACGACATCGTCGTCGAGAAGGACGGCGCCACCGTGCTGATCGATTCGATGTCGCTGATGTACATGTCCGGATCGGAGATCGATTTCGTCGACGATCTGATCGGCGCCTCGTTCCAGGTCCGCAACCCCCATGCGACCGCCTCGTGCGGCTGCGGCACCTCGTTCACGATCTGACCACAACGGTCCGGTCGGTCGCGTCAATTCCTCAGCAAAGGCCGTTCCAGGGGACGGACACCCATGAAGATCGCCACCTGGAACATCAACGGCGTGCGCGCGCGCATCGAGAACCTCAAGGCCTGGCTCGAGGCCGCCTCTCCGGACGTGGTCTGCCTGCAGGAAATCAAATCGCCCAACGACGCATTTCCGGCCGAAGCGCTGGAGGGGTCGGGGTACAACCTGACGATCCACGGCCAGAAAGGCTTCAACGGGGTCGCGATCCTGTCGAAGCGGCCTCCCGAGGACGTGCTGACCGGACTTCCCGGAGACGACGGCGACGAGCAGGCGCGCTACGTGGAGGCGGCAATCCCGAGCGACGGCGGCATCGTGCGAGTGGCCTCGATCTACCTGCCGAACGGCAATCCGATCGGAACGGAGAAGTTTTCCTACAAGCTCGCCTGGATGGACCGGCTGATCGCGCACGCCCGCGACCGGATGCTGCTGGAGGAGCCGCTGGTGCTGACCGGCGACTACAACGTCATTCCCGAACCGCAGGATGCGCGGTACCCGGAAAACTGGGTGGACGACGCGCTGTTCCAGCCGGAAAGCCGGTCGAAGTTCCGCGAACTGAAGTCGCTCGGCCTGACGGACGCATTGCGGGCGTGCCACCCGGAAGCCGGCGTCTACACGTTCTGGGACTACCAGGGCGGGGCCTGGCAGAAGAACAACGGCATCCGCATCGATCACATCCTGCTGTCGCCTCAGGCGACGGACCTGCTCGGCGGCGCCGGCGTCGACAAGGATGTCAGGGCCTGGGAGAAACCGTCGGACCACGTTCCGGTCTGGGTGGACCTTCAGGGCTGAAGGGTCTCCGCGTGCAGCGGCGGCCGTACCGGGTCATTGCGCGCAATTCTCGTTGCACAGGATACGAAGGAAGAGCGGCGGCTTCGCCTGGCTTTACGCTGGGTCCCGGATCAGGTCCGGGACGTAATCGGTGCTGTGGGCAGGGGTTTCACCATCCCACGGGCGTACGCCCCGGCCTTGAGCCCGGGTCCAGCGTGAGGAGCGGCCGAAGGCGCAGTTCTTGACGGCGCTTGCTGGTGCGGCCCGCCCTCGTGGTTCGAGATGCGGGCTGCGTCCGCTCCTTGCCATGAGGGCTCATTTTTGCGGGTCGAGGAGACGCAGTGACAGCGGCGGCTTCGCCGGGTGTTGCGCTGGGTCCCGGATCAGGTCCGGGACGTAGTCGGTGCTGTGGGCAGGGGTTTCATCATCCGACGGGCGTACGCCCCGGCCCTGAGCCGGGGTCCAGCGTGAGGAGCGGCCGGAGGCGCAATTTTCGAGTTGGGGCCGCTAGCTGCCCTGCTTCTCGACCCAGGAGGCCGCGAGGTCCGTGCCGACCTCGATCTGCTTGTCGGTCAGCACCTGGCGGGCCCGGTGGTCGAGGGCGAGGATCCAGTCGCGGTTCTTCGGCGTGGCGTTCTCGCGGGCGACCGCAATCCACATGTAGCCCTTCTCCGGCAGCGGCCGGACGCCTTCGCCGAACACCAGGACCTCGCCGAGCGCGGCCTGCGCCTCGACATGGTTCTTGCGGGCGGCAAGGCTGAGCCAGCGCACCGCGCGGACCGGATCGGGCTCGATGCCGTCGCCGTTCAGGTAGATCTTGGCGAGATTGTACTGCGCGTCGGCGTCGCCGAAATAGGTCGCCGCATGGGTGAACAGGCCGAGGGCGCGGCCGACGTCGGGCTGGATGCCGGCGTTCGCGATGCCGGTCTTGTAGTAGTTGGCGAGATTGACGAAGGCATCGGCGACGACGCGCGCCGACGGGGTGTAGGGATTGTCGTCGGCGTGCTGGTCGGCGATCGCCGAGAACATCTGGAACGCCTTGTAGTCGTCTTCCTCGACGCCGTCGCCGTCGGCGTACATCTTGCCGAGCTTCCACTGCGCGATCGCATGGCCCTTGGAGGCGGCGAACTCGAAGGCGTTGAACGCCGAACGCCGGTCGCCGGAACTGTAGAGCTCCGCGCCCATCCGGAACGCGTCGATCGGCGACGCGTCGGGGGCGAGCGGCAGCGACGGGTCGAGCGCCCGCGCCGGCTGGGCGGCGAATGCCGCCGTCACCATCACTCCTGCCGCGACGAGACTAAAGGTCCGCATAGCTGATGACTTCCGCCTTCCCGCCCGGATGGGTCACGGCGCCGTCCCGCGCCGGCCCGACCTGCTGGGCGAACTTCCAGACCGCGCCGCTGCGGTAGTTGGATTCGCGCGGCTGCCACTTGGCGCGACGGGCTTCGAGCTCCTCGTCGCTGAGCTGGACCGACAGGGTGCCCTCGACCGCGTCGATCTCGATGACGTCGCCGTTCTCCAGAAGCCCGATCGGCCCGCCGAGCGAGGCTTCCGGCCCGACATGGCCGATGCAGAAGCCGCGCGTTCCGCCGGAGAACCGGCCGTCGGTGATCAGGGCCACCTTCTCGCCGGCGCCCTGGCCGTAGAGCGCGGCCGTCGTCGACAGCATCTCCGGCATGCCGGGGCCGCCCTTCGGGCCGACATAGCGGATGACCAGCACCTCGCCGTCCTCGTACTGGCGCTTCTTGACCGCCTCGAAGCACTCCTGCTCGGAGTCGAAGCAGCGCGCCGGGCCGGAGAACTTCAGCGTCTTCATGCCGGCGACCTTCACGATCGCGCCTTCCGGGGCCAGGTTGCCGCGCAGGCCGACGACGCCGCCGGTCGGCGTGATCGGATTGTCGGCCGAGCGGACGACCACCTGATCCGGATTCCACTTCACCTTCTCAAGGTTCTCGGCGATCGTGCGGCCGGTGACTGTCAGGCAGTCGCCGTGCAGGTAGCCGTTGTCGAGCAGCGTCTTCATGACGAGCGGCACGCCGCCGGCCTCGAACAGGTCCTTGGCGACGTACTGTCCGCCGGGCTTCAGATCGGCGATATAGGGAGTCTTGCGGAAGATTTCAGCGACGTCGAACAGGTTGAACTCGATGCCGCACTCGTGCGCCATGGCGGGCAGGTGCAGGCCGGCATTGGTGGAGCCGCCGGAGGCGGCGACGACGGTCGCGGCGTTCTCGAGCGCCTTGCGGGTGACGATGTCGCGCGGCCGGATGTTCTGGCGGACCAGTTCCATCACCTTCTCGCCGGCGGCCATGCAGAACCGGTCGCGGATCTCGTAGGGCGCCGGCGCGCCGGCCGAATAGGGCAGCGCCAGGCCGATCGCCTCCGACACCATGGCCATCGTGTTGGCGGTGAACTGGCCGCCGCAGGCGCCCGCCGACGGGCACGCGACCTGTTCCAGCAGTTCCAGGTCCTCGTCCGACATCTTGCCGACCGAGTGCAGGCCGACGGCCTCGAACACGTCGACCACCGTGACGTCGCGGCCCTTGAAGGTGCCGGGCAGGATCGAGCCGCCGTAGATGAAGATCGCCGGCACGTTGAGGCGCAGCATGGCCATCATCATGCCGGGCAGCGACTTGTCGCAGCCGGCCATGCCGACGAGCGCGTCGTAGCCGTGGCCGCGCATGGTCAGTTCGACGGAGTCGGCGATCACCTCGCGCGAGGCCAGCGAGGCCTTCATGCCCTCGTGGCCCATGGCGATGCCGTCGGTGACGGTGATGGTGCAGAACTCGCGCGGCGTGCCGTTGCCGGCGGCGACGCCCTGCTTGACCGACTGCGCCTGGCGCATCAGCGAGATGTTGCAGGGCGCGGCCTCGTTCCAGCAGGTGGCGACGCCGACGAAGGGCTGATGGATCTGCTCCGGCGACAGCCCCATCGCGTAGTAGTAGGAGCGATGCGGCGCGCGCTCAGGCCCCTCCGTCACGTGGCGGCTGGGAAGGCGCGATTTGTCGAAGCTGCGTGCGTCCATCTTTTCCGTCGTTACCGTTTGTTCGTGGGCCGGAACCGTTCAAGTGTGGCGCCAGTCGCTGCAATAGTTGTTAACGTGGCGACTCCAAGTTCACTGCCACGCCCGCGGATCGGGAGACAAGGCACACCCGCGGGCAGACCGACCGTCGCAACCGTGTTTCCCGGAACTGTCGCTTTTGGGCAACGGTGATCGGATCCAAAGCCATGTACCACATGCAAATTCATCACGTTTGTGGCGCAATCTGGGCATCGCAGGGAGAACGACTGATGCGTGGCATATTCCTCACGGCCCGTTGCCGGCATGCAACATCGCGCCTTCGACGGCCGTCCGGAGCGGGGCAGCGCGGTCGCCCGACCATGTGGATAGCCGCACTTCTTGCGGTTTTTGCGGCAGCCGTGACGGCGCCACAGCCCGCCCTGGCGCAGGAGCAGCCGCTCGACTCGGTCGACCTGTTCCTGCTGTCGCCGCCCGACCTCTCGAGCCCGCGGGCGACCCTGCAGACGCTGCGCCGGAACGTGCAGGAGGCCTATGTCAACCTGATCGAGGCCTACGAGATCCACCGCGAGACGCCGGGCTTCGGCACCGCCCCGGAGGTGACCGAGCTCGTCAAGGAAGCCGAACTGCGGCTGCGCCGGGCGGTCGACACGCTCGACCTGAGCGAGGTTCCGTCGGTCAACCGGGAGCGCGTCGGCACCGAGACAGTGCTGCTCCTCAAGGAGATCCTCGATCGCCTTCCGGTGCCGCCCTACAACGAGATCCCCGACTACGTGACCGTTTCGGCGGCGCCCAAGAGCCATCCGCTGACGCAATGGACGCTGCCCTATTCGGACATCACCATCGTGCGGATCGACGAGGGGCCGAATGCCGGGAAGTTCCTGTTCTCGGCCGAGACCGTGGCGCTCGCGAAGGAGACCTACGGCGTCGTCCGGGGCTATCTCGAGCGCAATGACGCCAACGAGGACTTCTTCGAGTTCTACACGCTGACGCCCGGTCAGCTGCTGCCGCCGAAGTGGTACCTCTGGATCGAGGACCTGCCGGACTGGACCCGCTACCAGTACGAGGGGCAGACCGTTTGGCAATGGGTCGGGCTGGCGCTGGTTCTCGCCATCGGGGCGGGGATGGTGCTGACCCTGCGGCAGATGCTGCGCCGCCGGGCGGAATCGGTGCTGGCGACGCGGCGCTATGCCAGGCGCATGATCCTGCCGATCGCGGTCATCGCGCTGTCCCTGCTGGCCGTCATCATCATCGACCTCCACCTCAACATCACCGGATGGCCGTTCGTCGTTGTAAACACGGTGCTTTTCGCCGTCTCATATCTGGCGGGATCGTGGCTCGTCTACCTGGCATTCCTGACGTTCGCGGAATGGGTGATCACCTCGCCGCGGATCGATCCGGCCGGCATCGACGCCAGCATGCTGCGGATCGGGGCCCGCATACTGGGCATCGCGGCGGGCATCGCGCTGCTGTTCTACGGCGCGACGGAGGTGGGCCTGCCGGTCTACGGCGTCGTCGCCGGTCTCGGTGTCGGCGGCCTCGCCCTCGGTCTGGCGGCGCGGCCGACGCTGGAGAACCTGATCGGCGGGCTGATCCTGTATGCCGACCGGCCGGTGCGGGTCGGCGACTTCTGCCAGTTCGGCAGCCATGTCGGCACCGTCGAGGAGATCGGCCTTCGCTCGACCCGGATCCGCGCCCTCGACCGCACCCTGATCACGGTGCCCAATGCCGAGTTTTCAAACAAGGAACTGATCAACTTCAACCGCCGCGACAAGACCTTCATGCGCTTCGACGTGAGCCTGCGCTACGAGACGACGCCGGAGATCCTGCACACGGTGCTGGATGGACTGCGGAAGCTGTTGCGCGAGCACCCCGACGTGGACGCAGACACGGTTCGCGTGCGCCTCCACCGGCTCGGCGCCTACTCGATCGATATCGAGATCTACGCCTTCATCCAGAAATCAGCTTACGCGGACTTCCTGGAGGTCCAGGAGCAGATCCTGTTCCAGATCATGGAACTCGTCGTGGCGTCGGGAGCGGAGTTCGCCTTCCCCTCCTCGACGGTCTACCACGAGACCGGTCAGGAGCGACGCGACCTGACAGCGATGAGCGGGGCCAGCCCCGCCCGGCCCTTCGACCGGTGATCGACGGGGCCTATAGCGGCGGGAGCGACTTGCCTATGCCGCGCCCGCCAGCCGTTCGAGCGCCTGGGAGAGCTTGGCGCGCGCCTCGTCGGCATCGTTGCGGCGTTCGCGCTGCTCCTCGACCACATGCTCAGGCGCCCGCGAGACGAAGTTCTGGTTGGTGAGCTTGGCGTCGAGCTTGCCGATCTCGTCGGTCAGCTTCCTGAGCTCCTTTTCCAGCCGCGCGCGCTCGGCGCCGAGGTCGACGACGTCGGCGATCGGCAGGGCCAGAGTGGCGTCTCCGACGACGGTCTGAACCGATCCGGCCGGCGCGGCAGCGGCCGTGGTGATCTCCTCGAGGCGGGCGAGCCGCTTCAACGGCTCGTCGTAACGGGCCGCACGGGCTTCCGTTTCTCCGGTGGCGCCGACCAGGACGAGCGGCAGGCGAGCGCCGGCCGGGACGTTCATCTCGGAGCGCACGGACCGGACGGCAGTGACCAGATCGATCAGCCAGTCTATGTCCGCCTTCGCCTCAGCGTCGACGAGGCCGGAGAAGTTAGGCCATTCGGCCAGCGCCAGCATTTCGTCGCCGGACTGCCCCTCGCCGAGACGCGCCCACAGTTCCTCGGTGACGTAGGGCATGAACGGATGCAGGATCTTCAGGATCTGGTCGATAACCCAGGCGGCCGTCGCGCGGGTCTCTTCCTTGGCCGGCCCGTCCTCGCCCGCCAGGACGGGCTTTGCCAGTTCCAGGTACCAGTCGCAGAAGACGTTCCAGACGAAGCGGTAGGCGCCGCCGGCTGCCTCGTTGAACCGGTAGGTCTCGATGCCCTCCGTGACGGTACGCGCAGCGGCCTCGACCTCGCCGACGATCCAGCGGTTCAGCGTTTCCCCGACGGCGGCCGGATCGAAGCCGTCGACGCGCGCGCAGCCGTTCATTTCGCAGAAGCGCGCCGCGTTCCACAGCTTGGTCGCGAAGTTGCGGTAACCCTCGACACGGGATTCCGACAGCTTGATGTCGCGGCCCTGGGCGGCCATGGCCGACAGCGTGAAGCGCAGGGCGTCGGCGCCGTACTTGGCGACGAGATCGAGCGGGTCGATGACGTTGCCCTTCGACTTCGACATCTTCTGCCCCTTCTCGTCGCGGACCAGGGCATGGATGTAGACGGTGTGGAACGGCACCTCCTTCATGAAATAAAGGCCCATCATCATCATCCGGGCGACCCAGAAGAAGATGATGTCGAAGCCGGTAACCAGCACGTCGGTCTTGTAGTAGCGCTTCAGTTCCGGCGTCTGCTCGGGCCAGCCGAGCGTCGAGAACGGCCAAAGCGCCGAGGAGAACCATGTGTCGAGGACGTCGGGATCGCGTTGCAGGGTGACATCGTCGCCGTACCTGGCGCGCGCCGCCGCATAGGCCTCCTCCTCGCTGTGGGCGACGAAGACCTCGCCGTCGGGCGCATACCAGGCCGGGATCTGGTGCCCCCACCAAAGCTGGCGGGAAATGCACCAGGGCTGGATGTTGCGCATCCACTCGAAATAGGTCTTCTCCCAGTTGCGCGGGACAAACACGGTTTCGCCCCGCTCGACGGCCTCGATGGCCGGCCTGGCGAGCGTCGCAGCATCGACGTACCACTGGTCGGTGAGCCACGGCTCGATGACGACGTTCGACCGGTCGCCGTAGGGCACCATGAGGACGTGGTCGTCGATCTTCTCGAGCAGTCCCTGCTCTTCCAGGTCCGCAACGATCTGCCTGCGCGCCTCGAACCGGTCCAGGCCCCGGTATTTCTCCGGCGCCTCGTCGCTTATGCGGGCATGGGCATCGAAGATGTTGATCATCGCAAGGCCGTGGCGCTTGCCGACCTCGAAGTCGTTGAAATCGTGGGCAGGCGTGATCTTGACGGCGCCGGATCCCTGCTCGGGATCGGCGTATTCGTCGGCGATGATCGGGATCTCGCGACCGACCAGCGGCAGAACGACGGTCTTGCCGACAAGGTCGGTATATCGCTCGTCATCCGCGTGGACCGCGACGGCGGTGTCGCCGAGCATGGTCTCCGGCCGCGTCGTCGCGACGACGATGTAACGCCCGGGCTCATCCTTGACCGGGTAACGCAGGTGCCAGAGGTGGCCCCTGGTCTCGACCGGCTGGACCTCCAGGTCGGAGATCGCGGTCAACAGCTTCGGGTCCCAGTTGACGAGCCGCTTGTCCTTGTAGATCAGGCCGGCCCGGTAAAGCTCGACGAAGACCTTGAGGACGGCCTCGGAGAGGCCCTCGTCCATGGTGAAGCGCTCGCGGCTCCAGTCGCAAGAGGCGCCGAGGCGCTTGAGCTGGTTGATGATCGTCCCGCCGGACTGGCCCTTCCACGACCAGACGCGACGGATGAACTCGTCGCGCCCCATGTCACGGCGATGGAGACCGGATTCCTCGAGCTGTCGCTCGACGACCATCTGCGTCGCGATGCCGGCATGGTCCATGCCCGGCTGCCACAGCGCGTCCATGCCGCGCATGCGCTCGAAGCGGATCAGCACGTCCTGCAGGGTGTTGTTGAGGGCGTGACCCATGTGCAGGCTGCCCGTGACGTTGGGCGGCGGGATGACGATGCAGTAGGGCTTGCCCGCCGCGCGGTCGGGACGTCCCGCGCGGAATACGCCAGCCTCCTCCCAGGACTCGTAAATCCGGGATTCCACCTCTGAGGGGGTGAAGGTCTTGTCGAGCATGGCGTGTCCAGTACAAGGTCAGTATGCGAGGCCGCGCACCGTAAAGCCCGAGCCGGGCGCCGAGTCAACACGCTGGCGACTGCATCCGTGACGCGGAGCGACCAGGCCTGATATCCGGGAGGAGCCGATGATCGTCCGGCGGTGGAGAGGTTGGGCCCTGCCCGAGCGGCGCAACGCCTACCGGGACCATTTCGAGCGCAACGTCCTGCCCGAACTGAAGGCCATAGACGGCTTCCACGGAGCCGAACTGCTCGAGCGCGAAGACAATGGCCGCGTCGAGTACGTGGTCGAAACCAGATGGGCCTCGTTCGACGCGATCAGAGCGTTCGCAGGCGACACGCCGGACCTCGCGGTCGTCGAACCCGAAGCGGTCGCCGCTCTGGAGGACTTCGACCGCACCGTACACCACTACTCCATCGTGGCGACGTCGTAGCGATCTTCGGGCCAGTACGCGGGCCCGGCGCCGGCTTCAGCGGCGGCCGCGCGAAACGCGTTCGATTTCCTGCTGCACAAGCTGCTCGACGATCACCGGCAGATTTTCGTCCAGCCACTCCTTGAGCATCGGTCGCAGCATCTCGCCGACGAAATCCTCGAGTGTGCGCGGCGCCCGCGGCGCAGTTGCCGCATCCGTCGCGGGCGGCATCGTCTCGGCCAGCCGACCGAACGCCGAGGAAATCATGGCGTCCGAGCGGGCCGACAGCAGACCCTGCACCGCCGCAGCACGATCCGCGGGGGGCGTGGTGCCGACGGAGGCCGGGGCCGCGGATGCGAAGGGTCCGGGGGCGGCGTCCGCGGCGGGAGCCGGCTCGCCGAAACGGTCGTCAAGCGGGTCATAGGGCGCCGGCTCCTGATCGGCAGCCCCTTGCGCACCAGACTCGTCGCCGAGGTCTTCGGCGGCCCCGGCAGATACGGCGGCCGTCTCTTCCGGCGTGTCGGGCGTCTCGTTCCAATGCGGCACCTGGAACGGTTCTTCGACCGGATCGGCCGATGCCGTGCCGTCCAGGCCGCCGACGGTGTCCTCGCCCTCCCCAGCGCCCTCCCCCGCGACCTCGTCGTCGACCATGTCGTCGGTCAGCTCGAAGATGTCATCGGCGGGTGCAGGGCTACCGGCCGGATAGGCATCTCCGGTCACAGCCGTTCGGGGCGGGACGTCGTGATCCGGGTCCAGATAGGAATCGTGGCCAGCCGGCGCCTCGTCGCGAAACGGCGGGCGCGGAGCCGAGCCTTGCTCGTACGCGGCGGCCGCCTGGGCGGCCCGTGCCGGATCCCCCCTGCCGGACAGCGACGCAGCCGATCCGGACAGGCCCACGCCGTCGTCGCTTTCGGAAATGATCCGCCGGATGGAGGCGAGTATCTCCTCCATCGTCGGCTCGGGAGCCGGGGTCGGCCTGCTCATATCTACCCCCTCGTACTGCTACACAAATCGGGAGCCCGCCGATGTTCGGTCGCCTCGCCCGGGCGCGAGCGACGGGACGGCCCGTCCCCGGGGACGGGCTCCAGCATGAGTCAGCAGGTGATTCGCGGCAATGGGAGAACGCGGGGCGGCAGGGCTTTTCCCCGCGCGAATTTCACCGGATCCGCGAAACCGGTCCCGGCCGCCATCCGCGCGACGGCCCTGGCCGACGTCACGGCTCCAGGTCCGCTGCCTGCGCTGTTACTGGCCGCGCTGTTACTGGCCGCTGGGCGTGCGCAGGCCGAACCACTTGTCGCGGACCTGCTCGTAATGCTGCGCGGGCTGATATTCCTGGACGGCGAGCCGCAGGTAGTTGGCCGTGAGCCGGCCCACCGCGGACTGCAGGGCGTAGGAGGCCACGACCCGGTCGCTTTCGGCGAAGACCAGCGAGACCTTTGAATCAAGCAGCGTCTGCTCGGCGTCGAGCACGTCCAGCGTGGTACGCTGACCGACCTTGGCCTCCTCGCGGACGCCGTTGAGGGCGATCTGCGCGGCCTTCACCTGCGCCTGGGCGGAGGTGATCGAGGCGGTCGCCGCCTCCAGCGAGCCCCACGCCGACACGACGGCTGCGCGGACCTGCTGGCGAGCGGAATCGACCAGCAGGAGCGCCTGGGTGCGCGTTTCCTTGGCCTGGCGGACCTGGGAATACTCGAAGCCGCCCTGATAGATCGGCACGGTCACCTGAACGCCGACCTGCCCCGAGGACTGGGTATCGAGCACGCCGTTCGGATTGATGAAGTGGCTGACGCTGCCCTGAAGCTCGACGGTCGGCAGCAGGGTGCCCTCCGCCACCTTGACGTTGTAGGCGGCCGCCTCCTCAGCATAGATCGAGGCGATGATCGCCGGATGGTCGCTGTGGGCGAGCCTGATCGAGTCGTCCAGCGAGGTGGGAATCGACTTGGTCGGCGTGCCGGGAGCGAGATTGACCGGGTCCCGGCCGATCACCTGGCGGTAGACCGCCTTCGACGACAGGAGGTCGGATTCCGACGCGTTCAGCAGCGTGTAGGCGCCGCTGAGGGCGGCTTCGGCCTGGGCCACGTCCGTGTTGGTCACCTCGCCGACCTGAAACCGGTCGCGGGTCGCCCGCAGCTGCTCGTCGAGAACCTCGATGTTCTGCCGGTTCAGCTCGACGATCGCCTGGTTGGTGAGCACGTCCATGTAGGCCTGGACGGCGCTGAACAGCGTGTTCTGCTCGGTGTTGCGCAACACCTCGCGGTTCGAGCGGACGTTCGCTTCGGCCGACTTGGTGGAGTTCACCGTCTGGAAGCCGCGAAACAACGGCTGGACGATCGACAGGGTCGCGCCGGTGGTGGAATACCGGCTCGACCCGCCCGGATCGGAGTAGTTGCGGGTGTGCTGGACGACCCCCGTGGCAAAGATCTGCGGACGCCATCCGGCCAGCGCCTGGGGGACCTGCTCGTCGACGGCGCGCAAGCTGGCGCGCTGGGCGTTGAGGTCCGGGTTGCTCGTGTATGCGGACGCCATGGCCGACATCAGGGTCTCGGCGCTCGCGATGCTCGGATACAGGCCCGCGGCCACGGCGGCAGCCAGCGCGAACGCCCGCCATCCCGCGCCGACCCAGCCGATTCGGACGGATTCGTTCGCTGTCATGAAACTCCGCGACGCCGCATACTTAGCCATGGTTAACCGTTGGTCGCTCTGCTGGCGAGTTGGCGGAACACTAGCCGCTGAATCACATCAACTGAAGGCCGGTGACCCGGCCCTAGCGGCATTTGCCGCATAGTGCCGCATTAAGGACACAGTAACCACCCCGAAAAGGTGGTCAGAAGACGAACTCCGGCGTCCTCTCGAAGCCCGGGAGACGGCCGACATTGACGTCGAATGCAATGCGCGAACTGATGTCGCCGCCGATCGAGGTGAACAGGGTCGCCTTGCCGACGGGACCGTGGACGACGGGTGCGACAAGTCGTCCGCCGTCGCGAAGCTGGGCGAACAGCGCGTCGGGAATCCGCTCGACCGCGCCCTCCATGACGATCACGTCGTAGGGGCCCTGGCTGGCATATCCCTCGACCAAGTCGCCGGTCACCACGGCCGCGTTGCCGATGCCCAGATCGACCAGTTGCCGTTCCGCCTTCTCGGCGAGATCCGGGTCGCTCTCCAGGCCGACCACCGATTCGGCGACGCGGGCGAGGACCGCCGTGGAGTAACCGGTGCCGCAGCCGACATCCAGGACCAGATCGCCCGGCTGTATCGCGGCGAGCTGCACAAGGCGGGCGAACGGCATCGGCTCCATCAGGAATCGCCTCTCGCCGGGCCGGTCGCCCTCCTTCACCGTGATGTCCTCGTCGATGTAGGCGAGATCGCGCATCGCCGCGGGGACGAAGCGTTCGCGCGGGATCTCGAGAAACGCCGCGACGAGCGCGCGGTCGGTGACGTCGTTGGTGCGGATCTGCGATTCGACCATGTTGCGACGTGCCAGAGCGAAATCAATCATGCCCCACCTTAGGCTTGCGTTGCGGCCTGGATACTCTTCGGATGCGTCGTCGTGCGGCCGGGCACGCCGTCGCGCCCGTCCGGCATCCGCCGGCACGCTATATCAAACGTCCCGAAAGACAAGATACGCTGCGGCACCCTCCGGCACCAGATGCCGCCACGCCGGGCGCCACGCCAGCCGGGGCAACGGCAAGTTCAGGCTTGCCAATCCACCGGGCCGCAAATAAGTATCGCGACCCGAAGGCCACGTGGCGGAGTGGTGACGCAGCGGACTGCAAATCCGTATACCCCGGTTCGATTCCGGGCGTGGCCTCCAAATCTCACACATGCATCCGGCCCGGGCGGCCCCGACGGCAAGTCAGAGGCTGGCGCTTCCCGGCCCCCTGCCCGCCGCCTCGTGGAATCCGCGGCGGGGATCGCGGGTGCGCCCCGGCCCTCCCTCGGTCATCGCGCCGGCCAGGATGGCGCGGCCGATGCGGATGCAGGTGGCGCCGAGATCGATCGCGACCTCGTGGTCGCGGCTCATCCCCATGACGCATTCACGCAGCCGGTGGCGGTCGGCGAACGCCCGCAGTGCCCTGAAATGGGGCGCCGGATCCTCGTCGACTGGCGGGATCGCCATCGCTCCGACGACCGCGAGCCCGGCCTCGCGCATGGCGTCCAGGGCGCGATCGGCATCGGCGAAGGCGAACCCGCCCTTCTGCGGTTCGCCGCCGCAGTTGATCTGGATGCAGACAGGCGGAACGCTGCGGCCGGCGGCGACGAGCCTCCGCAGGACCGCGATCTCGGCGTCGCGGCCGACCCCCTCGAGCAGATCGAAGACCTCGCAGGCCCGTCCGATCTTGTTGGTCTGCAGCCTGCCGAAGCCGTGCAGCCTCAGGTCCGGGGCAAGCCCGCGCAGGCCCGGCCATTTTCCGGCGACCTCCTGCACGTACTTCTCTGCAAAGCAGCGATGGCCCGCACCGATCAGCGCGGCAATCGTTGCGGCGCAGCGGCCTTCGGTGGCCAGGAACACCTTGCCGCCGTCGCGCTGGAACTGCCGGATGACCGGGCGCGCCATGAACGATCGGTGCCGCTCCACGAGCCCTGCCCGCCACTCCATCAGCGCGAGCCCGCGATCCGTCGCCACAGCGCGGACGAGGAAACGCCCGGCGTGTAGGCAATGCGCACGCGCATGTGCTCGGGCAGGTCGGCGCAATCGGCCAGCTTCACCGCCAGTTCGCGTTCATCGGAGGCGCCGAAGGCGTAGACGTCGAATCCGTGGCGGGCCATGAAGGCGCGGTCGATGACCTTCGGGCCGTCGCCGATGACCGCGTCGACCCATCGGCACGCCCCGATCACCTCCATCCGCTCGGCCTGCGTCTGCAGCGGCGGGCGCCCCTTGTAGGCGGCCACCCGCTCGTCGCCGACCACGCAGACCGTCAGGTGCGAGCCGAGTTCGCGAGCGGCCCGAAAGAAGCGGACGTGGCCGGCGTGCAGGATGTCGCCGACAACCTTGGCATAGATCGACTGCCCCGCCATCAGCCCGTCCCGCAGCGGCGCTCGAAGGCGAGGATCTCGTCGACCGCATCGGCCACCCGGTCGCGGGCGCGACCGTCGGTCAGGGTGCCGAACAGCTGCGCCTTCCGGGCCAGGCGCACGGGCCGCCGCACCTCCGGGTCGGCCAGTTCCGCCAGCACCGCATCGGCCAGCGCCTCGGCGCTGTCGACCCGCCGGCCGATGTCGCGCCAGGTCCACTCGATGCCGTCCGGATCATAGGCCTGCGGGTGAGCGATCCGATCCGGATTGTCCACCAGGACGATCGGCCGGTCGAGCGCGAGGAAGTGGAACACCGCGCTCGACACGTCGGACACCAGCAGATCGGCGCCGAGAAGGATCGGCATCAGGTCGTCGTCGTGATCGTGGAGGACCACATTGGGATGACCGGCGGCAAGTTGCGCCCACAGATCGATCAGTTCGGGCTGCGCAACGGCGATATGCGGGTGCGGCTTGATGCCGATGCCGATACCGGTGTCAGCCCCGCGGATGTTCTCCACCAGCCGGGGGCCGAGCATGGCGGCGGAACTGAGCGCGGGATTCCACGTCGGCGCGTAGACGACGTTGGTCGCGCAACCTGCAATCCGCACCGGCTCGGCGTCGCCCCGAAACAACGGGTCGGACTGGATCAGGCCGGTGGCGAAGAACCGTCTGCGCGGCGTGTGGCCGCGGGCCGTCAGACGGGCCGCCGTCTCCTCTCCCGCCACGCAGATGTAATCGACGAGGCCATAGTGCAGGCCGGGCTGGTTCTTGCTGATCAACCCGTGTCCGACGTGCAGCAGCGGGATGCCCGGAAAGGTCTCGTTCAGGTAGCGCGCGGCGCCCGCATCGGCGGTGATCAGCAGGTCCGGAACCCGGACGGGCCGGCGACCGGCGCGAACGTCCTCAAGGCGCAGCAGTTCGGTCGAATGGCCGCGCGATCCCAGAATGGTCTGCAACGGCACCAGCATCGTCTTGTGCCAGTCATAGACCAGTATGATGGCGATGTTGTCGCCGCCCTCCTGCACACCAACCCCCGATGGAATCGCGCTCCGCCCCCGTCCAGTCTTCAATGCCCTCGCAGGTTTTGCAATGGACGGCCAGGCCCCGCCGGCAGGCCGCCGGCACCGGATGGCAGGCGAGTGCGTCCGCCCGGGAGACGTGCTTTTGCCGGCGGTGAGCACCGGCGGCATCATCCCGGATCGGGTCGCGCGGCGTCGTCGTCGGCAGCAGTCGGCGCGGCCGCCGCCCGGGCCGAAGCCGCGCCACTCGCCGGGCCGCCCCGCCGGGCGCCGAACCTGCGGCCGATCCATACCTCGAGGCGCCGGCGCAGGCGCCGCACCGCCGGCAGGTCGACCGACAGGATCAGCAGTCCCAGCGGAATCATCCAGAAGCCGAGCACGGGCAGGAACCCGAGCAGTCCGCCCGCCACGCACAGCGTGCCGGCCGCCACCCTGGCGCGGCGGGATCCGGGAACCCGGAACCGCCGTCCGGCGACATTCACGTATGCCGGCACACTGGCCGGCCCTTCCGGTGCGGGCCCGGGCGATTCCTGCTGCATGCGACCGACATATACGACCGCCGCCGCAAATCCAGCAATCGCCGCCCGCACCACCGGCTCCGGCATCACATGTGCATCTTGCACCGATGCACCTTTGCATCCGCACCAAGGTTTGCTATAGCGCATCGCGTGACGCCTGAGCGTCGCCTGATCCCCGGTAGCTCAGTTGGTAGAGCAAGCGGCTGTTAACCGCTGGGTCGCTGGTTCGAGTCCGGCCCGGGGAGCCAACAGTTTCAAGGCCTTGGCGAGAAATCGCCGAGGCCTTTTTCTTTCGAGGGCAACGCATCGTCGGTGACGAAGGCTCTCATCATAGGGTTTCGGTATCGGCTTCATTTTTGCCGCCGAGGCTGAGAACTCGCCAGAGTCCTTGCGGAAGATGGTGGCGTTCCGTTCCGGGCGCGCCGAGAAATACCCTCAGCAAGAGTTATGGTGTTATCCCGTCACCATCGAACGGCGACGTCACCGGACCCAAGGTCGAGCCTAGGTATCGCGCACCCGACAGTTTGATGTCATTCCGTAAACCGGTCGATCCAGCAATTGCTGAGGTCATCCGAGACCGTCCCTAGCCGAATAGAGGAGAAACGCCTACTGCTCATCCTCGATTTGGCCACCGGCCTGCTCATAGATGCTCTTCAGCTGCTCGGCCAGCATGCCCGATAGCATTTCTTCCATTGCCGAAACGTCGATTTTCCCTTCGGCATAAGCGGCGTCCGCGGCATCGAGTGCCTCAAAATATGGACTCCGGTCTTGAACTATTTGCTCCGGGATAGTTGGAGATCCCGGCAGTAAGTATCCCAACCTTACACAAAGCACGACGTAAGAAAGAGCCCTCGATGTTCGTCCATTTCCATCTGCAAATGGATGTATCCAATTCAATCGCCACATCACATATGCAGAAAGATGTAAGGCGGAAGTTGTATCCCATTGCTCGTTGACGTAGTCGCACATCTCTTCCACAAGTTCGGGCACGAGGTGCGCACCTGGAGGTTGGTGCTTGCTTCCCTCGATTTCGACACCTGCGGGTCGAAAGTTGCCGGCATATGCACTAATGTCTCGCAGAGCAGCCCGGTGTAGCGCCAGAAGGGCCGATAGCCGGAGGCGAAATCGGCCGCGCTCTATCGCTTGCTGCGCTATTTGCTCTGCAATATCGAACTGGCGAAGGCCATTTCTGGCCTCCGCCTCCGCTTTCGCTTGCGGATCGGTGACTAATTCTGCATCCAGCGCTAGGCTGTGACGTTGCTCTTTTGAGTCGTCCTCGGCCATGGAGATGGATCGACGCTACTTCGATTGCGAGTCGATCCTTGCTAGAAGCTCCGCTTGCTCATCGACCATCGCCCGCGTTATCCGGGAATTCTCAATACCGGTATTGCCATACGCGAAACTGCGACGCTGTTCCTCGCGCTGTTCGGAGGTCGCATGCACTTTCTTGGCAGCTTCGATCAGTGTGTTGAGTGCGCTTGCCATTCGGCTACCTCCCCATTCTGAATGAGCACTGTAGACCATGTCGCTTACGGTACTTCCCCATTCCTTACCCGCGTTTTTACGAACCAGTCAAAATGTTTTGAAAATCGCCGTAAACGCAGAGGGCGTTCGCCCGACCCACAAACTGGCAACCAGATACATAGGGCCGAATCGCCACTTTGCGAGCAGCCGCACCGCTCAAATGCCAACGCCTACCCCCCAAACCCACGCGCAAAATGGCGGGGCGGCGGGCGCTGGTCCCGGACCGGTGATCTGATCATCGTAGAGATTTCTGTTCCCGTCCCCCGGTTGCCATCCGGACCCTACGGAAGCTAGGGTCCGGGCCCGGTCCGCGGGCGGCAGACTGCAGACACCGCCCCGGGACGGGTGTGTCGGCCGGGGACGTCGCGTCATCCGGCCCGGCGGGCCGTCCGGTGGATCGATAGTGAAGGAACGGCATGAGGGGCACGATCGACGAGCAGCGGTGTCGCCGTTCCGGTGCAATTCGTCTGAAAGCTTAGGACCGAAGGGAAGATCATGAGCTGGAATGGACTGATCGGACTGGCGGCGGCTGCGGCGTTGCTGCTGTTTTCCGCGCCGGGCATCGCCAAGGACAAGGGGCGTCAGATCGACGTTCCGGCCCGCCAGGACCGTGGCGAGCGTGCGAACGTCCGGCACGCCCGGATCGCCCTGTACTATTCCCCCGTCGGAGGCGTGTTGCGCAGCAAGGGGGTGGACAAGGTGACGAGCCCTCATCCCGGCATCTACTGCATCAAACCCACCCGCAACCTCGACACATCCAAATTTATCGCAAGCGTGTCCGTCGACTGGTTCGAATCGGATGGAGCAGACGTGATGGCCCAATGGGCAGGGCTCGCGGTGAACTGTCCCGACATATACAAGTGGTTTCAGGTGCGGACCTATGAACTGGACCTGCGCGACGGATCCTATCCGAACCCGTCCGACCGGGTCGGATTCACGTTCATAGTGCCGTGACGCCTCCGTCACGGCGCCGGGGTCCGCACGGCGCCGCGGCACGTCGCGTTCGCGCCCGACAAGGACACCGTCCCGCCTTGATAAGGACACGGGCACAGACGACATAGGCTGTCGACGATGCAGGGTTTCGCAAGCCAGGGTCCAACCCGAGGGTCAGGCGACGGCCCGTTGCCACTACCGCTGCCGCAGGCGGTCATCTGAGGCGTTCGACTATCAGATACAGGAGATCGTTCGTGCCGGAAGACAACAATCCCCAGGGAAGCGGGACGGCCACCGCCCCCGTCGTGCAGCAGGTGGCAATGACCGAGGAAGGCGACGGGCTGACCGTGACGTTCACCGTCAGCACGGACGGAAAGAACGCCGAGCCGGTGCGGGTTCATGTGCCTGCCAAGATGGCGAAGCGGTTCGGCCGACACATGCGGCAGGCCGCCAGGAAGATGCTCGGGGAGGACGTTCCGGAGTCGTAGTGGCGCGCCGGCAGCGGCCGGTCGACGTACCTCCCACCCCCAGTCCGCTCAGTCGTCGCGTTCGGCAATCAGCAGCGGACCGAGCCTTTGCCGGACCGAAGGGCTTGCCTCTCCGTCTCTGGGCGTCCGGTCGAGCGCCACGTCGCGCGCGGCGCGTACGCCATCGATGCGCACTTTGCTGGCCCGCTCACCACGAAACGCGTTGAAGCCCTGGACCCCGATGCGGGTGTAGTAGCTGAACCGGTCGATGGAGGTGAGCACCGTCGCCGCTTCCCGGTCGTCCAGCCGGATGTCGGCGCGGCCGCCGCCAAGATGATAGAGATGGACGATCCCTTCCAGGAGCCGCTCCCGACCCAGGTCGAGGGATGCCGTCTGTCCGTCGCCCAGCAGCACCAGATCCAGTTCCAGATTGCTCAGCGAAACGCGCTCATGCCGCAGTTCCGGCAGCAGATCGGCCAAGTCGAGGAACCTGCGACGGACGGGCTTACCGGCAGGCGATGCACCCGGGCGCAAGGGCGCGTTCACGAACTCCAGCAGGAAAGGCAGTGCCCGCTCGGCCTGGAAACGCGTTCCGTGCGTCGTGGTATGAACGCCGTCGCGGACAAGCGACCGAACAAAATGCTCACCCACCTCGGCGATCAGTCCCTCGGCGAGGTCGAGCACCGGGATCCCGTACTCTGCGCAGAAGGCCCGCGTGATGGCGTTGAAGTCGACCACGACCTTTCCCCCGAAATCGCGGTAGAGCACCAGGAAGGCAGGGCCGGCGCCGATCTCTCGCGTGGTGAGCACCATGTCCGCCAGCAGTTCCCGGGCAATCGCTTCGGTGCGGTAGGGATGGATGGCGAAGGCCGATGTGTTGACCTCGAACAGAACGTGGCTGAAGGGGCCGTGCTGGCGGTCGGCAAGTCGCACGAAGGGAGGAATAGCGAAGGGCTGCAGCGCGCCGAGACCGACCCGGACGATCTCGCCGCCGGGACATTCGCGAGCAAAGTCGTACTTGAGCACCGTGGCGTAGCCGGTCGGCATGGCGGTGTTCGAGAAGCCGATAAGCAGCACCTTCGGCGCTGCCGGACCCGCGGCCTCGGAAAAATGACCGCTCACGCGGGCTCGTCCTGTCGAAAATAGTGTCGATCACCCGAAACCGCCCCCATAGCTTCAATCAGTCGCCGCTCGTCGCGTTGCATCTGCATTATCCCCGCGCGCCAGAAAGTATCGTTTGCCCCGCAGAAGGGCCGATGCCGCGATCCGGTCCGTTCCGCGCCTGCTGATAGCCTTACCTTAGGGAATTTGGAACCAGCCGGCGTCTCAAACGTCGACAATGGGAACCAACCGAGGAGCAAGGCTGATGTATCGCAAGCATGTCGTTACCGGGGTGATCGCAGGAGCCATGATGCTGACCCACGGCACGGCGGCGGTCAGCCAGACGGCTGGAGCAACCCTTCTGATGGCGCAGCAGGACGGCGTCGGCACGGGTGCACCGGACCCGCGACTCGAGGTTCCGGAGGTTCCGGGCGTGCCCAGCATCACCGATCCGCCCGAGACCCGCATTCCCGAACAGATGTATCCCTGCAATCCGGGGGCGTTCGAACCGTCGGACGAGGTGGGCGAGCCGGAGACGCCTGCAATCGTCGACGACTGCGAGGACGTCATCGCACCGCCCCCGAGCGGCGACGGTGAAATCGACGTGGAGCCGCCGGAACCGAACGCCGGCTCGATGCCGGTCATCAAGCCGCAGGAACTCCAGACGAACTGAACCCGAAAAACGGCGGGAGCCGGCGATCCGCGAAAGCGCCGATCGCGTAGAATGCGGCATGAGCGCCCCTCCCGCGACCGACCACCCGCCTCGGCCATGATCTCCGCAGGAAAACCAGGCCAGAAAGAGACGACGCTCGTCTGGCTGCGCGACGATCTGCGGATCCGCGACAATCCGGCACTCCACGCCGCGACCCTCCGCGACGGGGCGGTGGTGGCCCTGTATGTCCTCGACGACGAAAGCGACGGTATCCGACCGCTCGGCGCTGCGAGCCGCTGGTGGCTGCACGGCTCGCTGGAAAGGCTGGGCGATGCCCTCGCTGCGCTTGGCGTGCCGCTTGTTCTGCGACGCGGAAGATCGCGGGAGGTCGTGCCGGCGGCGGCGATTGCCGCGAATGCCGGCGCCGTCTACTGGAACCGACGCTACGGCAGCGCCGAGGCGGCTATCGATCGCGACGTGGAGACGACGCTGACGGAACACGGCTGCGCGGTAGAGACGTTTGCGGCCACTCTTCTCCACGAGCCGTGGACGCTCCGGCCCGCCTCCGGTCCGCACTACCGGGTCTTCTCGCCATTCTGGAAGGCCGCGCTCGACCAGGGCGAGCCGAGAAAGCCGCTCGGCGCCCCGGACATCAGGAACCGGCGTGCCTTCCCGCTCGACACGGACGTGCTCGCCGACTGGAAACTCCGGCCCACGCGTCCGGACTGGTCGGGCGGGCTGGCCGAGACCTGGAGGCCCGGCGAAGAAGGCGCGCGCGACCGCCTCGAAGATTTTCTCGACGGCGGACTGGAGGGTTATGCCGCCAACCGCGACCGCCCCGACTGCCACGCCACCTCGATGCTGTCGCCGCACCTCCGCTTCGGCGAGATCAGTCCCTTCCAGGTCTGGCACGCCGTCCGGTCCGGCGAGCCCGGGAACGATGCCGAGAAGTTCCTGACGGAACTCGGCTGGCGGGAATTCTCGTGGCACCTGCTGTTTCACAACCCCGACCTCGCCTCCGTCAATTTCCAGAAGAAGTTCGACGCGTTTGCCTGGCGCGACGACAGGACGTCGCTGGAGGCCTGGCAGCGCGGCCGCACCGGCATCCCGATGGTCGATGCAGGCATGCGGCAGCTCTGGCACAGCGGCTGGATGCACAACCGGGTGCGGATGGTCGCGGCGTCCTTCCTGATCAAGAACCTGATGATCGACTGGCGGGAGGGCGAAGCATGGTTCTGGGACACGCTGGTCGACGCCGACGCGGCCAACAATCCTGCGAGCTGGCAGTGGGTGGCGGGCTCCGGCGCCGATGCGGCGCCCTACTTCCGGATCTTCAATCCGGTGCTGCAGGGCGAGAAGTTCGATCCCGAGGGCAGATACGTCCGCACCTGGGTGCCCGAGCTCGAAGGTGTTCCCGACAGGATGATCCACAAGCCGTGGAAGGCCGGGGCGTCCGGTTCCGGAGGCGACTATCCGCAGCCGATCGCCGATCTCGGCGAGACGCGCCGGCGTGCGCTGTCAGCCTTCAAGGATCTGCCGGGCTGACTAAAGTGCCGGACGGCCGGTGCGCGAGGCCATCAGGGCGACGAGCAGCACGTAGAGCGTGACCCCGTTCAACACGTGCCAGACAAAGTGCGTACCCAGCGGAAACGATGCGCATACCGCCATGTCGATGCTGCGGGCGGTGATCGACACGACCAGGATCCCGCCGCCGAGCAGGACGGTGCGCGCCAGCGACGGCCAGCGTCCCAGCAGCAGCACGCCGACCACCAGGATCGCCGCGACGGCCGGAAGGTAGCTTCCCGATCCGTTGAGAAAGCCTCTCGGCAGCACCGCATCGATCGCAAAGGAGGCGACGAGGAAGGCGACCGTGACGGCAAGCGCAGCCCACACGGACAAGCCGAAGAAGCGCCGCATGGCGAAGAAGAAGTAGACGTAGATGAAGATCGAGATGGGGATGACGTCGGCCAGCACGGACCAGCGGTTGGCGTAGGTGTGGAACAGGAACGACCCGATGCCGATGGCCGTCAGGACGCCGATCAGCACCAGCGCCGGCCAGTCGGCGTGGGCCCTCCTGCGCCAGCGGACGAACGCCGCGGCGGCAGCGAGCAGGAACGCAAGGTTGCTGATCGCGTTGACCGGCTCGGCCCAGAAGCCGGGGCCGAGACGCTCGCAGTAGATGTCGATCGCGCTCGTCCAGCTACCATCCATGCGTCGCAAATCCCTGCTGCGGACCGATACCGGAGGACTCTATCCCGAATTTCCCGGCGCACGAAGCCGGGGCGCGGCCGCAGACGGCGCGGTCAGTCGCGGCCGGCCCGATTTCCCGACGCTTCCAGCAGCTTGGCGACGCGCAGGAACCGGAAGAACGAGTTTATCATCGCGAAGGTGAAGCCCTTGCGACCGCCGGTGAAGTGGCGGCGCACGACGTAGTACTTGAAGAAGGCGAACGGGAACTCGAACGGCAGGCGCAGGGTCAGCGCCAGCCGGCTCTGCTTGCGGATGCTCTTCGCCTGAAGGTCACCGTAGGAATTCAGCTTTTCGACAAGATAGCTGAACGAGCGGTACGAATAGTGCCATGCCGACCCGCGAAGCTGGACGGGCCCGACATGCCCCGTCTGCACCGTATCGTGCACCAGGCTTTCGGCGAACCGGCCGGCGCGGCGGTCGTACAGGCGGACATAGTTGTGGTAGTCGGCCCAGAGACGCGGCCGCGTATCGCCCGGATAGACCAGCTCGATGCGGAACCGGTAGAACGGATGCGGCGGCGCGCCGCCGTCGAACAGCGAGATGATCTCGCGGCACAGGTCGTCGGATAGGACCTCGTCGGCATCGAGGTTCAGCAGCCAGTCGTGCCGGCACTGCTCCTCACCGTAGCGCTTCTGCGGTCCGTAGCCGGGCCAGTCGTGATGGATCACGCGCGCGCCGAGCTTCTCCGCGATCGCCTGCGTTCCGTCGGTCGAGCCGGAATCGATCACGACGATCTCGTCTACCCAGCCCCTGACGCTCTCGATGACCGGGGCGATCCTGTCGGCCTCGTTCATCGCGATGATGAAGCAGGACAGCGGAACGGGGCTTTGACGCGTCACGGCCATGTGGAACGGACGAGCGCCCTCTCCTATTGCGGGCGGCGGGCGATGTAGATCGCCTCGTCGCGCAGCAGGCCGTACCTGACCTCGTCGGCCGGCGGCATCCGGAACACGTCGACCTCGAAGCCGGCCTGCGCCAGCCGCTTCTCGAAGTCGCGGCCGTAGAAGCGCTTGTGGTCGCGGGCGCCGAAGGCGGCCACCCTGGCCTTCTCGCCGGTGATCGCGTCGTCCTCCCAGGTGTCGATGCGGGAAAAGTTCTGCGGCACCGACAGGATCGCACTGCCGCCGGGCTTCAGGACGCGGAACAGTTCCGACATCGCCTTGCGGTCGTCCGGGATGTGTTCGAGCACGTGATGCGCGATGGCGATGTCGAACGTGCCCGGTTCGAAGGACAGCGCCGTCATGTCCTCGCGGCGCTCGACGCCGGGCATTTTCGGATCGGTGGCGATGTAGTCCGGGTCGCCCCGCATCCGGTTCAGGAAGAAGTCCTCGGGCGCGAAATGCAGGATCTTCAGCCCCTTGCCGGGCCCGATGCCGGCCTGGTCGTAGTAGAGACAGGCCAGCCGGTGCCGCTCGCGGCTGTCGCAGTTGGGACAGCGGGCATTCCAGCGCGGCGGATGGCCTGCGGCGACGAACAGCCCGTGGTAGCCGCAGATCGGGCAGTCCCGTGCGAGCTGCCGGTGGCCGAACTGGCGCCAGTCCTTGAGCCAGGCCCTGACATACTGGCCGGCAACGCGAATATTCAAACCAAGATTCTCCTCGAGCGGCTGCGGATGCAGCGGGTCAGGCCTGTTGCGCCTCGGCGACGGCGATTGCCGTCATGTTGACGACGCCACGCGCGGTGACCGACGGCGTGAGGATATGCGCCGGTTTTGCGCCGCCGATCAAGATCGGCCCGACCGGCAGTGCGTCGGCAAGGCCCTTCAGAAGCTGATAGGCAATATTGGCGGCGGGAAGGCTGGGCATGATGAAGACGTTGGCCTCCCCCTTCAGCCGGGAGCGCGGGAAAACCCGGTTGCGCAGCGCCTCGTCCAGTGCGACGTCGCCGTGCATCTCGCCCTCGACCATGATCTCCGGGTCGCTTTCCTCAAGAATCCGGAGCGCGTGGCGCATCTTCAGGGCGTTCGGCGTGTCGGCGCTGCCGAAAT
Source organism: Microbaculum marinum (assembly GCF_037855135.1). NCBI lineage: Bacteria > Pseudomonadati > Pseudomonadota > Alphaproteobacteria > Hyphomicrobiales > Tepidamorphaceae > Microbaculum > Microbaculum marinum. The sequence continues at coordinate 224,334 of NZ_JAZHOF010000007.1, forward strand.
TGGAATGCGACAGCAGCGCGAACTTCGGCTCGATCCCGAAGCGGCCGATATGGGCGGCAGCGAGCCGGACAGTGTTGGCGATCTCCTCGGCGGTCGGATCGTAGGTCACGTAGGTGTCGGCGATGAAGTAGGCGCCGCGCGGCAGGATGAGCAGGCTGAGCGCCGAATAGTCCTGGACGCCCGGAGCCGTCCCGATGATGTCGCGGACCCAGTGCAGGTGGCTCTCGTAGCGCCCCTCGACGCCGCAGACCATCGCGTCCGCCTCGCCGCGATGTAGCGCCAAAGCCGCGATCACGGTGGCGTTGGTGCGTACGTGGGTGCGGGCAAGATCGGGGGTGACGCCCTTGCGGCCGGTCAGGTCGAGCAGGGTCTCGACATAGTCGCGGTAGCGCGGGTCGTCTTCCGGATTGATGATCTCGAAGTCGACGCCCGGTCGGATCGACAGGCCGTAGCGGGCGAGCCTAGTCTCCACCACGCCCGGCCGGCCGACAAGAATCGGCTGGCCGATGCCCTCCTCCAGCGAGACCTGGGCGGCGCGGAGGATTCGTTCGTCCTCGCCCTCGGCATAAATCACCCGTTTGGGGGCGTCCTTGGCCATGGCGAAGATCGGCTTCATGACGAAGCCGGAGCGGAACACGAACCGGTTGAGCCGCTCGTCGTACGCGTCGAAATCGTCGATCGGTCGCGCGGCGACGCCGGTCTCCATCGCGGCGCGCGCGACCGCGGGCGCGATGCGCAGGATCAGTCGCGGATCGAAGGGGTTGGGAATCAGGTTGTCGGCGCCGAACAGGCGAGCCTCGCCGCCCACCGCCCGGGCGGCGACGTCCGAGGACGGCTCGTGCGCCAGATCGGCGATCGCGGTGGCGGCGGCGAGCTTCATCGCCTCGTTGATGTCCGTTGCGCCGACGTCGAGCGCGCCGCGGAAGATGAACGGAAAGCACAGGACGTTGTTGACCTGGTTGGGGTAGTCGGATCGGCCTGTGCACATCATGGCGTCCGGGCGCGCCTCCAGAGCGGCTTCCGGCATGATCTCGGGAACCGGATTGGCGAGCGCCATGATCAGCGGCTTCTCCGCCATCTGCACGACCATCTCCGGCTTCAGAACGCCGCCGACCGACAGCCCCAGGAAGATGTCGGCGCCGGCGATCACGTCGGCCAGTGTCCGAGCCTCCGTCTCCTGTGCAAATTTCGCCTTCCAGGGATCCATGTTGGTCTGCCGGCCGGAGTAGACCACGCCGTCGATGTCGCAGACCCAGATGTTCTCGCGCCGCACGCCGGTCTCGACGAGAAGGTTGAGGCAGGCGAGCGCCGCGGCGCCGGCGCCCGAGGTCACCACCTTGACCTCCCCCGGCTTCTTGCCGGCGAGCTTCAGGGCGTTGCGGACGGCCGCCGACACAATGATCGCGGTGCCGTGCTGGTCGTCGTGGAAGACGGGGATGTTCATCCTCTCGCGCAGCCGCGCCTCGACCTCGAAGCACTCCGGCGCCCGGATGTCCTCCAGGTTGATGCCGCCGAAGGTCGGCTCCAGCGCGGAAATGACGTCGACCATGCGCTCGACGCTGGATGCGTCGATCTCGATGTCGAAGACGTCGATACCGGCGAATTTCTTGAACAGGACCGCCTTGCCCTCCATGACAGGCTTGGAGGCGAGCGGGCCGATCGCACCCAAACCGAGGACTGCGGTTCCGTTCGATATGACGGCCACGAGATTCTGACGCGCCGTCAGGTTGGCGGCCTCGGAGGGATCGAGTTCGATCGCCTCGCAGGCCGCGGCGACGCCCGGCGAGTAAGCGAGCGCCAGGTCCCGGTTGTTGCCGAGCGGCTTGGTCGCGCGGATCTCGAGTTTGCCCGGACGCGGCAGCCGATGATAGACGAGCGCCCCGCTGCGCAGTTCATCGGACAGATCGGCCAAGGTTTCCTCCCGCTTCCGTTCGCCCGATTAAACCGCAACCATGTCCGGCGGAATACAGCGAACTGGCGTCACCCCTTCGGCGGCGGCGCCAGACGGATGTGGAGTTCGCGAAGCTGCTGGTTGGAGACCTCCGAGGGTGCGCCCATCATCAGGTCCTGTGCCTGCTGGTTCATCGGGAACATCACCACTTCGCGCAAGTTCTCCTCGCCGCACAGCAGCATGACGATGCGGTCGATGCCCGGCGCAATGCCGCCATGCGGCGGGGCGCCGTACTGGAGGGCGCGCAGCATGCCGCCGAATTTCTCCTCCAGAACGTCGTCGCCATAGCCGGCGATCGCGAACGCCTTGCGCATGATGTCCGGCTTGTGGTTCCGGATGGCGCCGGACGAGAGCTCGATGCCATTGCAGACGATGTCGTACTGGAACGCCTTGATCTCGAGCGGATCCATCGTCTCGAGCGCTTCCAGGCCACCCTGCGGCATCGAGAACGGGTTGTGCGAGAAGTCGACCTTCTTGGCGTCCTCGTCCCACTCGAACATCGGGAAGTCAACGATCCAGCAGAAGTCGAAGCGGTGCTTGTCGATCAGGCCGAGTTCTTCGCCGACCTTGCGGCGCGCGGCCCCGGCGAAGTCGACAAAGGACTTCGGATTGCCGGCCACGAAGAACGCTGCGTCGCCGTCGGCAAGGCCGAGCTGGCGGCGAACCGCGCCGGTGCGCTCGGGGCCGATGTTCTTGGCGATCGGGCCGGCGCCCTCACCGTCCCGGAACATGATGTAGCCGAGCCCCGGCTGGCCCTCGCCCTGCGCCCAGGAGTTCATGCGGTCGCAGAAGGCGCGGCTGCCGCCGCCCTTTGCGGGGATCGCCCAGACCTCGGCTGCCGGATCCTTTTCAAGGATCCCGGCGAAGACCTTGAAGCCCGACCCGCGGAACGTCTCGCTCGCCTCCTGCATCTCGATCGGATTGCGCAGGTCCGGCTTGTCGGTGCCGTACTTGCGCATCGCCTCCGCATAGGGGATGCGCGGGAACTCCTTCGTCACCGGCCTGTCGCCGCCGAATTCCTCGAAAACGCCGCGCAGCACCGGCTCGACCGCCTCGAACACATCGTCCTGGGTGACGAAGCTCATCTCGATGTCGAGCTGGTAGAACTCGCCGGGCGACCTGTCGGAGCGGGCGTCCTCGTCGCGGAAGCAGGGCGCGATCTGGAAGTACCGGTCGAAGCCGGCGATCATGGTGAGCTGCTTGAACTGCTGCGGTGCCTGCGGCAGCGCATAGAACTTGCCGGGGTGGACGCGGGACGGCACCAGGTAGTCGCGCGCACCCTCGGGGCTGGAGGCGGTCAGGATCGGCGTCTGGAACTCGATGAAGCCCTTCTCGACCATCCGGCTGCGCAACGAGGTGATGATCCGCGAGCGCTTGACGATGTTGGCGTGGAGGCGTTCCCGGCGCAGGTCCAGGAAGCGGTACCTGAGGCGCGTCTCCTCCGGATATTCCGGCTCGCCGAACACCGGCAGCGGCAGCTCGGCGGCAGCGCCCAGCACCTCGATCTCCGTTACGAAGACCTCGATCGCGCCGGTCGGCAGGTTGGGGTTCACCGTCTCCTCGGGACGGTGGCGCACGGTGCCGTCGATCCGGATGACGGATTCGGCGCGCAGCCGCTCGGCAGCGGCGAAAGCCGGCGAGTCGGGATCGGCGACGCACTGGGTGATGCCGTAGTGGTCGCGCAGGTCGATGAACAGCACGCCGCCGTGGTCGCGAACGCGATGCACCCAACCGGACAGACGGGCGGTCCGGCCAGTGTCGGCCTCGCGAAGCTCGCCACAGGAATGGGTACGGTAAGCGTGCATTTCGTCCTCGCGGATTTCGGGGAAAATCGCGGCGGAGAGGCGCATAGGGGTCCGGGAATGTCAAGTCCGCGGGTGGGCGATAGGTCGGCATGAGCAGCGCGATCCATGCCCGCGGATCAGGCCCCGCGAGGCTCACGTATCTCATCGGTGACCCCGTGCCGGGCGGTGAGGCCGCGTACCCCCCTCCCCGACCCTCCCCCACAAAGGGGGAGGGAGCGCAGAAGCCGTGCGCCCCTTGCCGCGGATCCGTGGCAATCGGCGGACCGAGGGACTGCCCGAGGCCGCGTCTAACTCCCCTCCCCCCTTGTGGGGGAGAGATGGAGAGGGGGGTACGCGGCATCCCCAACGGGCACGGACCGAGCCGACGGTGATGAGAGGCGACAGCAAGGCGCATAGCCATTGGAATGCGCCCGTCAAGATAGCGGTCGCCAATGGCTCTGCTATAAGCCTCTTTCGATGACTCCGCTGCGCCCGCTCGCCCCGCTTCTGGCCACCGCCGGCATCCTGCTCGCCGGCAACGGCGTGCAGGGCACGATGATCGCCCTGCGCGGCTCCATCGCCGGATTCGAGCCCTGGCTCATCGGCCTGATGGGAACCGCATATTTCGGCGGCTTCATAGTTGCATGCGTGTATGCCCCGCGGCTCGTCAAGGCCGTCGGACACATCCGCGTCTTCGCGGCGCTCGCTGCGGTCGCCTCCGCGGGAACCCTGTGCCTGGTCCTGATCATCGATCCGTGGGTGTGGATCGCCCTGCGGTTCATGATGGGGTTCTGCTTTTCCGGCCTGTTCACCGTGATGGAAAGCTGGATCAACTCGAACGCGGAGAGTTCGGACCGGGCGCGGATCCTCAGCATCTACCGGCTGATCGATCTCGGCGCGGTGACCGGGGCGCAGTACCTGCTGCCGCTGTTCGGGGCCGGCGGGTTCGAGCTGTTCGCGATCGTCGCGATGTTCTTCGCGCTGTCGCTGGTTCCCGTCTCGCTGGCCGACCGGTCGGTTCCCGAACCGCCCGACGAGGTCCGCTTCAAGCTCAAGGTCGTCTGGGCGATCTCGCCGCTCGCCACGATCGGCTGCGTGACGATCGGCCTGACCAACTCGTCGTTTCGCCTGATCGGGCCCCTATACGCCGAGTCGATGGGGCTCGACGTCGCGCAGATCGCGACGTTCATGGGCGCGGGCATCGTCGGCGGCGCCGCCCTGCAGATTCCGCTCGCGATCTTCTCCGACAAGCTCGACCGGCGCTGGACGCTACTGGCGGCGACGAGCGGGGCGGTGCTGGCCGGCCTGCTGCTCAGCGCCACCGGGCCGGGCGAGCCCTGGCGGCTGTATCTCGGCATCTTCCTGTTCGGCGCCTTCGCGCTGCCGCTCTATTCGCTGTCGGCGGCCCACGCCAACGACCTCGCGCCGCCCGGCCAGTACGTTCTGGTCGCCGCCGGGCTGACATTCTTCTTCGCGGTCGGGGCGATGGTCGGACCACTGGTGTCGTCGTGGACGATCGAGACGTTCGGCGCCTCCTCGCTGTTCATGTTCACCAGCGCGGTGCACGGCGCCTTCATCCTGATCGCGCTCTGGCGCATCGCCGCGGGCAAGCGCATACCGCGTTCGGCGCGGACACGGTTCGTGTCGCTATTGAGGACGTCGCCGGCTATCTTCAGGCTTGCCGAACGCCGGGACGGTCGCAAAGAATCGCCCTAGTGTCGGAGAGAACATGTCCGAATCAACAAGACGATCAAGCGACCGGCCGGTTCCAGGGGACCCCCTGACGTTGAACAGGCCGGTCATGGAAACCTCATGAAGCTGATTACGAAGACTGCCGATCTCGACAAGGCCTGCCGCACATTTTCCTCCCACGATTATGTCGCCGTCGATACCGAGTTTCTCAGGGACGTCACCTACTGGCCGCGACTCTGCCTGATCCAGATGGCAGCGCCCGGCACCGACGTCGCCCTCGTCGATGCCCTGGCGCCGGACCTTGACCTCAAGCCGTTCCTGGACCTGATGGCCGACGAGACGGTGACGAAGGTCTTCCACGCCGCCCGCCAGGACGTCGAGATCATCTATCACCTGGGCGGGCTGATCCCGCACCCGCTGTTCGACACGCAGGTGGCCGCCGCCGTGTGCGGCCATGGCGAGTCGGTCGGCTACGAGGCGCTGGTCCGCGAGATCGTCCAGGGGACGATCGACAAGAGCCATCGCTTCACCGACTGGTCGAGACGGCCGCTGAGCGACGCGCAGCTGGCGTATGCGGCGGCCGACGTGATCCACCTGCAACCGATCTACGAGGCGCTCCAGGCCGAGGTGGACAAGGTGGAGCGGCACGAATGGATCCGCGAGGAGATGGACATCCTGACTTCTCCGGAAACCTACAACACCGATCCGGCGGAGGCCTGGCGGCGGCTCAAGATGAAGGTGCGCAAGCCAAGGGAGTTCGCCGCCTTCAAGGCGCTCGCGGAATGGCGCGAGAAGGAGGCCCAGACCCGCGACGTGCCGCGCAGCCGCGTCCTCAAGGACGACGGCCTCTACGAGATCGCCGTGCACCTGCCCGATTCCGAATCCTCCCTGGCCCGGCTCAGGGCCGTGCCGAAGGGCTACGAACGCTCCTCCGCCGGCCGCGAGATCCTCAAGCTCGTCAGGCAGGTGAAAGAGCTCCCCGACAAGGAGCTGCCGCCGATTCCGCGCCCGAACGGCCCGCAGCGGATGTCCGGTCCGGTCTCCGACCTGCTGAAGGTGCTGCTGAAGGCTGTGGCCGCGCAGAACAAGGTCGCCTCGCGCCTCGTGGCGACCAGCGACGACATCGAGGCGATTGCGGCGGACGACGACGCCGACGTGGCGGCTCTGAAGGGGTGGCGGCGGGAGATATTCGGCGACAAGGCCCTCGACCTGAAGCATGGCCGCCTGTCGCTCGCGGTCGACGGCAACCGGCTGTCGTTCGATGAGCGCGATCCGCCCGAGAAGCCGGCCAAGTCCAGGAAGAGGCGGCGGCGCAAACCGGCAGGCTCCGAAACCGGTCAGAAGGCCGACGCCGGCTGATCCGGACTAGTCAGACGTGACGATTTCCGCCTTGCGGCCGATGAGCCTGGCGAGCTGCTTGAGGCGGGTGAGCACCCGCGGACCGGACAGTTTCGCCAGTTCGCCGGGCAGGTGCAGCACGACGGTCCGGTGCTCGACGGCGAGGTCGGCCTTGTCGATCACGCCGGGCATGGCACCGCTGATCAGATAGGCGACCCGCAGGGCGCCGCTGAGGATCCGCGCCCGATCGATCATGCGCGCCGACGCCAGTTCGCGGATGCGCGGGCTCAGGTGATCATCGACGAGCCCGGCATGCCGGTAGAAGACCGCCAGGGCGAGATAGGCACGGCCGGGGTGATCGATGCCGGTGAACGAGGCATAGGCGATGATGTTGAGGCTGTGCTCGCCGCGGTAGTCCGGGTGCGAGCGCCAGCCGATGTCCGCCAGCAGGCAGGCGGCATGCCGGAGCCGGCGCTCCTCGGCGGTTTCGTCCAGCCCCGTCGACTCCAGGAACTTGTCGGTCCACGAGCACAGTTCCCGGGCGAATGCCGGCGAGCGCGAGCGCAGGAAGGACAGTTCGGCGCAGGCGGCAAGCAGCGGATCGCTCTTGCGGCCCGCCTCGTCGAGCAGCGTGTAGAGCAGGCCCTCGCGCACCCCGAGCGCCGACATGACGATGCGCCTCGGCTCGCTGCGGCGCAGGACATGCTCGACCACCATGGCGCCGTAGGGCAGCAGGTCGCGGCGGGCCGACGAGACGGCGTCGATGGAGTCCAGCGAATCCGGTTTGACGCGGCGCACCAGCCGGACGAACTCCAGCGCCTCGGCCGCGCCGATCTCGTAGCCGTGGGTGACGTGCAGCGGATAGCCGCACTGCGCCATGTGCAGTCGCGCCAGCGCGCGGAACGTTCCGCCGATCGCGTAGAAGTCCCGATCCCTGCCGTCGGCGAGCACCTTGGAGTCGCCGATCGCGTCGACGACAAGCTTTTCCGCCCTCTTCATGGAGCGGCCGGCGAGATCCTGCAGGCGCAGGCCGCCGAGCGGCAGCGTCTCGCCGGTGCCGATGCCGTCGCCGCGGATGTCGACCACCTCGAAGCTGCCGCCGCCGAGGTCGCCGGCGATCCCGTCAGGATCGTGGATGCCGGCGATGACGCCGTAGGCGGACAGTTCGGCTTCCTCGGCCCCGTCGAGCACCCTGATCTTGTGGCCGACGATGGCTTCCACCTGTTCGACGAACTTCGAACCGTTGCTCGCTTCGCGCACCGCCGCCGTCGCGATGACATGGATCGACCCGACGCCGATCTGCCTTGAAAGCGCATGGAAACGGGCCAGCGACTCCAGCGCCAGCGCCACCGAGGCGTCCTCGAGACGGCCGAGCGTCGCGACGTGGCGGCCGAGCCCGCACAACACCTTCTCGTTGAATATCGGGGTCGGACTGCGCGTCAGACCCTCGTAAACGACGAGTCGGACGGAGTTCGATCCGATATCGACGACGGCTACCGGCTCCAGGTGGCCCAGGCGGCCGGGAGCGGCATTGAGTGCAGCAGCGGCCTCAGGCGCCGGTAATTCCGCCGGCGATAGACCTCGGTGAATGTTGTTCAACAGACTTTCCACGTCCCGACAGGCTCGGATTGGTCATGAAATAGTGATGCACATTGAATGGCTTGTCGTCCTTCTCCGGCAGGATCCGGACCGAATCGCCATTCGGCAGAAGGCGCCAACTCTGCTGGTTGTCCTTCATGTTCGCCACCATGATCTGGTCCAGCACCTGCGCGTGAACGGTCGGGTTGGTGATGGGCGCCATCGCCTCGACCCGCCGCACCAGGTTGCGCGGCATCCAGTCGGCCGAGCTGATGTAGACCAGTGCCTCCGGCGAGGGAAGCGCGTGGCCGTTGCCGAACGCGCAAATTCGCGAGTGCTCCAGGAACCGGCCGACGATGCTCTTCACGCGGATGTTGTCCGACAGGCCCGGCACGCCGGGGCGCAGGCAGCAGATGCCGCGGACGACCAGGTCGACCTGCACGCCCGCCTGGCTTGCCTTGTAGAGGGCATCGATGACGTCGGCGTCGACGACCGAGTTCATCTTCGCCCAGATCGCCGCCGGCCTCCCCGCCTCCGCGTGTCCTATCTCCCGCCAGATGTTGTCGAGCACCGTCTTCTTGATCGTGTACGGCGACACGGTCATCGACTCCAGGCCCTGCGGCTCGGCGTAGCCGGTGATGAAATTGAATATGCGGATGACGTCGCGCGTGATCGCCGGGTTGACGGTGAAATAGGACAGGTCCGTGTAGATGCGGGCCGTCACCGGATGATAGTTGCCGGTGCCGATGTGGACGTAGGAGGCAAGCTGGCCGGATTCACGACGTACCACGAGCGACAGCTTGGCATGCGTCTTCAGTTCGACGAAGCCGTAGACCACCTGGACGCCGGCGCGTTCCAGGTCCCGTGCCCAGCGGATGTTCGCCTCTTCGTCGAAGCGCGCCTTGAGTTCGACGACGGCGGTCACCGACTTGCCCGATTCCGCAGCGTCTGCGAGCGCCCGGACGATCGGAGAGTCGTTGCTGGTCCGATAGAGCGTCTGCTTGATCGCAACCACGTCCGGATCGGCGGCGGCCTGACGGAGGAACTGCAGCACCACGTCGAAGGACTCATAGGGGTGGTGGACGATCAGGTCCTTCTGCCGGATCGCCGCGAAGCAGTCGCCGCCATGATCGCGGATACGTTCGGGGAACCTCGCGGTATATGCGGGGAACTTGAGCTCCGGCCGGTCGACCGAAACGAGCTGGGAGAATTCCGAAAGGGCCAGGACACCGTCGACGACGTGGATCTCGTCGTTCTGGACGCCGAGTTCCTTCGCAACGAAGCCGCGCAAGGGTCCGGGCATCGCGCTCTCGAGTTCCAGCCGTATCACCGACCCGCGCCGGCGCCGCTTGAGTGCACTCTCGAAGAAGCGGACCAGATCCTCGGCTTCTTCCTCCAGTTCGATGTCGCTGTCACGGATGACCCGGAACGCACCACCGCCTGTGACGGTGTAGCCGGGAAAGAGCCTTCCGGTGAACAGTTCGATCGCCCCTTCGAGTCGGATGAACCGCTGCTTCAGGCGCCCTCCGTGCGTCTCGTCGGGCAGCGGCACGAAACGGTCGATCTTGTTGGGCATGCGGACCAGGGCGCGCATCGGACGCCCGTCCTCGATACGCTTCAGCTCAAGCGCGACCGTGAAGCCGAGGTTGGGGATGAACGGAAATGGATGGGCAGGATCGATCGCGAGCGGCGTCAGCACCGGGAAGATGTATTCGAGAAAGTGCTGCTCAAGCCATTCGCGGTCCTTCATCGTGGTCTGCGTGGCCTCGACGAGATCGATGTCGGCCTCGGACATCTCCGATCGAAGCGAGGCCAGCGCTTTCTGCTGGTCCGTCGTCAGGGCCCGCACCGCGGCGTCGATCTCCGCCAGCTGCTGGCGCGGCGTCAGTCCGTCCTGGCTCCGGCTGACGATTCCTTCGCGCTCCTGCCCCTTGAGGCCAGCCACGCGAACCATGAAGAACTCATCCAGGTTGTTGGCGGAAATCGAGAGGAACCGGAGCCGCTCCAGCAGCGGATGGCCGCGGTTTTCCGCCTCTTCGAGGACCCGTCGGTTGAACCCCAGCCAGGACAGCTCACGATTGACGAAACGATCGGGAGACGACATCCAGTCATCCTTCGAACGCTCCGGCGGCAATGGCGCCGCCGCCTCTGAGTCCGCGATAGGGCGGGGGGCGCCGACTCCCTCCGCCTCGTTCACCAGTTTCGCCGGCTGCTGCATACTCATCGTTCCGTCTGAAAGACGCCGAACACTAAGAACGACATGTGAAAATCAATTAATACCGTGCGAGATTCACTCATGCGACCCGGGACTTTCGAGATTCGCCAACGTATGCGCCTCTGCAAGTGCACGCGCCGCCAAGGACCGCGATATCGGGCGCTTCGATTCCGCGGCAAGCCGGTCGAGCCGGGCGACGATGTCGCGCGCCGCCGCGAAACTTCTCTCCATGCGTACCAGAATATACCGCAGTACCGCCTCATCGACGGCGATCTGCCGATCGGCGAACAGCTTGATCACGACGGCCTGCAGCACCTCCTCGTCGGGCGGCGCAACCTCGACCACGGGAAGCCGGCTCAGGCGCGAATTCAGATCGCTCAGGCCCAGGGTCCAGCGCGGCGGCGGCTCTCGGGAGGTCAGCAGCACGGGAAGATCGGCGCGTTCGGCCGCGTTGAGCAAATGGAACATCGCCGCCTCGTCGAGGCCAGGACCGCAATCCTCCACCGCGATTGCGGGAGCATCGCCGATAAGGTCTGCCGGATCGCCCGACACCGCGGCAGCGTCCAGCCGGACGGCGCCGGAGCGCTGGCGCCAGACCTCGACGAGATGAGTCTTGCCGCTTCCGGGCGATCCAACCAGCACCAGGCCGGCATGCGGCCAGTCGGGCCATGAATCGATCGCTCGAACCGCCGCATCGTTGGAGCGGCTGACCAGCAGATCGTCTCGTCCCAGCGCTTCCCGGTGCGGCAGTTCCAGGACCAGCTGACGCGGCACGATCATGACGGCGGCGCTTCTCCGCTGCCGCCCTTGTAGAGCTTGCTGTCAAGGTACTGCTGGAGCAGGAAACGCGCCAGCACACCGAGGGCCGCGGCCAGGGGAACCGCCAGCAGCATTCCGACGAAACCGAACAGGTATCCGAACGCGAACAATGCGAAGATCAGCCAGACGGGATGCAGGCCGATGTGGCCGCCGACCAGCTTCGGCTGGAGAATGTTGCCTTCCAGGAACTGTCCCGCGAGGAAGACGGCGGCGACCGCCGTTATCATGATCCAGTCCGGCCAGAACTGTGCCAGCGCAACGCCCATCGACACCAGGAAGCCGACGATCGATCCGATGTATGGAATGAAACTGATCAATCCGGCGCCGAAGCCGATCACCAGTCCGAAATTCAGCCCGATAACCGACAAGCCGATCGCATAGAAAGTCCCGAGCACCAGACAAAGCAGTCCCTGCCCCCTGACGAAGCCGGCCAGGACGTCGTCGATCTGGTGCGCCAGCGACCGGATGGTGTCGGCATGCTCGCGCGGCAGCCAGCTGTCGATGCGCCCCATCATGCGATCCCAGTCGTTGAGGAGGTAGAAGGCGACGACGGGGGTGACCGTGAGAAGAGCGAACAGATTGACCAGAGCGAGGCCCCCGGTGACCAGGCCCTGCACGAGCTGACCGACCCAGCCCGCTGCCTTGCCCAACAGGTCGCGGCTCGCGGCGGAGGGCGCCGATTCGCCTTGCTCCATGCCAAGCAGATCGCGCACCCAGCCGACCTGCATCCATTCGCGCGTGAGGCTGTTGAAAAGATCCTGCAGCCGAGAACTGTACTGAGGAAGGTCGTCCATGAGCTGCGACAGCTGGTGGGACAGCAGCGGAACGAGCGCCACCAGGAACAGGATGAACACGAGCGCGAATGCCACGAGGATGACGCTGGTGGCCAGAAGCCGGCTCAGGCCGAGCCTTTGCAGCCGGTCGGCGAGCGGGTCGAGCGCATAGGCCAGCGCCATGCCGGCGACGAAAGGCAGCAGGATCGGCCGCAGCACGAACAGCACGACGATCAGCAACAACAAGGCGACGAACCAGAATACGAGCTGTCGCTGCAACGTCATGGCACTTCCCCATCAGCCGGCCGTTCGGGCGGCCCGTCCGGCGTCGCCGGCCCGTCCGCTATTGCCATGTGCCTGAGCCAATCGACCAGGTAGGCAAGCGCGGATAGTACCGTCAGTCCCGCCACAACGAAAACCAGCGCGTTCCGCACGTTCGTCATCGCCAACCCAAAGCCGAGATCGCCAAGTATCACCGCCGCCAGCACGATCTGGCCCGTCGTGTTCGCCTTGCTGATCATCAGCGGCGACATCGCAACCGGACGCGCCAGCATCCACGACAACATTACCGCGCAAATGATGAACACATCGCGGCTGACCACGAGAAAGACCAGCCAGACCGGCATCTCGCCGAGAATCCCGAGGGACACGTAGATGGACACGAGCAGCGCCTTGTCGGCGAGCGGGTCGATATAGGCGCCGAGCTCGGACTCCGAATGAAACGTCTTGGCGATGAAGCCGTCCACGGCATCGGAAATACCGGCGATCACGAACAGCCAGAAGGCGAGGTGAAACTGCCCGGTTATCAGTGCATAGACCACCGCCGGAACCAGCAGCAGCCGCGAGATCGAAATGAAGTTGGGAAAGGTCACCATGTGCTCGCGATGAGGGCCGACCGCCATACAGGCACGGAAACGGCTTCCGGGCGCGGTCGGCGGGGACGACGGGTTAGATGAGAGACAGGCAAAGCTCAATAGGCTTGCAGCAGCCAAGTACCGCCCGCTTCGAACAGATCAAGCCCGGCCGCGGCCAGCCGACCGGGCAACTCGTCCAGACGTCCCGCATACCAGATCTCGACGTCCGCGCCGGTGTCGTCCAGCCTCGCGACGCTCAGAGCGTCGATCACCCCGCTCCCTTCGAGGCGCAGCTTCAGCGGCTCCCACCCGGCCGGACCGCCGGGCAGCAACACGCGCACCGGCAGGCCCCTGCCGGACACAGGCCCGATCGTTCCTCCGCCTCCGGCGACCTCCTTCCAACGGCTCGACAAAAGTCCGGCCGCCGCCGACGCGGCGTTCTCCAGCGTACCGTCGCGCAGCTCCACCGTGGCGTTGACCGGCCCGGCTGCATCCGTGCCGACGAGGCTCAGCAGCATTGGCTCGCCCTCGGCATCGCGGTCCAGACGGGCGATGGCGGCGAATCGTGTGCGGTAGCGTATCCGGAACTCGCCGAGCGTGATAGGATCGGCTTCCATCAGCCGGTCGAGGCGGGCGGCCCTGTCCGCGGACGTTCCATTCGCGATGCGGACGGGAGTCAGGCCGGTCTCCTTGTAAACCGCGCCGAGCGTGCGGGCCCAGGCCGCCGCATCGTCCCATATGCGGATCTCGCCGCCCTCCACTACCAGCGGGATCAGAAGTATCGGGGGCGCCACCCGATCGACGACGGCGATGCCCCGATCCGCCAGATATCCCCGTGCCAGCAGCGGATCGAACCGCACCGTCACCGTCGCCGAATATCCGCCGGGCCCGAACCGTTCGGACGAGTTCTCCAGGGACGACAGCAGCGTCGCTGCGTCGGCCGCGCCGATCTCGATGTCCGCGGGCGCGACGGCGACCCGATCGAAGATCCGCCTGGCAGCGGTCGACAGCGCCTCGTCCATGGCGAGCTTCTTGGCGGCGACGGCGTCTTCGGCGACGGCGGAAACGACGATGCCGCGCACCTCGTATGGGTCGAATGCCTCGGCACGCACGGCAGACGGCCCCGCCAGGCAGGCCAAGCCGAGCGAAGCGCCGGCCAGAACGCCGCATACAGTTCGCCACAACGCCGAATCAGCCCTGCCTGCCATTCCGACAGTGCGTGACATGCGGCGGGATAACGCAAGGTGACCTCGAGGCCCGCGTTCGGCCGCATGCCGGGACCCGACGGGATGCGGGTTGCCGATCCTGTTGACACCGCGGCGACCGGTATTGTCTTTCGCCGGGGGTCTGCTTCTATGAAGCCTTGCCAGGGAGGCCGGATTGAGCACTCAGGATGCGCGCGCGAAAGGCGTCGTGAGCTATGCCGACGCCGGCGTCGATATCGGCCGCGGCAACGCTTTCGTCGACCGGATCAAGCCCCTCGTCCGCTCAACGGCCCGCGCCGGCGCCGATACCGAGATCGGCGGCTTCGGCGGCATCTTCGATCTCAAGGCGGCCGGGTTCAGCGATCCGCTGCTGGTGGCGGCGAATGACGGGGTCGGCACCAAGGTCAAGATCGCCATCGAGACCGGCATCCACGACACCGTCGGCATCGACCTTGTGGCGATGTGCGTGAACGACCTCGTCGTCCAGGGCGCCGAGCCGCTGTTCTTCCTCGACTACTACGCCGCCGGCCGGCTCGAGCCGGATGTCGGCTACGGCATCGTCAAGGGCATAGCGGAAGGCTGCCGGCGGGCGGGCTGCGCGCTGATCGGCGGCGAGACCGCCGAAATGCCCGGCCTTTACGCCGGGGGCGACTACGATCTCGCAGGCTTTTCGGTCGGCGCGGTCGAGCGCGACCGGCTGCTGCCGCGCCGGGATATCCGGGCCGGCGACGTGCTGCTCGGCCTCGCCTCATCCGGCGTCCACTCGAACGGATTTTCGCTGGTCCGCAAGGTCGTCGCGGACGCCGGCCTTGCCTGGACGGATCCGGCCCCGTTCGCGCCGGCCCAGGCGCTCGGGCAGGCATTGCTGGAGCCGACCCGGATCTACGTGAAGCCCGTGCTGGAGGCGATCGCAGCGACCGGCGCTGTGAAGGCCCTCGCCCACATTACCGGGGGCGGATTGACCGAGAACCTGCCCCGTGTCCTGCCCGCAGGCGTGGTCGCTGACATCGACCTCTCCAGCTTCGCCCCTCCCCCGGTCTTTTCGTGGCTTGCCGACATCGCCTCCATCGAGGCAAGCGAAATGCTGCGCACGTTCAACTGCGGGGTCGGAATGGTCGCGGTCGTCGCCGAACAGGACGCGGACGCGGTCCGCGCACGATTGTCCGAGGCGGGCGAGACCGCATGGATTCTCGGCCGCCTCTCTTCCGGCAGGACCGACCAACCGGTCCGATACGGCGGGAAACTTCGGCAATGAACGGCCGTGTCCCCGTCGCGATCATGATTTCGGGGCGCGGCAGCAACATGGCCGCCCTGGTCGAGGCAAGCAGAGCACCGGACTTTCCCGCCGAGATCGTGCTGGTCCTGTCAAACCGCCCGGACGCCAAGGGGCTGGAGACGGCCAGCGCCGCCGGCATCGCGACCGAAGTGATCGACTACCGCGGCAAGGGCAGCCGGAAGGCGTTCGAAGAGGGCGCCAGCAGCGCGATCGAGCGGTCGGGCGCCGAAATCATATGCCTGGCCGGCTTCATGCGGCTCCTCAGCCCCGGTTTCGTCGAGCGCTGGCACGACCGGCTGATCAACATCCACCCGTCGCTGCTGCCGGCGTTTCCCGGCCTGAACACCCACGAGCGCGCGCTCGAGGCCGGCGTCAAGATCACCGGCTGCACGGTGCATTTCGTCCGCGCCGAGATGGACAACGGTCCGATCATCGTCCAGGCGGCGGTGCCCGTATCGCACAAGGACACCGCCGAGACGCTGGCGAAGCGCGTCCTTGCCGTCGAGCATCGGGTCTACCCGCTCGCGCTTCGCCTGGTTGCCACCGGCAGGGCCCGACTGGTCGGAGACCGTGTCTTCATCGACGAGGACGTCACCGATCTGCCGGCGCTGGCGGTGCCGCCGGTGTCCTTGCGTGAGGTTCCGGACGCGGCCGCCGGCTAGCCGCAGGCGTCCGATGCCTGCTGCCAGCGGGTCTTGAGCGCGCTGGTCGGCTTGCGCCATTTGGCCACCGCCTGCATTTCGCTCTGCGACATCTGGGACATGATCGCCTTCGTCGCGCACTTGCAGCGGTCGGCGACATTGTCGTACTGGCCGCCCCGGGCGCTCTCGTCGAGGACGCAGTGGTCGATCAGCGCCAGCCGCGCATCCTCGTCCACCGGCAGTTGGGGAGCCTGCTGCGCGACGGCCGTCATCACAAATGCCGTGGACAGAAGGGCGGCGCCGAGGACGCCCAAAACACACCGATAGTTCGCACCGATCAGGATCATCCGGCGTCCTCGTCCCTGTTCAAATTGCTTCGGGCAGCCTTGTCAGGCCGACCTGCGCAGCCAGACGCGATTGTCGTGGAACGCGGCCCCGCCATACGGGGCGACCGGGTCGGCTCCCGTCAATGTATTGATTCCCTTGCCGTCCGGAAATGCGTCGTTGGGCCAGATGCCCTCGGCGACCAGAACGCCGCGCCGCACCCCTTCGAAGAACTTCGCATGCAGGGACACCTCGCCGCGCGGGCTGCCGAGCCGGACTTCATCGCCGTCGGCGATGTCCAGCGGCGCTGCGTCGTCGGGATGCACCATGACTGTCGGACGGCCTTCCCGCTGACGCGATGTGGGCGTCTCGTTGAAGGTCGAGTTCAGAAAGCCGCGCGCCGGCGACGTGGCCAGCCGGAACGGATAGAGCTCGTTGGCATCCTCGATCACCGCGAAATGGTCGGGCAACTCCGGCATCTGCTGCCACGGGCCCATGGGACCATCGTTCGACGAGGGTACCTTCGTCCAGTCGGGGCTGAACCGGAATTTCCCGTCGGGATACGCGAAGCCGTTCAGATAATGAGCGGTCTCGAAATCCGGCTGCAGGTCGCGCCAGCGCCCCGCCTCCAGTTCCTCCAGCGTTCCGTATCCGGACGACTTCAGCATCCAGTCGATGTGGTCGCGCGGGGTCATCGCGAAGCCCGGGTGCTCGGCACCCAGCCGCCGTGCAAGCTCGACGTGGACGAAGTGGTTCTCGCGCGCCTCGCCGGCCGCCTCGACGAGCTTCGGCCCGAAGATCAGGTACTGGTGGCCGCCACCCTTGTAGATGTCGTCATGCTCCAGGAAGGTGGTCGCCGGCAGGACGACGTCGGCCATCCTGGCCGTCTCCGTCATGAACTGCTCGTGGACGCAGGTGAACAGGTCGCCGCGGGCGAAACCGCGCTTCACCGTGTCCTGCTCCGGGGCGACCGACACGGGGTTGGTGTTCTGGATCAGCATGGCGGTGACCGGCGCCCCGCCGCGCAGTGCCTCCCGGTCCCCGGTCAGGATCGCGCCGATGCGGGACTGGTCGAGCATCCGCACCGACGGGTCGCGCAGATCGCTGCCTTCGATCATCCGCTTGTCGAGCTTGTAGATGGCGCCGTTGTTGTGGAAGGCGCCGCCGCCCTCGTGCTTCCATGCGCCTGTCACCGCGGCGATGCACGAGGCGGCATGCATGTTGGCGGTGCCGTTGCGGTTGCGGGTGAAGCCATAGCCGAGCCGGAAATATGTCCTCGGCGTCCGCCCCACCATGGCGGCGAATTCCTCGATCTCGGCGACCGAAAGGCCGGTGATCGCCGAGGCCCATTCCGGCGTCCGCGACCGCAGGTGGGCTTCGAGGTCGCGGGGCCGGTCGGTGTACCTGTCCAGGTACTCCCAGTCGGCATGACCGTCGCGGAACAGGACGTGCATGACCGCGCAGGCGAGCGCGCCGTCGGTGCCGGGCTTCAGCAGCAGGGCAATATCCGCCTGCCGCATGGTCTCGGTCATGTAGACGTCGATCGCGACGATCCTCGCGCCCCGGGTCTTGCGTGCCTTGACCGCGTGCGTCATCACGTTGACCTGGGTGGCGACCGCGTTGGTCCCCCAGATCACGACGAGGTCGGACCTGCCCATCTCGCGCGGATCTGGGCCCGCCAGCCGTCCCGTGCCGGCGATGAACCCGGTCCACGCCATGTTGGTGCAGATCGTGTCGTACTCACCGGAATAGCGCTTGGCGTGGCGCAGGCGGTTGATGCCGTCGCGCTGCACGAGCCCCATGGTGCCGGCGTAGAAATAGGGCCACACGGTCTCGCTGCCGTGGCGCTGCGCGGCCGTCTCGAATTGCTCGGCCACGATATCGAGCGCCGTCTCCCAACTCACCGGCTCGAATTCGCCGCTGCCCTTCTCGCCCTTGCGACGCATCGGGCGCAGCAGCCGGTCGGGATGGTGGATGCGCTCCGCGTAGCGGGCGACCTTCGCGCAGATCACGCCGGCGGTGTAGTCGTTGTCGGCGGCACCGCGGATGCGACCGATCGTATGCGCGTCGAGTAACTCGACATCGAGGGCGCATGTGGACGGGCAGTCGTGCGGGCAGGCGGAGTAGCCGATTTTCTTGTCGAGCGGCTTGTTCATGGAACAGGCTTCCTGCGGGGGACCAAACGGGACGGTAGTTCGGACGCCCGGAAATGAAAAGGCCGGCTCTGAGGCCGGCCTTTCCCGAATCTGACCAGGAGCGGACCGTCAGCCGACGATCTCTTCCTCACTGAAGCACTGCGCGATCTCGCCACGGGCGTTCTCCGCGCTGTCGGAGCCATGCACGGAGTTGCGCTCGATGTTCTCGGCGAATTCCTTGCGGATGGTTCCGTCAGCGGCGTCGGCCGGGTTGGTCGCTCCCATGACCTCACGGTTCTTTGCAACGGCCCCCTCGCCTTCCAGGACCTGCAGGACGATCGGACCGGACGTCATGAACGCCACCAGATCGCCAAAGAACGGGCGGTCCTTGTGAACCGCATAGAAAGCTTCGGCATCGGCCTTCGACCACCGTGCGCGCTTCTGCGCAATCACGCGCAGGCCGGCGCTTTCCAGCTTGTCGATGATCTTGCCGGTGATGTTCCGCGCCGTCGCGTCGGGCTTGATGATGGAAAGTGTGCGCTCGATCGCCATGTCGGCTCGACCTCGTTGTTTGTCGCGTGGGGTGATTTCGGCTGCCTTCTGCAGCGGTCCGCGCGGCTTATAGCGGGCCTTCCTGCGGCCTGCAAGCAATGCGGATTGCGCTTTACCGCACCCGCCACTTAGGTCAATATTACTTACCTAATATCGGAGGAAGCGAGCGATGAAATCTCATTTCCAGATGATGGCCGGGTATAACGGGTGGGCCAACGAACGCTTGTATGCCGCCGCAGCGGCGTTGCCGGACGAAGCATACCGCCGCGAGTGCGGCGCCTTCTTCGGGTCCCTCCATCGCACGCTCAACCACATACTCGTCGGCGACCGCATCTGGATGCGGCGCTTCACGGGCACGGGCGACGCCCCGGCAAAACTCGACGTCATACTCTACGATGACTTCTCCGATCTGCTGGAAGCGCGCAGAACGGAGGATGCGCGGATAGCCGACTACGTCGACAGCCTGTCGGAGGAACAGACGTCAGGCATGTTCACCTATCGGACGATCTCCAACCCGACAGATATCACGCAGCCGCTGGCGCCGGCTCTGATCCACTTCTTCAACCACCAAACCCACCACCGGGGACAGGCGCACTGCCTGCTGACCCAGCTTTCGGGAACGGCGCCGTCGTTCGACCTGATCGTCTTTCAGCGGGAAACGGGCATCGGGCTGTCGTGACAGCCTGCCCGCGGTCCTTGTGCTGTCCTAGTTGTAGCGCCCGCCGGTCCCGCCGGAGATCGACACCTTCTGGTTCGCCAGCGGCTTGCCGTCGGGGGTTACGTAGATGAGGTTCAGGATGTCCGCCTGATACGGGTGCGGCACCACGAAATAGAGCCAGCGGTTCTCGCCCGGTTCCGGACAGGTGGATTGCGCCAGCGTGACGATCACCGGCGCGGCGCGCAGCGAGTCCAGCACCCTGGGGTAGGGAGGCGGATCATCGAGGCGGGCGCCGGCGAGCGAGGTGCAGGCCAAGTCGCCGGGGAGCAGCGCTGCAACATGGACCGGTCGGCCGCCGGTCAGGTTGGCGGGATCATCGGGTCCCTGCACATAGGCATAGGTTGCCCCCCAGAACGGCGGCGCGGCGACCACGGCCCCGGCGGTTGCGAGAAACGCGCCGACCGCAAGGGCAGCCAACGGACGAACAGCAGGCCACGCGCGCATTGAAAATCTCCTTGTTCGCCCGCAAACGTACCGGGCTCGCCGGCCGGAACACTGCCATGACTCGGGCCTCTGAATCGAGGCCCCCGGGCATCCCGATCAATAGGTTGAGATCGCGACCTTCTCGACCTTCAGTATCTTCCCAGATGTAGTCACGAAATAGATCTGTATCAACTCGGTCGCGCTGGTCGCACCGACCGACACGATCCGGCGCACGACACGCGTATCGGTGCAGCCTTTCGGATTGGGCCCGATCACGATCGTCACCGGGATGACGAGATCACCGACCGCCGGGCCCGAGGGCGAGCCGCGCCACGCGTCGACGGCCGCCTGGCAGGTGTCGGAGGCCACGTAGTTCGCGTCCAGGCGAACCATGCCGCCATTGAAATGGGTCCACCGTGCAAAGCTGCCAGGTCCTTCCTGGGCCGATGCCGGCACCGCCAGTCCGGCGACCAACGTCAGCAGGGCAATGAGCAAAATACGCATGTGACAATATCCTCCTGGTCGCGCCGGCTCACGCCTGCCGGGAGAACAGGCTGGCCGGCGGAACGTTCCACCGGCCCCTGGTACGTCAAACGAGGGCGATCAGACGACTCGGACCGCCCGTCGCCCCGACAATTTTCGGTGAACCGACGACGAGCGTCGCGCCGGAGGCGGGAATCGCATCGAGATTTGCGATTGCCTCCATGCCCCACCGCCCCGTCGGCAACCAGGTGTAGTGGGTCTTGAAGTCCGGCGATTTGCCGAAGTCGAGCGACAGCGTGTCGACACCCATGCCGACGACCTTGCGGTCGCTGATCATCATGTCGGCGGCCTCCGGATGAAAGCCCGGGAAATGCATGACCCCGTCGCCGTCCGCGTTGCGGAACTTGTCGGTGCCGACGTGGGCGTCCCACCCGGAGTTCATCGCGACGCAGCACCCCTCCGGCAGTTCGCCGTTGGCGCTTTCCCACGCCCTGATGTCGTCGGGCGAGACCTGATAGTCGGGATCTTCTGCCGCCTTCGCCTTCACGTCGATGACGGCGATGGGGACCACCAGCTTCTCGATCTCGATCTGGTCGGCCGACTGCCCGTCCTGGGAGAAGTGGATCGGCGCGTCCATGTGCGTGCCGGTGTGCTCGTTGAGGTGCCAGACGTTCAGATTGAAGCCGTCCTTGTCGAAGGCGAACACTTTCTCGATCTCGAGCTGCGGGTCGCCGAAATAGGTCGGGAAATCCGGCGGCAGCGAGTGCGTCAGGTCGACGGCCTTCTGGAAACTCACCGTTTGCGCGCGGGCAGGCGCGACGGCCGCGGGCAATGTCGCAGCGGCCAGCGTCGCCGCTCCCACTCCCCTGAAGAACCCGCGGCGGCTCAACTGGCGCATGACCGCTTCGTGGCATCCTGGTACGCACATGTTCTGCTCTCCCCTGGGTTTGCTGCGGATCCGGCAAGCGTCGGCCGGAGGTCGAATGCTAGCACAGTCGTCGGCACACGCAGAACGGGCGCAATTGTTGCGCGACGGCCCTTGTGCTCGGCGGAACGGACCGGCAAATAGGCGCCATGTTACAGATTGCCGACCTCACCTACCGGATTGCCGGACGAACCCTGCTCGACCAGGCCGCCGCGACGCTGCCCACCGGGACGCGGGCCGGACTGGTCGGTCGCAACGGCACGGGCAAGACGACGCTGTTCCGGCTCCTGCTCGGCGAGATCGCGCCGGAATCGGGGACGCTGAACCTGCCCGCCAAGGCGCGCATCGGCACCGTCGAGCAGGAGGCTCCCGCCGGTCCGACGTCGCTGATCGACTTCGTGCTAGCCGCCGATACCGAGCGCGCCATGCTCCTCGAAGAGGCGGAGACAAGCGTCGACGGGGTCCGCATCGGCGAGATCCACGCGCGGTTGAGCGAAATCGATGCCTATTCCGCGGAATCCCGCGCCGCGCGGATCCTTGCCGGCCTCGGCTTCGACGTCGAGGCGCAGAACCGGCCGCTCGAGTCCTTTTCCGGCGGATGGCGGATGCGCGTCGCGCTGGCCGCGGTGCTGTTCACCGCTCCGGACCTGCTGCTGCTCGACGAGCCGACCAACTATCTCGACCTGGAAGGCACGCTGTGGCTCGAGAATTATCTGTCCAGGTATCCGTACTCGCTGATCGTCATCAGCCATGACCGGGATCTCCTGAACACGGTCGTCGACACGATCGTCCACCTCGACCAGGGCAAGCTGACGCTGTACCGCGGCACCTACGACCAGTTCGAACGGCAGCGCCGCGAAAAGCAGGCGCTGGCCGAGAAGATGCTCAAGAAGCAGGACGAGCAGCGCAAGCACATGCAGGCGTTCGTCGACCGGTTCCGCTACAAGGCCTCCAAGGCGCGGCAGGCACAGAGCCGCCTGAAGGCCCTGGCGAAGCTCCAGCCGATATCGGCGATCGTCGACGGCTCCACCGTGCCGTTTCGATTCCCCTCGCCCGAAAAGCCGCTCGCATCGCCGATCGTCCAACTCGACGGCGCGGCCGTCGGATACGGCGGCGAACCGGTGCTGAGGGACCTGAACCTGCGCCTCGATCACGACGACCGGATCGGCCTGCTCGGCTCCAACGGCAACGGCAAGAGCACGCTCGCCAAGCTCCTGTCGAACCGGCTCGCGGCCGCCGGCGGACGCGTGATGTCGGCCGAGAAGATGAAGGTCGGCTTCTTCGCCCAGCACCAGCTCGACGAACTGAGTCCCGAGCTCTCTCCCTACCAGGCGGTGCGCAAGCTGATGCCCGGGGCCCGCGAGGCCGAAGTTCGCTCCAAGACCGCCCAGTTCGGGTTCGGCTACGAGAAGGCCGATATTCCCGCCAGCAAGCTGTCGGGCGGCGAGAAGGCGCGGCTGCTCCTCGGCCTGGCGACCTTCTTCGCCCCCCACCTGCTGATCCTGGATGAACCAACCAACCACCTGGACGTGGACGCCCGAGAGGCGCTGGTTCGCGCGCTGGCCGAGTACGAAGGGGCCGTTATCCTGATCAGCCATGACCGCCACCTGATCGAAACCACCGCCGACCGGCTGTGGCTGGTGGCGGGCGGCACGGTGGTGCCGTTCGATGGCGACATGGAGGACTACCGGCGCCGCGTGCTCGCCGGCGATCTCGACACTGTCGCCGCCGAGATGGCGATGCCGGCCCCGGCCGCCGAAGAGGCAATTCCCTCGAGCAAGGGAGAGCAGCGCCGCTCCGCCGCCCAGCGACGTGCCGAACTCGCGCCGTTGCGCGACAGGCAGAAGTCGGCCGAGCGGCGGATGGCCGAGCTGTCCAGGCGGATCTCGCAGCTGGACGGCAAGCTTGCGGATCCGGACCTGTTTTCCAACGATCCGGCCAAGGGCGCAGAACTGTCGCGCGAACGGGCGCGGACGGTGGAAGCGCTGGCGCGCGCCGAGGAGGAGTGGCTCGAGGCCGGCGCGGAGCTGGAGGCGGTGGCATCGGCCTGACCCGGCCGGCGGGCGTGCCGTCCGTCAGAGCCGGCGATACGTCGCCACGAAGTGTCGACGGTCGTTTTCCCCCAGGACGAGGTCCTGAAACGATTCGGTCCCGAAGCCGTGGCGGAGGAACCCGTCGATCTCCGACCGCGCCAGCGGCCAGGGCGGCCCGTCCGTCCTGCCTGCATCGTCGCTGGCGATGCAGACGACCAGGATCCGGCCTCCCGGCGCAGCGAGTTTTGCTATGTTGGCCAATGCGTTCTGGCGCATATCTTCAGGCAATGCCTGAAGCGTGTAGATCTCGTCGACGAAGTGAAACGCCCCAATCCAGGCTGTCGGCAGATCGAAGAGATCGGCGACGGCATACGCCACCGGTGACCTGGGGAAGCGCCGCCGCGCCCAGGCGATCGCCGTCTCCGACAGATCGAATGCCGTCGTTTCGTAGCCGAGCTCGGCCAGGTACTCCGCGTTGTCGCCGAGACCGCAGCCGACGTCGATCGCGCTGCCGCCATGTTCGGGCGCCGATGCCGCCCAGTGCGCGAGGCCGGGATGCGGCCCGGACCGTGACCACGGCACGTTGCCGGCGTCCTCTCCGGCGTCCCGGTAGAGCTCGTCGAACCACGCGAGGCGGCCACCGCCGCGGCCGGTGCTCAAGCCTTCTGCTCCCACCGGCCGGCTTCGTTCTGCTGCCAGTACGTCACGGTGTGGCCCGCCGCCCTCGCCGTCTTCCAGTGGTTGCGGGCCTGGCCGACGGCAGTCTCGTCACGGCCGTCGAAAATGAAGATCGCCCTTTGATAGTCGATCAGGTCGGGCGGCTCGGCACCGTCGATGAGGAACCGGACCGCGGCACCGTTGGGATTGTCGGGGCCGGTCGTCAGGTAGATCGGCTGCAATTCGGCATCGCCGTCGCCCGTGGAGCCGTGCGGCAGGAAAGAATCGTCGCGATAGGTCCACAGGTGAGCGTCGACCGACTGCAGGCGCTCTTCGGATCCGCCCTGGACGACGACCTTCCAGTCCCTTTCCAGGCACTTTTCCAGGAGCGTCGGCAAGACCGCCTCCAGGGGGCGGCGTTCGAGATGGTAGAAGAGGACTTCGGTCATCGCGAATGCGCCGGCTCGAGCCCGTCGATGATTAAACGGTCGCTACGCCTTGCGGCGTGAAGCGAAACGAGATCACGAGTCCGGTGGGTGACGGATCGATCGTCAAATCACCTCCCAGCTCGGCACAGAGCACCTCGGCGACCTTCATCCCGAGCCCGCCGGACTTCGAGCCGATGCCCTTCGGCAGCCCCACTCCGTCATCGGCGCACACGACCCGGATGTCGCCGTCGTCTTCCCGCTCCAGCGAGATGGAGATCTGTCCGGGTCGGCCATCCGGGAAAGCGTGCTTGATGGAATTCGCGACGAACTCGTTGATCAGCGTGCCGAGGGCGGCAGCCTGCTGCGAGCTTATCGCGGCCGAATCCGAAGCGACCTGCACGGAAACGTTCGGAGGCGCGTAGCCTGTGAAGTAGCTCTGCAGGTTGCCGATATATTGGCTGACGTCGATCAACGGCCCCGCATCTGCGCGATACAACTGCTCATGGAGGGTCGCCACGGCTTCGATCCTGTTCTGCACCGTCGACAGCGCCGATCTGGCTTCCTCCGTTTCGGAGTACCTGCCCTGGATCCGGACAAAGGCCGAAAGGGACTGCAAGGAATTCTTGACCCGATGGTCCACTTCCTGGCGCAGCACTTTTGATGCCCGCAGAGCCTTGCGCATTTCCAGTTGCGCCATGACCTGGCGCGCGAGAATGCGAATCGTATCGCGCTGCAGCTCCGTCAGTTCCCGCGGGTCATAGTCGAGGACGCACAGCGTTCCGATCGGCAGTCCGGCATCGGTCTTGAGCAACGCTCCGGCGTAGAAGCGCAATCCCGGATCACCGCAGCACAGCGGATTGGCGACCATTCTCCGGTCTTCCAGGGTATCCCGGATCTCGACGAAGTCGTCCTCGAGAATCACATGCGAACAGATCGACGTTGCCAGCGGCGTTTCACGGACGCCTAGTCCGGTTTCCGCCTTGAACCACTGGCGCTCCGCATCGATCAGGTTGACCACAGCGATGGGGGTACCACAGATCCGGGCGGCCAGTTGTGCAATGTCGTCGAAGTCCTTTTCGCGAGCCGTGTCGAGAACTTCGTAGGAATACAGCGCCCGTAGACGGTCACGTTGTTGCGGGTGCGGTTCAGCTTCCATCTGCCTTCGATCGATTTCCTCTTTCGAATCCTGTAACGCCGTCGTCCGCCTACGGACCCGACAGCCTGTTTCGTGCAGCCGTGCGAGAAGCCCACGTCGAGGCGGTTTCCGAGCGGCGCGCTATTGAAAACCGGACCGCACACGGGCAACCCGCCATTCGCTATCGGCCCTCGTAGTGCTCCGCAACCAGCCGGTCGAGAAGCCGCACGCCGAAGCCCGACCCCCAGCTCTTATTCACTTCGGAGCTGGGCGAACCCATCGCCGTACCGGCGACATCCAGATGCGCCCACGGCACGTCGTCCTCGACGAAGCGCTTGAGGAACTGCGCGGCGGTGATCGCACCGCCCCAGCGTCCGCCGACGTTCTTCATGTCGGCGAACTTGGAATCGATCAGCTTGTCGTATTCCTTGCCGAGCGGCATGCGCCAGACCTTCTCCCCGGTCTCCTGGCCGGCCGCAGACAGCCGGTTCGCCAGTTCGTCATCGTTGGAGAACATCCCGGCATAGTGATTGCCCAGCGCGACGATGATCGCGCCCGTCAGCGTCGCGAGATCGACGATGAAGGCTGGCTTGAACTTCTGCTGGACGTAGGTCAGTGCGTCGCACAGCACGAGCCTGCCCTCCGCGTCGGTATTGATGACCTCGATGGTCTGGCCGGACATGGAGGTGACGATGTCGCCGGGCCGCTGGGCCCTGCCGTCGGGCATGTTCTCGACAAGACCGATGACGCCGACGGCATTGACCTTCGCCTTCCGGGCCGCGAGCGCGTGCATCAACCCGGTGACGCAGGCTGCACCGCCCATGTCGCCCTTCATGTCCTCCATGCCGGCGGCGGGCTTTATCGAGATGCCGCCGGTATCGAATACGACGCCCTTGCCGACGAAGACGACCGGCTTCTTCTTCGACGACTTGCCCAGCCCGTTCCAGCGCATGATCACGAGGCGGCTCGGCCGCTCACTGCCCTGCCCCACCGCCAGCAGCGCATTCATGCCGAGTTTCTGCATGTCCTTTTCGGCCAGGATCTTGACGTCGACATCCAGTTTTTCGAGCTCCTTCGCCCGGGCGGCGAACTCCTCCGGTCCGAGCACGTTGGCCGGCTCGTTGACCAGATCGCGGGCGAGCAGCGTCCCGTCCGTGATCGCATCGAGATCCGAGAAGGCCTTCCTGGCGGCAGTGTGATCCGCCACTGCGATCACCAGGCGGCGCGGCGGCGCGTCCGGCTTTTCGTCATCCTTCTTCTTCGTCTTGTACCGGTCGAACTTGTAGGCCGCGAGCTTGGCGCCGGCCGCGAATTCGGCGGCGGCCGCAGCATCCGGGAGATCGCCTGCATCGAGTTCCAGCACCACTGTCGCCGTGGCGATGTTGTTCGACAGCTTTCCCGAGACCGATCCGCCCAGCAGGAACCAGTCCTGACTACTCATCGCCGCGGCATCGCCGACGCCGATCACGATGACGCGGTCCAGGTCGAGGCCCGCCGGGGCATAGAGATCGAGCGAGGATTTCGGCTTGCCGGTAAACTCTGCCGCCCTGGCGGCACGGGAGATCGCGCCCGAGGAGGCCTCGTCCAGCGCGCGGCCGGTGGGGCCCAAGGCAAGGCCGGCGCCAGCCAGCAGCACGGCCACGCCCTTTTTCGGTTCGGCAAGCTTCTGGAAGGTGATCTTGGGCAGTTCGGACATGCGGATTTGTGCCTCGACTGGGGGTTCAAATCTGTTACGAGATGTTACAATCACTTGATCGACAGCGTGTCCCCAAATACACCATCAATGGGGCCGGCGCGAGGGGGCGGCTCAATCGGAGATGGCACTGGCTGCCCGGGCAGCGGCCAATTCTCGCCATCAAGTCGAATTATCCGGTTCCGCGAGCGGCGCCGGCCGGATTGTCATTGTCGAGTGCGTAACGGAAGCGGATGAACCTGATAGGTCGATACATTTTCCGCATTGCCGCCGGCGCCTTCGTGATCTCGCTGCTGGTGCTGACAGGCGTTGTCTGGGTCACGCAGGCCCTCAAGGAAATCGACCTGCTCACCACGCAGGGCCAGACCCTCTGGCTGTTCATGTACATGACGGTGCTGGCATTGCCCGCCCTGGTCATGGTCATCGCTCCGGTCGGCCTGTTCATCGCCTGCCTCTACACTCTCAACCGGATCAACGCCGACAGCGAGCTGGTCGTGATCAATGCGGCCGGGTCGTCGCCCTGGCTGGTCTACAAGCCCTTCGTGGTGCTTGGACTGATCGTCACCCTGCTGACTGCCGGGATCAGTCTCTACGTGATGCCGGAAAGCGCACGGACCCTGCGCAACACGATCGCGCAGATCCGCGCCGACGTGCTGACCTACATCGTCGTGGAAGGCCTGTTCACCACGGTCGAGGACAACCTGACATTCCACATTCGCGACCGCGCTGCGGACGGCACGCTCCTAGGCCTGCTCGTTCACGATGCCCGCGATCCCGAACAGATCATGACCTATCTGGCGGAAGAGGGCCGAATCATTCGCACGGGCGACAGCGCCTATCTGGTCATGAACGCCGGCAGCATGCATCAGCAGGAGGGCAGCCCGGAGGAGATCACCGTCATCAGGTTCGACCGTTACATATTCGACCTGTCCAACCTCACGGTCGGAGACGGCACTGTCGAGTACAGGCCCCGCGAGATGCGGATGAGCGAACTGCTCAACCCCGATCCCGAGGACCCCTACTTCAAGCAGTTCCCCGGCAAGTTCCGGTCGGAAGTCCACGAGCGCCTCTCAAGCATTCTGTATCCGCTGTCCTTCGTGTTCATTTCGCTGGCAACGCTCGGTTACCCGCGCACCAACCGGACCGGGCGCGGAAACTCGATCCTGCTGGCGATCGTGGCCGTCGGCGTGCTGCGTACGATCGGCTTCAGCGCCAGCAACATTGCGGCGCGAGAGTCCTGGGCCGTCGGCCTCATGTACCTGACCCCCGTGGTCGGCATCGTCGGGTCGGCGTGGATCGCCTTCGGCCAGGGCCGCCGCATGGCGCGCATCATGGACGCGATCCCGGTGCCACAGGTCAGCATCGAAACGCTTCACCCCCGGCACACGCGCGAGCGCCTCGAGGCGCTGTTCGAGGCGACCATGCGTCGATTGGGGCGGTCGGGCTGGGGGACGGCGCGATGAGCGTCGACCGGACCATGACCGTCTATCTGTCGAAGCGGTTCCTGCTGAACCTCGCGGCGGTGTTCGGAACCTGCATCGCGCTGATCTTCCTGATCGATTCGGTGGAGAACCTGCGCCGGGCGGGCAATCACGACGTGGGGATCGGCACCGTTCTGCTTCTGTCGTTCTATCGGCTGCCGTCATTGACGGAGCTGGTATTGCCGTTCGCCGTGCTGTTTGCGGCGATGATGACGTTCCTGATGCTGACCAAGAGCCTGGAACTGGTGGTGGCGCGCTCCGTCGGCATGTCGGTGTGGCAGTTCTGCGCCCCCGCCCTGATCATCGCCCTGCTGGTCGGTATAGCCGCGACGACCCTCTACAACCCTCTGGCGGCCGACTTCAAGGCCCGCCACGAGGCGTTGTTCGCGGAGGCGTTCGGCTCCTACTCGACACCGTTCGGCTTTGCCGGGCAGTCGATCTGGCTGCGTCAGGACGGCGTCGACGGTCCGTCGGTTCTGCACGCCAACGCCGCGTCCGGAGACGGCCAGCGCCTGCGCTCGGTGACGGCGATCATGTTCGACGGGAACGGAGAGTTCCGGGAGCGCTTCGAGGCACGCTCCGCCAGGCTCGAGAACGGCAACTGGCGGCTGACCAACGGCTGGCTGATCCAGCCGGGCATGCCTCCGCAGTTCCACCAGTCCTACCTGCTCAGCACCTATCTGAGCAAATCGCAGGTGGCCGAGCGCCTGGCGTCGGCGGAGACGATCTCGTTCTGGGATCTCCCCGAGCAGATCGAGATCGCCCAGCGGGCCGGGTTACCGGCGATTCAGTATAAACTGCAATACCAGACGCTCTTAGCGAGACCTTTACTCCTCTGCGCGATGGTCCTGATTGCTGCCACGGTCTCGCTTAGAGTGTTCCGTTTCGGCAATATCGGACGGATGATTCTAGGTGGCGTGGTCGCGGGGTTCGTGCTTTATGTCGTGTCCAAACTGGTAGGGGATTTCGGCACCGCGGGAGCGGTGACGCCGTTTGCTGCTGCGTGGACTCCGCCACTTGTAGCGACGCTGCTGGGATCGACTGTGCTGTTGTATCAGGAAGACGGCTAGTGATGGCTGCCGATCAGACTCACTGCGATCGGATTCGCCGCACGATGCCGGGCATCGGTGTAGCCACACTGGCCGCGATCACGGGACTCGCGGTCGCGTTCCTCCCTGCCCCGGCCCTGGCGCAGATGCCGACATCCTCCGCCTTCGACCAGATCGTCTCCGACGACCCGGACGCCCGCATGGTGCTCGAGGCGGACGAACTGATCTACGATTTCGACAGGAACGTCGTGTCGGCCGAGGGCGCCGTCGACATCTACTACAAGGGCTACACGATCGAGTCCGACCGGGTGGAATACGACCAGAACACCGGCAAGGTGTTCGCCCGCGGGCACGTCAAGATCACCCAGCCCGACGGCAACGTGATCTATGCCGAGACCACAGAACTGACCGACGATTTCCGCGACGGCTTCGTGCAGGAACTGACCCTGGTCACGACCGACGAGACGCGCTTCGCCGCGGCATCGGCGGAGCGGTTCGACGACAACGTCACGGTGTTCAATTCGGGCGTCTACACGGCCTGCGAGCCCTGCGAGGAGCAGCCCGAGAAGCCACCGGTATGGCAGATCAAGGCGAAGCGGATCATCCACAACCAAGAGGAACAGACCGTCTACTACGAGGACGCCTCGTTCGAGTTCTTCGGGATGCCGATCGCGTACCTGCCGTTCTTCAGCCATCCCGATCCGACCGTGAAGCAGCAGTCCGGCTTCCTTCGTCCGAGCTTCGTGTACGACGCCGATCTCGGTTATGCGGCCGATATCCCGTACTATTTCGCCCTCGCCCCCGATTACGACCTCACCGTCTCGGTCACGACCTATACGCTGCAGGGCCCGCTGGGCTCGTTCGAGTGGCGCCAGCGCTTCGAGAGGGGCGGCTACTACGTTCGCGGCGCTGGCATCTATCAGCTCGATCCGGGCCAGTTCCCGATCACGTCGGACAATCACCAGGATTTCCGCGGCGCGGTCCAGTCCGCCGGCGAGTTCCAGATCAACGACTTCTGGAAATGGGGCTGGACCGGGACGCTGCAGTCGGACGACATCTTCCTGCGGACCTACGATCTGACCGACGCCAACGAGGTACGCGATCAGCTGTACCTGACCGGCCAGAGCGCCCGGAACTGGTTCGATGCCCGCACCATCCACTACCAGGTGTTCAAGGAGTCGCGCACCAACAACGACGGCGTGCAGCCGTTCGTTCATCCGGTTGTGGACTACAACTACATTTTCGGGGAATCCATCCTCGGCGGACGCCTCTCCTTCGACGCGAACGTCCTGAGCCTGACCCGGGACGACCCAGAGTTCCTGCCGCTCTATCCGTTCGCTTCCAAGAAGATCCCCAATCCGGACAAGCCGGGCAAGAACATGCTCAATCCGCTGTTCTGCCCGTTCAGGGCCGCGAACGTTCTGGCCAAGGGTCCCAATTCGAACACGCTGGACCTTCTTTCGCCCCAGGCCTGCGACCTGATCGGCACGCCGGGCACGAGCAACCGGCTCATTTCCGAGATCCGCTGGGACCGCACGATCACCGACAGCATCGGGCAGGTGTTCACGCCCTTCGCGTCTGTGCGCGGCGACCTGTATTCGATCTCGGTCGACGACCCCCTGTTCGACGACGGCCTGTCCTCGAAGCCGATCATCGACCAGTTCCTGCCGGGCGACACCAACAACATCGTCCGCGGAATGGCCGCGCTCGGCGTCGAGTACCGCTATCCGATCCTGATATCCGACGACTGGGGCTACCAGATCATCGAACCGATCGCGCAGGTCGTGGCCCGTCCGGACGCGCAGGACAATTACGAGATTCCGAACAACGACGCCCTGAGCCTCGTGTTCGACGACACCAACCTGTTCGACCTGGACAAGTTCTCCGGCTACGACCTGATGGAAGGCGGCACCCGCGCGAATGTCGGGGTGCGCTACAGCATGCAGACGACGAGCGGCATTCAGGTCGGCGGACTGTTCGGACAGTCCTACCAACTCGCGGGGAACAATCCGTTCCCGCTGGGATCGGGTCTGGAAACCGATCGTTCCGATTACGTCGCAGCGCTCTACTTCTCGCCGATTTCGTCGCTGCAGATCGTCAACCGGATCCGTCTCGACGAGGACGACTTCGATCCGAGACGGTACGACTTCGAGGTCTCGGGCGGTTACGGCCCGGTCCGCACGGCCGTGATATATTCCAACATCGCAGCCGACCCCCAACAGGGAATCGACGAGAACCGCGAGGAGATCCAGGGTCAGGCGAAACTCCGCCTGGACGAGAACTGGAGCGTCTGGGGCGGCGGCCGCTACGAGCTTTCGGGCGTATCGAAGAATACCTTCGCTCAGGCGGAGTCGCCGCAGTGGATCTCGAATTCGTTCGGCTTCGGCTACGAGAACGAATGCATCTCGATCGGAATTGCCTACGAGCGTCAGTACCAGCGTGATCAGGACACGCTTCCCGACGAGCGGATCATGTTCAAGTTCTCGCTGCGGACGCTGACCGAAGGCACCTTCCGGCAGTCGATATCCGAAGGCGACACCAACTGAGCCGGCCGTCGGTCGGGTGCAAATGCGATTGCGTCGCCGTCGGGCCGATTGCGCCATTCGCCTGCCATATTGTATAGGCACCCCTTCTCCATGTACGGAAAGCACCGGATGACCAAATCAACCGGACCATTCACGAATTCCCGCCTGGCGAATGCGTTCGCCGGAGCAGCTATTGCCGTCCTGGCGGCGTGCGCGACCATCGCCTCGGGCGGCGTCGCGCTTGCGTCTTCGATCGAGATCCTGGTGAACGACGATCCGATCACCGAGTACGACATTTCCCAGAGATCGAAACTGATCACCGCCACGAGCGGCGGCGCGGCCGGCGGCAACGTGCGCCAGAGGGCGATCGACGAACTGATCGACGAGAAGCTCAAGCTTCAGGAAGCCAACCGGATGGGCGTCACCGTCACGGCGGCCCAGGTCGACGACGCCTTCGGGGTGATTGCGACGCGCGTCAAGCTGCCGCCCGCGCAGTTCTCCCAGGCGCTGCAGCAGATCGGCGTCAACCCGGCGACGCTGAAGAAGCGTCTGGAGGCCGACCTCTCCTGGCGCGACGTGGTGCGCGCCCGCTTCAACAGCTCGGTCAACATCCGCGATCGCGACATCGAGACGGCACTGGCCCGCAAGGGCGAGGAAATGCCGACGACGACGGAAGAGCTCGCCATCCAGCAGATCATATTCATCATCCCGCAGAACAGCTCGGCGGACTATATCCGGCAGCGCAAGGCCGATGCCAGCGCCTATCGTAACCAGTACTCCGGCTGCGACACTGCGCTGCAACTCGCCAAGAACTACCGCGACGTGGTGGTGAAGGACATCGTCCGGCGCAATCTGTCCGATCTCGGTCCGCTGGTTTCGGAAAGCCTCGCCGATGTGCAGGTCAACGGTATTTCCGCACCCAACGAAACGCCTTCGGCCATCGAGATGCTCGGCGTCTGCGACCGTGTCGAGATCAAGGACGACTCGGCAGCCCGCAAGCAGGTGCAGGCCGAACTGATGAACGAACAGGGCGAACGCCTGTCGCGCCGGCTGCTGATCGATCTCAAGCAGAGCGCCGTCGTAGAATACCGTTGAGCGTGACCTCCGCGAAGGCGGCGGCCGACTCGATGGCGCCGCTGGCGGTGACGATGGGCGAACCGGCCGGCATAGGGCCGGAACTCGCAGGCCAGGCGTGGCAGAGGCGCTTGCAGGACGGCATCGCGCCCTTCTATTGCCTCGCCGACCCCGCCTTCCTGAGCAGCCGGTTCAAGACCGCCGGTCTCGACGTGCCGGTCAGGGTGATCTCCGATGCGCCGGAGGCGGCGGCGACATTTCCCTCCGCCCTACCCGTACTCGCACTCGATAACCCTGTACGCTCGGGCCGCGCCGGGGCACCATCGCGTGACGACGCGCCGGCGGTGCTCGAGTCCATCGAACGGGCCGTGGATGAAGTGGTGTCGGGCGCCGGCCGAGCCGTCATGACAAGTCCGGTCCAGAAGGAAACGCTGTACGACTCGGGATTCTCCTTTCCCGGGCACACCGAATTTCTCGGGGACCTAGTCACCCGGCACGGATTGACCGCGCGGCCGGTGATGATGATTGCGTCCGAGGAGTTGCGTGTGGTCCCCGTCACGATCCACGTGCCGCTTGCCGACGTCCCGCGCCTTCTGACCACCGGGATGATTGTGGAGACGGCGATGATCGTCGCCCGCGAACTCACGGCAAGATTCGGAATCGAGACGCCCCGGCTGGCGGTGACCGGGCTCAATCCGCATGCCGGCGAAGGCGCGCGTATCGGCCTGGAAGACCGGGACATCGTCGCGCCTGCCGTCCTGCAGCTGCGCGAGGCGGGAGTTGCAGCGACCGGGCCCCATCCCGCCGACACCTTGTTTCACGATACCGCGCGGTCGGGCTACGATGCCGTCATCGCCATGTATCACGACCAGGCGCTGATCCCGATCAAGACGATCGCCTTCGAGACTGCCGTCAACGTGACGCTCGGATTGCCGATCGTGCGCACCTCTCCCGACCACGGTACCGCGCTGCCGCTGGCGGGAACCGGTCGTGCGTCCCCCTCCAGCCTGATTGCCGCCCTCAGGATGGCCGACCGTCTTTCGCGGGTTCCATGACGGGCGCAGGGGCGTCCGTCCCGCCAGAACTGCCGCCCTTGCGCGACGTCATCCGACGCTACGACCTCGCTGCCCGCAAGGCGCTCGGCCAGAACTTCCTGCTCGACCTCAACCTGACGCGCCGGATCGCCCGCGCGGCCGCGCCGCTCAAGGGCGCGGATATCGTCGAGGTCGGCCCGGGCCCCGGCGGACTGACACGGGCGCTGCTGATCGAAGGCGCGGGCCGCGTCCTGGCGATCGAAAAGGACAGGCGCTGTATCGCCGCCCTCGGCGAACTCGCCGAGGCCTTCCCCGGCAGGCTCGACATCGTCGAGGAGGATGCCACCAGGCTGGACATCGGCTCCATGGTCGGCCGCCCGGCCCGGATCGTCGCCAACCTCCCGTACAACGTATCCACGCTGCTGCTGGTCGGATGGCTGGGAGGCCCGGACTGGCCGCCCTGGTGGGATTCGCTGACCCTGATGTTCCAGCGCGAGGTCGCCGAACGCATCGTGGCCCCACACGGGTCGAAGGCATACGGCCGTCTGTCGATCCTGTCGCAGTGGCGGGCACGGCCGAAGATACTGTTCGACGTGGATCGGCGGGCATTTACCCCGCCCCCCAAGGTCACATCGAGCGTCGTGCAGATCGTTCCGACCGAGATGCCGGCTGGCGTCGAGTTCAGGACGCTCGAACGACTCACGGCCGCGGCCTTCGGCCAGCGCCGCAAGATGCTGCGGTCCAGCCTGAAGGGCTTCACGGCGATGCCGGAGCAACTGCTCGCGGCCGCCGGGATCGATCCGACCCGACGGGCGGAAGACGTGCCGGTCGAGGGATTTCTGGACCTTGCGCGCGCCGCGCGAATTGCAGGATAGATCAGGGCTGACCGGCGAGATCCCGGTCCAGGACCTCGATGAACTCGGGCAGATCGACGAGCCGCACGCGGCGGCACCGCTCGGCGTGGAGGATGGCGCGGACCTTGGCTACGCTGTCGTTCAGGTCACGATTGACCAGCACGTAGTCGTATTCCTCCCAATGCCCGATCTCGTCGCGCGCGTTCGCCAGGCGTCGCTTGATGACGGCGCCGTCGTCCTCGGCGCGGCGTTCGAGCCGGGTGCGCTGCTCGGCGGCAGAAGGCGGCAGGATGAAGACGGCCACGACATCCGCACGCATCTTCTCGAGCACCTGGCGCGTGCCCTGCCAGTCGATATCGAACAGCACGTCCTGCCCCTGGGCGAGCGCGGCTTCCACCGGCTCGCGCGGCGTGCCGTAGTAGTTGCCGTGGACTTCCGCCCATTCGAGCAGGTCCTCGTGGTCACGGAGCGACTCGAACTGACGCGGCGACAGGAACTTGTAGTGGACGCCTTCGACCTCGCTGGAACGGCGCTTGCGCGTCGTGACCGATACGGACAGATGGATGCTGCCAGCGTCCTGTTCGTTTTCTTCCTGCAGCACCGCTCGGGAGATCGACGTTTTCCCAGCCCCCGACGGGGACGACAGGATGAGGATCATTCCGCGCCGCTTGAGCGCCTCATCCGCCATGTCTGGGCCACGTCCTTCACTCGACATTCTGGACCTGCTCGCGCATCTGGTCGACGACCGACTTGAGTTCGAGGCCGATCCTGGTCAGTTCGACATCGTTCGATTTCGAGCAGAGCGTGTTGGCCTCCCGGTTGAACTCCTGCGTCAGGAACTCGAGCTTTCGACCGACGGCGCCCTTGCCGTTCAGCAACTCGCGGGCTCCGGTGACGTGGGCGGACAGACGGTCGAGTTCCTCGCGGATGTCGGCCTTCGTGGCCAGCAGAACAGCCTCCTGATGCAGGCGTTGGGAATCGAGTGCGGGAGCGGCGTCCATGAGCTGCGCAACCTGTTCGCCCAGCCTCTTGCCGATTGCGGCGGGCGAGCGGGACGGGTTGGCGTCGGCACGGCGCGTCAGCGTCTCGATTTCGTCCAGCCGCAGGTCGAGAATGGCCTTCAGCCTCCCACCTTCGCTGTTGCGCATGTCGACCAGCTTGCCAAGCGCCTCGTCGAAGCTTTGCAGCAGCGCCGCATCGAGCGCTGCGCGGCTGGCTTCGTCGTCTGTTTCCTCGTCGACCTCGATGACGCCCTTGATCGCCAGCAGGCCGTCGGCGCGCGGTGGCGCAACCCGGCCGGACGACGTCAGTTCGTCGCAAAGCTTGATGACAGCATCGAGCGCGGCTTCGTTGACCCGCAGCGCCCCGCTCGTCTCCGATCGGCGCATCTGGAGGCCAATTGTCAGCGAGCCCCGCGACAGTGTCTTCTGCACCCGCTCCCGGATAGGGGGCTCAAGGCGCTCGAAACCCGACGGCAGGCGCAGCCGGACGTCGAGCCCGCGGCCATTGACGCTCCGGATTTCCCAATGCCAGTCACGATCGGCGAAACC
Source organism: Microbaculum marinum (assembly GCF_037855135.1). Taxonomy (NCBI): domain Bacteria; kingdom Pseudomonadati; phylum Pseudomonadota; class Alphaproteobacteria; order Hyphomicrobiales; family Tepidamorphaceae; genus Microbaculum; species Microbaculum marinum. The sequence continues at coordinate 261,533 of NZ_JAZHOF010000007.1, forward strand.
ACCCTCGACGCGGGCGAAGCCGGTCATACTCGCAAACGTCATCGTTATTATCCGGATTTACGGGCTTCGGGAGCGTTCGACGGACTCGCTCCGTCGGCGCGGGCGAAATCTAGCCCGCGGGCGCCGAGGCTTACAAGCCTTCGGCGGCCTAGTCCACCTTCAGGTTCAGTCCCTTCAATCCCCCGCCGGAGCCGCCCTGCGACTGGCTTTCCGTCTCGGCCTCGGCCTCGGCCTGGGCTTGCGCCTCCCGTTCGGCCTGCTCGCGACGACGCTTCTCGACCTCGCGCCACTTGGCGACGTTGCGATTGTGTTCGTCGAGGCTCGCCGCGAAGATATGGCCGCCGGTGCCGTCGGCCACGAAGAACAGCTCTTCGGTGCGGGAGGGATTGGCCACCGCTTCCATGGCCGCGCGTCCCGGATTGGCGATCGGGGTGGGGGGCAGCCCGTCGATCTGATAGGTGTTGTAGGCGTTCGGAGCGTCGAGTTCGCTGCGCGTCAGGGTGCGCGGCTCGAAGAATGCCTTGCCGCCGTAGAGGCCGTACAGGATCGTGGGATCCGATTGCAGCCGCATCCCCTTCTTCATGCGGTTGATGAACACGCCCGCCACGCGGGGACGCTCGTCGGCCCGGCCGGTTTCCTTCTCGACGATGGACGCCAGCGTGACCAGCTCTTCCGGCGAACTGATCGGGACGTCATCCGCCCGCCGCTCCCAGACCTCTTCCAGGACGCGTGCCTGGGCATGCCTCATCCGGTCGATCATCTGGGATCGGCTGGTCCCGCGGTCGAAACTGTAGGTCTCGGGAAGCAGCGTTCCCTCCGCCGGCACCTCGGCGATCTCCCCGACCAGCACCGGATCAGCGCGCAGCCGGGCGACGATCTGCTCGCTGGTGTAGCCCTCGGGAATCGTCACCTGGTAGAGGATCGCCTTGCCTTCCACCAGGATGTCCATCACCTCGTGCATGCTGGCCTGCTCGGGAATCAGGTACTCGCCGTACTTGAGGTCGTCGCGCGCCTTGTTCATGACGATGCCGCCCAGGAATACCCAGGCCTGATCGATGATTCCCTCGCGCTCGAGCTGCTTGGCGATCGCCATCAGCCCCTGGCCGCGCGGGATGGTGACGTTTCTGGCCGTTTCCAGCGGACCGGCACTTTCGAACTGGTACTTGCCGATGACCAGTACCGCGCCGACCCCGATGCAGACCAGCACGAGAAAGGTGAATATGCCGCTCAACGCGACGACGAGCTTGCTGCGAGCGCGCCTGGAGGCCCTCGGCGGCGCCGGCGCGGGCTCGGGCTGAAGGGCTTCGCGCGGGCTGCGCGGCGAAGGACGGGTGGCGCCTACCGGCTCGTCCAAATGATCGTCGGTCACGATACCCCCTCACCGATCACGACTGCGCGGCAGTCGCGAGATCTCAGCGTCATCCGTGCGTCCGGCGCCATGCTATTGCCGAATGAGGCAAAACCGTGGATCGCCGGACCGGCGCCGACACGGGAAAATATCAGGCCGCCTCGCGCCGCAGGATGAGCGACGCGTTAGTTCCGCCGAAGCCGAAGGAGTTGGAGAGAACGGTATTGATCTCCCGCTTGCGGGCCTCGTGCGGGACCAGGTCGATCACGGTCTCGACGGAGGGGTTGTCGAGATTCAGCGTCGGCGGTGCGACGTTGTCGCGTATCGCCAGCGCCGAGAAGATCGTCTCGACGGCACCGGCGGCGCCCAGCAGGTGCCCGATCGCCGACTTGGTGGACGACATCGACACCCGGCCGGCGGCGTTGCCCAGCAGCCGGGTCACGGCGCCAAGCTCGATCTCGTCGCCGAGCGGCGTGGACGTGCCGTGCGCGTTGACATAGTCGATTTCGGAGACGTCGATCCCGGCCCGGCGTACCGCCGCCTGCATGCAGCGGTAGGCGCCGTCGCCATCCTGCGCCGGCGCAGTGATGTGGTAGGCGTCGCCCGACATCCCGTAGCCGATGACTTCGGCGTAGATCCTGGCGCCGCGCGCTTTGGCGTGCTCGTAGTCCTCGAGCACGACGACGCCGGCGCCCTCGCCCATGACGAACCCGTCGCGGTCGCGGTCGTAGGGGCGCGAAGCCCGTGTCGGCTCGTCGTTGAAACTTGTCGACAGCGCCCGGCAGGACGCAAAGCCGGCCAGCGCCAGCCGGCACACCCCGCCCTCGGTGCCGCCGGCGACCATGACATCGGCGTCGCCCAGGGCGATCATCCGCGACGCGTCGCCGATGGCGTGGGCACCCGTCGAGCATGCCGTCACGACCGCATGGTTCGGGCCCTTGAGGCCGTGCCGAATGGAAATATAGCCTGCGGCGAGGTTGATCAGGCGGCCCGGTATGAAGAACGGGCTCAGCCGCCGCGCGCCCTTCTCGGCAAGCTGGAAGGCGCCCTGCTCGATGCCCTGAAGCCCGCCGATCCCGGAGCCGACGAGGACCCCCGTGCGGATCTGGTCTTCGTATTCCTGCGGCTTCCAGTTGGCGTCCCGAAGCGCCTGATCGGCCGCGGCAATGGCGAAGATGATGAAATCGTCGACCTTGCGCTGTTCCTTCGGCTCGAGCCAGTCGTCGGGATTGTAGGTCCCGTTCGACCCGTCGCCGCGCGGAATCCGGCACGCGATCTTGCAGGCGATGTCGGAGACGTCGAAGTCCTCGACTCTCGTCGCACCGCTCTCCCCGGCAAGCAGCCGGCTCCAGTTATAGTCTACACCGGAGCCCAACGGCGTCACCATGCCGAGGCCCGTAATGACAACACGCCTCATGAATGAGGTTCCGGCTCGCTCGTTGACAACTGGCTGGACTGGCGGGGCGCCGGCATCACTGCTGCAGGCGCCCACCGTGCCTTATGACGCGTTCTTTTCGAGAAACTTGATCGCGTCGCCGACGGTGAGAATGGTTTCGGCGGCATCGTCCGGGATCTCGCAACCGAACTCTTCCTCGAAGGCCATCACCAGCTCGACCGTGTCGAGGCTGTCCGCGCCCAGATCATCTATGAAGCTCGCATTCTCGGTCACCTTGTCGGCTTCCACGCCGAGGTGCTCGATCACGATCTTCTTCACCCGTTCCGCAATGTCGCTCATCCTGTCATCCCCGATAGTTAATGTAGTCCACGTTAGTGCCGTTCAGCCTGTCGGGAAGGGCGCGAGGCGGACAAAGCCTCCTTCGGATGCCGCATCCGTTGTCAGTCCGGGTAACCGGTCGTCATGCCGACACCCTGGGCTCGCGGCTAGTAACACACTTTCCCGATATTGACCAGAATCCCGCAGCACCGGCCCCGCGTTGCGCCGGTGTGGGCGGAAGGTCTTCATATCATTGCCATTCCCCCGTTCACATGGAGGGTCTGGCCGGTCACGTAGGCCGCCTCGTCGCTCGCCAGATACACCACCGCCGAGCCGATTTCAGGCGCCATGCCGAGGCGCCCCGCAGGAACCTTGCCGAGGATCGTCTCGCGCTGCTTTTCGTTCAGCGCATCGGTCATCGGCGACTCGAAGAAACCCGGAGCAACGCAGTTCACGGTGATCCCGCGCGAGGCGACTTCCTGGGCCAGCGCCTTGGACATGCCGATCATGCCGGCCTTGGCGGCGGCATAGTTGCCCTGCCCCGGATTGCCGGTGACGCCGACGATCGAGGTGATTCCGATGATGCGGCCCGACCGCCTGCGCATCATCCCGCGTACCGCCGCGCGGGATAGGCGGAACGCCGCCGTCAGGTTGACCTGCAGGACGGTATCCCACTCCTCGTCCTTCATGCGCATGAAAAGATTGTCGCGGGTGATTCCGGCATTGTTGACAAGAATATCGAGCGTGCCCATCGCCTCCTCGGCCTGGCCTGCCAGAGCCTCGACGGAGGCAGCGTCCTGTAGGTTGCAGACGAGCGGGTGAATGCGGTCGCCGAGGCCGGAGGCGAGCGCCTCCAGCGCGTCGGAGCGCGTACCGGAAACAGCCACCGTTGCACCCTGGGCGTGCAACGCCGCGGCGATCGCACCACCAAGTCCGCCGCTGGCTCCGGTTACGAGTGCGCATTTTCCCGTCAGATCGAACATGGGACTCCCGCTTCGCTGATGTTCGGGGTTAGGACCGAGCGTCCAGGAAGGCCGCGATGTCGTCGGGCGTGCCGATCGCCGATGCCTTGACCGAGCGGTCGATGCGCCGCGTCAGCCCCGACAGCACCTTGCCGGCGCCGATTTCCTTGAGATCGGTGACGCCGTGGGCAGCCATCCACAACACGCTTTCGCGCCAGCGTACCGTTCCCGTCACCTGCTCCACCAGCCGCGTGCGGATCTCGTCCGGATCGGTAACGGGTCCGGCGACGACGTTGGCGACGAGCGGCACGGACGGAGCCGAAATCTCGGTCTCGGCGAGTGCCTGCCTCATGACGTCGGCCGCAGGCGCCATCATGGCGCTGTGGAACGGTGCGCTGACCGGCAGCAGCACCGCCTTCATGGCGCCCTTGGTCGTGGCTATCTCGCAGGCCCGCTTGACGGCGGCGGTTGCGCCGGAGACCACCACCTGACCGGCGGCGTTGTCGTTCGCCGCCTGGCAGACCTCGCCCTCGGCTGCTTCCGCGGCGACTTCCACGGCAACGTCGTAGTCGAGGCCGAGCAGCGCGGCCATGGCGCCCTCGCCGACCGGAACCGCGGCCTGCATCGCCTTGCCGCGCGTGCGCAGCAGTCGTGCGGTGTCGGCCAGCCCGAGTGCGCCAGCGGCGGCGAGCGCGGAATATTCGCCCAGCGAGTGACCGGCGACGTAGCTGGCGGCATCGGACACGCCGACGCCCTCGCCCTCGAGAGCCCGGACGACAGCCATCGATACGGCCATCAGGGCCGGCTGGGCATTTTCGGTCAGCGTCAGCCTGTCCTCCGGACCCTCCCAGATGATCGCCGACAGCCTCTCGCCCAACGCCTCGTCGACCTCGTCGAATACCGCGCGCGCAGCCGGATAGGCCTCGGCGATTGCCTTGCCCATTCCGACAGTCTGGCTGCCCTGACCCGGAAACACGAATACAGTCGACATGGTCCTCGCTCTGATGATGCGGCCGGGCCCGCAGGCGCCGGATCGCGGCCCGCACAGACACGTTGATCGCACAAGTGTCAAGCCGTGATGCGCCGGGGCACAACCGGAAAACGATTCGCGCGCCCTCCGCCGCGCTTGCCTTTTCGGCCGGTTTGCGTATATCAGCGCGGTTCTGGTCGTCCTTCGGCTGGAGGCTGAACGGAAGGCCGGTCGTCACCCGACCGGCAGGGCGCGTTGCCCGGCTTCCCGTGTCTCCGCTCTCGGAACCTTGTTTCGAATGCCTTTCCCGAAAGGCTTCGAAGAGGCTTTGCGCTGAAGACGATCGATGTCGAAACGGAAAGGCAGAGCATCAATGCCATTATACGAGCACGTGTTCCTGGCACGCCAGGACGTGTCGGCGCAGCAGGTAGAGGCGCTGACAGAGCAGTACAAGGCCGTCATCGAGGAAAATGGCGGCACGATCGCAAAGACCGAGTATTGGGGCGTTCGTCCCCTTTCCTTCCGGATCAAGAAGAACCGCAAGGCCCACTATTCGCTGATGAACATCGACGCGCCGCATACCGCGGTCACGGAGATGGAACGCCAGATGCGGATCAGCGACGACATCCTCCGCTTCATGACGGTCCGCGTCGAAGAACATGAGGAAGGCCAGTCGGCCATCCTAACGCGGCGCGACGACCGTCGCGGCGACCGGGGCGGCCGATTCGGCGACCGGGATCGGGGCGACCGAGGTGATCGCGGCGATCGCGGAGACCGGGGCGGCGACCGCGACCGGCGACCGCGCCGTGACGAATCCAGCGACGACAAGGGAGACAACTGATGTCGATACCCAACATCGCGCAGCTTCCCGTGCGTCGGCCGTTCCATCGGCGTCGCAAGACGTGCCCGTTCTCCGGTGCCGACGCGCCGAAGATCGACTACAAGGACGTCAAGCTGCTGCAGCGCTACATTTCCGAGCGGGGCAAGATCGTCCCCAGCCGGATCACGGCGGTTTCGCAGAAGAAGCAGCGCGAACTCGCCCGCGCGATCAAGCGCGCCCGGTTCCTCGGCCTGCTGCCCTACATCATGAAGTGATTGCCGCCGCGGCCGTGCGCCGCGGCGTTCCGGTTGGGCCGGCACCGAAGCGGTAGCCGGCCCTAACCGCCAGACGGCGGGACAGCTGAAGCGATGACCAGATCTCCAGTCCGGCCACAGCTTTCGCCCGTTCCGCAAGAAACATCACGCGGAGCGGCGATCTTGCACGTCCCGCTTCGGCAGGTTCATCGCTTGGGACTGCAAGGAGCACACCATGGAAGTCATTCTCCTCGAGCGCATTCAGAAGCTCGGCCAGATGGGCGACGTCGTGCGCGTACGCGACGGATTTGCCCGCAATTTTCTTCTGCCTCAGAAGAAGGCGCTGCGCGCCACGGATGCAAACCGCAATCTGTTCGAGGAACAGCGCGCCCAGCTGGAGGCCCGCAATCTGGAGCAGAAGAAGGAGGCCGAGGCGGTCGGCAGCAAGCTTGACGGCGAATCGGTCATCCTGATCCGTCAGGCCAGCGAACGCGGCCAGCTCTACGGTTCGGTATCCACCCGCGACATCGCCGAGGCGCTGACCGAAGCCGGATTCAGCATCGCCCGGACTCAGGTCGTGCTCAACGCACCGATCAAGACGCTTGGCCTGGTCGATGTACCGATCCGCCTTCATCCGGAAGTCGAGGTGAACGTCGCCATCAACGTGGCGCGCTCGCAGGAAGAAGCCGAGCGCCAGGCTCGCGGCGAAGACGTCACGATCGATGCCGACGAATACGAAGAGGCGGAGGCCGAAGTCGAGGCCGAGGAGTTCTTCGAAGAAGGCGCAGAGGCGGAACTCGCCGAAGAAGCCGATGAAGTCGCCGAATCGGAAGACGTTGCAGACGACGAAGACAAGGCCTGATTTTCGTATCGCAGCCGGGAAACGTCCGATTTTCCCGGCTGCGATACGTCCCAACCGATTGAATCGGATGGCTTCTTGATGTTTTAATCGCACCCTTCAAACTGAATAGCAGTTGGTCGGGGGCCATGGGCAGCCTGCTTCGTACTTGCCTGAACAAGGTCGTCAAATCTGGCGACCTCCACGTTGTCGACAGTGCCGGCAACAAGCTCGTCTTCGGCGACGGGACCGGTGAACCCGTGCATGTACGGTTCGCCGACAAGTCCACCGAATGGGCCGTCTTACGCAATCCCGAGCTGAAGCTCGGCGAGGCGTACATGAACGGCACCTTCATCGTCGAGCAGGGCACGATCTACGACTTCCTCGCAATAGTGCTCGAGGAGGAGGACTGGAAAGTCCTTCCCTGGTGGGTGCTGGCGATCAGGGGGCTCCGCTACGCGACCCGGCGCATCCGCCAGTTCAACCCGATCGGCAAGGCCAAGGACAACGTCGCCCACCACTACGACCTGGACGGGACGCTCTACGATCTCTTCCTCGACGGTGACCGGCAGTACTCGTGCGCCTACTTCGAAAGCGAATCGTCGACGCTCGAAGAAGCGCAGCTCGCCAAGAAGCGGCACCTGGCTGCCAAGATGCTGCTCGAGAAGGGGCACAGGGTCCTCGACATCGGGTCAGGCTGGGGCGGGCTCGGGCTGTATCTCGCGGAGACCAATCCCGTTTCCGTCACCGGCGTGACCCTCAGCGAGGAACAGCACGCCCTCAGCAGATCCCGCGCGGCGGACAAGCAGATGGGCGACCGGGTCGACTTCCGCCTCCAGGACTACCGCGCGATCCAGGAGCAGTTTGACCGTATCGTCTCGGTCGGAATGTTCGAACATGTCGGCGTCGGGCACTATCGCGAGTTCTTCGAGAAATGTCGCGAGATGCTGACCGACGACGGCGTGATGGTGCTGCACTCCATCGGCCGGTTCGGCCGGCCCGGCGACACCAATTCCTGGATCCAGAAATACATCTTCCCGGGCGGCTACATCCCTGCCCTCTCGGAAGTCATTCCGGTCATCGAGAAGTCGGGCCTGTTCATCACGGACATCGAGATCCTGCGCCTGCACTACGCGGAGACGCTGCGGGAGTGGCGCCGCCGGTTCATGGCCAACCGGGACCGCGCAGCCGAGCTCTATGACGAGCGCTTCTGCAGGATGTGGGAGTTCTACCTCGCCGGTTCGGAAATCTCCTTCCGCAACCAGGGCATGATGAACTTCCAGATCCAGATCACGAAGAGGCTTCGTACCGTGCCGCTCACGCGCACCTACATCGAGGAAGCGGAAAACAAGCTGCGCGAACGCGACGGCGATCTGATTCCCCGCCAGGAGGCGGCGGCGGAGTAGAAAGCAAGGGCAGATTTCGCATCTGTTGCCTGCCTGTTGATTAGAAGGAAATGCGGGCAGAATGGGCGGGGCTGATTCGCCACGGGAGGCGACTCGTCCTACTTGAGACCCATGACAGTCCAGGCCCTCAGCCGCTCCGTAAGCGAGCGTGACGACACCGAACAGTTTCGCACGGCGCCTCACAATATCGAGGCCGAGCAGGCGCTGCTGGGCGCGATTCTGGTCAACAACGAGGCGTTCTACCGGGTCTCGGATTTCCTGGTTCCCGAGCACTTCTTCGAATCCGTGCATCAGCGCATTTTCGATGTCGTCAGCCAGTTGATCCGGGCCAACAAGACGGCGACGCCGATCACGCTGAAGACGTTCTTGGAGCGGGACGAGCCGATTGGCGACGTGCCCGTCACCCAGTACCTCGCCCGGCTTGCGGCAGGTGCCACGACCATCATCAACGCGGAGGACTACGGCCGGACCATTTATGAACTGGCAACGCGCCGGCGGCTGATCACGATCGGCGAGGACATGGTCAACCTAGCCTTCGACGCCCCGGTCGACATGTCGCCGGCCAAGCAGATCGAGCAGACCGAGCAGCGCCTGTTCGAGCTTGCGGAAACGGGCAAGTACGGGTCCGGGTTCCTGCGCTTCGCCGATGCCTTGAAGGACGCCATCGACATGGCCAGCGCGGCCTACCAGCGCGACGGCCATCTGTCCGGCATTGCATCAGGCCTGCGCGATCTCGACGAGGTGCTCGGCGGGCTGCAGCCGTCGGACCTCGTCATCCTCGCCGGCCGGCCGGCGATGGGCAAGACGTCGCTCGCCACCAATATCGGCTTCCACGTCGCCGAGCATTACAGCTCGCAGATGTTGCCGGATGGCCGGCTCGAGACGCTGGATGGCGGCATCGTCGGCTTCTTCTCTCTGGAAATGTCCGCCGAACAGCTTGCCACGCGCATCATCTCGGAGCAGGCGGCGGTGGCGTCGGAAACGATCCGCCGCGGCAAGACGACCCGCGACGAGTTCGACCGGCTGGTCGAGGTCGCCACCAGGCTGCAGTCGATTCCGCTCTACATCGATGCGACCGGCGGCCTGACGATCGCCCAGCTCGCGGCCCGTGCACGCCGGCTGAAGCGGCAGAAGGGGCTGGACATGATCATCATCGACTATCTCCAGCTGCTGCAGGGATCGGGCCGGCGCTCGCAGGACAGCCGCGTACAGGAGATCACCGAAATCACCACGGGCCTAAAGGCGTTGGCGAAGGAACTTCACGTTCCGATCCTGGCCCTATCGCAGCTGTCCCGGCAGGTCGAGTCGCGCGACGACAAGCGCCCGCAACTCGCCGACCTGCGCGAGTCGGGCTCCATCGAACAGGACGCCGACGTGGTCCTCTTCGTCTATCGCGAGGAGTACTATCTGAAGAACAAGAAGCCGCGTGAAGGCACACCCGAATTCGAGGAATGGCAGGACGAGATGGCGCGGGCGCACGGCCTGGCTGAGGTAATCATCGGCAAGCAGCGCCACGGCCCGACCGGCACGGTCAACCTGGCCTTTCAGGCAGAGTTCACCCGGTTCGAGAACCTGGCAAACGACGCGCGTCTGCCGGAACGCATCGAATGACGTCGGAGTCAGGCACAGGCCCGCCGGCCGGAACCGCGGCAGGCGACATCTCCCTTTCGGACCTGAAGCACTTCGAGACGGCAGGCCGCCTCACCATCGATCTGAAGGCGCTGAAGGAGAACTGGCGCGACCTGAAGGCGATGTCGCCGCACGCGGAAACCGCCGCCGTGGTCAAGGCCAACGCCTACGGGCTCGGGCTCGGCAACGTGGTCCCCGCCCTGTGGGAGGCCGGCTGCCGGGTGTTCTTCGTGGCGATCCTCGCCGAGGCGCGAAGGGTGCGGGCGATCGCGCCGGAGGCGAAGATCTACGTCCTCGACGGCCTGGCGCCCGACGCCCACCATACCTATCACCTGCACAACGTGCGTCCCGTCCTGGGCAGCCTGACCGAGATCGAGACCTGGTCGGCGCATTGCCGCGAGACCGGAGAAAAACGAGCCGCAGCCATCCATATCGACACCGGCATGAACCGCCTCGGGCTCACCGCCGAGGAAGTCGAGGTTCTCGCCGGCCGCCCGGAGCTGTTCGAGCACTTCCGCCTGTCGCTGGTCATGAGCCACCTCGCCTGCGCCGACACCCCGAACCATTCGCTCAACGCCTACCAGGTCGCGCTGTTCGACGAATTGCGCGACAAGCTGCCGGTCGCCCCCGCCTCGCTGGCCAATTCCGCCGGCACGATCCTGGGCGGCCCGTATACCCACGATCTCGTCCGCCCCGGGGTCGCCATCTACGGCGGCCGCGCGGTCGCCGGCCGGCCGAACCCGATGCGCCCGGTCGTGCGTGTCGAGGCGCGGGTCCTGAGAACGCGACTGGCGGAGGCCGGCACGACGGTCGGCTATGGCGCGGCCCAGCGCCTGAAGCGCGACACCCGCATGGCGATCCTCTCCGTCGGCTATGCCGACGGCTATTTCCGCGCCGCAGGTTCTACGGACGCCAAGCCTGGAGGCGTGGTCTACTTCGCCGATCATCCTGCGCCGATCATCGGGCGCGTTTCGATGGACCTGATCGCCGTCGACGTTACCGACGTGCCGAATCGCTACGTGAATACGGGCGGTTACGCCGAACTTCTCGGAGAGCGATTCACCGTCGACGATCTGGCCGACCGGGCGGGCACTATCGGCTACGAGGTGCTGACCAGCCTCGGGCAGCGGTTTCACCGGATCTGCAAGGACGGGTAATGGCGCGGCGCGCGACCCAGTATATCTGCCAGGCCTGCGGCGCCGTCAGCCCGAAATGGGCGGGCCGGTGCGAAGCGTGCGGCACCTGGAACAGCCTCGTGGAGGAGACCGGCGGCGGCGCGCTGGCGGCGCCCGGACCCGGTCTCGGCAAGGGTCGCGTCGTCGAACTGGTGCCGCTGAAGGGGACGTCCGAGGACGCGCCGCGGACGGTCAGCGGGATCGGCGAACTCGACAGGGTCACCGGCGGCGGCTTCGTGCGCGGTTCGGCGATCCTCATCGGCGGCGACCCGGGCATCGGCAAGTCGACGCTGCTGATCCAGGCCGCCGCCGCCGTGTCGGGGAGCGGCCGCCGCGTCGTCTACGTCTCCGGGGAGGAGGCGATCGGCCAGGTTCGGCTGCGTGCGGACCGCCTGGGTCTGGGCGATGCGGAAGTCTCGCTTGCCGCCGAGACCCGGATCGAGGACATCCTAACGACGATTTCCGCCGGCACCCCGCCGGACCTGGTGATCATCGATTCGATCCAGACCATGTGGACGGATTCGGTCGAGTCCGCGCCGGGGACGGTGACGCAGATCCGCGCAGCCGCGCAGGCCCTGATCCGCTTCGCCAAGAAGGCCGGAACGACCATCGTCCTGGTCGGCCACGTCACCAAGGACGGCCAGATCGCCGGTCCGCGCGTCGTCGAGCACATGGTCGACGCGGTCCTCTACTTCGAAGGCGACGGCGCCCACCGCTTCCGCATTCTGCGGGCGGTCAAGAACCGGTTCGGCCCGACCGACGAGATCGGCGTCTTCGAGATGTCGGGACAGGGCCTGATCGAGGTTTCCAATCCCTCCGCGCTGTTCCTCGGCGACAGGGACGCCGCGAGCCCCGGGGCGGCCGTGTTCGCCGGCATGGAGGGCACCAGGCCCCTGCTGGTGGAAATGCAGGCCCTTGTCGCCCCCTCGCCCCTGGGAACGCCGCGGCGGGCGGTCGTCGGGTGGGATTCGAATCGCTTGTCAATGGTGCTGGCGGTGCTCGATGCCCATTGCGGGCTGAAGCTCGGCGGCCACGATATCTATCTGAACGTAGCCGGCGGATTGCGCATCCTCGAGCCGGCTGCCGATCTTGCCGCCGCAGCCGCCCTGGTCTCCTCGCTCGCCCAGGCACCGTTGCCCTCGGACGCGGTGTTCTTCGGCGAGGTCAGCCTGTCGGGTGCCGTGCGTGCCGTGGCGCATGCCTCCGCCCGGCTCCGGGAAGCGCAGAAACTCGGGTTTTCCCGGGCCGTGGCGCCAGCCGGCAACGTAGCAGAGGCCGGAGATTCGCCGCCGGTGCCGATCGAATCGATCGAGTCGCTTGCCGGCCTTGTCGCCCGGATCGCCGCCGCGGCCCCGTCCCCGGCGGAGGACTGAGCCGCCGCAAGCCTTTGCGGCGCATTGAACAACGGCCGCGGAGACGCTATCGAGATGTTTGCGCGTCAGGGGAATTAGGCGTAATTAACGCGCGGACGTCGGCAAGGAGGCACCCCGCCGGATGATCATCACGGGGCTCGATTTCATCGTAATTGCAGTGATGCTCATTTCGGCCCTGCTCGCCATGGTGCGGGGACTGACGCGCGAGGTCCTGTCGATAGCCTCCTGGGTGGTTGCCGCCGGCGCGACGCTTTACTTCTTTCCGCGGTTCCAGGAGGACGTGCGCGCGATGCTGCAGCCGAACTGGCTGGCCGACATCTCGCTTGCCGTCGGAATCTTTGTCATCACCCTGATCATCGTGTCTTTCATCACGATGCGGATTTCCGACTTCATTCTCGACAGCCGCATCGGCGCCCTCGACCGCACGCTGGGTTTCGTGTTCGGCCTGTTCCGCGGCCTGCTGCTGGTTGTGATCGCCTACATGTTCCTGGCCTGGCTCGTGCCGCCGGAGAACCAGCCCGAGTGGATTCGCGAAGCGCGGTCCGCGCCGATCCTGAAGCAGACCGGCGACGCGATCATCGCGTTGCTGCCGGAAGACCCGGAACGCGCAATCCTCGACAAGCTGCGCGACGGCGTCGACGGCGGCGACGAAACTACGCCGAATGACGCCATCACGCCCCAGGACACCGCTCCCGCCGACGGCGAGGAAACGACGGGAAGCATTCCTTCGACGGGACAGGGCTATCAGAACTCGGAGCGCGACGGCCTGAACCAGCTGCTCGATAGCACCCGCAGTGGCAACCAGTGATGGCCGCGCGCTTGTTTCGTGCGGATTCGAGTCTATCTGAGAGACAACTGTCGTAGCCTGCGCAGGTGATCCCGCGCGCCGCATCGACCCGGAGCATCCGATGACAAACCCCACCGAGGGTATTTCAGCCGTTCCCGACCCCGAGGACGGCGACTACCTGCGTGAAAAGTGCGGCGTGTTCGGCGTCTATGGACATCCCGACGCGGCCGCCTTCACGGCGCTGGGCCTCCATGCCCTGCAGCACCGCGGACAGGAGGCGGCCGGCATCGTCTCCTTTGACGGCCACCATTTCCATTCCGAGCGCCGTATGGGCCTTGTCGGGGACCATTTTTCCAAGGCGGCCATCATCGAGCGCCTCGCCGGCTCCGCAGCGATCGGCCATTGCCGCTACGCGACGACGGGCGACACCATCCTGCGCAACGTGCAGCCGCTCTACGCCGATCTTGCCGGCGGCGGCATTGCCGTCTGCCACAACGGCAACCTGACCAATGCGCTGACCCTGCGTCGCAAGCTGATCCGCGACGGCGCCATTTGCCAGTCGACGTCCGACACCGAGATCATCCTGCACCTCGTGGCGCGCAGCGCCGGTGCCCACCTCGTCGAGAAGTTCATCGATGCCCTGCGCCAGATCGAAGGCGCATATTCCCTGGTCGCCCTGTCCAACAAGAAGCTGATCGGCGCCCGCGATCCGCTCGGCATCCGCCCGCTGGTTCTCGGCGAACTCGACGGGACCCCGATCCTCGCCTCGGAAACCTGCGCCCTCGACATCATCGGCGCGAAGTACGTGCGCGACGTGGAGAATGGCGAAGTCGTCGTGATCTCCAAGGACGGGATCGAATCGCATTTCCCGTTTTCGCCCCGCAAGCCGCGGCCATGCATCTTCGAGTACATCTATTTCGCACGGCCCGATTCCGTTGTCGGCGGCAAGAGCGTCTACGACGTGCGCAAGCGCATGGGACAGGAACTGGCGACCGAGCAGCCTGCTCCCAGCGACGTGGTCGTGCCGGTGCCGGATTCCGGCGTCCCGGCGGCAATCGGCTATTCCCAGGCCTCGGGCATCCCGTTCGAACTCGGCATCATCCGCAACCACTATGTCGGGCGGACCTTCATCGAGCCGACACAGCAGATCCGGGCGCTCGGCGTCCGTCTCAAGCACAGCGTCAACCGCAGCCAGGTCGCCGGCAAGAGCGTCGTGCTGATCGACGACAGCCTGGTGCGCGGCACCACCTCCGCCCGCATCGTGCAGATGATGCGTGAAGCCGGCGCCAGAGAAGTCCATATGCGGATCGCAAGCCCGCCGATCACCCATCCCGACTTCTATGGCATCGACACCCCCGAGCGGGAGAACCTGCTGGCGGCCAAGATGACCCTGGAGGAAATGTGCGGGTTCATCGGTGCCGATTCGCTGGCGTTCCTCTCGGTCGACGGCATCTATCGGGCCATGGGACACAACCGTCGCGATCCTGCCGAGCCGCAATACACCGATCACTGTTTCACGGGCGATTACCCGACGCCGCTGACCGACGTCATAGCCGAGGAGCGCGCCCAGAAACTGTCGCTTCTCGCCGAGACCGGCTAGAACCTTCGCATGAGTTCACGTCGTCTCGAAGACCGCATCGCCGTCGTCACCGGCGCTTCGCGGGGCATCGGCCGCGCAGTCGCGATCGGGCTCGCGCGCGAAGGCGCCCACATCATCGCCGTCGCCCGAACGGTCGGCGCGCTGGAGGAACTCGACGACGAAGTGAAGGCGGCGGGCTCGTCCACCACGCTCGTCCCGTTCAACCTCACCGACTATCCCGCGATCGACCGGCTGGGCGCCGCAATCCACGAACGCTGGGGAAAACTCGATATCCTTGTGGGGAACGCTGCCGTCGGCGGCGTCACGACGCCCGTCGGCCATATCCGCGAGAAGGACTGGAACGAGACGATCGGCGTCAACCTGACCGCCAACTGGCGGCTGATCCGTTCTCTCGACCCCCTGCTCCGCCTCTCCGACGCCGGCCGAGCGGTCTTCATGACCTCCGGCCGGGCACATTCCGGGAGGGCCTATTGCGGGGCCTATGCCGCCTCGAAGGCCGGACTTGAGATCCTGGTGAGAACCTACGCGGCCGAACTCGAGCAGACCCGGGTGAAGGTCAACCTGTTCAGTCCGGGCCGGGTAAACACCACCATGCTGCGCAAGACCTACCCCGGCCAGGACTGGACGCTGTATCCTTCGCCGGAGGAGGTGGCGCCATACGTGATCGACACCGTGCGCGCAGATCAGTCACGCAGCGGGCAGATCTACAGCTACAGGGAAGGCCGTTGGCTGAAGGCTCTCGAGCCGAGCGCGTCGGAGTAGCATCTCCGTCCGCACATGCCGGCGCCGCCTGCCATCAGGTCAGTTGTGCCGAGAGGCCCTGCCCTAAGAACCGCTATGAGCCCTTTTCAAAGGGATTTTCGGTCTTTCGCAGATGCAGGCGTACTGGGACGCCGACCAGGTCGAAGGCGTCCCGCAATCCGTTCAGGAGATAGCGCCGATAGGATTCGGGCAGGGCTTCGGTGCGGGTCCCGAAGACGACGAAGGTCGGCGGACGGTTGCTGGCCTGCGTGACGTAGCGCAGCTTGATGCGCCGCCCCGCGACGGCCGGCGGCGGATGGTGTTCCATGAGGGCACCGAACCAGCGGTTCAGAGCAGACGTCGGAACCCGCGTCTCCCATTTCTCGCGGATCGTGAAGACCGCCTCCATGAGTTTGCCCAGGCCATGGCCGGTCAGGCCGGAGACGGGGACAAGCGGCATTCCCCGCACCTGCGGCAGCAGCCGGTCCGCCATTTCGCGCATTTCGTTCATTCGCGACTTGGGATCCTCAGTCAGGTCCCACTTGTTCACCGCGATGACCAGGGCGCGCGCCTCCTTGGTGACGAGGTCGGCAATCTGCAGATCCTGCTTGTCAAATGGGCTCTTTTCGTCGAGCACCAGGATGACGACTTCCGCCGCACGGATGGCGCGCAGCGCGTCGCCGACTGAAAGCTTCTCGAGCTTCGCCTGCACCCTTGCCTTGCGCCGCAGCCCGGCGGTGTCGACGAGCCGCACCGGACGGCCCTTCCACTGCCAGTCCACCGAAATCGAGTCTCGTGTAATGCCGGCTTCAGGCCCGGTCAGCATGCGGTCTTCGCCGATCAGCTTGTTGACCAGGGTCGACTTTCCCGCATTGGGGCGGCCGACCACGGCGACGCGGACCGGCCCGCTCTCCTCGTCGCGCCGGGCCGATCCCGGCACCGCGTCCTCCGAGGCGTGCTCCTCCAGTGCGAGGACGAGATCGGCAAGCCCCAGTCCATGCTCGGCGGAAAACGGGACAGGTTCGCCGAAGCCGAGGGAATAGGCATCGTAGAATCCGCCTTCGCCGGCCGCGCCTTCGCACTTGTTGGCCACGAGCACGACCGGCTTTCCGGATCGGCGCAGCAGGTCGGCGAAGTGCCTGTCGGCCGGTGTCACGCCGGCACGGGCGTCGATCAGAAACACCGACACGTCCGCATCGGCGACGGCGCGCTCGGTCTGGGCCCGCATGCGCCCCTCCAGGCTGTCGGCGTCCGCCTCCTCCAACCCCGCCGTGTCGATGATGGTCAGGGCGAGGTCGCCGAGTTTGGCCTCGCCTTCGCGCCGATCGCGCGTCACGCCCGGCCGGTCGTCGACGAGCGCGAGCCGCCGGCCGACGAGCCGGTTGAAGAATGTCGACTTGCCGACGTTGGGACGGCCGACGATCGCGACCGTCAGTGGTTTGAGCGTATGCGCCATTGCTCCGGGCGATTCCCTGTCGGACTACTGTGCCGCCGGGTCCGCCACATTCGAACCGGTCGAAGGGAATCGCTGTCAGAAGGCCGACAGCTTGCCCGAGTTGTCGAGGACCAGAATCCGGCCGCCCGCGGCGATCGGACTAATATAGACCGGATTGCCGATTGTCTGCGTCGAAACGACCGTCCCATTGGAAGGATCCAGCGTTATCAGACGACCATCGGAGGTGCCCAGCCAGAGCTGACTGCCTGCCAGCAGCGGACCGGCGAGACTCGTCGGCCGTTTGGCTTTCGAATCCGTGGACTGCGACAGGTCGGTGATCCACCGCACCGCGCCGGACCTTCGGTCCAGCGCCACCACTTCGCCGCCGAGCGTCGCAACGAAGATGCTGTTGCCGGCAACGGCCGGGGTATGCGCGCCCGAGACGTTCTGCGCCCAGATCCGGTTGCCGTCCCGCATGCCGACCGCGATCATCCGGCCAGAGACGCTGACGGCGTACACTTGCCCGTCATAGGCTACCGGAGCGGCCGAAACGTCCGTCAGGCCGGAAACTGCGGTGAAGCGATTGGCCCCGGTCAGCGCGTCGATCCACTTCGGATCGCCGGTCTCGGTGCTGAAAGACAGAATCTCGCCGGAGGAATAGGGAACGATCACCTGGTCGCCGGAAACGGCGGGGCTCGCGTTGCCGAGCACGCCCGCGGAGGAGCCGATGCCGGAATAGCTCCAGAGGATCGAGCCGTCGTCGATCGAAATCGAATAGATGATGTTGTCGGCGGAGACCACGTAGGCCTTGCCGTTCGCGATCGTCGGCGCGCTGCGCGCAGGCGCCCCCAGTTCCATCGACCACAGGATGCCGCCGTCGGTGGCGCTCACGCCTGCCACGGTGCCGTATCCGGTCGCCGCGACGACGAAGCCACCCTCGGCCGCGATGCCGCCGTTGAAGGACGGACTGTCCTCCTTCTCGGGCTTGAGCGCCACCGACCAGCTGCGTCCGCCACCGTTCAGGGAATAGGCCGATACGTTCGCCTGCTGATCCATGACGATTACGACGCCGCGGTAGACGATCGGCGTCGCCGTGAGCCGGCCGCGCTTGTCCACCCGGGCGACGGACACCGACCAGCCGCCGCCGCCGCTGGATATCGCAACGTTGCCGGGGGCGTTGGAGGCGACTCCGCCGGGCTGCGACCAGCCGCCGATATCCTGGGCCGGAGGAATGCTGACGGGCGAAGCCGCAACGGACTCGTCCACCGTGATACCGCCGGTGCTTTTGATCGCCTCGCGCCGTTCGCCCGGAAGACGCTTCTCCTTCTCGGCAAAGGGATTGCCGACCAGGGTGAAGTCTTCGAGCGACGGCGGTTCGCTGCAGGCGGAGATGCCTCCGGCGAGCAGCAGCAGAATGGCGGTGAACCGCAGGGGCGTCGAAATTGCCGGCATCATTGCTCCGCTGCAGCGTCCTCGCCGCTCGACATCGGGCGATCGGCCGCCAGCAGCGATATCATCAGCTGGGCCCGGGCCCGCATGTCGGAGGGTGTTTCGTTGTCCCCGAGAATTTCCTCGAAGCGGGCCGTCGCGGTATCCGTGTCGCCGTCCTGGTAGGCCGCCAGCCCGAGCAGTTCCCGCGCCGAATTGCGCCACGGATTGCCCTCTGCCGCCAGATCGCCGACACGCTGCTCGACGCCGGGCCGGTCGTCCTGCTGCAACAGTATGTAGCCCGCCCGGATCCGGGCGACATCGCGCAGGTCGGTCTGCACCCCGGAACCGGAGGAGATCGCGTCGTACTCCGACACCGCGCCGTCGAGGTCGCCGCCCTCGGCGCGCGCCGCGGCGGCGCGCAGGCGCGCCAGCGCCGCAAAGCCGCCGCCCTTCGCGGCGATCTCGTTGAAGGCGGCCTCAGCCTCGGAAGGCTGGTCGCGGGCAAGCTGCACCGCCTCGTAGTACTCCGCCCCCAGCGCTGCCGCCTGGCGCTCGGAATACCATTGCCAGCCGCGCCAGCCGGCCGTGCCCAGCACGATCAGCGCGGCGACGGCGATGACGACGATACCGTACCTGTCCCACAGCTTCTTGAGCTGCTCGCGGCGGACGTCTTCCTCGACTTCACGGAAAATATCGGACATGCAGAACCGCCCGCGCCTTCTTTCTTCTCTACGCCGTACCCCGGCGGGCCCGTCTGGGCAGACAACCTATCCGGGGATCCCGCCTCGCGCAAATCCCCATGGCACCTCGCCGGGCCGAGGCCCTGAGCGGGAAAATCCCCGCAGCAATGTGGCATCAGCAGGGCGGCCCGACCGGCCGCCGTGATTAAGCGGTCATTGAGCCGATATCAAGGCTGACGTTCCGGCTCGAACCGTCTCGGGGCACTCCCGGCCTAGCTCCACCAGCCGTCCGGCGAGAACGTCCCGGCGGCATCCTCGACCACCTGGCCGGCCCGGAACAGCGTCGCCTCGTCGAAGGGCCGGCCGATCAGCTGCAGCCCGAGCGGCAGCCCTTCGGCGTTGAGCCCCGCCGGCACCGAGATCCCGGGCAGGCCGGCCATGTTCACCGTCACCGTGAAGATGTCGTTCAGGTACATCTCGATCGGCGAGGCCGTCGACATCGCCGCGACGCCGAAGGCCGCCGACGGAGTCGCCGGAGTGAGGATCGCGTCGATGCCATCTGCGAACACCGTCTCGAAGTCCCGCTTGATCAACGTGCGAACCTTCTGGGCCTGCAGGTAGTACGCATCGTAGTAGCCGGCCGACAGCACGTAGGTCCCAATCAGCACGCGGCGCTTCACCTCAGCGCCGAAGCCCGCCGAGCGCGACTTCTCGTACATGTCGATGACGTCGTCGCCGTCGACCCTGAGCCCGTAGCGAACCCCGTCGTAGCGGGCGAGGTTCGACGACGCTTCGGCCGGCGCGACGATGTAGTAGGCTGGCAGGGCGTACTTCGTGTGCGGCAGCGAGATGTCGACGAGTTCGGCGCCGGCGTCCCTGAGCCAGGCCGCGCCGCGGGTCCAGAATTCCTCGATCTCCGCCGGCATGCCGTCCAGCCGGTATTCCCTGGGGATGCCGATCCGCATGCCTTTCACCGACTTGCCGACGGCGGCCTCGTAGTCGGGTACCTCGATGTCGACGGAGGTGGTGTCCTTCGGATCGACCGATGCCATCGACCGCAGCATTATCGCCGCGTCGCGGACGGTACGGGCGATCGGCCCGGCCTGATCGAGCGACGAGGCGAAGGCGACGATGCCCCACCGGGAGCAGCGCCCGTATGTCGGCTTGATCCCGACGGTGCCGGTGAGAGCGGCCGGCTGGCGGATCGAGCCGCCGGTGTCGGTGGCGGTCGCGCCCGCGCAGAGACGGGCCGCCACCGCTGCGGCCGATCCGCCAGAGGACCCCCCGGGAACCAGATCCGCGTTGTTGGCCTTTGATCGCCAGGGATTGATGACGGGCCCGTAGTAGGACGTCTCGTTGGACGAGCCCATGGCGAACTCGTCCATGTTGAGCTTGCCCAGCATCACCGCACCGTCGGCCCACAGGTTTGCCGTGACCGTCGATTCATAGCGCGGCTTGAAGCCGTCCAGCACGTGGCTGCCGGCCTGGCTGTGCACGTCCCTGGTGCAGAACAGGTCCTTGATGCCGAGCGGTATTCCCTCCAGCGGACGGGCGTCGCCGTTGGCGAGGCGCCGGTCGGAAGCAGCCGCCATCTCGCGCGCCTGATCCGGCGTCTCGGCAACGTAGGCATTCAGGCGCCGCGCGGCCTCGATGGCGGCAAGATAGGCGTCGGTCAGCTCGACGGCCGAAAACGTCCTGCCCTTCAGCCCGTCGCGGGCCTCGGAAATCGTCAGTCTGGTCAGGTCGGTCATATCTGAAGCGACTTCTCGTAGAAGATGGAATACCCGGAATCGGGATAGTCGAGCACGGCTCCGCAGCGGTTGAACCCGGCCCGCTCGTAGATCCGCCAGGCTGCATCGTGCCGGTCGCCGGTCTCCAGCACGAGGCGGCCAATCCCCTCTTGCCGCGCCAGCGCGAGGATCTCGTCGAGGATCCGCCCGCCGATCCCCTGCCCCTGGTGGCCGGGACGCGTGTACATCCGCTTCACTTCGGCGACCCCGCCGCCGTGACGCCTGAGGGCGCCGCAGCCGACCGCGGCCCCGCCGTCCCGTGCGACGAACACCGTCGTATCGGCGCCCGCCATTTCCTCTGCAGTCATATGGAAGCAGAATTCCGGCGGCGACAGCTCGAGCAGCGTCTCGTTCAGATCCGCGACGAGCGCTCGCACGTCGTCCTGCAACGGACTCTCCGCGGCGATGGTCACCGTCATGGCCGGATCTACTCCACCACCTTCGGAACGACGAAGTAGTGGTCCTCGGTTTCCGGCGCGTTGGCGACGATGTCGTCGGCGATGCCCCCGTCGGTCACCGCGTCTTGCCGCTTCTTCATCTCGACCTGGACGACGCTGGTCATCGGCTCGACATCGGTAACGTCGAGCTCTCCCAGTTGCTCCACCCAGCCCAGGATCGTGTTGAGCTCGCCCTGCAGGTGCTGCGCCTCGTCTTCGGTGACGGCGATGCGAGCCAGACGCGCAATGCGCTTAACGGTGTCGATGTCGACCGACATGGCCGCGATCCTTGTATCAATCTGCGGGAATTCGGCGAATAGCTGCCGTCGAGACGCCTATAGCACCGGCGGTCCGCCCAAGGCAACGCGTGCGAATCCCGGCCATGGCCATCCCGCGAATTGCAGTCATCGCCCCAGTTGCGCCGGCAGCCAGGTGCCCAGCAGCGGGAACAGGACGACCAGCGCCAGCACGAAGAGCTTCGCTGCAAGAAACGGCACGACGGCGCTGTAGATGTCGCGCATTCGGATTTGGGGCGGCGCAACGCCCTGCATCACGAACAGGAGCAGGCCGAAGGGCGGCGTCAGCAGCGCGATTTCCATCGTCAGCAGGTAGATGACCCCGAGCACGATCTTGTCGATGCCGGCACTCGCCGCCAGCGGAACGAAGATCGGAACGGTGACCATCAGCATGCTCACCTGATCGATGAAGCAGCCGAGAAACAGGAGGATCAGGATGATTCCCAGCAGGATCTGCATCGGCGTCAGATCGTAGGCCTCGATAAGCCCGATCAGCCCGCGCGTCGCGCCGCTGAACGACAGGATCTGGCTGAAGGTCTGGCTGGCCGCGATGATGAACAGGATCATCACCGAGAGCTTCACGGTCTCCATCACGGCAGTCATGAGCGCGTCGGCGGAGACCGAGCGATAGGCGGCGGCCGCGATCAGCGCGGCGACGCAGCCGAGTGCCGCGGACTCCGACGGAGTCGCAAGCCCGGCCAGGAGGCTGCCGATCACCACGACGAAGATTCCTGAAAGGGGCACGACGTGGACAAGGAACGGCTGCCAACGGCTCCACAGGTCCATTTCCGGCAGATCGTCCGACGGGGCGTACTGGGGACGCAGGGTGGCGACCGAGATGATCACGGCCACGAACAGGGCCGACAGGATGAGCGCCGGGATGATGCCCGCCACAAGCAAGCCGGCGATCGATATGCCGGCCAGACTGCCGACCAGCACGGCCAGCGCGGATGGCGGGATCAGCATCGCGATGGCGCCCGATCCCATGATCGGTCCCATCGCCAGCATCGGATGGTAGCCGCGCTTCAGCATCGACGGGAGCAGTGTCGACCCCAGCATCGCCGTGTTCGCGATCGTCGAACCGGAGAGAGCGGCGAATATCGTGCCGGCCAGCACCGAGACGATCGAAAGCCGCCCCGGGATCCTCGTCACAACACGATCCACCGCGTCGATCGCCCTGTGGGCCAGCCGGCACTGGAACATGATCTCGCCCATCAGGATGAACAGGGCGATCGGCACCAGTTGGAAACTGCTGACCGACTGGACCGAATTGCGCGCCATCTGGACGAGGCCGTTCTCGCCGCCGAGGATGAAGAACGCGCCGACCACGTTGACGGCGATGAAGCCGAAGGCCACCGGCAGCCCGATGGCGAGCAGCAATACCAGACCGCCGAGCATCAGGCAGAGTGTTAGCGGCCAGTCCATCGGCTACAGCCCCGGCGCGTGGCAAGTCCGGGCGGATACGCCGATCCTGAGCAGGAAGCCGATCGCCAGCAGAGCCCCCGAAACCGTCGGAGAAAGGAAGGTCAGCCACTCCGGAACGACGATGATGCCGCGCACCATAGACCCGCGCGAGGCGGCAATGATCAGGGCCTGCAGGACGTACCAGAAGAACACGGCCGAGACAGCTGCCCCTATCAGGTTCACGATCACGTCGAGACGGTTGCGTGACTGCTCGGACAGGCGATTGACGAAGATGTCGACGGCGACGTGGGCGTTCTTGCAGAGCACCCAGGGCGCACCGAGAAACGTCGCCGCGGCGATGCCGTGCTCGGTCAGGTCACCCAAGCCGAAGATCGCGGACGAGCAGCAGGCCCTGAGTGTCACGTCGACCGGTATCGCCAGCGCGATCGCGCACAGGATGATGCCGGCCAGAATTGCGAGCGCCGTCGTGACGGTGCGATAGACGCCTTCCAGCCGGACCGACCGCATCGAGGAGCGGGCCATCCTGGAAAGGCTGCCGGCCTAGCCGAAGCAGGGCTTCAACTTCGCAGCGAAATCCGAATTGATCGAGTCGATCGCCTTCCAGCCCTCGTCGTAGGCCGTGTTCAGCCACTTGTCGCGATCATCGCCGGTGAATTCGATCACCTCGATCCCCGCTTCGCGCTGGGCGGCGTCTTCCTTCGCGTTGATCTCGATCGACTCGGCGTTCATCGCCTCCAGTTCGCCCGCAGCCTTCTCCAGGAATGCGCGCTGCTCGTCGCTCAGGCCATTCCAGGTATCGAGGTTGACGATCACGCCCACCTCGACACCGTAGAAGCTCGGATCGACACGGTACTTGGTCTGCTCGTGCCAGCCGAGATCGAGGACGCCCTGAATGGGCCAGCCGTATCCGTCGATCGTGCCGCGTTCGAGCGCCGTGTAGACGTCGCCGGGGGCGGTGCGCACGAGGTTTGCGCCCAGCGTCTCGAACATCGCCTGGTAGACCGGCGTCGTCCTGATGGTCAGGCCGCTCAGGTCAGGACCCTCCACCGGCTTTGTGAGGTAGAGATGGAACGGGATCCGGTCGCCGAACCGGGCGAGATACTTCACCCCCATCTTCTCCTGGTGGAGTGAGTCGATGAGCTCGTAGCAGCCGTTCTGCCGCTGTTCCTCGATCGGGTTCTTCGCAAGCTTCAGCGCGTCGCCTTCCGGAATGATGTTGGTGTAGAAGGCGGCGGGCACGTTGCCCATGTCGACGACGCCGCTCGACACCGCATTGCCGAGTTCGAACGGCGGCACCGCCTCGGGGCCGCCGACGAGATCGATCTGGATCACGCCTTTGCCGTTCGCGTTGAGCCATTCGACGAAGGTTTCGAAAGGTTTTGCGAACGCGGTGCCCAGGCCGAACGCGCTCGCGGCGCGCAATGTGACTTCCTCGGCGTGGGCCGGCCCCGAGAGGACGGCGACAATCGCAGCTCCAAGCCACAGTGTGCGTTTCATTGTGTTCCCCGGTTCGTCTGGAAGCTGAGCTTTATTTTAAGCTTCGAATACTAGGCGCCCCCGGAAGCACGCGTCAATCGGGCCCGAAAACACCCGACCCCCTACGACTGCCGCACGATCGGCGATCGTGCGGCCACCAGGTCGACCAGCGGGACAGGGCCGGACGGCCGCCGTCGCTCGCCGGCATCCTTCCCCTGCCCGGCGACCCGGTCACACGTCGATGGCCACGCCGCGATCCGGCACCACCACGTTCACGCCCGAGGCTTCGGAGACGAACTTGTCGGCTGTCGCGTCGATGATGGGGAACGTACCGTAGTGGCAGGGGATGACCGTCTCGAAGTCGAAGTACTTCTTGCACGCCATCGCCGCCAGTTCGGCGCCCATCGTGAAGCGGTTGCCGATCGGTACGATGCCCACGGCGGGTTTGTAGATCTCGTTGATCAGTCCCATGTCGGAGAAGATGTCGGTGTCGCCCATGTGGTACAGCACCTTTCCGGCGCCGGACTTGGGAGAGATTATCACCCCGGCGGGGTTGCCGAGATAGAGCGGCTTGCCGTCGACGATCTCGGACGACGAATGCCAGGCCTGGACAAATGCAACGTCGAAATCGTCGAAGTGCAGCCGTCCGCCGTGATTGGCGGGACTGAAGTTCTCCACGCCCTTGCCCGACAGGTACATGCAGATCTCGAAGTTGGCCACCAGCACCGCGCCCGTCGACCTGCAGATATCGACCGTGTCGCCGATGTGATCGGAATGGCCGTGCGTCAGCACGACATGCGTCGCACCGTTCGTGGCATCGTCGACCGATCCGTTCCAGGTCGGGTTGTCGGTCAGGAACGGATCGATGATGATGACGGCGTTGCCGGTTTCAACTCGGAACGCCGAGTGTCCGAACCAGGTAATCCTCATGTCGGAAGGTCTCCCTCTCGCGCCTGGCGGCGGTCGCGGCCGCCGTCTGGGAATTCACTCCGACACTTAGCGCACCCCCATTACGGCAACAACCGCTGCGGAGCGGCGCTCAGTCTGGTAGGAGCATCGGCATGAACGCGCCCTACGACGATGCCGAAGCATTCGCTGCAGCCCTGCCCGCCCGCGGGGCGCTGCTTGGCATCGACCCGGGCGAAAGAACGATCGGAATCGCCCTCTGCGACGGCGGACGGCGTATTGCGTCGCCGCTCGTGGGCCTCAAAAAGGGCAAGTTCAGGGACAACGGAGCAGTCATCGCACGGCTGTGTTCCGAGAACGCGGTGGCGGGCCTTGTGATCGGTCTTCCGCTCAACATGGATGGGACGTCGGGTCCCAAGGCACAGGCCGCTCGGGCCTTTGCGCGCAATCTCGCCGGAATCGTCGACCTCCCGATCCTGCTCTGGGATGAGCGGCTATCGACCGTCGCAGTTACCCGCGCGATGATCGACGCCGACACCAGCCGACGGAAGCGCGCCGAGATCGTCGACAAGGTGGCGGCCGCCTACATCCTGCAAGGCGCCATCGACCGCCTCGCCGCCTTGCGGCCGGACCCCGCGCCGTGACAGTGCCACCCGGAGCGCGCCATGCTGACAGCGCTTGAAAGCCTGCTGCCCGTGCTCGTCGTCATCGCGGCGGGCTGGGCCGTTCGGCGGTTCGGACTCATCGACGAGGCGGGGCGCACCGGCATCGACCGGCTGGCGTATTACGTGCTCTTTCCCTGTCTGATCGTGCTGACCCTCGGGCTCGCCGATTATGGCGTGCTGTCCTGGCGGGCGCTCGGCGCCACCCTGTTCCTGTCGGTGGTAACGATGGGCGCGCTGTGCCTGATGTTGCAGCCGTTGCTCAGGTCCGCCATCGGGCTCGAGGGGCCCGCCTTCACCTCGGTTTTCCAGGGCGCGACACGCTGGAACACCTTTGTCGCGCTGGCGCTGGCCGGCAGTCTCTTCGGGACCGAAGGGCTGACGCTGATCGCCGTGGCGATCGTCGCCATGGTGCCGGTCCTCAACCTTATGGCCGTCGTTGTGCTCTCCCACTATGCCGGCGGCGCGCGACCGCCTCTGCTGGTGCTGGTCAGGGAGATCGCCCGCAATCCGCTGATCATCGCCTGCGTGATCGGGCTTGTGCTCAGCACGACAGGGCTTCGGCCTGCCGGACCGGTCGCCGCGACGCTGGACATCCTCGGGCGTGCGGCGCTTGCGATCGCGCTCGTCGCCGTGGGGATGGGATTGGATATCCGGGCCCTGCGCCGACCGCGCGCCAGACACCTGATCGGCACCGCTCTCAGGCTCCTGGTCATGCCCCTGATCGGTTTCGGATACGCCACCGTCTTCCAGCTGTCCGGCGCCGCCCTCGGCACGGCGATCGTGGCACTCGCCGCTCCCACCGCCGCGAACGCCTACCTCCTCGCCCGGCAACTCGGCGGCGACGACAGGCTGATGGCGGAGATCATCACGCTGCAAACGATCTGCGCGACGGTGACCCTTCCGATGTGGCTGACACTGCTGGTGGTGGTATAATATCTCCGGCACGCGTCCGGCCGCGCCGGGATTCGGCCGGATCTGCGGAATTTTTAGGCATCCGGGGGCTGCAAATCAGAACTTAAGTGGCGTATTGATTTGCACTGCGTCGACTGTGCGGCTGAACATCCGACGCTTGGGGATGATTCGTGGCGATAGCGGATTTGGGGCTGCTGCTGCTGCAGCTCGCACTGTATTTCATGGTCATGGCGACGCTGTTCGGCCTGAGGCATCGCTACGGCATCGGCATCTTCTTCTGCGCGCTCGGGGCGATGCATTTCCTCGAGACCTACCTTGCCGCCACCTTCTACGTCGCGGTGCCGCCGGGCATCGTCGTCTCGCCGGGATCGACGATCCTGTTCTCCGGCAAGATCATGCTGCTGCTGCTCGTCTACATCCGTGAGGACGCCGTCGCCGTGCGGCAGCCGATCTACGGCCTGTTCATGGGCAACATCCTGACCATCGGCCTCGTCGCCCTGCTGCGCGCCAACGTCATCGTCCCCACCGCCGGCCCCGCCCCCGACTTCCTGTTCATGGACCAGATGGGCACGCTGATGATCTGGGGCACGCTGCTGCTGCTCGCCGACGGCATCCTGATCATCCTCGTCTACGAGCAACTCGGCCGCTGGTACAGGGGCTCGATGCTGGCGCGCCTCGCCGCCAGCGGCGTCATCGTGCTGACCTTCGACCAGCTGATGTTCTGGCCGGTGCTGCACCTGGTGGCCGAGGTGCCGGTCGACACCTTCCTCGGCGGCTGGGTGGCAAAGGCGACGACGGCGTGCATCTGCGCCGTCCTGGTGACCGCCTACCTGCGGTATTTCGAGCCGCGGGTCTTCGACGGCTTCGCCCATCCCCGCCTGCTCGACGTGTTCGACGCCCTCACCTACCGGCAGCGCTACGAGGAACTGCTCCAGCGCACGGGCCGCGACGGGCTGACCGGGGTCTCGGATCGCGGCCAGATGGAAAGCGAGGCCGAGAACATGATCATGGGATCGATCAAGCGCGGCATGCCGGTCAGCGTGCTGCTGATCGACATCGACGACTTCAAGCGGGTCAACGACGAGTTCGGCCATCTCGTCGGCGATGCGGTGCTGCGGTCGCTGGCCCAGATGCTGACGCACAGCCTGCGAGATTCGGACCGGATCTACCGGTTTGGCGGGGACGAGTTCGTCGTCGTCTCCAACAATCTGGCGGCCGATGGCGCCAGGTCGCTTGCCGACCGGCTGCACTGGCAGACGGCGACGCTGAGGAACCCGGACCTGCGCGAGCCGCTGACCATCAGCATCGGGCTTGCGACGTCCCCCCAGGACGGGACCAACTTCATTTCGCTGCTGTCGGCGGCCGACAAGCGCCTGTACTCGGCGAAGACCACCGGCCGCAATCGCGTCGTGGGGACCGATGGCGAACCCGGCGACGACGCGGCCGGCCTTGTGCGTCAGACCTGAGCCGGCATCCGCACCGGCCGCCCGCCTTCGAAATCCCACCGCCAGTTGTCCGATCCTGCGGCGATCCGCACGCCGCCGACCCAGCGTTCCGGCGGGCCGAGGGACATGTAGTCGCGCTCGCCCGCCAGCACGGCCCGTCCCGCCCCGGTCAGCGCGATCCGGCGCTGCGGCCAGTGCGCGTCCGCGCCGTCGGGATCGACGGCGATTGCCGGATCGGCGGCGGCAAGCATCGTCTCGACGATGTGCAGGAACATCAGGTCGCCGAGCCATGGCTGCGGCTCCTTCTCCACCATCAGGTCGCGGTAGACCATGCCGATCGGCATCTGGCCGCCCGACAGGATCTCCAGCACCATCGCCTCGGTGAAGCCCGCGCCGCTGCGCACGGAAGGAAGCTCCTGGAGGTGCCGGAGGACGGCGCCCCGCATGTGGGGAAGCGCCGCTGCGCCGGGGCCCCTCGCAGCCGCCTCCACGGCGCCGTACAATGAAACGGGTTCCGGAGCCCGCAGATGCCTCCAGACCCGGGCGCCCAGGTCCAGTTGTTCGCGCGAGATGGCCCGGCGCTTCGACCAGAGCAGCCTCAGCGCCTCGGGCGGCAGCTGCCCGAGACCGATGAACCTGATCGAGCCGGGAAAGCGGTCGATGTCTATCAGTTCCAGCGTCGAAGCCGCGCCGAACTCGGCGAACTGCACAAGACAACGGGCCAGAATGAGCTGATCGTAGCTGTCGTGTTCGAACCACAGCACCACCCGCTCGTACCGGGCGGCGGCCGACGCCAGTGCCGCTTCTTCGCTTTCGAGTCGAGCCAGGCATCGCGCCTTCGTCAGCCCCATTTCCGCGCCGTAGGCGTCAGCCAGGAAGCCGGCCCGCCGGTCCAGGAAGTCGTCGGCAGCCACAACCGGGCCCTGGCAGAACGGATCGGAGTATTCGAGGAAGTCGCCGGAAAACCCTGCGTCGGACAGGGCCTGCTTCACGTCCATTCCGCACCGGATGTGCAGCGTGTCCATGTCAGTGTCCAGCGTTCGACCCGACTGCATGTCGGACCGGTTGCGCTCCATAGCCGCGATATGGCTCTTGAGGGCGGGCCAGCTCGGGAGGCCGAGTTCACGTGCGATCACGAGTTGGGCGTCCGATAGCCGGTCGAGGCCGTCCGGGCGGGAGCCGTCGCGGCGAGCATCCGGATGGTTCGCCCGGATGCGTTCCATTGCGTCCGGGTCGCCCGATTTCAGCGCCTTGAGCAGGTCCTTGGCGCGCTTCTTCTGCTGTTCGAGATTGAGCCGAAACGGGTCGGCTGCCCGCTGGTCGCGGTCGGTCATGACGGAATCCCCTTTCCGAGGCCTGTGTCCGCCGGCAGACCGAAAAGGGATCTGAGAACGTCAGTCCAGTCCGGAGCGATCGTGGGCGCAGCCCTTTCCGCGGACGTGGAGGCCCCGACCGGGCCGCCACTAGAGTTGACGACTCCTGCGTGGCCCGTCAAGCGCGCCCGCCGGCCATTCGTCCACAGTTGTCCCGGAAGGCCAAGTGCGCGCTTGCCGGCCGCGCGGACTCCGCCTATACGCACGGCTTTGATGACCGCTGCGCCCGCCCCCTCGCCGATTACCTTTCCGCATCGCCACCTGTTGGGCATCGACCAGCTTTCGCCGGCCGACATCGTCAGCCTCCTCGATCTCGCCGACGGCTTCGTCGACATCAACCGCCAGGTCGAGAAGAAGCTGTCGACGCTGCGCGGCCGAACCCAGATCAATCTGTTCTTCGAAGCGTCGACCCGGACGCAGAGTTCGTTCGAACTCGCCGGCAAGCGCCTCGGGGCGGATGTCATGAACATGTCGGTCGGTTCGTCGTCGGTGAAGAAGGGCGAGACCCTTCTCGATACGGCCGTGACGCTGCATGCGATGCATCCCGACCTGATCGTCGTTCGCCATCATTCGGCGGGCGCGGTGGAACTTCTCGCCAGGAAGGTCGGCTGTTCGGTGGTCAATGCCGGGGACGGTGCACACGAGCACCCGACGCAGGCACTGCTCGACGCGCTGACGATGCGCCGCCACAAGGGTCGCCTGCAGGGTCTCACGGTAGCGATCTGCGGCGACATCCTGCACAGCCGCGTCGCCCGCTCCAACATCCTGCTGCTCAGCGCGGTCGGCGCCCGGGTCCGTCTCGTGGCGCCGTCTACGCTGCTGCCCGCTGGTATCGAGCGCACCGGCGTCGAGATCTACACTGACCTTGGAACCGGTATCCGCGACGCCGATGTCGTGATGATGCTGCGGCTGCAGCGAGAGCGCATGCAGGGTGCGCTGGTGCCGTCGGTCCGGGAGTACTTTCATTATTTCGGCCTCGATGCGGCGAAACTGGCCCTCGCCAGACCCGATGCCATCGTCATGCACCCCGGCCCGATGAACCGCGGAGTGGAAATCGACAGCGACGTCGCCGACGGCCCGCAGAGTGTCATCCGCGAGCAGGTCGAAATGGGCGTCGCCGTGCGTATGGCGGTGCTCGAGGCTCTCGCCCGCAACCTGCCGAACGCGTGAGGTCGCAGATGGCAGTATGGGGATCTCCGGAAAGGTTCGAGCGCGAGCGTGTGGCTCCGGTCGGCTTCCACAACGCCAGGCTCGTCGATCCGTCTACAGGTCGCGACGAAATCGGCGGGCTGCTGGTACGGAAAGGGCGCATCGCCGATATCGGCTCGCATCTCAGCGCTGAGACGTTTCCCGAAGACGCGGAGATCGTCGACGCCGGCGGCAAGGTCGTCGCGCCGGGGCTCGTCGACATGCGGGTGTTCACTGGCGAACCCGGCTTCGAGCATCGCGAAACGATCGCCTCCGCCAGCCGCGCCGCAGCGGCCGGAGGTGTCACGACAATGGTGTGCATGCCGGACACCGATCCGGTGATCGATGACGTCGCGCTCGTCGACTACGTACAGCGGCTGGCGCGCGGCACGTCGATCGTACGCGTGCGGCCGATGGCGGGCCTCACCAAGGATCTCAACGGCGTGGAGATATCGGAGATCGGGCTCCTTTCGGAGGCCGGTGCTGTCGCCTTCACCAACGGCAGGCGGCCGATCACCAACGCCCAGACCATGCGCCGCGCTTTGACATACGCCAGGGATTTCGATGCCCTGATCGTGCACCATCCGGAAGATCCCGACCTGGTCGGCGAAGGCGTCATGCACGAAGGCGAAACGGCGACACGCCTCGGCCTTCCCGGCATTCCCGCCGAGGCCGAGACCGTCATGCTGTCGCGGGATCTGAAGCTCGTCGGGCTCGCGGGAGGTCGGTATCACGCCGGGCAATTGTCCGCGGCAGCCTCGCTGAAGACCCTCCGCCGCGCCAAGGACAAGAACCTGCCCGTCACCGCCGGAGTGTCCATAAACAATCTGACGCTCAACGAGAACGACGTCGGCGCCTACCGCACATTCGTGAAGCTGTCGCCGCCACTTCGGACCGAAGACGATCGGCTGGGGCTTGTCGAGGCTCTTTCGGAAGGCCTTATCGACGTGATCGTCTCGAGCCACGATCCTCAGGACGTGGAGACCAAGCGCCACCCCTTCGCCGAGGCCGAAGACGGTGCCATAGGTCTGGAGACGCTGCTGGCTGCCGCGCTGCGGTTGTACCATTCCGGAGACGTGCCGCTGATCCGCCTGATCGATGCCATGTCCACACGGCCGGCAGGGCTTCTCGGTCTGGAAGGGGGAAGCCTGGAGGCGGGCAAACCAGCCGACATCATCTTCTTCGATCCCGACATGCCGTGGATCGTCAAGGTGGACGAACTGTCGTCGCGATCGAAGAATACGCCATTCGAGGATGCCCGGATGCAGGGTCGCGTTCTGCGGACGATCGTTGCCGGGCGGACTGTCTACGATTACGGTTCCCGCTGACCGAGGCCGGAACGCACGACATGCCCGAACCGACAAGTTGGAGTGCCGCTCTGCCCTACCTGCTCGCAGCGCTGGTGTTCGGGTACCTCGCGGGCTCGATCATGTTCGGTCCCATCGTGACGAGGCTGTTCGGGCTGGGCGACCTTCGGACCATCGGCTCCGGCAACGTCGGCGCCACCAACGTGTTGCGCACCGGCCGCAAGCTGCCCGCGGGACTGACCTTTCTCGGTGACGCGTTGAAGGGTACCGCAGCGGTGGTGATCGCCGCCCAATGGGGGGCGGACACCGCGCTGTGCGCTGCGCTCGGCGCCTTTCTCGGCCACCTGTTCCCGGTATGGCTGAAATTCCGCGGCGGCAAGGGGACGGCCACCTACATCGGCTTGCTGCTGGGGCTGTACTGGCCGGCCGCGTTCTTCTTCGCCGCCCTCTGGCTGCTGACCGCCTTCACCACGCGGTATTCGTCGCTCTCCGCGCTCGTCGCCAGTTTCTTGTCTCCGATCCTGTTTGCGGTCGTCGGCCAATGGCAGAATGCCGGACTGTTCGCCTGTCTCACGGTTCTGTTGTTTTTCCGGCACGCAGCGAACATCCGTCGACTTGTTCGTGGCGAGGAGAGCCGCATCGGCCGCGCCAGGTCGTGACCGGCAAAGGGGGAAGGCACGCCGCCGTCCTGACGGATCGCCAGAAGCTTGAATGGTTGCGGCTTCTGCGCAGCGAAAATGTGGGGCCGGCCACCTTCCGCCTCCTGATCAACCGTTTCGGGGGCGCCAGGGAAGCGCTGGAAGCCCTGCCGGAACTGTCGGCCCGCGGAGGTCTGAAGCGGTCGATCCGCATATGTCCGCTCCACGATGCGGAACGCGAACTGGCAATGGCGTCGCGATTGGGTGCGCGCCTCGTCACGGCGGGAGAAGCCGGCTATCCGCCGCGGCTTGCCGGTGTGGAGGGCGGGCCGCCGCTTCTCTACGCATCCGGCAACCTTGCGGTCACCGGCCGGCCGATGGTTGCCATCGTGGGATCGCGAAACTGCTCTGCGCTCGGGCGCCGGTTGGTCACGATGCTGGCCAACGACCTGGCGGCGGAGGGAATCGTGGTGGTCTCCGGGCTGGCGCGCGGGATCGATACTGCCGCTCATCAGGCATCGCTCGCGGGTGGAACAATCGCCATAGTTGCGGGCGGACACGGTCACCTTTACCCCGCCGAGAACGTTCCACTGGCGGAGGAAATAAAGACTTCCGGCGCGATCCTCTCCGAGATGCCGCCGGACTGGGTGGCCCGTGCCAAGGACTTTCCCCGCCGGAACAGGATTATCTCGGGTGTGTCGTACGGAGTGGTCGTGGTTGAGGCGGCCGCCCGGTCCGGCTCGCTGATCACGGCACGCTGCGCGCTTGAGCAGGGTCGTGAGGTTTTCGCGGTGCCGGGTTCGCCGCTCGACCCGAGAGCGGACGGCACCAACCGGTTGATTCGGCAGGGAGCGACGTTGACCCGAAAGGCCGACGATGTGCTGGAAGTCCTGCGTCCCATGCTGGGGATGCCGCCGCCGCCGGTTGCACCTCTGTCCGAGCCTGATACGGGCTCGAGAAGACCGGAGGACATCGACGAGTCGGACCGTCGACAAATTATCGATGCACTCGGACCGAGCCCGGTCGCGATCGACGACATCCTGCGGCTGACGGGCCTTTCGGCCGGACAGGTCATGCTGGCTCTGATCGAACTGGAGCTCGCGGGACGAATCGAACGCCACGCCGGCCAACGCGTCTCGCTGATCTAAAGAGTAGATAGGACTAGCGACCGGTGCGCTTCGCGGTTGCGGCTTCTTCCCTGGCCGCGTCATCCGCCATCTTCAGCAGATACGCTACCAGATCCAGGCCGGCCCTCTCTGCGAGCTGGATCATCTCCGGCAGGACACCGGACAGATATTCTACCGCATCCGATGCGGGAATCCCGTCTAAGTGCTTGTTTTGTTTGGATGTGTTCTGATTTTTCCGTAGTCGTGCCACATAATGCCCCTTAGCCTCAAGCGTTGCCTCGAGATGTGACGCTCAGATAGCCAAGGCAGCATTCGCGGCTGTGGCGATCGTGCATCCCGCCAATGTATTTACCTTAAGTTGTGCATTTAAATAAATACACTTTTTAAGTGTATGTCCGTACTGCGCGGGGCACGGCCATGCTGGCCGGGGAGAAGGCGGAGTTTGACTTGGGATGAAGCATTCCCCATTTTCGCGGCCGATATCTCGCGGCGAAGCGCCGCTTCGATTTACCGAAAGTCACCGGCATCACCATGAATGTTGTAATCGTCGAGTCACCGGCGAAAGCCAAAACGATCAATAAATACCTCGGCAGCGACTACAACGTGCTGGCGTCGTTCGGCCATATCCGCGACCTGCCGTCGAAGGATGGGTCCGTCCAGCCGGACCAGGATTTCGAGATGACCTGGGAGGTCGATCCGAAAAAGAGCAAGCAGGTCTCGGAGATCACCAAGGCCGTCAGGGCGGCCGATCGCGTCATCCTGGCGACGGACCCCGACCGCGAGGGCGAGGCCATATCCTGGCACGTGCTGGAGGTGCTTCGCCGCAAGGGCGTGCTCAAGGACAAGCCGGTCGAGCGCGTGGTGTTCAATGCGGTCACGAAGCAGGCCGTTCTCGACGCCATCGCCCACCCCCGAGAGATCGACGGGCCGCTGGTCGAGGCCTACCTCGCCCGCCGGGCGCTCGACTACCTCGTCGGCTTTACGCTGTCGCCGGTCCTCTGGCGCAAGATTCCCGGCGCCCGTTCCGCCGGCCGCGTGCAATCGGTGGCGCTCAGGATCGTCTGCGACCGCGAAGCGGAGATCGAAAGCTTCGTCCCTCAGGAGTACTGGTCGATCGTGGCCGGCCTTCTGTCCGAGGGGAACGGCTTCGAGGCGCGTCTGACGGCCGCCGACGGCAAGAAGATCGACCGCCTGACGGTCAACTCCGGGGACTGGGCGGATACGCTCAGGAAGGCGCTCGAAGGCGCGACCTATCGGGTGAATTCGGTCGAGAAGAAGCCGGTCAAGCGCCATCCGCAGCCGCCGTTCATGACGTCTACGCTTCAGCAGGAAGCCTCACGCAAGCTCGGCTTCTCCGCCGACCGGACGATGCGCACCGCGCAGCGGCTCTACGAAGGCGTCACCGTCAACGGCGAGGCGGTCGGCCTCATCACCTACATGCGTACCGACGGCGTGGAGATCGTTCCCGAGGCGATCAACGCCGCGCGCAACGTGATCCGGTCCGACTACGGCGAGCGCTACCTGCCGTCCTCACCGCGCGTCTATCGCACGAAGGCGAAGAACGCCCAGGAAGCGCACGAGGCGATCCGGCCGACCGACCTGGGACGTCGGCCCTCCGACGTCGCCCGCAGTCTCGACGAGGATCAGGCGCGCCTCTACGAACTCATCTGGAAGCGCACGCTGGCCAGCCAGATGGAATCGGCCGAACTGGAGCGCACCACCGTCGACATCGAGGCGGCCGGTTCCGACGGCAAGGTCTACGGTCTTCGTGCTGTAGGAACCGTGCAGCGATTCGACGGGTTCCTCACCCTCTATCAGGAGGGCAGCGACGACGATGCGGAAAACGAGGACGACCGCCGCCTGCCCCCGGTCAGGGAAGGCGAAAGCCTCGATTTGGAAAAGATCACGGCGACGCAGCATTTTACCGAACCGCCGCCGCGCTACACCGAGGCGACGCTGATCAAGCGGCTGGAGGAACTCGGCATCGGCCGGCCGTCGACCTACGCGGCGACGCTGAAGGTACTGCAGGATCGCGAGTATGTCCGCCTGGACAAACGCCGCCTCCTCCCGGAGGCGAAGGGGCGGGTGGTTACTGCATTTCTCGAAGGCTTCTTCAAACGCTACGTCGAGTACGACTTCACCGCCGATCTGGAAGAGAAGCTCGACCGCATCTCGAACGGCGAGATCGGCTGGCAGGACGTGCTGCGCGAGTTCTGGCGCGACTTCACCGCCGAGATCGAGGCAACGAGCGACCTCAAGACCTCCGAGGTCTTCGAGGCGCTCAACGAAATCCTCGGTCCCTACCTGTTCCCGCCGAAGACCGACGGAACCGATCCGCGAACGTGCCCGTCCTGCGAGACCGGACGGCTGTCGATCAAGCGCGGCAAGAACGGGCCGTTCATCGGCTGCTCGAACTATCCCGACTGCCGCTATACCCGCGATCTGACGGCCTTGGGCGACGGCGACGAGACCGCCGTCCTGGAGAACGGCGTGCGGGTTCTGGGCACCGACCCGGAAAGCGGACTGGAAGTGACGGTCCGCACGGGCCGGTTCGGCCCCTACGCCCAGCTTGGCGAAGCCGAGAACGGCGAAAAGCCGAAGCGCGCCTCCCTGCCGAAGGGCGTCGATCCCGCCTCGATTGAGTTCGAACAGGTCCTGGCCTACCTGTCGCTGCCGCGCCAGGTCGGCATCCATCCGGAGTCCGGCAAGCCTATCACGGCAGGCATCGGGCGCTATGGCCCGTTCGTTCTGCATGACGGCACCTTTGCCAATCTGGATTCGGTGGAGGAGGTCTTCACCGTCGGCTTGAACCGTGCGGTCGCGGCAATCGCGGAGAAGCAGCAGCGTGGCGGCAGGCGGGGCGCCGCGGCAACCATCAAGGCGCTCGGCGACCACGCGGATTTCGGCGGCCCGATCGAGGTCAAGGCGGGCCGCTACGGTCCCTATGTCACCAACGGCAAGATCAATGCGACCTTGCCCAAGGGGACCGACCCGGAATCGGTCACAATGGATACGGCCGCCGAACTGCTTGCCGCCAAGGCGGCCAAGGGCGGCGGCAAGAAAACCTCCAAGCGTGCTTCCAAGTCGGCCGGGAAAAACTGATGGCAGCCGGTCGCCGGCCCGCAGGTGGACGGACCAGGGACAAGGCTACGCTGCCCAGCCGTGAGGCGATACTCGAATTCCTGCGGGAGCATCCCGGCAAGGCGGGCAAACGCGAGATCGCTCAGGCCTTCGGCATCAAGTCCAATGACAAGATCGCCCTGAAACGGCTGCTCCGCGAAATGGCTGATGAAGGCCTGATCGAGGGGCGGCGGAAGGGGATCAAGCGTGCGGGACACCTCGCCCCGGTCGAGGAACTGGAAATCACCGGCCGCGACCGCGACGGTGAATTGATCGCAAGTCCCACCGATTGGGACGATGAAGCGCACGGCGCTGCCCCGATCATCTCGATCGTTGCCGAAAGAAACAGAAAGTCGCGCGTTCCCGCCCCCGGCATCGGCGACCGGGTAATGGTGCGCATCAGGCAGATCGAGGGGGAAGACGGCGGGTTCCTTCACGAAGGTCGTGTCGTTCGCGTGCTGGACCGCAAGCCGCGAACGGTCATAGGCGTGTTCGAACCGCAGTCCGGCGGCGGCGGCGTAATCCATTCCGTCGACAAGAAGGATCGCCGGGACCTGGTTGTGGCTCCAGGCGATGCGGGAGACGCGAAACGCGGCGACCTGGTCGCGGTGGAAGTGAAGCGGGGGACACGCTCCGGCCCGTCCCACGCGATCATCCGCGACATCGTCGGCGACATGAGAGGCGAGAAGGCCGTCAGCCTGATCGCGATCCTCACGCATGGCATCCCGCATGAATTTCCCGAAGCGGCCATTGAGGAGGCGAATGCCGCCAAGCCCGCTCCGCTGAAAGGCCGCGAGGACCTGCGCAAGCTGCCGCTGATCACCATAGATCCGCCGGACGCGAAGGACCACGACGATGCGGTGCATGCCGCTCCCGACACAGATCAGGACAATCCCGGCGGTTTCGTCATCACCGTCGCGATCGCCGATGTCGCCTGGTATGTCCGCCCGGGAAGCCCGCTCGACCGATCGGCGCGCGAACGCGGCAACTCCGCCTACTTTCCCGACCGGGTCGTGCCGATGCTGCCCGAGCGGCTTTCGGCGGACCTCTGTTCCCTGAAGGCGGGACAGGACCGGCCTGCCATCGTGGCGGAGATCATCGTTGGCCCGGACGGGCGGATGCGCCGGCACCGGTTCGCCCGGGCGATGATCAAGGTCGCGGCGAATCTCAGCTATGCCCAGGCGCAGGCGGCCATAGACGGGCGGCCGGACGACATGTCCGGGCCGCTGGCGGAGACAGTTCTCGAGCCGCTGTGGGACGCATACGCTGCCGTCGCCAGGGCGCGGGACGCGCGCGAACCTCTCGAACTCGACATCCCGGAGCGCAAGCTGGTTCTCGACAAGAACGGCCGGGTGGAACGGGTTTACGTTCCCGAGAG
The DNA here is from genome assembly GCF_037855135.1 of Microbaculum marinum. Lineage (NCBI taxonomy): Bacteria > Pseudomonadati > Pseudomonadota > Alphaproteobacteria > Hyphomicrobiales > Tepidamorphaceae > Microbaculum > Microbaculum marinum. The sequence continues at coordinate 300,179 of NZ_JAZHOF010000007.1, forward strand.
GCTCGATAGCCACCGCCTCATCGAGGCGTTCATGATACTGGCGAACGTCGCTGCTGCCGAGGCACTGGAAAATCGTCACACTCCCCTGCTCTACCGCGTGCATGACTCACCCTCTCCGGAAAAGCTCGCTGCGCTGGCCGACTTCCTCACGTCCATCGATCTGAAGCTGCCGAAGGCCGGTGTTCTCCTGCCCCACCATTTCAACGGCATTCTCGAGCGCGTCTCCGGCAGCGAGCACGAGCGGCTGGTCAACGAAGTGGTGCTGCGCAGCCAGGCACAGGCGGAGTACTCGGCGGAGAACTACGGCCATTTTGGCCTCAACCTGCGCCGCTACGCGCATTTCACCTCGCCGATCCGCCGCTATTCGGACCTGATCGTCCACAGGGCCCTCGTCCGTGCATTCGATCTGGGCAAGGACGGGCTGACCGACGCCGAAATCGGCGAACTCGACGAAATCGCCGCGCATATCTCCGCGACCGAACGCCGCGCCATGGCAGCCGAGCGGGAAACCGTGGACCGTCTGACGGCGAATTTCCTCGCCGACCGTATCGGAGCGGTGTTCGAAGGACGCATCACCGGCGTCACCCGCTCCGGCCTCTTTGTCAGGCTTGAGGAAACCGGCGCGGACGGCTTCATTCCGGCGGGCACGATCGGCGCGGACTATTACCGTTACGACGAGGGCGGTCAGCGAATGGTGGGCGACAAGACCGGTGAGTCCTTCACGCTCGGCGATCAGGTCGAGGTGAAACTCGTCGAGGCCGTACCGCTTGCCGGCGCCCTGAGGTTTGAGATCGTCAGTGAGGGTCGCTATGTAAGTGCGAAGGCCGGCAGCCGCCGCACTGCACGGCGCGGCGGTGCGCGTGGCAGGGATTCCGGTCGTGCGCCCCCGGGCAAAGGCAGCAAGGGCCGCGGCACCAAGAAACGTCGATAGGACCACGATGACCGATTCCCAATCCATGCGATGGCACGAGGGCCAGATGGCGCTTGAACCTCGCAACGTCAGCGAAGCGATGCTGCGAGGACTGACGCTGCGCTGCCCGTCCTGCGGACAGGGCAAGCTCTATCGGGGCTATCTCAAGGTCGTCGATTCCTGCCCGTCCTGCGGACAGGAGATGCACCATCATCGAGCCGACGACGCGCCTCCCTATTTCACCATCGTCATTGTCGGCCACATCGTGGTGCCGGTGGTGCTTGTCATCGAGCGCATGTTCGCGCCCGCGCTTTGGCTGCAGGCGGTCGGTTGGACGGCGATCATCGTGGCGATGTGCATGATCCTGTTGCCGAGCGTGAAAGGTGCGCTGGTTGGTCTGCAATGGGCCAATTACATGCACGGCTTCGACCCCCGCTCGGACGGCCGAGAGGATTGGGACGGCCTCGATCCCGAACGCTATGCCCCGGCCAAACTCGAGACATGACGAAAGAGATACCGCTCGTCGGTGAGGCGGAGAAACGCCTCCGGTATCCCAATCTCAAACCGGCCGATTCAGCTTCCATAGTAATTCTGGACCGAAGGAAGGGCGTGCCTCACGTGCTGATGGGGCAACGCAGCAATGCGCACGTCTTTTATCCCGGAGCCTTTGTCTTTCCCGGCGGCCGGGTCGATCCGGACGATGCCAGCGCACCGGCAGCGGCGGAGCCCAGCGAGGACGCGATCGCCCGCCTGAAGGCGAAGATGCGCGGCAGGCCAAGCAACAGGCGGGCGCGAGCGATCGCGCTTGCCGGCATCCGGGAGGCATTCGAGGAGGCGGGCCTGCTGATCGGCAGACCGGCGCCCGCCCCTGAAAGCGCCCCGGAGGACTGGCAGGGCTTCATCGCACACGGACTGCTGCCGGATCCTTCGTCGCTCGTCTACTTCATGCGGGCGATCACGCCACCGCGCCGGCCCAGGCGGTTCGACAATCGGTTCTTCGCCATCGACGCCTCCGCGATCGCACTCGACCTTCCCAGGGATCAGCGCCCCAGCGACGAACTCGGCGACCTCGTCTGGGTGCCGCTCTCGGACGTGAAGTCGCTCAGGCTTCCCAACATCACGAAGGTCGCGATGGAAGAGTTGCAGGCGCACCTCGATACGGCTGGGGGACTCGCCGCCGACCTGCCGGTCCCCTACTATTACGCGGTCGGAAGCCGATTCCGCCGCGATCTCCTCTGACAAGATCGGACCGACGGCCTTCCCGCCAAGGATGATGTCGTATCGTGGTTCAGCATTCGGTCGACAGATCGGAGACGCAATCGGCGTCGGCCGCCGCCGGGCGCCTGCGCTCGATCATTGCGGCGATCGCCTGCATTTCCGTCGTCGGCTTTTCGCTGAGCCTTACGTTGCCGCTTCTCTCGCTGATGCTGGAGGCGCGGGGCATCTCCGACACATGGATCGGGATCAACACGGCATTCGCTGGCTTCGCCGCACTTGTCATTTCCCCGATGACGACCGCACTGGTCCGACAGTTCGGAACCACGCGGCTCATCTATCTGTCGATCCTCGCAGGCTGCGTCTCGCTCCTGCTGTTGTCGCCGGCGCCGTTCTGGCTCTGGTTTCCGCTCCGCTTCATTCTTACCGCAGCGATCACCGTACTGTTCGTGACCAGTGAATTCTGGATCAACGCCACCGCCCCCGATCACAGGCGGGGATTCATCATGGGCATCTATGCGTCGGTCCTGTCGATCGGGTTTGCACTGGGACCTGCCGTCCTCGCGGTGTTCGGGAGCGACAGCCCGATCCCCTTCATCATCGCAATCGGTGCCCTTCTGGCTGCCGCCGTTCCGGTCACCATGGCCGGCGGCTTCGTACCGAAAGTGGAAGGACGCGCCAGACACAGGCTCGTTGCGCTTCTTTTCATGGCGCCGGCCGCGACACTTGCGGCCTTCGTCTACGGGTCCGGCGAGTCAACCATGTTCGCCTTCATGGCGTTGTGGGGGATCCGCGGTGGCATGGGCGAGACGCAGGCGGCACTCCTGATTACCATGGCCGGACTCGGCAACGTCGTTTCCCAGATACCTCTCGGGCTGATTGCCGACCGGACGAACCGGACACTGGCCATGGCCGTCTGCGCAGCCCTTGGTTTCGTCGGGGCCGCGCTGCTGCCGTTCACGATCGACACGCCCTGGCTGATCTTTTCCATCATCTTCGTGTGGGGCGGCATATCGGCCGGCCTCTACACCATTGGCCTGACGCAGCTCGGGGCCCGGTTTACAGGTGCCGACCTGGCGGCCGCCAACGGCCTCTTCGTCATGCTCTACGCACTGGGAATGATCATCGGTCCGCCGATCGCCGGGGTTGCGATGGACGCCTGGCCGGGCTTCGGCATGCCGATGGCCATAGCTCTGTTCTTCGGCCTCTATTCGGCGATGGCCTTCATCCGATGGATGACGAAGGGCGAACCGCTGATTTCGCCGCCGCAATCTTGACTTTTGACCGCCGGGGCGTAGGTTGCCGCACGAAATACATTCCCGCTCCCGCACCATTGCGGTGGACGACGGGTTCCACAACGAGGACAATGCAGATGGCCAAGCCGACAACGGTCAAGATCCGGCTCGTGAGCACCGCCGACACGGGCTACTTCTACGTGACCAAGAAGAATACCCGGACGATGACGGAAAAGATGTCCGTGAAGAAGTACGATCCGGTCGTGCGCAAGCACGTCGAGTTCAAGGAAGCCAAGATCAAATAGCCGCAAATCGGATTGCTGCGACTTGCAAAGGCACCGTCCAGGACGGTGCCTTTTTTGGTATGATCGCCTCAACAATGACAATCACGATGAGGAGCGCGCCATGAATGCCCCGATAGTGACCGACACGCTCAGGTCCGTCCGGATCCCCAACCAGGCGATCATCGGCGGAGGGCTGAGGGATGCCGCGTCCGGCAAGACCTTCGACTGCGTCAGCCCGATCGACGGTACCGTGCTCGCGCAGGTCGCAGCCTGCGACGTGGAGGACGTTGACCGCGCCGTGAAGGCGGCCCGACGCGTCTTCGACAGCGGCGAATGGTCGATGGCGACCCCGCGCAAGCGCAAGGCGGTGATGAAGGCCTTCGTCAAGCTCCTCCAGGACCATGCCGAAGAGCTGGCGATGCTAGAGACGCTGGATGTCGGCAAGCCGATCTCGAATTCCCGATCCGTCGACATACCGGGCTCCATCAGCTGCATCGAGTGGTACGCCGAGGCAATCGACAAGGTCTACGACGAACTGGCGCCGACGGGTCCCAAAGCCGTTGGCATGATCACCCGCGAGCCGCTGGGCGTCGTCGGCCTCGTCGTTCCCTGGAACTATCCGCTGCTGATGGCCTCGTGGAAACTCGGACCGGCGCTGGCGGCGGGGAACAGCGTCATACTCAAACCGGCCGAGCAGTCGCCATTGACCGCAATCCGGATAGGCGAGCTGGCGCTGGAGGCAGGCTTCCCCGAAGGCGTCGTTCAGGTCTTGCCGGGCTTCGGGGAGACGGCCGGCCAGGCGCTCGGCCGGCACATGGACGTCGACATGATCGCCTTCACCGGATCGACGGAGGTCGGCAAGTACTTCCTGAGGTACTCCGGCGAGTCAAACATGAAGCACGTCAGCCTCGAGTGCGGCGGAAAGAAGCCGAACGTGGTGTTCGCGGATGCGATCGATCTGGACGAGATCGCCAAGCAGACCGCCGTCGGCGTCTTCTACAACGCCGGCCAGACCTGCACGGCGGCGACGCGTCTGATCGTGCAGGAAGGCGTGCACGACGCCCTGATGGAGAAGATCAAGGCCCTGGGAACACAATGGCAGCCCGGCAATCCGCTGGACGAGAAGACCGCCATGGGACCCGTGGTCGACCGGACCCAACTCGATCGCGTGCTTGGCTACATCGAGACCGGCCGCGGGGAAGGTGCCGAACTCGCATTCGGCGGCAGCCGTGCACTCGAGGAGACCGGCGGCGTCTACGTCGAGCCGACCATCTTCGACCGTGTCGACAACAAGATGCGCATCGCCCAGGAAGAGATCTTTGGGCCGGTCCTGTCCACCATCACGTTCAAGGACGAGGACGAGGCGCTGCGGATCGCCAACGATTCGATGTACGGGCTCGCCGCCGCGGTATGGACGCGCGACATCAACAGGGCGCACCGGCTTGCGCGTTCGATCAAGTGCGGCCTCGTGGCGATCAACGACGTTGACGGGGGCGACATCACGACGCCCTTCGGCGGATACAAGCAGTCCGGCATCGGCCGCGACAAGTCGCTGCACGCCTACGACAAGTACTCTCAACTGAAGACGACCTGGATCGCGCTGAGCTGAGCGCGGTCCCGGGAGTTGAGTATCGCTGGAAGCCGCGCGCATCTCGGCAATCGGTGGCCGGTCGGAGGCGGGTCATACGAGGAGGCCACTCTAACCGCACTCCGACCGGCCTAACCCCACGGACCCAGGAGATGCGGCGGACCTGAGCATTCCGTAGGGTATTCGGTCGCTGTCCATGGAGTCGCCCTGCCTCGGGCCCCAACGGGACAGGAATTAATCGGCCCAGAGGTTAGCCCCGCAGGCGAAAGAATCAATTTAATTTTACGAAAGGGAACGGCAATAGGCCATTAAGGTAAAGATGTCTCGGCGCCGATCGCTGAATCCGCGTCGAATTCGCCGATATCTATTAAGCCGCCTTATGCGGAGACAATCGGTCCGCGCACGGCGCTCGTATCGAGGGACTGCAATTATTTCGCCTGATCGTCCGCCTCGCCGTCGCCCAGGTAGTGCTTCACGGTTTCGACGAACTTGGCCACGGAGATCGGTTTGGAGATATAGGCTTCGCAGCCGCCCTTCCGGATGCGTTCCTCGTCGCCCTTCATGGCGAAGGCGGTGACCGCGATGACCGGAATCGACTGCAGTTCGTCGTCTTCCTTGATCCAGCGGGTGACGTCGAGGCCGGACACCTCGGGCAACTGGATGTCCATCAGGATGAGATCGGGGCGGTGTTCGCGCGCGAGTTTCATCGCCTCGGTGCCCTGCCGCGTCTGCACCGTCTCGTAGCCGTTGGCGACGAGCAGATCGTTGAAGAGCTTCATGTTGAGCTCGTTGTCTTCGACGATCAGTATCTTCTTCGCCATAGCCATCGTGTCCCCGGACGCCTCGGGAGAATTCTCGGCCCGCATCCCGGTCTGTTGAACGCCGGTTTCGAAGTTGCCGCGAACCACGGTAACCTTAGAAGTGAATCCTTACGCAAAAGCAAACCGGTCAAAGTCACATGACGTCTCTCTCCCACCGTGATGCAGCCGAGGCCCTGGCGCTCCAGGCCCTGTCGTTCCTTGCACGGGAGCCGGAGCGGATCGCACGATTTCTGGCCAATGCCGGAATCGGGCCGGAGCAGTTGCGGCAGGCCGCAGGCGAACCCGGCTTTCTCGGCGCGGTCCTGGACCACCTGATGTCCGATGAGCCGCTGCTGCTGATGTTCTCCGAAGACGCCGGACTGAACCCGACCGCAGTGGCGGCGGCGCGGCGGGTTCTCATGGACGATGCGGAGGGATAGAACATATGCCCCACTCCCCTCGCGCGACATCGAGGCATGACCGATACCGAAACGCCCTTGCGGCTTGGAATTGATCTTGGCGGCACGAAGATCGCCGGGATTGCGTTCGATCGTTCCGATCGCATCCTCGCCGAGACCCGGCGCGATTCCCCGCGCAACGACTACGACGCGACGATCGCTGCGATCGTGGACACCATCGGTGAACTCGAGTCGCTGGCCGGCGCGCGCGGATCCATCGGGATCGGTATGCCGGGTTCGGTCTCGCCGGTTACCGGCTACGTGCAGAATTCGAACTCCGTCTGGCTGAACGGCAAGCCTTTCGCCGAAGACACCCAGGCAGCTCTCGGACGGCCGGCGCGCTTCTGCAATGACGCCAACTGCTTCGTCCTTTCGGAAGCGACCGACGGTGCGGCCGCAGGCGCCAGAAGCGTGTTCGGCGTGATCATGGGCACAGGTTGCGGGGGCGGCATCGTCGTCAACGGGCAGATCGTCGACGGGCCGAACGGCACCGGGGGCGAATGGGGCCACGTCCCGCTTCCGTGGGCGCAGCCGGACGAGCACCCCGGCCCGATGTGCTGGTGCGGGCGGCCGGGTTGCCTGGAGCCGTGGATCTCCGGCACCGGCCTGGAGCGCGACCATGAGGCAGCGACCGGCGAGGTCTTGAGCGCGCGCGATATTGCCGCGCGAGCAGCCGACGATCCTGGCTGCCAGGCAACGCTGGACCGCCACCAGTCCCGCCTCGCGCGCGCACTCGCCATGATCGTCAACATGATCGACCCGGAGGTGATCGTCCTGGGCGGCGGTCTTTCGCAGCTCAGCCATCTCTACACGGGGCTGCCGGACGCGATGATGCCCTTCATCTTCGCAGATGCCCCCGTCAGGGCGGATATCCGCCCGCCCCGCTTCGGCGACGCCAGCGGCGTGCGCGGCGCGGCCAGGTTGTGGAGCATCGGCGAACACCCCTGAAAACGCTTGCGCAGATCGGGGCGTACGGCTCTATGATCACCTTCCGTTCCACCGGCCGAGAGACGGAATGCCGGCTGTGCCCGCCATCTGTCTGGACTGCTCAGCGCAGCCGCTCGAAGCAGGTTTGCGATGCCCGAGCTGTGGCGGCCCGCGACTGATCCGGCATCCCGAACTGCTGAGTCTCTCGATCGCCCACATCGACTGCGACGCCTTCTACGCGGCAATCGAGAAGCGAGACGACCCGTCGCTTGCCGACAGGCCGGTGATCATAGGCGGCGGCCGGCGCGGCGTCGTGTCGACGGCCTGCTACATCGCCCGCATCAACGGGGTGCGTTCGGCCATGCCGATGTTCAAGGCGCTGAAGGCCTGCCCCGATGCCGTCGTCATCAGGCCGAACATGCAGAAATACGTCGCGGTGGGGCGTGAGGTGCGTGGGCTGATGCAGGAGTTGACCCCGCTCGTCGAGCCGATGTCGATAGACGAGGCGTTTCTCGATCTGACCGGCACGGAGGGTGTCCACAAGATGGCACCGGCGGGAACGCTCGTGCGGTTCGCGCGGCGCGTCGAGGCCGAGATCGGGATCTCGGTTTCCATCGGTCTCAGCCACAACAAGTTCCTCGCCAAGATTGCCTCGGACCTGAAGAAGCCGCGCGGCTTCTCCGTCATTGGCCGCGCGGAGACGATGGCGTTCCTCAAGGCGAAGCCGGTCGGGACGATATTCGGCGTCGGCACGGCGATGCAGAACCGGCTTGCGAGCGACGGGATCCGCTTGATCGGCGATCTGCAGTCGCGGAGCGAGGCAGATCTCGCCCGCGCCTATGGCTCGCAGGGGATCCGGCTGTCACGCCTGTCGCGCGGTCTCGACGACCGGCTGGTTTCGCCGAACCGGGCGGCCAAGAGCGTCAGCTCCGAAACCACCTTCAACGACGACATTTCCGATCCGGAGGAGTTGAACCGCATCCTCTGGGGCCTGAGCGAAAAGGTGTCTCGGCGCCTGAAGAAGGCCGACCTCTCCGGACGGACGATTACGCTGAAGCTCAAGACCGCCGGCTTCCGTATTCTGACCCGGTCACAAACGGTGAGCGCGCCGACCCAATTGGCCGACCGCATTTTCGACGCCGGCCGGCGCATGCTGCTGGACGCGGCCGACGGCACCCGGTTCCGGCTGATCGGCATCGGCGTTTCGGAGTTCGGCCCGGAGGCGCCGGCCGACCTGACCGATCTCATCGATCCCGGCCCGGCCCGCCGTGCAGCCGCCGAACGCGCGGTGGATGCGGTTCGCGACCGGTTCGGCGACGCCGCAGTCCAGCGGGGCATCGGCTTCACGAGCCGGCCCCTGAAACGGCAAGCAGACTGAGGGTCGGCGCGCCTTACTGCTCACAGGGCGTGCTGGCGAGCATCTCCAGCCCGGACAGCTCGCCCGTCAGAACGAAGTCGCCGTAGTCGAGGACGATGGAACGGCTGACCCCGTTCTCGAACAGATCATAGCTGAACTCGTAGGTCGGGATCTCGGGTTGGTCGCTGTCCGGATCGAAATAGCCGATCGTGACCGGCCAGCTGGCCAAGCCGCCGAGGACATCATCGCCGACCTCTTCGGTGTGGTCGCTGGAGGATTGGCGCTCGCCGATCACCGTTGTCGTGGCAAAGGCCTTCCGCCCGGTATCCGAGCCGTCATAGACGTCGGCGGCGACGATCCTCTCACCCGCCTCGGCCGCTTGCAGGATCCTGCGCACGTGCTGGCTGGGAAACAGGGTTTTCGGGGAGAGCTCGAACTCCTCCTCCTCAGGCCGCTTTAGATCGACGCTGATATCGTCACCGTCTCGCGAGGCAATGCCGTCCGTCTCCTCCTGAAGCTTCCGGTTGAGGAAATTCTTGGTGATGAAACGGTAGCTCGAACCGTCGCCGGCTTCCCAGGTGGCCGACTGGAGATCGTTGACCAGGCTCCCGCGCTCCCCAATGATCTGGGTGACGAAACGGGTATTCACAGTAAAGCCCTCGCACTCGGTCCCCGTCGCTTCGAAGACCAGGCGGCCCTTGATGTCGCCGGGTCCCGAACTGCTGCGCGTAACGTCCAGTTCGAGATCGTAAATCGCCCGGTGTGGAATGATCGACGGCATCGCCGCTTCGACAGGGCGGGCCACGAGAAGAGCCGGCGCGAGGAGGACGAAGGCACCGAATTTCTGCATCATCTGATGTGACTCTTTCATCGAAATGTCGCCTTACTTTCCGCGAAAGCGGTAAGGATTTACAAGGACCGAAATGGGGCGCTTGCCAGTCGCGATCAAATCGGGGATCAACGGACAGAAATCAATTCGCCAGCCAGGAGCACATCATGTCCGACACCGTCGAATCGCGCCTTGCCGACATGGGCATCACCCTGCCGTCGCCAGCGGCGCCGGCCGCGAACTACGTGCCCTTCGTGCGCGCCGGCAACCTCCTGTTCGTGTCGGGACAGGTGCCGATGGGCTCCAGCGGCATCGAGCATCAGGGCAAGCTCGGTGCTGACTATTCCGTGGAACAGGGACAGGCGGCCGCGCGGCTGTGCGCGATCAATCTGCTGGCCCAGGTGAAGGTGGCCGTCGGCGATCTCGAAAAGGTCCGCTGCGTCAAGCTGAATGGCTTCGTCAATTGCACCCCGGATTTCGGCGATCAGCCGAAGGTCGTCAACGGAGCATCGGACCTGATGGTCGAGGCGCTCGGCGACAAGGGCCGGCACGCCCGCGCGGCGGTCGGTTCGTCCTCGCTCCCGTTCGGCGTCGCAGTCGAGGTCGAGGGCGTCTTCGAGATCGAAGACTGACCTCGCATGGCCGGTCTCGACTGGCTGACCGGACGACCAGTCGCTCATCGCGGCCTGCACGACGCTGCGAGCGGCGTGATCGAGAATACGCTGTCGGCGGCGCGCAGGGCCATCGAGGGCAACTATGCGATAGAGATCGACGTGCAGGCGGACGCCGATCTCCAACCCGTGGTCTTTCACGATTCTTCGCTGGACCGGCTGACGACCGGCAGCGGACGCCTTTCGGCGATGTCCGCTGCGGAACTCGCCGCGGTACCCTTCAAGGGAACAGATGACAGGATCCCTACCCTGCGCCAGTTTCTGGACGTCGTCGCCGGTCAGGTCCCGCTCATCATCGAGGTCAAGACCGACGGGTCGGGACAGTCCGCGTTCTGCGGCCGAATTGCCGAGGTCCTGGAGGGCTATGGCGGCCCCGTGGCGGTCATGTCTTTCGATCCGAAGACGGTTGATTCCTTCCGAATTCAGGCGCCGGCCTTGCCTCGCGGGATCGTTGCCGAATCTTTCAAGGAGGAGAAGCCGGAAGGAGCCAGCGCCTGGGACACGTACGTCCAGAGACATCTGCTTCACGCGGGGCGGACCAGACCGCATTTCGTCGCCTATTGCATCGACGATCTGCCGGCGGTCGCGCCGCTTGCGTTGCGCTGGATCTTCGGCACGCCGCTGCTGACCTGGACGGTGCGCACGGATGCTCAGCGCGAGCGCGGGCGGCGCTGGGCCGACCAGATCATCTTCGAGGGTTTTAGAGCGTGAGAAGCACGGAAAACGGACCGGCCTGCGAAATCGAGCAGGATGCCGCTATTGCCGTGCGGGTCGTCGATGGCCTGCGACAGGTGGCCGCGGCCGACTGGGATTCCTGCAGCATCGGCGTCGACCAATCGCCGGATGCGGGAATGTCCCAGGGGGTCGAGACCTTCAATCCTTTCGTTTCCCATGCCTTCCTGAAGGCGCTGGAGGACTCCGGCACCGTCTCGGCGAAGACCGGCTGGCTGCCCCAGCACCTGCTGATCGAGAACGACAGCGGTGGTCTCGTCGCCGCCATGCCGTGCTACCTGAAAAACCATTCGCAAGGCGAGTACGTGTTCGATTACGGCTGGGCCGATGCCTACGAACGGGCCGGCGGACGCTACTATCCCAAGCTCCAGGTCTCGGTGCCGTTCACCCCGGTCACCGGGCCGAGGCTGCTCGTTGCGCCGGGGCCGCAGCGCGACCGGTACCGCCACGCGCTGACCGCGGCGGCCATCGAGCTCTGCAGTCGCCACCATGCCTCCTCCGTCCACTGGACGTTCCTGAAAAAGGACGAGGCCGACCTGCTGGGCGGCCTGGGCCTGCTGCGCCGCACGGACCGCCAGTTCCACTGGGCCAACGAAGGCTATGACAGCTTCGACGATTTCCTGTCCGCGCTGTCGTCGCGCAAACGAAAGGCGATCCGGCGCGAGAGGCGGGAAGCAGTGGCTTCGGGAATCGACATCGTCCGGCTGACGGGCAGCGACATCACCGAGGACCACTGGGATGCGTTTTACGCGTTCTACATGGATACCGGCTCGCGCAAATGGGGGCGGCCGTATCTGAACCGGACCTTCTTCTCGCTGCTCGGCGAGACGATGGCCGATAACATCGTGCTCGTGATGGCGCGTCGCGGCGGGCGCTGGATTGCCGGCGCCCTGAATCTTGCAGGCAGAACGACGCTGTTCGGCCGCAACTGGGGCTGTCTCGAGGACCACCCGTTCCTGCATTTCGAGGTCTGCTACTATCAGGCGATCGAGCACGCCATCGTCAATCGGCTCGCCTTCGTGGAAGCCGGTGCACAGGGCGAGCACAAACTGTCCCGCGGCTACCTTCCGGTCACCACCCATTCCGCCCATTTCATAGCCGATCCGGGTCTGCGCGATGCGGTCTCCGACTATCTCAATCGGGAGCGCCACTACGTCGAAGCGGAATCGGAAGCGCTGAAGGAATACGCACCGTTCCGAAAGGGCAGTTGAGCGCCCGACGCGCGGGGACTACGGTCGCGTGCCTCAGAAGACCCTGCAAGCCAAGGAATGACTGCCCGTGTCCCGCCCCACTCCGGACAGCCGCGATCGCTACCGCGTGTTCCAGCCGATTACCACCCGGTGGATGGACAACGACATCTACGGCCATCTCAACAATGTCGTCTACTACTCGCTATTCGACACGGTGGTGAACGGCTTCCTGGTAGAGAACGGTCTCGTCGACCCTCACAGCGGCGACATCATCGGGCTCGTGGTCAACAGCAGTTGCCACTATTTCGCGCCGCTGGCGTTCCCGCAGCCGATCGAGGGCGGCCTGAGGGTCGACCGTATCGGCACATCGAGCGTGACCTACGGCGTCGGAATTTTTGCCAAGGACGGAGAAACCGCAGCCGCCCAGGGCGGCTTCGTGCACGTCTATGTCGACGCGGCCTCGCGACGTCCCCGGCCGCTGCCCGCTGCCATGCGGAAGGCGTTGCAGGAAATCTCCGACGTCCCGCAGGGGTCATGATCGCGTCAGGAGCGCCTTGACGGCACCCGGCAGCGACCCTTCTTCCAGATATTTCAGGCCGAGGAAACCACCGGCCATGATCGAGAACCAGGCGACAAAGGACCCGAGCGCCAGCGTCGACAGGCCGGTGACGCCCTGACCGATTGTGCAGCCGAGGGCCATGACGCCGCCGATACCCATGATCGCTCCACCGAAAATGTGACGCAGGACGTCATTGGCGTCGGTGAAGGTCTCGAGACGGAATTCGCGAAAGGCGACTGCAGCTACGAAGCCACCGAATATCACGCCGAAGACGGTGGCGATGCCGAAATTGATGGCGGCACCCGTGAAGGTCATCAGATACTGGATGCTGTCGCCAGTCGGCGCCACGAAGGTGAAGGACCCGAGAGGCGTCGGGTCGAAATCGTCGTTGCCGAGTACGCCGGTAATCCACCAGCCGGCCGGGATCAGCAGGCCGATGACGACGCCCGCCGCGATATCGCGGGGCGACGACCTGAACTCCCGATCCTTGAAGCAGTACCACAGCAGCCCGAATGCGACGACGGCGGTAACCAGCCAGCGGATCGCCTCGCCGCCCAGGCCCAGCGATGTCGCCAGCACGTCGTGCACGGCCTGCGTGGCGTGGCCGTAGCGGGAGAGGTCGATATTGGCGGCCTGCTCCATTTCCACGCGCGCCACGCCGACAAGGCCGCGCAACGTCATGTAGGCGAAGATGCCGAGGAACAGCACTGCGACGATCGACTTCAGGTTGCCGCCTCCGGCGCGCACAAGGATCCTATTGCCGCAGCCTCCCGCAAGCGTCATGCCGAAGCCGAACAGCAGACCGCCTACGATTGCCCCGAGCCACCCGAAGTTGGTGGTGAGGTAGATCGACTGGTCGAGGTCGACGATACCCGCATAGTCCATTGCCTGGCTAACGAGGATCGCGATGGCGATCGCCAGAAGCCAGGCGCGGAACCGCGAATAGCTTCCCATGAATACGATGTCTGACAGCGCCCCCATGGTGCAGAAATTGGTCCGCTGCACGGTGGCCCCGAAAACGATCCCGGCGACGAAACCTGCCGCGGCGACCAGAACATGGACGGGAACTTCATCCATCTCCAATGTCCTTTCGAGTTGTCGTCTCCGGGCAGACTGGAAACGCATGGGCTTTCATAGCGCTCAACCTCGATTCGTTGGCGAATTTCGGATCCGCGTCCAGTTGTTCGCGGACCTCGACCGATTGGAGAAATCGACCCCTGCGCTAGATATGTGCGGGATCATCCGCTCTGCACCTCTGCAACGCTTCGTGGCGCGAATGATCCTCAGCGGCACGGGTTCGGGTTTGCCCGGAACACCGGCCAGCACAAACGGGAGCAGCACGGCATGAGCAAGATTCGCGACGAAGTCCTTTCGGCCAATGCGAAGTACGCGGCAGATTTCGACAAGGGCGACCTGCCGATGCCGCCGGCACGAGCATTTGCCATCCTCACCTGCATGGATGCCCGTCTCGACCCGGCGAAGTATGCCGGCCTGTCCGAAGGCGACGCCCATGTCATTCGCAACGCCGGCGGGCGTGCGAGCGACGATGCCATCCGTTCGCTGGTCATCTCCTACAAGCTGCTTGGAACCCGCGAGTGGTTCATCGTGCACCATACCGACTGCGGGATGGAGACGTTCACCGACGATGTCATGCGCGGCCTGCTGGAATCGAGCCTCGAAACGTCGACCGTGGATGCCAGCGGCTGGCACGACCACGGCGCCGGTCCCGGCTCGCATGAAGGCGACTATATCGACTGGCTCACGATCTCGGACAATGCCCAGAGCGTCGTCGCCGACGTCAAGCGTGTGCGAGATCATCCGCTGGTGCCGGCCCGCATCCCGATCTACGGGTACATCTACGACGTCAGGACCGGCGAGCTCGTCGAAGTCCCCGAAGCGACCGAAGCCGGGGCGGCCGGGTAACTCGCATCTCGACGTCGCCGGAGACAGCGGGAGGCCGCCACGGCCTCCCGAAGTTCCGATGTCTGTACGAGCCTCCCGGCGCCGTGGCGCTCAGACGCCCTCGACCTCGATCTCCACGGGAACATTCCCGCGGGTCGCGTGAGAGTACGGGCAGATCTTCTCGTGCGCCTCGTTGGCCAGTTCCCGAAGCTCGGCCTCCGGAAGGCTGGTGTCCTTGACGTGCAGCTTCACCATGAGGCCGAAGCCGCCCTCGTCGCGCGGGCCAATCGTGACGCTGCAGGTGACGGCGGCATTCTTTGCGTTCTTCTTGTGCTGGCTCGCAACGAAGTCCAGCGCTCCGCCGAAGCAGGCGGCATACCCGGTCGCAAACAGGTGCTCCGGCGTGGTGGTGTCCGGATTGCCGGGCCCGCCCATCTCCTTGGGTACGGACAGGTCGACCGAAACCGACCCGTCCGATGCTTCGGAATGTCCATTGCGGCCGCCGACGGCAGTCGCGGTCGCGGTGAAAAGCGGCTTGATTCCCATCGGGGGCTCCTTGCTGTTGAGATGCCGACCCGCTGCAACATAGGCCGGACTACGGCGGTGGCGATGCCTGGGAGAAGATTTTCGCACTGCCTCGCGCGCACCCGATGTGCGCGCGGTTGACCGGGCCGGGCTGCTCTGGCTTCTAGCGGTCGAAACCCAACGGCACGGAGGCCGCGATGCCCGCCTATGACGACGACAACATCTTCGCCAGGATTCTGCGCGGCGAGATTCCCTGCTTCAAGGTTTACGAGGACGATCGGACATTTGCCTTCCTCGACATCATGCCACGCTCGAAGGGGCACATGCTGGTCATTCCGAAAGTGAAGGCAACCGGGCTGACCGACATCGGTGCGGACGACCTCTCCTATCTCATGGGCGTCGTGCAGAAACTTGCCCCGAAGCTCACGGACGCTCTCGGCGCCGACGGCTTCATGATCCAGCAATTCAACGGCGAAGCGGCCGGCCAGACCGTGTTCCACCTGCATTTCCACATCATCCCCCGCTGGGCCGACGTGCCGCTCAAGCCGCACGGCCGGACGATGGAGGACAAGGACGTGCTGGCGGCGACCGCGGAGACGGTGAAGGCGGCCTTCGCGGCGTGATCCGCCCTAGCCCGGCACAAGCCACACGGCGGCGAGAAGAGCGGCCTCACCGGCAAGAATGCCGGCGAGCATGTTGCGGCGGACGATGAAAAAGGTGGCGATTCCTATGGCGGCTGCCGCGAGGCGAACGGTCAGTGCGGTGGAGGCCAGGTCGCCGACGGGATAGATGACCAGCCGGGCGACCAGCCCTGCGACCAGGGCAGTCGCGACTGCGCGCACCCACAGCAGGACCTCGCTGTCCTCATCGATCCGGGCTGACAGGAACACGCCAAGAATGCGCCAGAGGTCTGTCGCCGCAAAGCCGGCCAGGACGATGAACAGGTAAGGCCACACCCCTGCTCCGACACCGTTCATGCGCGCCTCGCGCGCCCGAGCAGGTAGGCGAACGTCCCCCCCGCAAGCCCGGTCCAGAGCAGATCGAGGCCGGGAGCATAGAGGTGAAACACGGGACCGAGGCAAAGGCCGCCGGCAATCGCGAGCCAATCGATCCGATGCCTGGCTGCCGACATCATCGAGAGCAGAAAGTAGAGCGGGGTGAGCAGGATCAGCGCCGCCGAGATCGGCAACGGCACACCACCGGCCATGTAGTAGCCGAGAACGGTGGCTATCATGCAGATCGGCCAGAGCGTCAGGACGACGCCGAGGAAGAACGGAATGCGGAGCCGGCGGTCGAGATCGGGCATTCGTCGCATCGACTCGATCCAGACCGTCACCGCAACGAAATGCGACAGCAGTACCTGTTTCGGGATCGACGTCCTCGACGTCCGCATGACGGGCAGGATTGCGACGGTCATCGGCAGCAGACGGACGGCCGTCAGCGTCACCGCAATGGCGGTGGCCACGACTCCCGCGCCACCGGCGATCTGATCGACCAGCACGACCTGTCCGGGCAATGCGAAGACTGCGATGGTCACGAACAGCGATTGGCCGGCATCGAGTCCTGCCGCGCGCGCGAAGGCGCCAAATCCAAGGAACGAGCCGAACAGCACGATGCCGGGAACGCTGAGCGCCCGGGCCGCGCCCATGCGCACCGCATCGCTCCGGCTCCATCCGCCGGCGTCGGTGGTCTCGCCGCGCATGGGCGAGACCTACCGGCGGGCCGGAGGTCGAGGCGCGCTATTCACTCGTCAGCGGGATCTTCGGAACGCTCGGCCCAGTGCGTGAACCGCCGCCTTTCGGACTATCGGTCTCGGGAGACCCGTTGCCCTTCTGGGCAGCCGTCTTTTTCTTCGGCTTGGACGGTTTCTTGACCGGCTTCTCGCGCGCTGGCTTGGCCTCCGGCTCGGGGAATTCGAAGCCCAGCCTGGTCTCGCCGCCTTCCGGTGTCTCGACGATGACCCGAACCACACCGCCGCCCTTCAGCCTGCCGAACAGCACCTCGTCCGCGAGAGGCTTCTTGATGTGCTCCTGGATGACCCGCGACAGCGGCCGTGCGCCCATCTGTTCATCGTAGCCGCGGTCGGCGATCCACTTGTTGGCCTCCTCCGTCAGCTCGATGGTGATGCCGCGATCGGACAGCTGCGCTTCGAGCTGTAGGACGAACTTGTCGACGACTGTCGCCACCACGGCTGCCGGCAAGCTGTCGAACGCGATCGTGGCGTCGAGCCGGTTGCGGAATTCCGGCGAGAACATGCGGTTGATCGCTTCCACATCCTCGCCCTCGCGCTTGCTGCGTCCGAAGCCGATGGGAGCACGCGCCATGTCGGCCGCGCCCGCATTCGTCGTCATGATCAGGATGACGTTGCGGAAATCGACACGCTTGCCGTTGTGGTCGGTCAACTTGCCGTGATCCATCACCTGCAGGAGGATATTGAAGAGGTCGGGATGGGCCTTCTCGATCTCATCGAGCAGCAACACGCAGTGCGGATGCTGGTCGATGCCGTCGGTCAGCAGGCCGCCCTGGTCGAAGCCGACATAGCCTGGCGGCGCGCCGATGAGGCGCGAGACCGTGTGGCGCTCCATGTACTCCGACATGTCGAAGCGCAGCAGTTCGACACCGAGCAGCTGGGCGAGTTGCTTTGCGACCTCGGTCTTGCCCACACCGGTGGGCCCAGAAAACAGGTAGGAACCGATCGGCTTCTCAGGCTCGCGAAGGCCGGCGCGCGCGAGCTTGATCGCCGCCGACAGGGCCGAAATTGCCTTGTCCTGGCCGAACACGACCCGCTTGAGGTTCTCTTCGATATGCGCGAGCACCTCGGAATCCGACTTGGACACCGTCTTCGGCGGAATCCTGGCCATCGTCGCGACCGTCGCCTCGATCTCCTTGACGCCGATCGAACGGCGGCGCCGGGAAGCGGGCAACAGCATCTGCGAGGCGCCGGACTCGTCGATGACGTCGATCGCCTTGTCCGGCAGCTTGCGATCATGGATGTAGCGCGAAGACAGGTCGACCGCCGACTTGATGGCGTCGTTGGTGTACTTGACGCCGTGGAAATCCTCGAAATATGGCTTCAGTCCCTTGAGGATCTTGATTGCGTCGGGAACCGTCGGCTCGCTCACGTCGATCTTCTGGAACCGGCGGACGAGAGCCCGATCCTTCTCGAAATACTGGCGGTATTCCTTGTAGGTCGTCGAGCCCATGCATCTCAGCTGACCGCTCTGCAAGGCCGGTTTCAGCAGGTTTGAGGCGTCCATGGCTCCGCCCGATGTCGCACCGGCGCCGATCACGGTGTGGATCTCGTCGATGAACATGATGGCGCCGGGATATTTCTCGATCTCCTTGACGACAGCCTTCAGACGCTCCTCGAAATCACCCCGATAGCGCGTGCCGGCGAGCAGCGTGCCCATGTCGAGCTGGAAGATCGTCGCCTTCTGCAGCACCTCCGGCACATCGCCGTTGACGATGTGACGGGCAAGTCCCTCGGCGATGGCCGTCTTGCCGACGCCCGGATCGCCGACGAACAGCGGATTGTTCTTCTGGCGCCGGCAGAGCACCTGGATCGTGCGCTGCAGCTCCGACTCGCGTCCGATCAGCGGGTCGATGCGGCCTTCGCGCGCCTTCTGGTTCAGGTTGACGCAATAGGCCTCGAGAGCATCCGACTTCTTCTTCTCGCCGTCTTCGCTTTCCGTCGTCTCGTCGTCAGATCCCCGCACGGTGCGCGTCTCCGAATAGCCCGGCCGCTTGGCTATGCCGTGGCTGATGTAATTGACAGCGTCGTAGCGCGTCATGTCCTGCTCCTGCAGGAAGAACGCAGCGTGGCTCTCGCGCTCCGCGAAGATGGCGACCAGCACGTTCGCCCCGGTCACCTCCTCGCGACCGGACGACTGCACATGGATGACGGCGCGCTGGATGACGCGCTGGAATCCGGCCGTTGGCTTGGAATCCTCGCCGGTTTCGCTGATCAGGTTGTCGAGCTCGTTGTCGATGTAGTCTGTCAGGTTCTGGCGCAGGGCGTCGATGTCGACGTTGCATGCCCGCATGACCGCCGAGGCATCCTGGTCATCGACCAGCGCCAGCAGCAGGTGCTCCAGGGTCGCATATTCGTGATGGCGCTCGTTTGCGACGGCGAGCGCGCGATGCAGGGCTTGCTCAAGACTTCTCGAGAACGATGGCACGTGTCGATCCTACTTCTTCTCCATGACGCACTGCAATGGATGTTGGTGCTTGCGTGCGAAATCCATGACCTGGGTCACTTTCGTCTCGGCGACCTCGTATGTGTAAACGCCGCATTCGCCCACGCCGTTGTGGTGGACGTGCAGCATGATCTGGGTCGCCTCCTCCGGTCCCTTGTTGAAGAACCGCTCGAGCACGTGAACGACGAACTCCATCGGTGTGTAGTCGTCGTTCAGTATGAGGACGCGGTACAGGTTCGGCCGTTTGGTTTTGGGACGAACCTTGGTGACGATGCCCGTTCCGGATTCATCGTCGCCACCGCCATCCGCCCCCCGGCGGACCATGACCAGTTGCCTGTGCACGAGGGGATCGGAACCTTTCGATCCTTTCATTTCTATGCGCTCTCCCGCACCTGTCAGCATCGCGCAACAAGGACGATAGACATTCAAAAAAAGCCGCGGCCACCTTCCGCGACTCCCATCTTAGGGGCACGGGCAACAACAGGCTAGACGACGATTAAGTTAGGGAGAGAAGGTGCCCGTTTCCACCCGCCGCGACGGCAGGGCGGACAAATTTCGACGCTTAGGGGTTCACGGCGTCGAAAAAATGCAAAAGGCCCGACCTTACGGCCGGGCCCTACGCGCATACTCAACTCAGGTCAGGCTGTCGCCTGCAGCTTACTTCGTTGCCTTGGCAACGGCGCCTTCGAAAGGCTTGTAGGCGTCCTTGGCCAGGTCGGCGTAAAGCTCGCCGACCTTGGTGGCCTGCGCGACGAAGCCTTCGTAAGACGACTTGACGTAGTCGGTCTGAATCTCGAAGGCCTTATCGAGCGACTTTGCCGACATCAGCTTCTCGAAGGTCGAGGCACCATCCTCGAGCGACTTCTTGGAGTAGTCGGCCATCTCGGTGGCGAGCACCTGGAAGCCCTTGTTGAAAGAGCCGAAGCTCTTCATCGCCTGGTCCATGTTCTCTTTGCCGAGCTTCTGGAAATCTTCGAAACCGTTGATCATGGGCGGGTCTCCTTCATTAGATCGGGGCGGCGTCATGGCCGGCGCGACCGGCCTTATTGCATTGCGATCCTGATATATGCATTGCAGCATTAATGTCAAGATTGTTTTGCAGTGCACAATAAATGAGGCGGCGGCCAAATGGCCCGATCAGGAACAGCCTTTACGGTTTCCTAACTCGCTCGCCCGTACGCTCAACGTTGAATCTATGCGGCGGGTTCGACGTCGCCGCATAATCGCTGCAATTGGGACCATGTTTAGAGGTTGCTTGCACGACTGCGGGGAAGGCGGGGAAGACCTGACGACCAGGCGGATCCCGGTTTGAGACTGCATCAATGGTCGACGGCATCGTCGTTGAGCATCTCGCGCCAGCCTTTCTTCGGAACGCAACGACCTGCTAACGGAATGGGGATCGATCTATGATCGGCGTACTCCGGCAATTCCGGAAGAACTTCAGTTCATCGTTCGGACGACTGGCCAGGGGTGTCGCGCTGGCGTCAGTCGGGATCGCGGTTCTCGCCGCACCGCCGGCCAAGGCGGAGGACAGGTACGCTGCGTTCGTTATCGACGCGTCCAACGGCAATATCCTCTTCTCGCGATATGCCGACGACAAGCGCTATCCCGCCTCGCTCACCAAGATCCTCACCCTGTATCTCGTCTTCGAGGACCTGGATGCGGGGAAGATCCGGCTGGATACGCCGCTGAAGGCATCCCAGAACGCCGCCAACCAGGCGCCTTCGAAAATCGGAATAAGGCCGGGCGAGACGATCACCGTGGATCAGGCGATCCGCGCGCTCGTAACGAAATCCGCAAACGACGTGGCTGTGGTGGTCGCCGAGAATCTCGGCGGTTCGGTGTCGAATTTCGCAGCCCGAATGACCCAGACTGCAAGGTCCATCGGCATGCGCGGATCGAACTTCCGCAACCCGCACGGTCTTCCCGACAGCGGCCAGTACACGACGGCGCACGACATGGCGACGCTGGCCATTCAGACCATGCGGCGCTTTCCGCAGTACTATGGATACTTCCAGACCAAGAGCTTCACGTGGAAAGGTGCGACGTACGGGAACCACAACAAGCTGCTCGGCCGCGTCGCCGGTGTCGATGGGATGAAGACGGGATACATCAGCGCGTCCGGCTTCAATCTCGTGTCATCGATGCGGCGGGATGGACGCCACATCGTCGGCGTCGTGATGGGCGGCAGGACTGGAGCGACCCGCGATGCGCACATGCAGGACCTGCTGGAAACCTACATCAAGAAAGCCGCGACGAGCGGCGCGATGATGTTCGCCAACGCGCCGCTGCCGCCGAGCCGCCCGGACCAGGCGTCCCTGCCGGTGCGGACCTCGGCCGCCCAGATCATCCCGGTTCCGAAGCTGGTTGTACCGTCAATCCGGGTTCCCGGTACCCTGGTGACAGCCGGTGCCGCAGGCAAGTCGCTGCCCCTCGAAGCCCCGAGCGACACCACGGGCAGCGTCGCGCCGCCCGCTGTCGCCGCCGCCGCCACCCCGGTCCCCGCCCAGGTCGTCGAGCAGGGCGACACCAATGCCGCGGCGCCGGCAACGGTCCAGAATGGCGACTGGGTCATCCAGGTCGGCGCTTTCAACAACGAGCAACTGGCGTATGCCACGCTGCAGAAGGCGCGGGCCCGGGCTCCCGGTATGCTGGGCTCGGCAACCGCATTCACGGAAACGACGTCGAAAGGCGGGGAGACACTGTGGCGGGCCCGGTTCGCGGGATTTGATCAGAATACCGCCTATACTGCCTGCGCCGAACTGAAGCAGCACGCCTTCGGCTGCTTCCCGGCCCGGAACTGATGCGGTCAGGAGCGTCGGCCATGTTTGCGAAGCAGAAACTCCTTGGCCTCGTTGATCTTCGCGGCAAGGTAGGTCGACCCGCCCCGGTCGGGATGCATTTTCAGCATCAGTTCCCTGTGGGCCTTGCGGATGTCGGATTCATCGGCCCCCGGCGTCACGCCCAGCACCTCATAGGCCTCCTGCTCCGTCATTGGCCCCTGGGAACCGCGCTGGCCAGACCCGGTCGCACCTCCCTCCCCCGGACCCGGATCCGCCTCAGCGTGTTCACGCCAACCGGGAATCCGGCGGTCCAGATACGCTTCGAGTAGCTGCCGGCTCTCCTGGTCGTCGAGTTCCGCGAGAAGGTCGAGCAGGGTTTCCTCGTCGAGCGATTCCAGGGCGCGGCCGGCATGCTGGCCGCGCAGGACGTGCCCCCCAAGCTCACCGCTGTCATGGTCGAGAATCATCTCGAGCCAGGGAGATCGGACCGAGGAGGTCTGACCGCCGGTGCGCTGGGTGCGCGCCCCCATCCCGGCAAAGGGATTGCTGCGGAAGCCCAGCAGGGAGAGGCCGACGAGGGCGATCGGCGCGGCAAACGCGAAGCGTCCCAGCACGGCAAGGCCGGCTGCCACCACAAGCAGGGCGATGCCCCCTCCCCTTCGCAGTCCCACGGCAAGAGACGCGGGATTGGCCTGGACGAAGGCGCGGAACGCCAGGATCGCCAGGACGATTCCGATCAGACCGAGCAAGAAGGCGCCCATCGTCTAGTTCACCTCAGCGCAGCTGCTGCAGCAACCGCTGGGCCTCGCCCCGTCCCTTGCCGTAATCGGACAGCGCCTTGTGCCCGCCGGCCGCATAGACGGCAACGGCCGACAGCAGTTCGCGCAGATGCTGTGCCGATCCGGCATCGAACCGGCAGTAGGCACCGTTGGTCAGGCGCGCGATTTCGCGGAAAGCGCGCTCCGCGATCGCGTCGCGGCCCTCGTGGAACATGAACGCGCGGGTGCCGGTCAATCCGATTTCGCCGGCGATTGCGCACAACTCGTCGATCGATTCCTCCATGCAGTCGCCGATATAGACGAGCGCCTGGACCGGCTTCTTGCGGCTCTCGTCTCGCGTCCGCGACAGCACCTTGCGGATCTGCGTGTGGCCGCCACGACAATCGATCCGGGTCATCAGCCCGGCGAGCGCGCCGGGGTCGCTGACCCATCGGCTGGCCCGGCATTCGTTGAAACCGCGGAAATAGACCAGTTGCACATCTAGACCGCCGATCGCTGCCGTTTCGTGAAACATCTCCGCCTGCAGCTTGCACGCGGTGTCCCAGGTCGGCTGGCGGCTCATCGTCGCGTCCATGGCGAAGACAAGCCTGCCCCGCCCGCCCGCCGGACGCGCGGAGGACATGGTCCGCGCCTGGGCCAGAAAGGCATCGATCTGCGAGCGACTGCTCGCCTCCTCGACCGGATTCGCATCGGCTCGTGTCGTTGGGGTTTTCCGGTCCCCGGACATCTTCGCTGTTATCCTTCGTGCCGCCTGGACGCTTTGCTCTCCCTAGAATTGGCGTCCTTGAGCAGAATCGCAATGTCGGGACCTCACAGCAGGCCCATCTCGACGAGCTCGCGACGCATGTCGGTGGGCATTTCGGCGATGCCCGACGTCGATGCCCCCAGGTCGGGCGGTGCGTCCCGGGAATCGAGATACCGCCAGCCCTGGAACGGCCCGCGCGGCCGGGGCTCGACCAGCACGACCTTGGGCTCCAGCACGAAACCGCATCGCGAAATTCCGTCGTCGCCGGTCACGGGTCTCAGTTCCAGAAGGCGCTGACGGCACTGGATGATCCCCTTGATCACCCAATACAGCGACCCGCCGTCGAGCAGTTCATCCTGCCGTTTCGGGGTCATGCGGGTGACATGGACCTGCTCGGCAACCGTCCCTGCGCGACGCTTCGCCGCAAGCCGCTGATCGATCCACCCGGAGAGATCCTCGACGGAGTCGGCGCCGACGCAAAGCTTGATGAGATTGACGGTCATGGACCCGAAACTAGCGTCTCGATGCCGAACGGCAAAGCCGCGACGCCTCGCCTGCGGCGCTATGAACAGGAAAGTGCAGGCGCGCCCGGGAGCCGATCCGACTTGGCGCGGCCCTGGCTACGCCGCCCCGCCGTCGATCCAGGCGAGAAGATCGGACACCCCGTCGAGAATCACGTCGGCATGCGGCGCCAGGTCGTCGCGCGAGCCGTTCCCGCTTAGGACGCCGACCGCCCAGCCTGCCCCCGCCGCTCGCGCCATCTCAAGATCGTGCGTGTTGTCGCCGACGACGGCCACTTCCTCCGGATCGAGCCCTGTGGCGCCGCAGAAAGCATGAACCATGTCGGCGTGCGGCTTGGCGCGGGCGACGCTGTCGTAGCCGATCAGATGGGGGATGCGACCGGCCAGGCCCTGCCTATCCAGGAACGCCGAAAGCGAGGCGATGGAGTCGTTGGTGGCGATGCCGACAACAAGGTCGCGCCTTTCCAGTTCCCGGATCAATTCGTCCAGGTCGAGCAGCGGAGCAGACGTATGCGGGCCCATCGCCGCGCAGATGGCATCGACGCGGGCGCACTGGGCGTCGGCGTCGTCCGCCTCCAGCTGCGGCCACCACAGTCGCACGAGGTCCCTTGTCGAGCCCGCTGCCCAGACCGAGCCGGCACGGAACCGGCTCGTCGCCCGGTCGAGGCCCGCCGCCTCCAGCAGCGCTGCCGGTTCGCCGGTGGGCCGAAGCTCGGCGACGAGTTGTCGGATAACCGGTTCCCAGGTGGCGTCGCAGTCGATGAGGGTGCCGTCCTTGTCGAGCAATACGCCGCGGACCTGACGGCGCCCGGCCATCTCAGCCGCGCCAATGGCTGACGATGTCGGCAAGGTCCGGCCGGTCGCGCTCGATCGGGCCTTCGTCCGGAGTTCCCACATGCATGTATCCTGCGATGCGCTCGCCCTCCTCCATACCCAGTACGGCGGCCACGTCGCGATCGTAGGCCGGCCAGCCGGTAAGCCACTGCGCCGCATAGCCGAGGGCGTTCGTGGCGTGGATGAAGTTCATGCAGGCGGCACCGGCGGAGAGTTCCTGTTCCCACACCGGGATCTTCGGGTGCTCACCGGCGCGCGATACGACGACGACCAGCAGCGGGCCGCCGTCGCGCTTGCCGCGTTCGATACGCCCGGCCTCCTCGGAGGCGTCCGGATTGTTCGTCCGCCAGATTTCCATGAGCCGGTCGACGAACGCGTTCCGGTCCGCGCCGGCGAGGACGATGAACCGCCACGGTGCCAATTTGCCGTGGTCGGGCACCCTCGCCGCGACGGTCAGGATCCGTTCCAGTTCAGCGCCCGACGGCGCCGGTTCGATCAGCCTGGCCGCCGGAATCGACCGGCGGGCCGAAAGATAGGTCATCAGTTCGGTAGACGTTTGCGTCATGCTCAATGGTGCCGATTTTTCGGGGCGGCCGCCTGCCAATGGGGTCGTGACGTCGGCGGACTGCCGCTTTATAGAGGGATCTCCTGCTGTTTATCGTTCAAAGATCCGGATTTCCAATCATGTTTAAGCAAATTGTCTCAATCGTCGTATTTCTTCTCGCCGCCCTAAGCCTGACCAGTCCGATTCACGCCCAACAGCGCGACGTCATGCTGGTGCTCGATGCCTCCAACAGCATGTGGGGGCAGATCGACGGCAAGAACAAGATCGTCATCGCCCGCGAGGTCGTACGCGACGTTCTTGGCGACATTCCCTCGGACGTGCGCCTCGGCATCCTGGCCTACGGGCACCGTTCGGAAGGCGACTGCGGCGACATCGAAACCGTCGTCCCTGTCGGCCCGGTCGATTCCTCCGCCTACATGTCGGTGATCGACGGCATTTCGCCGAAGGGCAGGACGCCGCTCACGGAGGCGGTCCGCCGCGCCGCGGAGGCATTGAAATATACCGACGTGCCGGCGACCGTCATCCTCGTCAGCGACGGCATCGAGACCTGCAACGCCGACCCGTGTGCGCTTGCCGCCGAGCTCGAGTCGGCCGGGATCGACTTCACGGCACACGTTGTCGGCTTCGACGTCTCCGCTGAGGAAGCCGCAAGCTTCTCCTGCCTTGCCGAACTCACCGGCGGTCAGTTCTTCCAGGCCAGGAACGCCGGAGAGCTCACCGACGCGCTCGACACCGCCGTTCAGGAGGTCGCCGCAGCGGAACCCGAGCCGCAGCCGGAGCCAGTTGAGCAACCGGCACATACAGGGCCCAACCTCAAGCTCTCGGCAGTACCGGCGGAAGGCATGGAACCGCTTCAGAAGGGGCCATACTGGGTCATATCCGAGCCCCAGGCGGATGCGAGCGGCAAGCGCAAGGAGGTAAAGCGCAGCGGCAGTGCCCTCCCGGAACTCGAACTTCCCCCCGGCCGGTACTGGGTCGAGGTCTCCCACAAGCAGGCCCGACAGGGGCGGGAAATCGAGATCCCGGAGAACGGCGTCGCCGAGGAAGTCTTCGTCTTCGGCGCGGGACGTCTGACGATTGTGGCATTGCCCAGCGAGGGCGCCGAGCCGCTTGGCCAGGCCTACTGGATCGTCTACAGCGCAGCCAAGGACATGAGCGGCAAGCGTGAGGAGATCGCGCGCAGCGGCAGCGCCAAGGCCGACTTCTTCCTGCCCGCCGGCGACTACTACGTCGAAGGCCAGTTCAAGAGCGCAAAGGCCGGCAAAGAGGTGTCGGTAGAGGCCGGCAAGCTCACCGAGGAAGCGGTGGTGCTCGGCGCCGGCATGCTGGTCGTTTCGGCATCGGTCACCGAAAACGGCGATCCCCTCGACGATGTCATGTTCATTGTGCAGGAAGCCAATGCCGACCTGTCGGGCAAACGAAAGGAGATCGCGAGGTCGGCGCGCCAGATCGCCGAATTCGGGCTGCCCGCAGGCAAGTATCGCGTGGTTGCAACCACCGGCGAAGCGGAAGGATCGACCGAGGTCGAAGTCGCTGCCAACCAACGCACCGAGCGCCAGATCGTCATCGACCTCGGGGCACTTCAACTGAAGACATCTGTGACCGGCCTGTCCGGCGAACCGTCCGGAGTGCCGATCCGTTACGACGTCTATTCGGCCACGAAGGACATGTCGGGCAAGAGGACCAGCATCACCGCCTCGACGCGGCCGGTGCCGGTGTTCCGTCTGCCCAGCGGCGACTACTTCGTTGTCGCCCGGCTGGGTTCGCAGAACGTCCGCGCCGAGGCCGACGTCAAAGTTTCGACCGGCCAGCTGGCGGAAGTCGCCATCGAGCAGCAGGCCGGCTTCGTGAAGTTCGTCGTGGACGGCGACCCTTCCGACCGGGTGCGCTGGGACGTGATGGATGCCAGCGGCCAGAAGGTCGGGGCCTCGGTGCGCGAGGAGCTGGACTACGTTCTCGCACCCGGCGACTACGAGGTTCGCCTCACCGTCGGCGACACTGCCACGACCGAGACCTTTTCGATCGGCTCTGCGGAATCCAAGGAGATCCGCGTTGCACCGCCATCGTGAGCAATGGGCCGGTCGCGCGGTTGCGGTCGAACGGCCGCAGCCGCGCGACGACGCCGCATCCATGCCACATTCTCTGCTCTCAGTTGCAGCCGGCCGAGAGTATCGGCCGGCTACAACCCACTAGTAATTCGACAGCGGATCCCGTCACACGATACGTTCCACGGTGACGAATCCAGCCGGCACCGATTCCATGACCGTACTCCAGAAACTCCTGTCACGTCCGGTACGATTCTGGTTGGGTCCCATTGTGCTCGCCGCACTCGCCGCGCCGGTGGCTGCAGCGTCGCCCGTCCACGCTACCGGCGAGCAGGAGGTCGCCGGGGCGGCGCCCGCATCGCCAATCGTCGTCGCCCAGGTCACCTCCGTCCCGCTGCCGCGGGCACGACCGCTGATGCGCGCCCCCTCCTCCGACAGACCGGTCACCCTGCCCGGCGGCACGCCGCTCGATCTGCTGCAGGGGCTGGACATGAATCCGGACGGCAATTTCGAAACGCCGCTCAGCGACATTGCCAGGCCGAGCCGGCAGCTCGAGGTGACCGCCCGTCTCGTCGAGGGTGGCGAGACGTTGCTAGACGGATTGTCCTGGCGAATCTATCGCGCCCAGCCCGCCGCCGACGGGTCATTCGAGCTCGTCGAGGAAAGCCACAATGCGGCCCCGGTCTTCAGCCTGCCGGCGGACGACTACATCGTCCATGTCGCCTACGGCCTGGCGAACACGGCGTCGCGTGTTTCACTGGTCGACGGCCCGCAACAGCAGGCGCTTGACCTGAATGCGGGTGGAATGCGCGTATCGCCGCTTGGCGAGCTCGAGGAAGCGCTGTCGGACCGACAGGTGTCGCTGTCGATCTACTCGTCCGAACAGGATGAATACGGACAGCGCAAGCTGCTCGTCGAGGAGGCGCCCGCAGGCAAGATCATTCCCCTCAACGCCGGCACCTATCATGTCGTCAGCCGCTTCGGCGACGCCAATTCCGTGATGCGCGCGGATATTCGCGTGCAGCCCGGCCAACTCACCGAGGCGACGATCATGCATCGCGCTGCCGAAGTGACGCTGAAGCTGGTCAACGAACAGGGTGGCGAAGCTCTGGCGAATACCGCCTGGAGCATCCTGTCTCCGGGCGGCGACGTGGTGAAGGAAAGTTACGGGGCCTTCCCCGCACACGTGCTGGCCGCAGGCGAGTATTCGGTCGTCGCCCGCCACGACGGCAATCTGTACAGCCGCGAATTCGTGGTCGAGCCGGGCCGCGATTCCGAGGTCGAGCTTATCGCGAGATAGAGTACGGCCGGCCTATTCCTCTGCGTGAATGACGATCAGCTTCTGGCCTTCGCCAACCTGTTCGCCTTCGTTCGCAGCCACTTCGGAGACCGTTCCGGCCCGACCGGCGGTCAGCGTATGCTCCATCTTCATGGCCTCGATCACCGCAAGCTTGTCGCCGCGCGCGACGGTCGCTCCCGTCTCCACATGTAGAGAAATCACCTTGCCGTGCATGGGAGCGCGAACGATGGCGTCTCCATCCGGCGTGTCCAGGTCACCGGAAAGCGCATTGCGGCTCGCGACCAGGAACTGCCGACCGTCGACGAGGACATAGATCCCCTCGACGGTGTCGACGAGATCCGCATCCAGCTCGTCCTCGCCGTTGACCGGGCCCGAGACGCGTACCGCCGGACCGCCCTCGGCCCATTCAATCCCGACCGTCCCTGGTGCCCCGTCGACGAGGATGGGCCTGGCAACGTGCCGTATGCCGCTGAGCTGAAAGCTGTCGGCGACACTCCACGGGGAGGCTGCCTCGTTCGAGCGGCGCCTCCGCTCTGTCTCGATGCGCTCCCCCTCGCGTTCGATCAGCCGCAGTGCGCCTAGGGCCACCGCGGCCTCGCGCAACGAGTCGGGGACGCTGACGAGGCCGTCCAGCTTTCGATCGATCAGGCCGGTATCGAAGTGGTTCGAGCGAAAATCCGGATCGTCGGCGAGCTTCTGGAGAAAGCCGATATTGGACCGGGGGCCGGCAACCAAGCTGGCGCGCAGCGCGGCCGACAGGCGGTCCAGCGCCTCGTCGCGGCCTGCGCCGCAGGCAATGACCTTGGCAATCATCGGATCGTAGAACGGTGCGACGGTGTCGTCCTCGCGCACACCGGTATCGATGCGGATGCCATCGCCGGCAGCGAGTTCGAGGACTTGCAACCGGCCGGTCGACGGCAGGAAGCCGTTATCGGGATCCTCGGCGTACAACCGCGCCTCGACGGCGTGCCCCGACAGCGCTATCGACTCCTGCATCAGCGGCAGCGGCTCTCCCGCGGCAACGCGCAACTGCCACTCCACGAGGTCCTGGCCAGTCACCGCTTCCGTCACCGGATGCTCGACCTGCAGCCGCGTGTTCATCTCCATGAAATAGAACGGCGAATCGTCGGACAGCGGCTTTGAACCGTCGACGATGAACTCGATCGTTCCGGCGCCGCGATAGCCCACGGCGAGCGCGGCCTTCACCGCGGCATCGCCCATCCTGGTCCTGAGGCCCTCGGTCATGCCCGGGGCCGGCGCTTCCTCGATGACCTTCTGATGGCGGCGCTGCAGCGAGCAGTCGCGCTCGAACAGGTGGACGGCGTTGCCGTGGGAATCGCCGAACACCTGCATCTCGATGTGGCGCGGCTTGGAAACGAACTTCTCGATCAGGACGCGGTCGTCCCCGAACGCCGACTTGGCTTCCCGCTTGGCGCCCGAAAGGGCATCGTCGAACTCGATCGCCTTGTCGACGCGGCGCATGCCCTTGCCGCCGCCACCGGCGACGGCCTTGATCAGAACCGGATAGCCGACCTCGTATGCCTTCTCGCGCAGGAAGTCCGCGTCCTGCTTGGCGCCGTGAAAGCCGGGCACGACCGGCACCCCCGCCTTCTCCATCAGCGCCTTGGCACCGTCCTTAAGCCCCATCGCGCGAATCGCGGATGCATCCGGCCCGACGAAGATCAATCCGGCGTTCTGGCAGGCTTCGGCAAAGGCTGCGTTCTCGGACAGGAAGCCATAGCCGGGATGGATCGCCCCGGCCCCGGTCTCCCGCGCCGCCTCGATGATGCGGTCGGCACGCAGGTAGCTGTCGGTGGCTGGTGCCGGACCGATCCGCACCGCCATGTCGGCCAGTTCGACATGCATGGCTCCTGCGTCGGCATCCGAATAGACCGCGACCGTCGTCAGCCCCATGCGACGGGCAGTGGCGATGACCCGGCACGCGATCTCGCCCCGGTTGGCGATCAGGAGGGTGTCGAACATCCCGTTCTTATGTCATTGCAACCGGCTGGGGGCAATCTGCAGTTCGACTTCCGGCGGCCATGCCGAGCGGCTACTCGCCGGATCCTTCCTCCGAGGCAGACCGAACCCGCGTGAACACGTAGCTCTGGCCGTCCTCCATGGACAGCCGAAGGAGATTGTGGCTGCCCGATCCGTCGATCTGGAACTGCGCGAAGGCGATGGGATCAGGACCAAGCGACTCGGAAATCGTCTCGAATCCGCTGACAGGCGCAAGGGTCGCTGCGAAGACGTCTTCGCGCCAGGGCGTCAGAGTGATCGAGGCCCCGGTGGTGAACGCCACGGCAAGGGCATCGCCTTCCTGCGTCACAGTCACGGGGCCCATGGCATCATTGCGGTAGTCACCTGCAAGCTGCTCGAACGGCATCGGTGACCGTTGCCCGGCCGAGGCGTCCTGCTGGGCCGACGCGGTCTCGCCCAGCGCTTTGGCCGCGTTCAGTTTCTGCGCCGCGTAGTCGATTTCGGGATTACCGAGGAACCGGTCGAGAACCCACAAGCCGACGGCGTCCGGGAAGCCCATGTTCGTCTCGTTGCTGAGAACGACTATGCCGGCATTTCTGGAAGGCAGGATTCCAACGAATGCGCCAAAGGAAAGTGTGCCGCCGTTGTGCCAGATGATCTCGCCGTTCGGCGTCGACTGGAGACCCCACCCCATCGCATAGGAGTACGTGTCCGACAGGCCGACCCGCGGCACCCGGGTGGCCGCGAGGTTCTCCTTCGAAACGATTTCGTCCCCGTCGAACTTGCCGTCTGCGAGTTGCAGGCGCAGCCACTGCGCCATGTCCTCGACGTTGGAATTGATCGCACCGGCTCCGTCGAGATTGTACGGGAACAGATGCGTGAAGGGCACCTCTACGGTACCGTCCGCCGTCCAGCGGTGGCCGACGGCATGATTCGGGGCTGCCTCGATACCGGCGGCACTGGCCGACGAATCGTCCATCCCCAGCGGCTCGAAAATCTCGCTGCGGAGAGCCGCTTCCCAGTCCTCAGCACCGGCCGCACGGGTCACGATGCCGCCGGCCACGAGATGCGTCAGATTGGTGTAGCTGAACGTCGAGCGAAAGCTCGTCCGCGGCTCGACGAACCGCAGCGACCGGATCATCGCGGTCCTGTCGAACCCCAGCATGCTGAAGATGTCGTTGACGTAGGGCGGCAGGCCCGACCGCTGCGAAATGATGTCGAAGACCCGAAACTCCTGCGTGACCCAGGGATCCTTCATCTGGAACGTGGGGTCGATATCGACGACCCGGTCGTCCCACTTGAAATCTCCGCGGTCCACCGAGATCGCCAGCATCGTGGCCAGGAACGCCTTGCTCGTCGAACCGATCTGGAAAACCGTCTTCGTATCGACCGGCTCGCCACCCTTCCGACGGGTTCCGAAGCCCTTGGCGTAGACGAGCTTGTCGCCGGTGACTATGCCGACCGCCAGGCCCGGCAAGTCGAAGGACGACATGCCCTGGGATATGTACTCTTCCAGTTCCGGCACGATCTCGGCGACGAACCCGGGTACGTCGTCGTCGGCCCGCGCCGGAATCGTCGGCGAGGCGAATGCAACCGTCAGAACCAGTGGCAGAAGAATGCGGGACAGGCGGCCGCTTGCGTCGGCAAACGGCAAACGTGTTGAATGCATCTCCATGGACCCCGAACCCCGTTGACCTCGTCGCCCGAAAACGCGCGACGGTGACACAACCCAAGATCGCAATCCAGTGAATTTCTGAGCCACTGGCGGGGCGGCCGGCGGACGCATTTCGGGTCGGAACGTTCGCGCCGCGCCGTCAGCACTCGACGACGTTGACCGCCAGCCCGCCCTTGCTGGTTTCCTTGTATTTCTCGCTCATGTCGAGACCGGTCTGGCGCATCGTCTCGATACAGGTATCCAGCGGGACGAAGTGGCTACCGTCGCCCCTGAGGGCCAGAGACGCGGCGGTGACCGCCTTCACGGCGCCCAGCGCATTGCGTTCGATGCACGGCACCTGGACGAGGCCGCCGACCGGATCGCAGGTCATGCCCAGATGATGCTCCAGCGCAATTTCGGCGGCATTCTCGACCTGCTCGTTGGTGCCGCCCAGCGCCGCGGCGAGACCCGCGGCCGCCATCGCGGACGCGGATCCGACCTCGCCCTGGCAGCCGACCTCGGCGCCGGAGATCGAGGCGTTGTGCTTGATGATTCCGCCGATCGCCGCGGCTGCCAGCAGGAAGGTCCGGATGCCGGCGGCATCCGCGTCCGGACAATGGTCGAGGTAGTAGCGGATCACTGCGGGGATGACGCCGGCGGCACCGTTGGTCGGAGCCGTGACGACCCGTCCGCCGGCGGCGTTCTCCTCGTTGACCGCCATCGCATAGACCGACAGCCAGTCCATCACCGTGTGCTCGAAGGTCCGGTTGCGGCCGGCTTCGGCTTTCAGCTTCTCGTAGATGGCCGCGGCCCGCCGCCTTACCTTCAGGCCGCCAGGAAGCTGGCCCTGCCGTGTCAGGCCGCGGCCCATGCAGCCGTTCATCGATTGCCAGATAATGTCGAGCTTCGGATCGAGGTCGCAGTCGGCGCAACGGGTGAGTTCGTTGGCGCGCTTCATCTCGGCGATCGACAGGCCGCACTCGCGGCCCATTGCAAGCATCTGCGCCGAACTGGCGAACGGATACGGCACGTCCAGGTCGCGGGTCAGCGGGCTCTCGTCATCCCCCACCCGGTTCAGTTCAGCTTGCGTCTTCACGAAGCCGCCGCCGATCGAATAGTAGGTTTCCTCGAGCACGACATTGCCGCCCACGCCGTGGGCGAAGAAGCGCAGGCCGTTGGCATGGCCCTGGAGCGGCGGTCCGTAGTCGAACACGATGTCGGTCGCCGGATCGAACGAAAGCGCAGGCAAACCGGGCGGCGACACGGTCCTGCGCGCCGATACCTCCGCAAGGATCGCGTCCACACCGTCCGGATCGACGCCGTCCGGCCTCTCTCCGGCGAGACCGAGGATCACGGCGCGGTCGGTGGCGTGTCCCATGCCGGTGAAAGCGAGCGAACCGTGCAGGGATACGGAGAGCCTGGCCACATGGGCACAGCCCCGCCGTTCCAGCAGGGCCAGGAAGCGAGACGCCGCAACCATCGGTCCGACGGTATGGGAGCTCGATGGGCCAATTCCGATCTTGAACAGTTCGAATACGGACAGGAACATCGACGATCGCCCCGGGGCCATGCCTGAGTTCAGCCGAGGCTACGCTTCACATCGTCGTTTTTTCGCACCGCCCGCGACATCGCCTGCCGCAGCCGCGTCATCGCGCAGCGAAAGACGCCGCCGCGCTCCCATTCGCGCGCACGGCGTGGCGGTCAGCCGCTCGAAGCGACGTTTGGCGGCGGCGGCAAGCGCCTGCAGTCGTTCGGTGCTGCGAGACCCTGGATGCGGCCTTGCATCCATTCGACCGCCGTCGGCGCACTGACCGCCGCGGCGCGATCGTGATTGACGCCAGGCAGCCAGTCGAAGCGCACCGGCGTGCCCGTCTCGCAGAGCGACTTGGCGAACTGGAAAGTGACCTGCGGCCGAACCGTTTCGTCGGCTGTTCCCTGCGCCAGGAAGACCGGCGCACCCGCCGGCGCCCCGCCGGTGGCATTTTGAGCCAGAAGCGTCTTCCAGGGCTCGATCTCGGTCACGTCGCCGTGCAGGAAATTGGTGTTGATCCTGCTCTCGAGCCTGGCAACGGCCAGATCCTCTCCCAGGTTCTCGATGCAGTCGGCGGAGATCGCATCGACGGTGGGCTTGGCGGCCGGATCGAGCACCGGTCCCAGCGGCGCATCGTAGACCCTGTTCCACGACCACAGCGCATAGGCCGTCAGCACCTTGCCGCCCTTTGTCCCGATATCGTCGCGCAGGAGCTGCGCCAGGTCGGTCGCCGGTGCGGCCGCGGCCACGCCGGCGAGTTTCAGGTCCGGTGCGTAGGTCCGGGCGAGCTGGCCGGCATAAAGCGATGCCTGGCCGCCCTGGGAATGTCCCCAGACCGCGAAGGTGCCGCTCGCCTGCGCCTCGGCCAGATTGCGGGCGGCGCGCACCGAGTCGAGCACGGCCCGCCCTTCGCTGACCCCCACCAGATAGGGATGCGTGCCGGGCGTCCCGAGCCCCGGATAGTCGGTGGCGGCGACGACGTAGCCGAGAGCAAGCATCTCCGGCAGCCCCTGGATCTGCTTGAAGACATTGGGCGTAAGGGTCGGCGCGCACCGGTTGGCCACCCCCGTCGTCGGATGTGCCCAGGCGATCACCGGGCGGCCGCCATCGGGGACGACGCCTTCCGGCACCACGACGATTCCGGACACCGCGATAGGCTCGTCTTTCAGGCCGGTTGATCGGTAGAGCACGCGATAGGCGGAGGTTCCCGCCGGCGCGCCGGCCATCTGCTCGCTGCGGAGGATCGTGCCGGGTGCGCCGCCGATACGATCGGCTGCGATCCTGTAGAACGAGCCCGGCTCCATGGGCTCGAGCGCAGTGGTACATCCGGTTATCGCCAGCAGCGTCGCCGCGAGGCTCGCCGTGGCCACACGGACACCGCGGGACGCCGTTTCCCCGATCGCCATTGCCTCAATCTCCCCGCGCCTGGTCCCGTCCCTCAAACCTAGCCGCCTCGGGGCCGCTTAGATAGACGCGCTCAGAACGTCTCGACCCACGGCCGCAATTCGACCTCCCAGCTCCATGCGCTGCGCGGCTGCTTGAGAACGTGCAGATAGGACGCCGCGATGGCATCCGGGTCGAGCAGCGCATCGGGCCTGTGCGGATCCGCGGGCCGGCGTTCGCTTCGGATACCGCCGTCGATGACGAAATGACCCACGTGTACCCCTTTCGGCGCGAGTTCCCGGGCCATGCTCTGTGCGAGACCGCGCAGCGCGAACTTGCCCATGGCGAATGGAGCGGATCCGGCGTAACCCTTCACGCTGGCCGATGCTCCGGTGAACAGGATCGCCCCCTCGCCGCGAGGTATCATGCGCCGTGCAGCCTGCTGCCCCACCAGAAATCCGGCGAAGGCGGACACGCGCAATGTCTTCTCGACCTCCGCTGGATCCAGATCCACCAAAGCTCCGCGGGCGCGTGCGCTTGCGTTGAACACCACCACCTCGAGTTCGCCCGCGAGACGGTCGACCGCCTCGAACAGTCTCGCCACGTCGTCGGCATCCGATGCGTCGCAGGTGAACGCAGTGGCACCCGTCTCGTCGCACAGTGCGGCCAGCTTGTCGGTCGATCGCGCCGCCAGTGCGATGCGATACCCGTCTTTCGCGAGCGCCCGCGCCAGGGAGGCACTCAGGCCCGATCCTGCTCCGACGATCAGTGCGACGCCCTTGCCTCCAGCCATTTCTGCCCTCCCGCATGGCCGGCACACTGCTTTGGCCTACATTCCCGCCGGCGCAGGTGGTAAGTGTCGCCGCGAGGATCCGGGTCAATGTCCATCGGGGGGAAACTGAAATGAAGGCAGCCTATTATGAAGCGAACGGCGCGGCCGCCGATGTCCTGAAGATCGGTGAGGTCGACACGCCGGAGCCGGGCCCTGGCGAAGTGCGGGTGAAGATCGCCGCTTCCGGCGTCAATCCTTCCGACGTCAAGACACGCGCCGGCCGCACCCGCAAGATCGCCTTTCCGCGCGTCATTCCGCATTCCGACGGCGCCGGCACCATCGACGAGGTCGGAGAAGGTGTTTCCGCCGATCGGCTGGGCGAGCGGGTGTGGATCTGGAATGGCCAGTGGAAGCGCCCGTTCGGCACCGCGGCCGAATATGTGACGTTGCCGGAGGATATGGCCGTTACGCTGCCCGGCGATACCAGCTTCGAAGTCGGCGCGTGCCTGGGAATTCCGGCGCTCACGGCCGTGCAGGCCGTCGCCTACGCGCAGGCGGAGCCGGGCATGACCATTCTAGTTCCCGGTGGAGCGGGTGCGGTGGCGAATTACGCCATCCAGTTCGCCAAGGCACGCGGCGCCCGCGTGTTCACGACCGTGTCGTCGCCGGAAAAGGCGGAGATGGCCAGGAAGGCCGGCGCCGACGAAGCCATCGACTACAAGCGCGAGGACGTCGCTGCGCGGATCCGCGACCTGACGATGCAGATGGGCGTCGACGCGATCATCGATCTCGACCTGAACGCCAACGCCTCGTTGATCCCGAACGTGCTGAAACCCCGCGGCTCGGTAGTCATCTACGGCGTCGGCCCGGAGGTCACGATTCCGGGATCCTTCTCGCTCCAGAACACGATCCGCTACCAGTTCTTCCTGGTCTACGAACTCAACGAGGCCGAACGCGCCGCCGGAATTGCCGCCATCACCGAGATGCTGGCAGCGGGGAAGCTCGTTCACCATCTCGGCCCCGAATTCGGACTCGACGATATCGTCGCCGCGCACGAGGCGATGGAGGCGGCGGCCGTCGGCAAGATCATCGTGCGGCCCTGACGAGCACCCCGCCGGTCAACGGTCCGGGCACGCCGGTGGTCGTAGGATAGGACAGCGGCAGGCCGCGGAGCGAGCGTACTGCGAGATAGGCGAAGGCCTGCGCCTCGACATGGTCTCCCAACCAGCCGATATCCGTGCCGGTCGTCACCGGAGCGTCGACACGGGCAGCGAGCATTGCCAGGATCGTCGGATTGCGGGCGCCGCCTCCGACGACGATCCACTGGCGGACGGGTTCGGCGAACCACTCCGCAGATCGCGCCCCCGAAGCCGCGGTGAAGGCGGCGAGCGTCGCCGCCCCGTCCTCCACCCCGAGGCCCTCCAGCAGGGCGATATCGAAGTCGTTGCGATCGAGCGACTTCGGCGGCCTTGCGTCGAAATACGGGTTGCCCATCAGTCGGGCGAGGATCGCATTGTCGACGGTGCCCGCAGCGGCGAGCCGGCCGTCTTCGTCGAAGGACCTGCCGGCGGTCTTCTGCACCCAGTCGTCGAGCAGGGCGTTGCCCGGGCCGGTATCGAAAGCCATGGGATCACCGTCGCCGACCCATGTGACGTTGCCCACGCCGCCGAGATTGAGGATCGCAATCGGGGTCCGAAGCCCGGTCCGCGCCGCGAGCGCCTTGTGGAACACCGGCACGAAAGGAGCCCCCTGCCCCCCAGCCGCCACGTCGGCGGCGCGCAGGTCGTAGACGACATCGATGCCGAGCCGGTCCGCTAGGCCCTGCCCGTCACCCAGCTGCACCGTGAGTTGCCGCTCCGGACGGTGCAGGATCGTCTGGCCGTGAAATCCGACGACGTCGACCGAAGCCGCTTCGATGCCGTTGTCGCGCAGGAACGTCTCGACCGCCTCGCCGTGCGCCTCCGTCACGACGCGCTCCGCTTCGCCGATCACACCGCCGCGGCCGGTTCGATGGGTCATGCCACGGGCCTCGCTCACCGCAGCCGCAATCGTCTGTCGCTCCGCCGGCAGATAGGGTCTCGAACTGGTCGGGCCGAATGCCGTGATGTCCACGCCGTCGGTCTCGATCAGCGCCACGTCGACACCGTCCATCGAGGTGCCGCTCATCAATCCGACTGCGGTCAGCGCTTCCGTCATCGGGTCGCCTCTGTTAGACGATCCCGGCCGTCGCAGGCATCGTCGTTGTTTACTGGCAGCCGGGATAACCAGACGCCATGAGTGGCTTCAAGTCCGATTTTCTCCGCATTCTCGACGAACGCGGCTTCATCCATCAGTGCTCCGACGCTGCAGACCTCGATCGCATGGCCTCCGAAGGCCGGATAACCGCCTATGTCGGCTACGACTGCACCGGACCCTCGCTGCATGTCGGCCACCTGCTGTCGATCATGATGCTGCGCTGGTTCCAGAAGACCGGGCACAAGCCGATCACCCTGATGGGCGGCGGCACGACGCGCGTCGGGGATCCGTCGGGCAAGGACGAGACCCGGCGTCTGCTGACCTACGACCAGATCGAGGACAACAAGCAAAGCCTGAAGGAGGTCTTCTCCCGCTTTGTCGACTACGGAGAGAACGAAACCGGTGCGGTGATGCCGGACAACGCGGAGTGGCTGGCGCCGCTGAACTACATCGACTTCCTGCGCGATGTCGGACGCCACTTCTCCGTCAACCGCATGCTGAGCTTCGATTCGGTGAAGATGCGACTCGACCGCGAGCACGAGCTCAGCTTCCTGGAATTCAACTACATGATCCTGCAGGCCTACGACTTCGTCGAGCTCAACCGGCGCTACGGCTGCGAGCTGCAGATGGGCGGCTCGGATCAGTGGGGCAACATCATCAACGGCATCGATCTTGGCCGTCGCATGGGAACGGGCCAGCTCTACGCGCTGACCTGCCCGCTGCTGACCACCTCCTCCGGCGCCAAGATGGGCAAGACCGCCGCCGGCGCCGTCTGGTTGAAGTCCGACATGCTGAGCCCTTGGGACTACTGGCAGTTCTGGCGCAACACCGAGGACGGTGACGTGGGCCGGTTCCTGAAGCTGTTCACCGAACTGCCGCTTGGCGAGATCGCCCGCCTGGAAGCGCTCGGCGGTTCGGAAATCAACGAAGCCAAGAAAGTGCTCGCCAACGAGGCGACCGCATTGCTGCACGGCCGCGCGGCGGCCGAACAGGCGGCCGACACGGCGCGGCGCACGTTCGAAGAAGGCGCGCTCGCCGCGTCCCTGCCGACGGTCGAGATATCTGCCGCCGAAATCACCGAGGGAATTGGCGTTCTCGCCGCCTTCGTGGCCGGAGGGCTTGCGGCATCCAATGGTGAAGTCCGCCGCGCCGTAGCCAACAATGCGATCCGCGTGAACGACCGGCCGGTCACCGATCCCGCCGCGACGCTCGGCGCCGCCGATGTCGGGCCCGAGGGCGTGATCAAGCTTTCGTTCGGCCGCAAGAAGCACGTCCTCTTGCGGCCCGTATAGGCTCGCCGTTCAGCGTATCGGACTTGCGGGGTCGAGGACCGGCGCGCGATTGCCGGGCGTGTACGCCTTGGGATTGTCCATGCCGAGGATGTATCGGAACACGCCAGGCGCCACCACGGAGATCGGATTGATCGTCAGGACCGGCGATTTCGTGGAGCCCGACAGCGAGTAGGTGATGCCGAGCAGCCCCTCGTTCTTCTTGCCGCCGAGCAGCGGACCAAGAAACAGCGGCAACTGCCCGAAGAGATTGTTCAGCGCATAGAGCGGCACGTAGGTGCCGTGCAGGGCGATCCGCCCGGACTCGAAATCGATGGTGCCCTCGACGGTCGCGCCGACCGCGAGACCGCGCAGCACGCCGTTGCTGACCCGCATTCCCTGCTTGTCGTGCTCGAAGTCGGCGGTCAGCCGGTCGAAGCCGACATCGGTGGCATTGACCCGTTGCGGGACGCCGGGTGACGGGCTGGTCCGCGATGAGGGAGCCGCGGCGGCCTTTTGCTCGCCGTCCTCTATGAGCCGGGCCAGCGACGGATCGCCGGCGATCCGGAAGTGATTGATGTCGATCGAGCCCGCAAGCGGCGCCGCGGCTCCTCGACGCGAGGCGGTCAGTTGCAGTTCACCGCCGCGCAGATGGGGATAGTAGCCAGTCCATGCGAGAACGCCGCCGGCATCGGACGATTTGATCGACAGGTCGGCGTTGTCGCCGTCGTCGGAGTATCGCACGGTCACCGGCACCGAACTCGCGGTCATGGCGCTGACGTCGACGCGCCGCGTCGCGTTCCCGACCCGTGTCATCGCACCCTGCAGCCCGGACAGCGTCGCTCCCCCCACGCCGATCGCCTTGTCCACGTCGATCGCGATCCGCATCTCCGCGCCGTCTGCGTCTGAATCCGCTTCTGCAACATCGGAGGCATTTGCCAGTACGTCCCGCAGGTCCAGTGACTTTCCCTCGAGTGTGAAGCTGCGAACGCCCGATTCGGTACGGCCGGAAACGGAAACGTCGGTACCGCGCGGCGTGCGCAGGACCGGAAGCGAGAGGCTGATCAGCGTGCCGCCCTTGCCGAATTCCGCCGATCCCTCGACGCGCATCGATTCCGACACCACCTTCAGTTCACTCAGCGTCGTGGCGCCGCCCGATTGGGTGAGCTGGAAATTGGCCTTGGCGGATTCGCCTGCCGGTTTCTCGAGGCCGAGCGCCGGGAACGAGATGGTCGCATCCGTCAGATCGGTTTCGATCGACTGCGTCGTCCCGTCGGCGGTCGCCTTGACGTCGGACACCGTCGCGACGATCGGCCCGCTCAGGATCGAATCGAGCGGCATTCCCAACCGCTCGCGCGCTTCCTCGTCGAGCGTCATGGTCATCGACCTGGCACCCGGCTCTCCGGACGCATCGATGGAATCTTCCATGAAGATGTCGGCGCGAACGCCCTCCACCAGGGCATCGCCGTCGATCGTGACGCGTCCGTCGGCGACCACGACGTCGATGTCGCCATCCTCGATCTGCCGGGCGCCGGCGAATTCCTCCGCGCCGAAGTTGTCGATGTCGCCATCTGCGGAGAGCGTGACGTCGGAAAACCGCAACCCTTCGATCAACGGCATTTCAAGACGAAACGTGACTTCGCCTTCGCCCTGGAATCCTTCGATGTCCATGTTGCGGCGCTTTGCGAGTTCGACCGGGGGATAGTCCAGCAGGCGGAGGATGTCGGATACGCTGCCCTGCAGATCGACGTCGAAGATGCCGGTGGACGGCTTCGCCGGGATGTCGGGGATGAAGAAACGCGCGTCGGTGACGTCGATCGAGCGGTTGTCGGGAAGGTCGATGCGGGCCGGCCCGAGCGGGCGGGCGAGAAATTCCAGCGCGTCCACGCTGCCTTCGAGATCGACATCGCGCACCGGCGGCATCTGCTTGAGAAACCGTAGGACCGCGTCGTCGATCTTGAAGTCGATCCTGAACGACTCGCGCGGCAGCGGCACCTTGCGGATCGCTGCGGCGATGTCGCCTGGCGCAATGTCGACGTTGACGCGTCCTTCGACGATGTCGCCATCAAGGGCGTTCTTTACGAACCAGCGGCGCGCCTTGTCGGCCAGGAACGGCGGCCAGACCCTTTTCAGCGAGTCCACAGATGTCGGCGTCAGCGTGCCCGCCAGCTTGACGCCCGGAGACTCCCCTTCGCCGCCGACGAAACCGACGAATGAGCCCGCGGTTCCTGCACCGACCAGGTCCAGCCTGGAGATGTGCAGAAACTTCTGCTTGGTAACGAAGAAGGCTTCAAGCGTCGCCGAATCGTAACTGGCCGGAACCCCCGTATCGGGATCGTCAAGTACGATGTCTCGGAACTCGAGCCTGAGCGGCAACGTCCCGTAGCTGAAATCCCCACGGCTCGGGACCGCGATCTGGCCGCTGACGGTTCCCCGGCTGTTGCCGACCAGTATCCGGGACGGCCGGATGTCGACCACACCGGTCGCGTAGTTCCAGTCGAAGGCGATGTCCACCTCGTCGACCAGGCGGCGGACGTCGCCCATGCCGAAAAAGCCCGCGCCGATTGCCAGATCGGCGGACAACTGATCGAACTGTCCGTCCGGGGCGATATTGGACCGAAACGACCCGGAGATCGGCCCCGTCACCACGATTTGCGTTGCGCCGGGCATTAGTGGCGTCAGATCGGTGGCGGACAGGTTGGCAAACTCGCCATTCAGTTCGAAATGCCCCGATTCGCGCCGCAGTTCACCTTCCAGAGCGGGCGAGCCCGCTTCCCGGCCGATCGCCGCATTGAAGGCCACGACGCCGGCGGCATCGCCGCGGTAGAGACCAACGTCGACGTTCTTGACCGTCCCCGACGTGCCGTCCGCATGATCGATCCTGACCTTCGCGTCGCGCGCTCCGAGCGAGTGCAGCCCTCGTCCCCCGGCTTCCCCCGGCTCGTCGAGCAGCGCGAAAAGCACGGCGAATGCCGCCACCGGATTGACCCGCCGGGCCCCCGGGTCCGGATCCCTGTATGGTTCTTCCGGGTCGCCGGCTTCCAGGTGCAGACGCCCCCCCTCGTCGACGAGACGTATGGACGGCTCGATGAGCCACACGCTCCGTGGCGCGAAATTGCCGACGAACAGGCCGCCTGCCGACAATCCGATGGCCGCACGCGGCGCGGCGAAGACACGCGCTCCATCCGGGCCCGTGACCGATATGTCGCGCAGCCGGAGCAGCACGTCGCCAGTTTCGGTGTCCCTCTCGATGACCGTATCGGAAATCCGTGCGGTGAACTCCGGGGGCAACTGCCGCTGCACGGCCTCGACGATGCGCGGCGTCAGGAAACTGACCGAAAGGGGCCCCTGCGACAGCCGGAACACCAGCGCACCGAGCGCGACGATGACGACGACTGCCAGGACGCCCAGACCCGTGGCGACGCGCATCCACATGCGCCGCTTCGCCGCAAGGCGGCGAAGCCGCCCGCGCAGCGGACCCAGCCCACCTGCGGCCAGGCGGGACAATGTCCTGCGCGGTCGAAGGGAGTGAGTCGGATCTGACGTCATCGGCCGTGTATTGTCTCAGGTTCGGGAATCGTCGACGTCCGTCGGCAGGTCCGTCGCTGCAGCCCGAGTGAGGATTGCCGAGTGAACACTACCGCACCTGCGGGCCGGGCGACATGCCGCCTGCAGGTGGTACCGCGGGATGGCAGTGAGTAGCCCGACGCCCGAACCCCTGTATGTACGTTTCATGCAACTCGAATCTCGACGAAAGAAAGGCAGATTATGACACAGGGTCGTGAATCATGAGTGAGGAGATCTGTGAAGGCAGCGCGGCGCCGGACTTCGATCTGCCGACGGACGGCGGCGGCAAATTGTGCTTGTCTGATCTGCGCGGACACGCAGTCGTCCTTTACTTTTACCCGAAGGACGACACCACCGGCTGCACGCGCGAGGCGATCGACTTCTCAAGGCTGAAGGACGATTTCGAGAAGGCCGGCGCCGTCGTGGTGGGAGTGTCACCGGATTCCCCCGTCCGGCACGACCGGTTCCGCGCCAAGCACGGCCTGTCGGTGATGCTCGCCTCCGACGAGACGAAGGACGTGCTGCAGGCCTATGGCGTGTGGAAGGAAAAGAGCATGTACGGGCGCAAGTTCATGGGCGTCGAGCGCTCCACCTTCCTCATCGACAACGCGGGAACGGTGCGCCAAGTATGGAGAAAGGTTAAGGTTTCGGGGCATGCAGAGGCGGTCCTAAGAGTCGCCCAATCGCTTGGTTCATGAGTGCTGTTTCACCGATTTATCGGAAAATAATCGGAATGAAAAAACCCCGACGCCGTGAAGCGCCGGGGTTGGGTGCCGCCGAGATGCCCCTGCGGCCGGGCTTGGGGGATCGACCGCAGGGGCCGCGCGCCACTTCGCGGGTAAGCGCGCGCCTTCATCCATCATAGCGATTCGGGTCATTCCGTGGCGGCATTCGTCTCTCTCAACCACGGGCCAATCGCTTCCGCCGTCGTGGCGCACCCGATCCCCAGCCGAATCGCGGGGCCGATCGACTTCACTC
Source organism: Microbaculum marinum (assembly GCF_037855135.1). Classification (NCBI taxonomy): domain Bacteria; kingdom Pseudomonadati; phylum Pseudomonadota; class Alphaproteobacteria; order Hyphomicrobiales; family Tepidamorphaceae; genus Microbaculum; species Microbaculum marinum. Next base: position 344,497 of record NZ_JAZHOF010000007.1, read on the forward strand.
GCCAATCTCTAGGCCCGTAGGTCTGACAGACCAGCAGCGAGGCTCCCAATAGGCGATTGCCGGCCCTCAGGAGCCCGCAGGCGAGCATGGTCCGGATCAGGCGCATAATAGCTTCGCCTCTGCCTTTTCGGCGCGCTCCAGCGTATCGTGAAGCTCGCTGAGGCTGCATTTCAGCATCCCCAGCACGAGGCAGACCGAACTGATCTGCTGTGTGGCCCCGTCCGGCAGGTCGCACCGGTTCTCGAATTGAGAAAGCGCGGTCCGGCAGACGTCCACCATGGCCATGGTCTCGTAACTGAGTTCGATATCGGGAGGAGTGATCAGCGGGTAGCGGTTCATTTCCTGTCCCCCATGTGTGTGACGATGTCGTCGTTCTCGGCGGGGTGGATCTCGCCGGACAACATTGCGAGTGCTTCGCCGATTTCCTCGGCAAGACAGATCATCGGCGAGACCTCGCTGAAAGTTCGCGAGTTGTGACCATGCCCCGCGATTGCTAACGCCAGAACTCGGGCGCGATCGACAAGGTCATCAAGCCGTTCGGCGGTGTGCAGTGTGTCGAGGGTCGAATTCGTCATGACGCCCCCCCGAACATCGCGTGCATGTCGCGCAGAGTACTTTCGGCGATATCTTGGTCGGCCAGACTGTCGGTCTCCATCCGCTTTATTACGAAGACCACCTTGGCCATGATGCCGGGCAGTGTCTTCGCGGGGGTATTGGCAATCTGATCTTCTATTTCAGCCCGCCTGTCGCAAAGTCGGTCCCACTCGCGGCCAAGTTCGTCGCAGCGGGCTTGCAAGGGGTGCGGTGTCTGATCCCAGCACGCGAACGCTGCCACCAGTTCATCGGCGCGAGCCTGCGCCTCCGGCCACGGCTCTTGCACGAGCTCGACCAGATATCCGGGATTGGTAAGGGCGGTCACTGGCTCGACATCGTGTCGGATCGCCATCGGCGCTTCGGGGTGACTTTGATTGTTGCGAACCAGTGTGCGCGCCCTACGGCGCGGCCCACGCAAACGCTCGACATCCTTCTCAGTGTAATGCCCACGAAAGCGGGCTCCGGCGCTGTGATCGTCCAGGCACAAACTGGCGTCGCCGTCACGCCACCGCAAAGCATCGGGCATGACGGCTGCATCCGCGTGGATCTGCTGCACCAATGCGTCCTCGGCTTCGCCGACCTGATCGGCCTTCGCTCCTATCTCCCGCCACTTGTTGAACAGATCGAAAAGGGCCGCATCGTCGCCGACTGATGCGACGGCGGGAAGTGCGGCGGGTGCGGGAGTCGGGACAGCTACAAGCGCCACAGGCGCGGCTGCAAGGCCCGTGACGGCGGCACGGCGGGTCATTGAAGTAGACATGCGTCTTTCCTCCAGGTTGATGCCGGAGGGACTCGCGCCGCGTCGTGTTTTTGGTATTGATGGATTCGGTCATCGATCGCCCTCATCCGGCGTTTCGGTGGCAAGTGCCGGTCGGGAGCGCCAACTCCCGATCGGTGCGCTTATCGTGCGCCTCACGACCGATGATTGCAAGCGTCGGATTTGCTCGGAGATTTCAATGGCTGATCAATCGCACAAAAATGCATTGGAAGCTTGGAGCCTAGCGGCGACCGAGCACAAGCGTGCGATCGAGGCACTTCTCAATCAGGCACGTGCGGATGGGAGGTTGGAAATAACGGCGGAAACCGAAGAGTACGCCCGCCGCGCGGAGGAAGCTGGAAGGAAGGCTAAGGCCGCCTGGGAGCGCTTGCGAGCGACCTCTGCCGACCCCGACTGACCCCCCGTCCTCAATTCGCAGAAACGCGCAACTCCGGCCTTTGCCGGCGCGGTGCGCCGTCGGAAGCGGTTTCGGCTGCAACAGCACTCGTCTACCTGTGGCCCGCCGGAACGGGCAGGCCGGAATTGTCGCAGCTTGGCGACAATTCCGGCTTCAGTCGCGTCAACTCATTGCTTGGCCTGTCCCGGAACGACCGCCTTCTTGGATGTGATCACCCCGGGCGTTGTGGGCGCAGGAAGTTCCAAGAATTCCTTGGCTGGCACTTTGCTGATCTCCCCCGCGAGGGCTGCCGTGGTGCATGTCGTTCCAGAAGTGTTGATAGAGTCTCCGGCCTTACACCAGCATGCGTAAGAAGTGCTGCCCGCATAAGTCCTGTATCCGCAGGTGGATGCGTAAGTTTCTGCTATCGCAACGCCCGTAAAGGCGCCCGATATCGCGATGGCTGATGCAATCAACGTAAACATTTTCTTCGACATGTCTTTCTCCTTTGACCGATCAGGCTCCTCCTAAAGCAGGCGGCTCAATCCTGATAACGGACATTCTATGGTGAGGAAGTGAACGGCCCCTGATACTTACGTTCATCTATAGTTCACCGCCAATCTTACATCTATGGAATTCGCACGCGGTCCTGGGATCGAAGGGGGCATGTCTGAACCGGCAGGCACTGGTTTGCAGCGATTCCGGAGGCACTACCCGATCAATTCCACAAGGCACGCCGGCAGCGCTTCCGGCGCAGGCCTACCGATCCATCCACCGGCTCTTGACCGCGCCGGGCTTCCCGATCCCGGCTTCAAGGCGGCGCTGCTCGGCTTCCTTGCGGTCCCGTTCGGCCTCGTGGTCGACTGGCGGAGCCTTCAGGGCGCGGCGGACGGTACGCTGGGAAAGGCCGGTCTGCTCGGCAATCTTCGTGGCGATGCCTTTGTTGCCGCGCCCCGGACCAGCTTGGCCCGGCTGCCCCGCCTCATCAAAACGGGACAAGTTGTCCTGTTATTTGGAATCCGCCACCCTGCTTGGCTCAAGAACCTGCTCCGCTTTTGCCTTGGCCTCGACGCGGTATCGACGGCCTTGACAGCGAGCTTTGCCGATCGCGTAGTTTCTCGGGATGCCAGAGCATCCGACACCCCCACCTCCCCCTCCCCTACGCATGAAATGGCGCCATACGTGGCCGGAGCGCGGCGACCGCGGCAGCAGAAACGTTGACGGTCCTTAGAGCTCAAGTCTGATCGTCGATAGAGGCGCCGGGAGCGTTCTTCTTTATGGATTCGATAGCGCCCGTGGCGGACGCTTTCGCCTTGTACCCCTCCGAGGAGAACATGATTTCGCCATTGGACGCGCGGAAACGAAAGCGATATTCCCCAGCCCTATCCTTGTAGATTTCGAACTTGTACATCGGCGTATGCCCCTCTTGTTGACCGTGATCCCAAGTGATGGTGGCGCTCGCCGGGACGAAATGCAAGCATCGCCACCAGTCCCCTCCCACGTCTACCCGTTACACGCGCAGCCTTTTCCTTTATGGCATGCCTTGTCGCGAGATATGCAGCTGTCGCCGCATGCCTTGCCGGTGCGGCAGATCTTGCAGCACCCTTGGACAGGGATTGGTGTGAGCAACGGTCGGACCACGCTACCCTTCGGAGGTGATGAAATAGTCTGGGCTAGAACGGGGTGCGTAAATGCGAAGACTGTGAACACGACGCAGAGCAGTTTGAATGATCTCATCGTTCCCCACTGCCTCATTTTATCGGTGGCCCCCACCGACGATCTTACCGCCACCGCGGCGCGCGCCACCCGGCTTCTAGCGCTTCGCCTTCTGAACAGAACCAGCGTTCGCCCTTGCCGGTGTCGATCTTCGTCCGCGAGTACCAGGGCGACCATGGCGGATGATAGATCCGGCCATTGCTCGAAATATTGCCCTTGATCGGACAGCCCTCGGGAGCCTCCTGCTCGGCAACAGCCCACCTCTGGGCACGGTACTCCCAGGGAGGCATCGTCGGCGCCTGCCACACGCCTAGGGCGGCAGCGCGGGCCTTCTCTTCCGCCGGCACATAGTCCGAAGCGTACTTGACGAATGCCCAGGCGTGGCCGTCCGAAACCATCCGCTCATTGACGTTGACGCCATCGACTTTGCAGACCCCCAGCAGCCGATCGAAATCGTCCTTGCCGCGGATCTCGCACGTCACCTCCTCATCCTCGACCAGGACGGCCATCGCCTCGGTGGCTGCCGTTCCGCACTCCCATGTGCCGCTGCCCGCCTCGGCACACTTCTGACCCGCTTCGGGGGCATCGATGCCGTACAGGCGCACCGAGACGCCAGCGACCTCGATCGTGTCGCCGTCAATGACTGCGGCTGTGCCGGCGAGCGTATCGGCACGCGCAATCGTAGCGACGGCAACCAAAGCCAAGGTGCAGAAGACAAGCCTCATCGGACGGCCTGTGTAGCTGTATCGAGTTCCTGAAGCGCCACGGCGATCAGGTAGCTGACCAGATCCAGCCCAAGCTCATCGGCCTCGGCTTGGCTGGTGGTCAGTCTCTGCCTGAGTGCCTGGAGCCGTTCGGACCGTCCCGCCATATCCATCGAACCTGTAGAAGGTGATTGCGTCATCGCGCCGTGGTTGCGATAGTTCCCTTAGGGCAACATTGCCGCCAGTTGAACGGCGGACACAGGGGGCAAATGTACAGGATATTCTTCGGCCCGCGTATGGCCGCACTCGCGTTTGCCGCCGCCGCCTCAAGTTGTGCGCCACCACCGTCGCCCCCGAGTCCCATTCAATTGTCGCCGGTCACACTGTCCGCAAAGCAAGTGGCGATCGTGCAGTCCGATACCAGGAAACGCCTGAAAGATCCGGAGTCGGCACGCTTCGGTGTCTTCGCGGCAGGGGCGGACCAGAATGGTCAAATCAGCGTTTGCGGATACCTGAACGCGAAGAACAGCTTCGGCGGGTACATCGGCGAAAAGCCATTTGCGGGAACACTGACGAGCGAGGGCTTCTTTCTGATCGGTTTCGGCGACAATGACAACGACTTGGCAGCCGTCACCGCGTTTTGCCGGCGCAGGAGCCTGATGCTGTGAGGGACAATCCGTGCGACTGATATTGGTCCTCGCCATCGCGGGGGCGTTGGTCGGCTGTGCCGCGAGTCCAAACTCGATCGCGCCGGCCTATGTGCCGGAGATGAGCTATGAAGGCATCACTTGCGAGCAGATCGGATCGGAACTCCGGCTGATCGAGGCGAAGCTCATCACGCTGTCAGACATGCAGAGCCAGCGCCGGGCGGCGGATGCCACCATGCTCATCCTGATTGGCGTCAGCCCGTCGCTATTCGATTCGCCGGCCGCGCGGGAAGCCGAAATCGCCCGACTGAAAGGTGCTTCAGAAACACTTCGACGAAAAGCGGCGGTCATGATCTGCGAAGTACCGCCTATCCCCGAAGACTTGTTGCCGCCGCAGCCTTCTCAGCCCCCGCTCGTTGCGACGGACGTGGCAGCGCAATAGCCGGACGGGTTTCAAATTGGAGCCGGCTGCCTGATCCATCTCAATCGCGCAACTCCGCTCCGGCGGGGTCCGTGCGCGCATACCGAGAATCGACTTCCACCTGATCGCCGTGATCTACTCTCTGACACTAAGTCACCAGGAGGGGGCAATGTTATTGGACGAGCAGTACCGCGATTTGCTCCAAAGGAGGCAGCTGGTGGTTTCTAAGGCTGTCGAAGAAGGTCGGCCGTACACCCTAGAGGAAGTGCAAACTCTGGCGTCGTTGGAGGGCGCCCTGTCGGCTATGGAGGCGGTCGCTGCTTCGACGGCGGAAGCAGTAGATGGTGCAGCCGGAAGATCTGATCTAGATCTTCGCCTTGCTGAAAAGGCGCACGACAAGCACTTCAGTTTTGTGTTGCACATGAACCAATCAGTGCTCGATACAGCGCTAAATGCACTGAAGAGTGCTGCATTGATCAATGGTGGCGCGGCGGTCGCTACACTAGCCTTTTTAGGAGCGCTTGCGAACCGGAAGGTCGGCCTTGGCAATGGGAGTGAAAACGCCCTTTTTGTGTTGTTTCTGTTTTCAGGGGGCGTGCTGTCGGCTGCAGTCGGATCCGGTGCTGCATATTTGACGCAGTATTTTTATGGGGCGGCGTCCAACGGAGCGTTGTTAATTTGGGATCACCCTTATATCAAGAAAAAAGAATGCTCTGGTGCATACAATTATCTTGGAAAATCATTTCACGTATTGGCCGTTTTTCTAACGATCTCGTGCTATATACTGTTTGCATATGGCGTATACGAAATGGCGAAAACCGTTCGTCTGCTATTATAGACCGATCTTGATTTTCATTCTGCGGTTGCGAGATTTTCGTACCATACAGTTCCGTGCTCGCTGAGCCGCCGGGTGCGCTATTCATCGTCGTCGCCGAAGCCCAATTCTTCGACAATCCGTGTTGCCTCGTCATAGTCCGCCTGGATTGCTTTCACGGCTTCGGCGATCTCGGCATCGGTCGCGTCCGGGACCAGCAGACGAACGTCGGCCTTGATGAAGTCGCTATGCTCGGCGACGATCTCGCCCGATTGCATTCGGTGCTTTCTGAACGACGCCAGCCAGGCCTTGGCGATGGTCGCCTTTCGGATGCGAGCCCGCGCGACGTCGTAGGGGTTGTTTTCCTGAGTCGTCATCTATCGGCCTCTCATCTGTCCCTCCCGGATCGCCGGGATCATTTCATGACGCCTGAAGGTGCTGACGCGCTGGTTTGCGATCCGAACCGCAACGGGCACCGCCGCCTGCTGCGCTACATTCACCACGTAGGGTTGGAACATATCACCCGGCTCGGTTCCGATGGTAATGTGTATGTTCGACGGTCCGCCGCCACCGCCCGCCGCGACCTTGGACATGGCCGCGTTGGACATGACTTCCACGCCGCCCCCGGGCTTCGCGAAGATGGGCTCCGGACCCTTCTCGCCGGTCATGGCCCATGTGCCGGAGGGAACCGTGCCGCCGCCGGCAAATCCGCCGGAGAATGCCCCGATCAGCGAAGACAAGAATCCTCCCATCGGCGTGCTGCCGAGCGTTGAATTGAGGATCTTCGCCTGAATGATCGCTGCGATCAGTTGCACGACAAGGCGCGCAAGCTGCGCCTCCATGTCTTCGGCATCCGCGTTGATGATCGAGAACGCATTGCCGATGGCGTCGCCGAATTGAGACGACACGTCATTGAGCATTTGCTGGCGCCGCGCGACGTCCTCGATGTGCTGGGCAGCGTCCGCGTATTCGCTGGAAAGCTGATCGATGTGCTCCAGCAGTTGGGGGGTGATCTCCAGCCCCGCGGCCTCGGCAGCGTTCAACAGTTCCCGCGCCGCCCGCGCCTGCTCTATAGCGAAGGCCGATTCTCCGTAGACCTCGGCCTCCAGCCGCAGGGCGTCGGTGCGGCGTTTGATCCATTCAACCTCCTGGGCGAACGTGTCGATCTTCGAGGCGCTGCCGCCGGTCTTCGTGTCGTCCTCCGGTGGTGGCGGCACGATCGGATCGCCGGTCGGCGATGGTGTGTTCTGATTGATCTGGCCAAGCCGGTTCAACAGCGCGCTATACTGCTGATCGATTTCGCCGATCCGCCTTGCGATGGCGTCCAGGCCCCGCTCCGCTACCGGGTCGATTCGGCCGCCCGGACCGCGCGGCATCCGCTCCAGGCGTTCGCGCTCGGCGTTCAGGACGTCGCGCTCCCGGTTCAGGGTTTCCAGTTGCGCGCCGATAACCTGGGGATTTGTCTGGTTCTCCAGGCTTCGGAATTTCTCCAGGAGCTGGTCAACGGCGTCCACGGCCTGCAGGATCGCCGTTTTGAAGTTGGTTCCGACTTGCTTCGTCAGGGTGGCAAAACGGTCGTCGACGCGCTCGGCAGCGCGGACAAGGCTTTCATCCAGGACGACGCCCGCCTTGCGCGCCGCTTCGCGCATCTGGTCCAGCCCGGCCGAACCGTTGCGCAGCATGTTGACCATAGACACGCCTTCGGAGTCGAAAAGCTTGAAGGCGAGCCGAACCCGCGTTGCAGGATCCTCGATCCGCTGCAATGCGTCGGCGACGTCGCCTAGCAATGCCTCAGTAGGGCGGACGTTGCCCTCCTGGTCCCGTAGCGCTATCCCTAGCTCCTGGAGCGCCGCCTTGGCCTCCCCGGTGCCCTGTGCGGCCTCGGCAGCACGTCGCGTGAAGCGCTGCAACGCCATGTCGAAGGTCTCTTGCGAGATGCCGGCAAGTTCCGCCGCGTACCGGTATTCCTGAAGCGCTTCGATGCCAACGCCAAGCTTGTCGGCGACCTTGCCGAGATTCGAGGACTCCGCGACGATCTCCCGGACCGTGCGCGCGATCTGAGCAGCGCCGAGCACGCCCGCCGCCGCCGCCACGCCGCGCCCCATTGATACGAAGTTCGCCTGTATCTTCTTGTTCATGGTGGCGAAGCGGGTTTCAATCGCCCGGGCCGAGCGGTTGGTTTCTCCGCGCGCCTTCGCCATCGCCCTCTCAAAATGCGCAATTCGCCCTTCAAGCTGGACGACGAGTCTTTCGGTGTCAGTTGCCATTGGTGATCAATCCCACGGCCGGCGGCCGGGCCGGTGATCCTGCTCGATGACGCCGGCGCGCTCCGGTCGGATGCGCGCCTGCGGCGTCAGTCGCAGCTTCGTCGACAGACTCGCTATCAATCGCGCTTCCCGGTCCGCCATCCGTTGGAGCCGTTCGTACCGCTCCGGCCCACCGTCGACGCCAAACCATTCAGCCTTGAACCGGTTCGTCTCGTAGGCGATGACGCCCGCGCGGCTGACAGCCTTGACCAGTTCCACTAATACCGGCAACGCTTCGGTCGGCATCATCGCCGCCGGTGCTGCGTCGATCAGCGATCTCCAGATTGCCTGCTGCTCGTCGGTCAAGTGTTCCGGGGCTTCGTGCCGCGCGGTCCGGCTGACGTTTGCCAGGTCGGCGATGGTCCGGCCCGCCTGCGTCTCGAATGCCGCTGCTGATTTACGACCGCGTTTCATCAAAATTCCTCAGATTTAGAACAAGTGTGCTTCCCGCGCCGGTCCCGCTGTCGAAGCTCGTAGCGATTTGAAGGGCCCCCTCCCCTGCACCTCTGCGATTTCAGTCAGCAGCCCGTGCCGGAGGGCCGTCTCGGGATGCATGGGTCGCTCGTCTTTGAACTGCGCTTCGAAGAACGCACGCCGGCCGCCGGTGCGCCGTGCAAACAAGTTTATGAGCCTGCGCTGCTCGTCCCGCAGATGCGCAGCCGTCTCGGCGTATCGCTCGGCGGTCCAGCGCCTCGCCCCGGTGGGTAGTGGGACTTCTATCCCATGCAGCATCACCGTGGCGTCCGGTGGTGCAATACGCTCGTCCCCTGCGAGGAGGATGATGGTCGCCGCTGATGCGCATGTATCGGTAACTCGCACCGTCACTCGCGCCCTATGCCGGACCAATGCGTCATAGATGGCCTGGGCTTCGTGCACCGACCCGCCGGTACTGTTCAGCCGCACGACGATCTGACTCGCGTACTTATTGCTGGCGAGCGTGGCCTTAACCGCAGATGCTCGAATACTCTGCCCCAACCTGTCGGTAGAGCCGATTGGACCACTTAGCGTCAGATGCAGGGTATCCAGCGCGCGCGTCGGCTTGGTGTCGACCATGCGGCTTACGATCGAGCGGGCCATTTCTCGGCGCGGGTAGTATTTCGTCATTGGCCCGCGCGCCTGTAGCTGCGGACCCTGAGACGCATATCGCCAGTCTCGCCTTTGACGTCCAACTCGACTGTCACGTCGTCGGCGTCCCGAACCGCTGCGACGCTGGCGACCACGACATCCCGGAGCGCTTCCGGCGCGGTCCGCCCTGCTTCGGGGCGCATCCTTTCAATCAATTCGACCGCCACTGCCCGGCGGGGACGATCGGGCGCGCTCGCGGTTGCGAGGGGAACGATTTCAGTCTCAGTCACGCGGCACCTCGCGAAAAAAGTGCCCTGCCGATCAACGTCGCTGGAAATCGGCAGGGCACGGCGCGGCGGAAGGAAACCCATGCGGGGAAAGGAACGCCGGCCGATTTCATGATTAAACGGATCCCGCCAATCGACGGGCAACGACTTCGATCGACCCGAGTCCTACCTGGGGCAGACGCTCATCGGGGCCGCCGCTGCGGCGAATTTCGTCAGCAGCGGCATTGAGGTTGGCGACGGCGGCGCGGATTTCGGACAATGCGGAAAGCAGGCGGCTCGCCTCGCCCTCTCGATAGCGCTTCAGTGCGGCCACCACCTTCGGCGCCCGCACTTCGCGCAACTCCATTGCGCTGTTGCGGAGCCGGCGAACGTCGTCTTCAGCCCGCCGCAGTTCCTCCTCGGCGACGGATATCCGACCGGCGCGACCTGGGGCGGTTTCGGGGGTATTGACGAGAATTACCAACTGGTCGTGAAGCTGCTTCCGCTTCTCCCGCGCATCCCTTAGCTGGGCTTCCGCCGTGCGGTGCTCGCCAGTCATCGGCGCACGGGCCGCGACAATCGCCGCCGGGCTCGGTACGTCCAGGTCCACCGCCTCACCTTCAGTCTTTACCGCCATCAACATCGGCGCCGCTCCTTTGTTCGGTCCCTTGAATGACTAGCATGCTCCGGTTCGCCGAGGCCGTTATGCGTCACGTTCGACAATCCAATCGGCGAGCAACTGCTCGATCGCTTCCGCAATCGCGACCCGATCGTCCTCGTCCCAAGCCCCCAGCCGACCCGCCTCGATCAGCGCTTCAGTCAGGGCGAACTCGTCAATTTTGACTGGCAGTACGCAAAAACCGGCCTTCCGCAGTTCCCGATACCGGCGTTGACGTTCGGCCGGCGTCGCCATCATGACGACGCCGACAAGCTCCGCATCGGAGGGAAACAGTCGAGTATTCATTGCAGCGGCTCTTCGCGCGGAACCGGCCAGGGACCAGACGGCGACGGCCCCGGGTCCAGTAGCGAGCTGTAGTGCGTAGGTGATTGCCACCGCACGGAATCGCAACCGGCAGCCGAAGCCCTAATCCGATCGCGCGAGTGCATCGACGTCCGGGAGCGAGGCGCACGACGCCGGACAGCATCGTCGAGGATCGCCAGCGCTAGCGCCCTTGCTAGCAAACGCGCCTCGGGTGCCCTCGATATGTCGTCCGCCGTCTCGACCAGGGCGGCCAAGTCATTGGGCAGATTGAATACGGCGTCGATATCGGCGCGGACGACCCGCAACCGGCCTTCGGATTGGCCGACATGAAGCCCGACGCCCCGGTATTCGCCTTCGGTGGGGATGCAATCGGTCATGACGCCTTGCCGCCCTTCAGCAGCCTCAGCGCGCGGGCGGTAACGGCATCGGGTTTGCCGTCGCTCGCGCGCTCGTGCGCCATAAGCGCCTTACATGCCTGGACGCGAGCCGTCGCCGGTGTCTCGGGATTGGCAGCGATTTGACGCAGCGCCGCCAGCGCATCGAACTTGGGCTTCTTCATGTTGGTCTCCGGTTTTTTTCAGGTTGCGCGCGGAAAATCTGTCGGTGCTGGGGGCGCGGGTCCGGGCAAGGCGAGGGTTGCAAGGATTTGACACCCCCCGCTCAATGGAAATTGTTCCGGATCCGAAATGGTCATCGGCCGGCCTCGCTCCATGCGATTTCGCAGCGCCGATGGATGGTGGCATCACGTTCGCCATCGGAGACGTCGAGGATGTCGTCGGCGTCAAGCGGGTCGCCGCATTGATGGCAGTGCTCGTCATACGGAGATGGGCCGTATTCGTGCCTCGCGTTCCTCGCACTCTCGCGCTTTGCCCCGTCTTGCGAGGGTTGCGAGGGTTGCGAGGATAAAATCCGGGCATCTCCAGGACGTGGTGTGATAGTCCATATCGCCACGTTCTTGTGGTTCCGACCGTCGTCGTGTTCGACTTGCCAACCGGCCTTGCGCATCACGGGCGCCTGTCGTTTTAGGCGCTGGGTAACGGCCCTCGCGTTTGCCGGCCAATCCCTCGGCGGTTTTTCCGGCTTGATCGTCCAGTCCAGTATCTCCGCGGAGGTGCCCGTGAACGGCCCCATCTTCGCAATGGCGGTTATGAAGGAATCGCCGGTCAGGGAGTCCGTCGCCAACTCGTTCTGCTTCTCGACGTAGACCTGCAAGCCGTTCGTGCCGAGGATCTCGTCGACGGCGGCGAGGATCAGGGCAAAATCTGCCATTCTCGGTTTCTTCCCCAGACTGACAGAGGGCAGGACGCGATTCACGCTCGCAGCCAGGTCCAGGATTGAACCAAGAATCCGGGGGTGGGCTACGCGGTACCGGGGCCACATTTCGGCCTCCGTGAGCCGCGCGTCTTCGCCGATCAGCCGGAAGTTGATCGTCATCAACCTTTCCGCCAAATCGCCGCGCACGGCCCGATGTCGATACCGTTGAGAATCAGGCAGCGCCGGAAAGCGAACACGTGCATGTCACCATCAGTGTAGAGCTTTCGGCGCACGTCGCCGTCACCTGTAACGGCCCGGCACATTGCATCCGACAGCCAGTCGGCGATCGCAGATATGTTGTCGATGCCGACGACCCAGGAGCCCGACGCCGCCGTTACCCAGGCCTCCCCATCTCGCGGTGGTTTCCGCAATGGAACCGGCGACGGGTCGAGGATCCCGGTCAGCGCCTTCGCCGCGGTACTCTTGCCCGAACCCTGCTCCCCTCCGATCGACAGGATGGGGTGCGGAATGTCGACATGTAGCGCGGCCACCAACCAGGCGAGGATCAGAGGGCGGTCTTCCGGGGCGACGTTGAGGTGCTGCCAAAGTTCTTCGACATCACTCCCGCCAACCGGATCAGGCAGGGCGGCCGTCAGTGCGGTGCGCCTGAACAGGACCGGCGGATTTGGTTCGACTGACCATCCTCCAGCACCTATTCGAACAACGCGCCCGGTCGCGTCGCCGAGATCGAGCAGTAGGTCACCTTCGAGTCGAGCTACTCGGAGATGAAGGGGAACAGGGTCGCCAGCCTGAGCGATGCCCTCCAGAACGAGTAGTGCGTCCGCGAGCGCCTGTTGTGGGGCGGCTCGCCCTGTCCGCTGGAAATACTCCCGGGACAATTCGCTCCGCAGGGAGGTTTTGCCGCCCCGGAGCATCTGAACCACCTTCGAGCCGGACTTCGGGACGCCGAATGTGTCGCCGGTATCCGAGACGCTGAATTCGTAAAGCGACTCGGCGATCTCGACGAGGATGGTCGAGGCCGACTTTTTGGAGGGCTTCTCTTCCCCGGCATCGATCTGCTCGACCAGCTTGTCTAGTTCGCCGTTCACGCTCTGAAATTCGGTCCAAGGCCCTTTAATGATGTCCTCGCTCATCGTGCGGCCTCCCAGCTGGAAGGAACCGCGGGATCGCCGCCGACGAACACAAAGCCATCGTGGACGTCACCTGGACGCGGAGGGCGTCGCCTGTCGGGCAGAACCTCCCGCCGGCGGGACGTTGAGGTAACCGCCGGCCCGTAATCCCAACCGCCCGCACGGCGGGCAGTCCGGAGGCGAAGCCACAGATACGCTTCGGCTTCGGTCAGTCCGCCCGCTTCGATCAGGTCGCCGAGTTCGCCGACGTCGGATTCAGTGATGATGTCGTGCTGGTCAGTCATCGCGACCTCCAGCGGCCGCCTGGACCGCCTTCATGGTGTCGTTGAGCAGACCCTCGGCTTCGTCGTCCGTCGTGACCGTGTACCCGTTGGGAGTAGCGGGCGGATCGACCTCGCGACGGTCGCGAATCGCCCAGATGACACCGGGGCGCTGGATCAGGTCGAGCAGGCGATTAGCGGCGTCTGGAGCCAGATCGCCGAGGATCTGGAAGATCTCCGTAGCTGCGTCTTCATCTTCCTGCCGGCGTCGTTCGGCGTCAGCTTCTCGCCGCCGCTGCTCACGATCTATTCGCCGCTCGTCTTCGGAGGTGAGTTTCCGACGCTGACGAATCCGCTTCCGGCTCAGCTCTGCTGCCATCTCTTCCGGAGAGGGGGCGACCGCTTCGGCGATTTCCTGTTTGATCTGTACCGGATCGACCGCGCGGCCCGCCTCCAGGTCGGCAACTACTCGGTCTCGGATCTGAGGTGGCGTCGACGGCGCGGCAAGCTTGTAGACGAGAGTCTGCGGCAGTTCCGAAATCGTTTCGGATTTATCGCGGAAGGCCAGTGCCGCCTGCATATAATTTTGCGCAGTTCGTTCAGTCCATCCGAACTCAGCCTTAAGCCAGGCGCCGAAGCGGCCATGCGGCAGCCGTTCCTTTACGGCGAGCAGGTCGCTTCCGGTTTCGATCAACATCCGGATCTGACTCTGGTGTCGTGCCCGGACCAGGAACGCCGCTTTCCTCGCGAAGTGGGCCGTGTCGGCGTCGATGATCGAGTAGTCGAAGGCGGCAGTGGTGGTGATATCAGTCATGCCGCGCCCCCTGGATTAGGGTCGCGCGTCGTGCCGCCCGCACGTCGGCGTACAGACCGACGATCAGGCCGTCAGGTGCGACCGAAACAATCGCACCGATGGGCAGCCAGGCCGGTTGAACCGGACTGACTTCTGGGCTATTTTGGGGGCTGATCTCGCTGCCGTGATGATCAAGTTTCTGAAGCCGGTTCCCGGTCGCCACCGGGGCCGGCTTCGCCATATTGGGGTGCCGCATGCTTCACGCGGCCTCCGTCGCGCCGAGATCCGGGCTGTTGGTCCGCTTTGCAGCGCGCGCCGCAGCAGCGGCTTGCGCCTTTAGGTTCGGGCGCCTGAGCAACCGCTCTATTCGATCGTCGGCGGCTTGCACAAATTCGCAAAGACGTCCGACGCTGCGTCCGCCTAGAGTGCGTACATCAACCACGAGGTCGCGCACCTGGGCGGGTGTAAGTGGCCGGCCGAGCGCGCGAAGGCATTCAGCTGCATGCTCGTAAGTGACGAGCGGATCGCGGCCGTCACGGTACTCGGTAAGTAGGCTGGCAATCGTAGCCGCCTCGATTTCCGCTGAACGTTCTGCTTTCTGGTTCATGCGTCACCTTTCTGTTGCCTGTGGCGCACGACGAAAAAGGGCGCCACCTGCGGTTACGGTGACGCCCCATTTAACGGCCCGAACGTAACGGGAAAATTCCCGGGGCTATTTCCAATTACGAGTTTCTTCGCCCGCGCTTGAGTGCGGCCCTAATGCCCGCCGCCCCCAGCCCCCTAAAGACCCTCGCCAAATCGCGATCGGCCCTGAAAGCTGCCCGAAGCGCGGTACCGCCGGTCAGCGGTTCCTGTGCCGCGACAGCGGCGGCTAGTCGTCGGTCTCGGTCAGCGGTTGGGCTCCCTCGCGATCGGCCGCGCCGCTTGGCGGACGTCGACAAAAACTTAATTTCGTCCGGTTCCAGTCGGGATTCGAGTGCGTCTACGTAAAAATCCGTTGCGATCCACACAAGTGAACGAGCGAGATCCAAATCGCCTGCGTCTAGTGCTCTCAGCCCATCCCGTGAGGCAAAGTGGGCCTCATACCAAGCAAGCCTTCCCGATGCGTGGTCATCACGAACCTGCCGCTCACCTGCCGGATCGCCATCCCACCACCCATTGGCTGTCTTCACGCGTTCTGCGCCTGCAGTTCGTTCGAATATCCGGACGAAACGGCGTCGCAACTGATCTTCTCGCATCATGACAATTCGCCTTGCAATTGCGTCACGGTTGCGACGCGCGCGGTTACGATGGCCTCCAACTTCGTTCCCCACGCATCTGCCAGCGGACGCAGCCGCGCCAGTCGCCGGCCGCGATCATAGGTTCGCGCAACGGTGCCTCCGACGCGATGTCCGATGAGCCGTTCCTCATCCTCGTATGCGCCGCCGTGGTCGATCTCGCCAAGATGCGTCCGCATCGTCCTCCGCAAGTCGTGCGCCGTGGCGTCGCTCGGCACTGGACTCCCCTTTGCGTCGGCGAGCGTTCGCCACGCTCGCGATACCGTGTTCGGCGACAACGGCGTCCCGCTCGGCTTCCCCGGAAAAACGTGCTCCCCATCACCCTGCGTCATCGCCTCCCGGAACAGGCGCGCGGCCAAGGGCGAGAGCGGTAGCACAAGGTCGCTCCCCTCTCGCCGATCCTTGGCGGTCATCTTGCGCCCGTCCTCCGCTGGAATCCGGATCGTCGGTCCATTGTCGCGGGCGCCGACAAGCGGAACCGGATCAAGATCCAGATCACGGACGCGGGTCAACGCTATGGCACCAATACGGAGCCCGGTCACAAGCGAAAGCATCAGCACAAGGCGCGGCGCCGGGCCGATCAAGGTGTCGGGGATGCCGTCTCGCAGAACAGGCCAGGTCACCCTGATTTCTGCTTCCGATAGGACGCGGCGCCGCGATACCAGCCGATGCCGCCCGGTGATCGGCAGATGGGCGGCAACTTGTGGGTCGATACCCTGCCATTCCCAGCCCGGCCGCGATGGCGTCCCCGGTCCGGCCTGCTTCCATAGGCCGGCGAGAAGTTGTGCGATGCGGATCGCCCGTGTCGTGCCCGCCGCGCCCTGCCGGCGTTGATCCCGGAGAAAACGGTCGATTAGCTCAGTCAACGCCTTGCGTTCAATCAACGCCATTGGCGCGTCGCCGATCTCGGCGCGGATCAAGGCGAAATCTCCCCGGAAATGTGCTCGCGTGCCCTCGGTCCAATCCTGCGAGCGTTCGTCGACGTAGCGGTCGATCGCGTCGGCAACCGTCTGCGATGATCCCGCTTCGACGTTCGACTGCCGTTTCGCTCGTTTGGCCGATACCGGGTCGACGCCATCCGCAATCCCTGCTTTGGCCTCCCCCGCCGCCGTACGCGCGGCGTTGATATCCATCTGCGCCAGATCACCGAGCGTCAGCCGCTTGCCGGCCGACCATCGGCCGTCCGGAAGTGGTAACTTGTAGTCCAATCGCCACCGCTGCGATCGGGCGCCAATGGCGAGACTTAGCCCCGGCACGCGGTCGTCGCGAAGGATGACCGACGCGCTGTTACCAGCGTCGACAGTGCGCATCGCCGCTTCTATCGATCGGCGGGTAATAGATGGGGATCGACCGGTCATACATGGGCTCCGATTGTGGGTTCTGTCGGAAAAAAATCGGAAAGAGTCGGAAACTCGCGCCTCTTTCGCCACCCTGTTACTTGGCTGTTATCCCCATGTATGTATTCTTTTTGTCCTTGAAACGCAACGGATTGTGACCCCCGTCAACAGGCCGGTAACAACCCACAAAAAGGCCCAGAAATGTACGGGCGCAGGTTCATGGGCGTCGAACGTTCAACCTTCCTCATCGACGGCGCGGGAACGGTCCGTAAGGTATGGCGTAAGGTGAAGGTTCCGGGTCACGCCGAGCAGGTACTTGACGCAGTCGAGGGGCTGTGACGGCGACGCGCGCATCTGTCCGCGCCGCCGTTCTGGCAAGGCCTTCTCTATCGGACCTCAGGCGGTCTCTTCGGCCGGTTCGTCCGCGGCGCCTTCGACGCGCTGCGCGAGCGAGGCTTCCATGAACTCGTCAAGATCGCCGTCGAGCACCGCCTGCGGGTTGGTGCTCTCCACTCCCGTCCTCATGTCCTTCACCAGCTGATAGGGCTGCAGCACGTAGGATCGGATCTGGTGCCCCCACCCGATGTCCGTCTTTGAGGCGGCTTCCGCCATCGCCTTTTCCTCGCGTTTCTGCAGTTCCAGTTCGTAGAGCCTGGACCGCAGCATCGCCCAGGCGGTCGCGCGGTTCTTGTGCTGCGAGCGCTCGTTCTGGCAGGCGACCACGATGCCGGTGGGAATGTGGGTCAGGCGAACGGCCGAATCGGTCGTATTGACGTGCTGGCCGCCGGCGCCGCTGGAGCGATAGGTGTCGACCCGCACGTCGGATTCGTTGACGTCGATGTCGATCGTGTCGTCAACCACCGGATAGACCCACACGGAGGCGAAGCTGGTGTGCCGGCGGGCGCTCGAGTCGTAGGGCGAAATCCGGACCAGGCGGTGGACGCCCGATTCAGTCTTCAGCCAGCCGTAGGCGTTGGGCCCGGTCATCTGCAGGGTCGCCGAACGGATACCGGCCTCCTCGCCGGCGTTGTAGCCGATTTCCTCGACCTTGTAGCCGTGCGCGCCGGCCCAGCGGGTGTACATGCGCAGCAGCATCTCGGCCCAGTCCTGGCTCTCGGTGCCGCCGGCCCCGGCATGAACCTCCAGGTAGCAGTCATTCTTGTCGGCTTCGCCGGACAGCAGTGTGCCGACCTGGCGCTTCAGGGCCTCGGCATGCAACGTCTTGAGGCCCTGGGCTGCTTCCGCGAGGACGCCTTCGTCGCCCTCCTCGTCGGCAAGCTCTATCATTCCGATGGAGTCCTCGAGCTCGCGCTCCAGACGCTCGATCGCGTCGATCCCGTCCTGAAGCTGCTGGCGCTCGCGCATCAGCGCCTGCGCCTTCTCGGGATCGTCCCAGAATGCGGGATCTTCGGCGTCGCGGTTCAGGTCATCGAGACGGGCAAGCGCGTTGTCCCAGTCAAAGATGCCTCCTTAGCAGGGTGATCGACTGACGAATCTCGTCGATGTACTGCTGGTGTTCGGCGCGCATGGCGGCTCCGTTGTTATTCGCGTGAGGTGGTTATGGTGGCTGCCGGCGGTCAGTACAAGCCGCCGGTTCCCGAGCGCACCGCCTGGTCGGCCTCCGGGCTCACCGTCAGCGGTTGCCCCATCTGGCTCTGATAGCCGATGACGGAATAGCTCTCCGGCGGGGCCTGACCCGGCTTGAACGCCTCCAGGATGACGTTCGAATCGTTGGGCCCGGCACGAAGCCCGGTGGTCGCGTTGATGCGCACGAGCTGGATGCCTGGCGGGACGCGGAAGGGTATCGCGGGCTTGTCCTCCAAGGCCACCTGGAAGAAGTCGCGCACCACCGGCGCGGCAACGCTGCCGCCGGTCATGCCCTTGCCGAGCGGTTTGGGCTGGTCGTAGCCGATATAGACGCCGACCGTGAGGTCCGGCGAGAAGCCCATGAACCAGGCGTCCTTTTCGTCGTTGGTGGTGCCGGTCTTGCCGGCGATCGGCTTCTCGACCGTCTTCAGGATGGTTGCCGTGCCGCGCTGGACGACGCCCTCGAGCATCGAGATGATCTGGTAATCGGTGTAGGGGTCCAGCACCTGCTCGCGGTTGTCGATCAGCTCCGGCTCGTCCTGGCCCTGCCACTTCTTTGCATTGCACTTCTCGCAGACGCGCTCGTCGTGCTTGTAGATGGTGCGTCCGTAGCGATCCTGGATGCGGTCGATCAGCGTCGGCGTGATCTTCCGGCCGCCATTGGCAAGCGTCGAATAGGCACCGGCCATCCTGAGCACGGTGGTCTCGCCGGCACCCAGTGCCATCGGCAGGTACGGCAGCAGGTCGTCGTAGATGCCGAACCGCTTGGCGTATTCGCGGATCACCGGCATGCCCATGTCCTGGGCCAGGCGCACCGTCATCACGTTCCGCGACTTCTCGATGCCGCGCCGCAAGGTCGACGGGCCTGCGAACTTGCCGCCGTAGTTCTGCGGACGCCAGATCTTGCCGCCCGAGACGATCTCGATCGGCGCGTCCAGCACCACGCTCGACGGCGTGTAGCCATTGTCGAGTGCGGCCGCGTAGATGAACGGCTTGAACGAAGAACCCGGCTGACGCATCGCCTGAGTGGCCCGATTGAACTCGCTTTCGGCGAAGCTGAAGCCGCCGACCATTGCCAGCACGCGACCGGTATGCGGGTCCATCGCAACGAGGGCGCCGGAAACCTTCGGCACCTGCTGCAGCTCGAACTCGCCTTCCCTGACGTTGCCTTCCTCGTCGGTCGCCGGAGAGACGTAGAAGACGTCACCGGGCTTGAGGATGTCGCCGGGCTTCTTGCCTGCCCACTTCATCTGTTCGTAGGGGATCCGGCCGACATCCCGCTGCTCACTGAACTTGCCGGACGGCAGCTTGGCCGGGCGCAGGCCGATGACGGCCCCGTCGTCCTCGACCTTGAGCGCCACGGCAAGACGCCAGGGCTCCACGTCGCTGAGCGGTTCGACCGCACCGACCGCGACCCCCCAGTCGCCGGTGATATCCACGGTCTCCATGGCGCCGCGCCAGCCGCGGGTGCGGTCGTATCGGATCAGACCGGCGACCAGCGCCTTGCGGCCCTCGACCTGCAGCTTGGGATCGAGCGTCGAGCGCACCGACAGGCCGCCCTTGTAAAGACCGTCCTCGCCATAGAGTTCGTAGAGCTTGCGGCGCACCTCCTCGGCGAAATAGTCGGCCGCAGCCAGTTGCGCACCGGTCGGACGAAGCGTCACTTCCAGTGGCGAACTGCGGGCGGTCTCGGCCTCCTCCGGCGTGATGAAGCCATTCTCCTCCATCCGGTCGATCACCCAGTTGCGGCGCTCGATGGCGCGCTCGGGCTGACGGAAGGGATGGTAGTTGTTCGGGGCCTTCGGCAGGGCGGCGAGATAGGCTGCCTCGGCAATGGTCAGCGCATCCACCGACTTGTCGAAATAGATCAGCGCGGCCGCGGCGATACCGTAGGCGCCAAGACCGAGATAGATTTCGTTGAGGTACAGCTCGAGGATCTGGTCCTTGGAAAAGGCGTTCTCGATCCTCAGCGCCAGCAGCGCCTCCTTGATCTTGCGCTCGTAGGATTTCTCGCTCGACAGCAGGAAGTTCTTGGCGACCTGCTGGGTAATCGACGAGCCGCCGACCAGGCTGCGATTGCCGCCCGAAATCATGTTCTGGACGTTTTCCGCGGCGGCACGGCCGATGCCGACCGGATCGATGCCGAAGTGCGAGTAGAAGTTCTTGTCTTCCGCCGACAGGAACGCCTCGATCACCTGCTTCGGCACGCCCTGGATCGGCATGAACAGGCGGCGCTCGACGGCATATTCGGCCATCAGCTCGCCGTCCGCGGCATGGACGCGCGTCATGACCGGCGGCTCGTACTCGCGCAGGCTCGCGTAATCCGGCAGGTCACCGGAGACCTTCCAGAGCATGTAGCCCGCCGCGGCCGACACGACGAGGAACACGATGACGCCCGCCGTGAACAGAAAACCCAAGAATCTCAGAAGCATATCAGGCTACCGCCAGTTCTCGCATGCATTCGGGCGCAGCGCCTTGCCGACCGCCCGCGTGGGCTATTCCGCGACGCCCCCGTGTGCGCGGTATTCCTTGCCGATGCTCATACCCGGTTATTTTCGTCCGATCAAATCGCCTTTGGCGACGATCAACGGTACGGGCATGACCAAATTGTGACCCGCTCCTCCGGCCAGGCTGCGTGCCGCTTCAGAACGGGGCGCGCGCGTGGCGTTCGCCGAAATACTGCGCGACCGCATTGGCGACGGAATCGGCAATCTTGTGCTGCCATTCCTCGTCGAGCAGGTGCTTTTCGTCCTCGGGATTCGTCAGGTATCCCAACTCAAGCAGCACCGAAGGGACGTCATGGGCCTTGAGGACCCGGAATCCCGCGGAACGGTGGGGATTCTTCACCACGCCTGTGTGTCCCTTCAGTTCCTCCACCAGCGTGCGCGCGAAGAAAACCGCGTAGTTCTTCGTCTCCCGCTGGACGAGATCGATGAGGATGTCGGCCACGGCGTCGGTTTCCCCGGTCAGGTCGACTCCGGCGATGGCGTCGGACCGGTTCTCCTGTTCCGCCAGCGCCGCGGCCACGCCGTCGGACGCCCGTTCCGACAGCGTATAGATGGTCGCGCCGCTGACCGTGCCCGTGGCGACCGAATCGGCATGCACCGAGATCAGCAGGGACGCCTTGTGGTTGCGGGCGATGTTGACCCGCTCGGCCAGCGGAATGAATTCGTCGTCGTCGCGAGTCAGATGGACCTCGAACCGGCCCGACTTCCCGAGCGATTCCTCGAGGCGCTTGGAGAACGCGAGGACAACATCCTTTTCCAGCGTTCCGCTGCGGCTGCGGGCACCGGGATCTATCCCGCCGTGGCCGGGATCGATTACCACGACGATCTCGCGGCTCCCCGAAGCGCCGCCGGGACGAACGGCTTCGTGCCCGGACACCGGCGGCGACGAGGCGACGGGCTGCCGCGGCGGCTGCAACGCCAGTTCGGCGAGGAAGTCTTCGCGAGTCGTCTCGACCATGTCCACCACGAGACGCGCCGGCTGATCGTCCACGGCATCGACGACGAAGGCCTTGTCGACCTGCACCGGCCCGGACGTATCGAGCACGATTCGCGACTTGCCGGGACCGATCAGCCCAAACCGATAGGCGTTGACGAGACCGCGCCCCGCCCGGCCCTCCGCGGCATCGAGCTTGAACTCGGTTTCCGGGAGGTCGACGACGATCCGGTAGGGATCAGCGAGCGCGAACACTCCGAACGCCACGTGACGATCGACGTCCACGACGAAGCGGGTCCGCTTCTCGTCGCCGGCCAGCCTCGAGCCGGTCGCAACGACGAGGCCCGCCGCAGTGTCATCGACGGAGCCTGCCGAATCCTCTTCGGCAAGAGCGGCTGGCGCGGACCATGCCAGCGCCAGACCCACGAGCGCCCCGATAGATCCTGTCTTGAAAACCGTCGCAAACACCGGCCAGCGACCCCAGCAGCAATCGGGCTTCGATCCATAATGCGTAAATCAAGGCGAGAATTATAGGCGCAGGGTTAATCGGATGTTGACGGCGGGCGCGGAAAAATTCCGGAATGTGGCCGCGGCAACACAACCCTTGCAAAGTCAGCCGCCGACCCATTAATAACAATTCAGGTTTCGAATTCGCGTCTCTGGCCTCGAGCCATTGCGGAGATATCTGCTTCCTCCGCAAGGGACCCTTCCAGATCGCCGGGCAGCCAGGCAATAGTGCCGCGGCAAAGCTGCCCCGCCCGGTCCCCGCTCCGAACAACCGCTGGAGGTCGAATCAGCCACCGCAGCGCCGATTGCGCGCGGTACCTGTCAACGGTTGCGGCGTTGCCACGCCAAGACCAAACGGACGCACTAAAGTCTTGATTCCAGGCGTCCAGCCCAACCCATCCTCCGGTCAAGCCCGGCAGGATCGAACGAGAGTTGCGGATGTTCGGGATTGAAGTGCCACCGGCCAGCGTAGCGCCATCAGGCGCCGCACTGCATTACCCGGCCGGGACGGCGAACGTGCCGACCATCCGATTCGTCGTTTCCGAGAGGCCATCGGCGCCCGGAACACCAACCCCAGGACACACGCGATCGCACGCCCCTTTCCGGACTGACCGGACCAGGGCCGCGTCGGCGTCGCCTGTCGTCCTCCACAATTCAGAGTTGAGACAATGCCAACCAAGATGCTTATCGATGCGGCGCATCCCGAGGAGACCCGGGTCGTCGTCGTCCGCGACAACAAGGTCGAGGAGTTCGATTTCGAGGCCGCCAACCGTCGGCAGCTCCGCGGCAATATCTATCTGGCCAAGGTCACCCGCGTAGAGCCCTCCCTGCAGGCCGCCTTCATCGACTACGGCGGCAATCGGCACGGGTTTCTCGCCTTCAGTGAAATCCATCCCGACTACTACCAGATCCCCTACGCTGACCGGCAGGCGCTGATCGAGGCCGACGAAGCCGACCGTGCCTCGGACGATGCCGAGGAGAACGGGGAGGAGGCCGGCGAGGCGTCCGAGAATCCCGCCGCCGCAAATGGCGACGGCGAGTCGGACGCGGAGCCCGAGGCTTCCGGCGCAACCGTCGAGGAAGTCGCAACTTCGGAGGACGATTCCGTCGAATCCGTCGGCGGCGACGATGCGATGGAAGAGGTGCCGGTCCGCAAGTCGCGACCGCGCCGGACATACAAGATCCAGGAAGTCATCAAGAAGCGGCAGGTCCTGCTCGTGCAGGTCGTCAAGGAAGAGCGCGGCAACAAGGGCGCCGCGCTCACCACCTACCTGTCGCTTGCCGGCCGCTATTCGGTACTGATGCCCAATACGGCCCGCGGCGGCGGCATATCCCGCAAGATCGTCAATTCGACCGACCGCAAGCGCCTCAAGGGCATCGCCGGTGAGCTCGAGGTGCCCGAGGGGATGGGCGTCATCCTGCGCACGGCGGGCGCGGCCCGCACCAAGACGGAGATCAAGCGGGACTTCGAATACCTGTTGCGCCTCTGGGAGAATGTCCGCGAGCTGACGCTCAAGTCCGTCGCACCGACGCTCGTCTACGAGGAAGGCAGCCTCGTCAAGCGCGCGATCCGCGACCTGTACACCAAGGACATCGACCAGGTCCTCGTGGCCGGCGACCAGGCGTACCGCGAGGCCAAGGACTTCATGCGCATGCTCATGCCGAGCCATGCCAAGAACATCCAGCCCTACCGCGACCCCGAACCGATCTTCGCCAAGACCCGGATCGAGGCGCAGCTCGACGCCATGTTCAGCCCGCAGGTGACGCTGAAGTCCGGCGGCTACATCGTGCTCAACCAGACCGAGGCGCTGGTTTCGATCGACGTCAACTCGGGGCGTTCGACCCGCGAGCACAATATCGAGGACACCGCGCTCAAGACGAACCTGGAGGCCGCCGACGAAGTGGCCCGCCAGTTGCGCCTCCGCGATCTCGCCGGCCTGATCGTCATCGACTTCATCGACATGGACGAGAAGCGCAACAACCGCGCTGTCGAACGGCGGATGAAGGACGCGCTGCGCCACGACCGGGCCCGCATTCAGGTCGGCCGCATCAGCCATTTCGGCCTGCTCGAGATGTCCCGGCAGCGGATTCGCTCCGGCGTCCTGGAATCCACCATGCAGCCCTGCCCCCATTGCGAGGGCACCGGCCGCATCCGGTCGATCGAGTCGGTCGCGCTGCACCTGCTGCGGACCATCGAGAACGAGCTGCTCAAGGGCAAGCCGACCGATCTCAAGGTTCGCACCCGGACGGGAGTGGCGCTCTACGTCCTCAACCAGAAGCGCACCCACCTGCGCGAACTCGAAACCCGCTTCTCCGTCATCATTTCGATCGATGCCGACGAAAGCGTCGGCTCCTCGGCCGTGGAGATCGAGAAGGGAGAGCCGGCCCGCGCGGCGGAACGCGACACCGTCGTCCGGCCGATCTCCGTGGTCCCGGGCGAGGACGAGGTTGAAGACGACGTCCAGGCTGCGGACGACGAGGCCGACGACACGCAGGCCGGCCGTTCCGAGGAAGACAGCGGCCCGAAGCGCCGGCGGCGCAGGCGGCGCAGGCGCGGATCGGGCGGCGAATCGGCCTCCGACTCCCAGGCGGACGCCGGCCAGGAAGCCTCCGGCGACCAGCAGGCCGCCGAGGCGGAGTCGGCTGACACCGATGACGACGAGAGTGCCGAAAAGGAGGGCGGCGGGTCGTCCGGCAGCCGCCGGCGCCGGCGCGGCAGGCGCGGCGGACGCCGCCACCGCAACGAGTCCCCGGCGACCGCCGCCGAGGCGGACGAAGCGGCAAGTTCCGGCGACCGGCCCGATGTCGTGGCGCCGTCGTCCTGGGAACCCGCAACGGTGACCGAACCGCAGCAGGCGGACGAGCCGGCCAAAGCCGCCGCGGAACCGGAGGCGGCCGTCGAAACGGAATCAGCGGACGAGACCGCAGAGACCGCACCGGAAACGCCCGAAAAGAAGCCCGCCCCCCGCAAGCGGGCCCCTCGCCGGTCGCGCGCCAAGGCCGCCCAGGAGGCCGAGCCGGCGTCCGCGGCTGCCGATGCCGACCCGGTGACGGCGGACTCGGACACCGCCGATGCCGAAATCGCGGAGGTCGGCGAGGTGCCTGCGGCCCCCGCCGACGAGCTGGCGCAGACTGAGCCCGCGGATGGCGACGCCGCCGAGCCGGCTCCTGTCGAGCCGGAGCCCGAGCAGGAGCCCGAGCCCGAAAAGGTGGCCGAGCCGGTCGCCGCCGAAGCCGTGGACGGCGAGACCGGGCCGGAGACGGCCGAGGAACCGGCCGCCGCCGAGGAAAAGCCTGTCGTCCAGGACACCGCGCCGAGCGCTCCTCCGCGCCGCGGCTGGTGGCGGCGGCGGACCACGGCCGGCGAATAGCCCGCTAGCGCTTCAGCCAGTCGCCGAGCCTGTCGACCGCCGCCTCGATGTCGGCGGTCGCTCCGGCAAAGGAAAAGCGCAGGAACCGGCTCCCCCTGTCGGGATCGAAGTCGAGGCCCGGCGTCGTCGCGACGCCGGCCTCGTGCAGCATGCGTTCGGCGAAATCGAGCGAGTCGTTGGTGAAGCGGCTGACGTCGACATAGGCGTAGAAGGCGCCGTCCATCGGCAGGATCCGGTCGAACCCGAGCCGCGGCAGCGCTTCGGCGAGGATCTCGCGGTTGCGGGCGTAGACAGCCTTGTTGCGCTCCAGTTCGTCGACGCAATCGAAGGCGGCGATGGCGGCGACCTGCGACAGCGCCGGCGGCGATATGTAGATGTTCTGCGCCAGCCGCTCGACGGGCCGCACCAGCCGCTCGGGCACCACCATCCAGCCGATCCGCCAGCCGGTCATGCAGTAGTATTTCGAGAAGCTGTTGATGACGATCGCGTCGTCGTCGTGCTGCAGGGCGGTGTCGCAGGCGCCGCCGTAGGTCAGGCCGTGATAGATCTCGTCGGAGATGAACCACATGCCGCGATCGCGGGCGCCGGCCAGCAGCGCTTCCATTGCATCGGGCTCGAGCATCGTGCCGCTCGGGTTGGCCGGGCTGGCGACCAGCATTCCCTGCAGGGGCGCAACCG
The DNA here is from genome assembly GCF_037855135.1 of Microbaculum marinum. Lineage (NCBI taxonomy): Bacteria > Pseudomonadati > Pseudomonadota > Alphaproteobacteria > Hyphomicrobiales > Tepidamorphaceae > Microbaculum > Microbaculum marinum. The sequence continues at coordinate 370,822 of NZ_JAZHOF010000007.1, forward strand.
CGGACGCATCGTCCAGCATGGCCGCGGTCGGCGCCCAGCGCGACGCTTCGGTGGTTTCCAGCCAGACCGTTTCGAGGCCGAGCCCGCTCAGGATGTTGCGATAGGCCGGGTAGCCGGGAGCGGCGAGTGCGATCCGGTCGCCGGCCTCGAAGCAGGCCAGGAAGGCCAGCACGAAGGCGGCGGAGGATCCCGTCGTGACGACGATCCTGTCCGGCGCGACACGAACGCCGTAGGTTTCGAGGTAGTGGCGGGCGATGCGTTCGCGCAGCGGCGTCGTGCCGAGCGCCTCCGTGTAGCCGATGCTGCCGCCCGTCAGGGCCTCGGCGACGGCGGCGCGCACGCCGGCCGGCGTCGGGGCTCCGGGCTGCCCGACCTCCAGGTGCAGGATGTGCCGGCCCTGTCGTTCGAGATTGCGCGCATCGCGCAGCACGTCCATCGCGATGAACGGCGCCACGTCCGAGCGTCTGGACGGCATCGGCGGCCCGTGCCGGAGTATCCGCTCGTCGCCGCTCACCTTGTCGTGCATCCATTTTCCCCTGCGTGGGGGCTCTCGCACCGCATCTGCGGCGCGACAGCCGGCTGCGGCCACCCTGTCGCCGCAATTTCCGCCTTGTGGTAGCCGACCGGGAGCACAGGGTCCACATCGCGCGCACCGGACCGGTTTTATCGGCGCCGGGAGGAAAGCTGCAGCAGCCGGCAAGGGCCGCCGTTGCGTTTGACCGCGACGACTGCTGATCCTACCTTGCTGGCGTTCAGGGAGAAGGTCCGCCATGCCATCAGGGGCAATGCCAATCGAGACTGCGCCGCGTCGACAGATACGGCCCGGTCCAACCGGATTTTTGGGCACCGGCCGGCTCGCCCGCGGCGCCGTTGCGGCCGTCGCCGCCGTGGCACTGACTGTCGCCCCGGCCGCCGCGCAGCGGGGCGGATTCATCCGCGACGCGGAGATCGAGGCGCTGCTGAGCGACTACGCCACGCCGATCATCCGCGCCGCCGGCGTCGGCACCTCCGCAGTCAACATCTATCTGGTCGGTTCGACGGCCTTCAACGCGTTCGTCGCCGACGGGCGCCGCATCTTCATCAATTCCGGCGTGCTGATGCAGGCCGACACTCCCAACGAGGTTATCGGCGTTCTGGCGCACGAAACCGGCCATATCGCCGGCGGCCACCTGGCCCGCATGCGTCTGGAACTCCAGAACGCGCAGGCGATGGCGATACTCGGGATGCTGCTTGGCGCCGGCGCGATGGCCGCAGGCGCCATGGCCGGTGACGCCGGCGCCGGCGCCCAGGCCGGCCAGGCCATGATGATGGGCAGCCAGCACGCCCTGCAGCGCTCGCTGCTCAGCTACCAGCGCGGCGAGGAAGCGGCGGCCGACCGGTCGGCGGTCAACTATCTGAATGCCACGGAGCAGTCTTCGAAGGGCATGCTGACGACGTTCGCCAGTCTGGCCGACCAGTCGTTCCTGTCGACGAAGTACGTCGACCCCTACGCCCAGAGCCATCCGATGCCGCGCGAACGTATCGCGGCGCTCGAGAAGCTCGCCCAGGAGAGCCCGTACTTCGAAAAGCAGGATCCGCCGCAGCTGCAGCATCGCCACGACCTGGCGCGGGCCAAGCTCACCGGCTACCTGGAGCACCCCAGTTCCGTCAACCGTCGCTATCCGCCCTCCGACAAGAGCCTTCCCGCCGTCTATGCCCGCACGATCGCGCTGATGCAGTCGGGCAACTATCGCGACGCGATGGCCGGAGCGGACGCACTGCTGCGGGTTGAGCCGTCAAACCCTTATTTCTGGGAGTTGAAGGCAGACCTGTTCGTGAAGTCGGGGCGGCCGCGCGACGCAATCGGCCCGTACCAGAAAGCCGTCTCGATGGCTCCGCACCCGGGACTGATCCGGGTGGCGCTCGGCGGCGCCATGGTTGCCGCCGACGATCCCTCCCTTCTTCAGCAGGGCATCAAGCAGCTCAACCAGGGGCTCCAGGAGGAACCCGACTTTGCCGCAGGATACCGGCATCTGGCCATCGCCTACGGCAAGGCGGGACAGGTGCCCGAGGCCGAGCTTGCGACGGCCCAGGAATATTTCACCCGCGGCGACTACGAACTTGCCCAGCGGTTCGCCGGTCGCGCCCAGCAGGGCCTCGCGCGGGGGTCGCCCGCGTGGCTGAGGGCTGACGATATTTTGAACTACAAGCCGCCGCGCTCGTGATAAGCCCACGGCGAGTCAATCCACTCCCAATAGGGACATGCACGACATGACGAGACTGCCCACGATGTTCGGGGCTCTGGCGATCGCGACCGCCATGGCCATCGGTGCCCTCGCCCCGACGCAGCACGCGTTCGCGGAGGAAGCCACCCTCAGCAAGAAGGCCGTCGAGAAGATGATCGACGCCCGCATCAAGGAATCGCGTGAGGCAACCCTCGATGCCGACACGATCGGCCCGATCGTCAAGGAGTACCTCCTCGCCAACCCGGAACTCCTGGAGGAGGTGCTCGCCGCACTCGAGGCGAAACGGGAGCGCGACCAGCAGGTGGCGCGTACCGAGGCGCTGGACAAGAACCGCGAGGAGATCTTCCGATCCTCGCACTCGGCCGTGGCCGGAAATCCTGCCGGCGACATCACCCTGGTCGAGTTCTTCGACTACAACTGCGGGTACTGCAAGCGCATGCTGCCGGCGCTGGTCGACCTGATGGATTCCGACCCCAAGTTGCGGGTCGTCTTCAAGGAATGGCCGGTGTTGTCGGAAGGGTCCGCCGAAGCGGCGCGGATCGCGCAGGGCGTCAAGAAGGTCGCACCCGAGCGGTACCTCGACTTCCACGTCGAACTTATGTCCCAGCCCAGCGGCAGCGACGGAATCAACCGCAAGCGGGCGCTCGAGGTGGTCGACCAGCTCGAACTCGACCGGGAGGCGATTCTCGCGGCGTCCAAGGAGTCCTCCGTGGACGATGCGCTTGAACAGAATTTCCAGCTGGCCGAGGCGCTCGGGCTGCGCGGCACGCCGTCCTACGTGGTCGGCAACGAGGTGATTCCCGGCGCGCTCAGCTTCGATGCGCTGCAGGCCAAGATTGAAGAGGCGCGGAAGTCGGGCTGCGAGACCTGCTGAGCGCTGGCCGGGCGCACCGCGGCGGGATAAGTTTTCCCAGGTTGACGTCATCGGTTCGGACGCGATTTGCGGATCGCGCCCGAACCTTTATGTATGGGCAGCCTTGAAACAGGAAAAAGCCGCATGTGGCAGCGGCGACGCGGCCCTCGGACGGCAGGAAAGAAACGAATGGCAAAATCCGGACGCGACATCGATCAGGAGCTCATTCGCGAGCTCGCGTCGCTTCTCACCGAGACCGACCTCAGCGAAATCGAGATAGAGCAGAACGGCCTTCGGGTTCGCGTGGCGCGCAGCGTGACGGTCGCCGCTCCCGTCGCAGCCCACGCCGCGCCGGCGCCCGGCCCTGTCTCGTCGGCCGACCGGGGCGAAGGCCGACCCGCGACAACCGCCGACACCGGCCTGAAGCCTGGAACCGTCACCTCGCCGATGGTCGGCACCGCCTATCGCGCGCCGGAGCCCGGCGCCCAGCCCTTCGTCGACGTGGGAACCGCGGTCCGGGAAGGCCAGACTTTGCTGATCGTCGAGGCCATGAAGACGATGAACCCGATTCCCGCCCCGCGGACCGGCACGGTGACCGCGATCCTTGTCGAGGACGGGCAGCCGGTCGAATACGGCGAACCGCTGCTTGTCATCGAATAGACCGGCAGGCAGAGCGATGTTCGACAAGATTCTCATCGCCAACCGCGGCGAGATCGCCTTGCGGGTTCTCAGGGCCTGCAAGGAACTTGGCATCGCGACAGTCGCAGTGCATTCGACCGCCGACGCGGACGCCATGCACGTTCGCCTCGCCGACGAGAGCGTCTGCATCGGCCCGCCGCCGGCGCGCGACAGCTACCTCAACATCCCCGCTCTGCTGTCGGCCTGCGAGATCACCGGCGCCGACGCCGTGCATCCCGGCTACGGTTTCCTCTCGGAAAATGCCCGGTTCGCCGAAATCCTGCGCGCACACGATATCGCCTTCATCGGCCCCTCCCCCGAACACATCAACATCATGGGCGACAAGATCGCGGCAAAGCGCACCGCCGCGCGCCTCGGCATCCCGGTCGTCCCCGGCTCGGACGGCGCGGTAACCGACGACGTGGAGGCCGGCCGCATCGCCGCGGAAATCGGCTATCCCGTACTGGTCAAGGCGGCCGCCGGCGGTGGGGGGCGCGGCATGAAGGTCGCCCGCACGGCAGCCGATCTGCCCCATGCAATCAGCACCGCGCGCGCCGAGGCCAAGGCGGCATTCGGCGACGACGCACTCTACATCGAGAAGTACCTGGCCCTGCCCCGCCACATCGAGATCCAGGTGTTCGGCGACGGCAACGGCAACGCGATCCACCTCGGGGAACGCGACTGCTCGCTGCAGCGGCGCCACCAGAAGGTCTGGGAGGAGGCGCCCTCGCCCGGCATCAATGCCACGGAGCGCGCGACCATCGGCGCGAGGGTCGCCGACGCCATCGCCGAACTCGGCTACTCCGGCGCAGGAACGATCGAATTTCTCTACGAGGGCGGCGAGTTCTACTTCATCGAGATGAACACCCGGCTGCAGGTCGAGCATCCGGTGACCGAAATGATCACCGGCATCGACCTCGTCAACGAGCAGATTCGCGTCGCCTCCGGCGGCTCGCTGTCGGTCAGGCAGTCCGACATAAAGCTCGACGGTCACGCCATCGAGTGCCGCATCAACGCGGAAGATCCCGCGACCTTCATGCCGTCCCCCGGCCGGATCAACTACTACTATCCGCCGGGAGGGCTAGGCGTTCGCGTCGATTCGGCGGTCTATCAGGGCTACAGGATCCCCCCCTACTACGACAGCCTGATCGGCAAGCTGATCGTTTCGGGCAAGACCCGCAACGAATGCCTCATGCGGCTCAGGCGCGCGCTCAGCGAATATGTCGTCGACGGGGTGTCGACCACCATTCCCCTGTTCCAGCGCCTTCTGACCCAGCCCGACATCGTCGACGGCAACTACGACATCCACTGGCTCGAGCGGTTCCTGGCCGACAATCAGTGATCCTGGAGGCCCAGGCGCCTGCCGTGCGGGCGCCGGTACCTTCCGCCGACATCATTTCGCAAAAAATTTCTGGCCCGTTGTCGATTCTGCCGACGTTCGATCGTCGCAGGTGCATGAAGGCTGCTTCGGCCTTCGTGAACATGGGAGAAAAACGATGCGTGTAATGGTGATGGTGAAGGCCACCGACGACAGCGAATCCGGAATGCTGCCTTCGACGGAACTGCTCGAAGCCATGGGCAAGTACAACGAGGAGCTGGTCAACGCGGGCATCATGCTCGCCGGCGAAGGACTGAAGCCCTCCTCACTGGGCAAGCGGATCGCGTTCGAAGGGTCGACCCGGACAGTGATCGATGGTCCGTTCGCCGAAACCCGTGAGCTCGTGGCCGGGTTCTGGATCTGGGAGGTCAAGGATATGGCCGAGGCGGTCGAATGGGTGAAGCGCTGCCCGAATCCGATGCCCGGACCGAGCGAGATCGAGATCCGCCCGATCTTCGAGATGGAGGACTTCGCCGAGACGCTGACGCCGGAGGTCACGGAGTTGCACGACCGCACCCGGCAGAAGATGGAGGACCGGTGAGGCTCCGGGATCGCCGGTTTCCCCAAATCGATTCAGCAAGGACTTCTGCTCATGTCTGACATGATATTCCTCAATTTGCCCGTGACCGACCTGGCGGCCTCCATCCGCTTCTACGAGGCGATCGGCTGCGTGAAGAACGAACAGTTCAGCGACCATCAGGCGGCGAGCATGGTGTGGTCGGAGACGATCATGTTCCATCTGCTTTTGCGCGACTACTTCGCGACCTTTACCAAAAAGCCGATCTCGGACCCGCGCGAGACCTGCGCAATGCTGATCGCGCTGTCGCGCGACAGCCGTGCGGACGTGGACGCCATCGTGGCGGCTGCGGCCGCGGCGGGGGGCAAGGCGGACGTCCGCGAGCCCCAGGATATGGGTTTCATGTATATCCGCACCTTCGAGGATCCCGACGGCCACGTTTTCGAGCCTGCGTGGATGGACATGGATGCCGCGTCGGCCGCAATGCCGCAGGAAACCGGGGGGTCTGCCTGACAGGCGGCAGCGCGGGACGACGAATGGCCAAGGCCGGCTCGCAGTCCTCCTGCGGCCGGCCGAATTTTCCGACGGCCCGGGCAGCGTCGACATTCTCCGGTCCGCGCTCTAATCAGGATGCGTGACACCCGATCAAACGCATCAGGCGATCGAGACCGTTTTCCGGATCGAGCGGGCCCGCCTCATCGGCGGCCTGGCTCGCATCGTTCGTGACGTCGACCTGGCCGAGGAACTTGCCCAGGACGCGCTGGTGACGGCGCTGGCGCAGTGGCCGCACAGCGGCATCCCCGACAAGCCCGGCGCATGGCTGATGTCCGTGTCCAGGCGCCGCGCCATCGACGGCTTCCGCCGCGAGCGGATGCGCCGGCTCAAGCATGCCGAGATCGGCCGCGAAGCCGACGAGACGCGCGAGACGTCGGTGGCCGAGCTCGACGCCGCGCTGGACGACGATCTCGGCGACGAACTGCTGGGGCTGATCTTCACCTCCTGCCACCCCGTCCTGTCGCGCGAGGCCAGGGCTGCGCTGACCTTGCGCCTCATCGGAGGTCTCACGACCGACGAGATCGCCCGTGCCTTCCTCGCAAGCGAGCCGACGATCGCCCAGCGCATCGTGCGGGCGAAGAAGGCGATTCGCGATGCGGGCTTGCGGTTCGAGGTGCCGCGCGGCGGCAACCGCCGCGAACGGCTCGCCTCCGTTTTGGAGGTCGTCTACCTGATCTTCAACGAAGGTTACTCGGCGACTGCCGGCGACGACCTGGTCCGCCCCGGCCTGTGCGGCGAGGCGCAGCGGCTCGGACGCATCCTTTCGGCGGCCATGCCGGACGAGCCGGAGGTCTTCGGCCTGCTCGCGCTGATGGAGATACAGGCATCCCGCCTGCCCGCGCGCACGGCAGCGGACGGATCGCTCGTGCCGATCACCGAGCAGGACCGGTCGCGTTGGGACCGGCTGCTGATCGGGCGGGGCTTTGCGGCTCTCGACCGTGCGGTGTCGCTTGGCGGCGCGACCGGCCCCTATGCCCTGCAGGCGGCGCTCGCGGCCTGCCACGCCCGCGCCCGTCGTGCCGCGGACACGGACTGGGAGTTGATTTCCCGCCTGTACGACGTACTCCGGCAGGTGATGCCGTCTCCCGTCGTCGACCTCAACCGCGCGATTGCCCACAGCATGGCCTACGGACCGCAGGTCGGCCTGGAGCGTCTCGACGAGATCGACCGCGTCGAGGCGCTGAGCGACTACGCCCCCCTGCCCGCAGCCCGCGGCGACTTCCTGTTGCGCGCCGGCCGCCCCGACGAGGCAAGGGCACAGTTCGAGCGCGCCGCAGCGCTGACCCGCAACGCGCGCGAGAGGGAGTTCCTCCTGCGGCGGGCGGCGGCGTGTGCCGGCCCGGCCTGAGCGTCGCGCCCCGCGCCGGTTCCAATCCGCCGCGGCAAGCCCTAGATATGGGCCATGACCTCGCATGACGACCTGACGCTGTCGATCACGCCGCACGTGGTTCTCAAGGCATATGCCTGCGGCATCTTCCCGATGGCGGAAAGCGCCGAGGATCCGTCGATCTACTGGATCGAGCCGCGCGAACGCGGCGTCCTGCCGCTGGACCAGTTCCGGGTCTCGCGGCGGCTGGCGCGCACCATCCGGCGCAACGACTACGAGGTGCGCATCGACAGCGACTTCGACGGGGTGATCGCGGCATGCGCCGAGCCGGCGCCCGGCCGGCGCAAGACCTGGATCAACGGCGAGATCCGCCGGATCTATCGGGAGCTGTTCGAGATCGGCCATGTCCATACCGTCGAGATCTGGCGGCAGGACCGGCTGGTCGGCGGACTGTACGGGGTCAGGCTGGGCGCCGCGTTCTTCGGCGAATCGATGTTCCACCGCGAGCGCGACGCCAGCAAGATCGCGCTGGTCCATCTTGCCGCCCGCCTTCGCTATGGCGGGTTCGAACTGCTGGACACGCAGTTCATCACCGAGCATCTGCGTCAGTTCGGCGCCATCGAGCTGCCGCGCAAGCGCTACCAGCACGTTCTCGAGGCGGCCCTCCTCAGGGAGGCCGACTTCCGTCAGTTGCCGACGCCGAGTTCCTCGGAGCTGGTCTTGCAGTTGGTCAGCCAGACGTCGTAGATCGGATGGTCGACGGCGTTCAGGCCGGGACTGTCGGCAAACATCCAGCCGGTGAAGATGCGCTGGATCTTGCGGTCGAGCGTCACCTCGTCGACCTCGACGAAGGTCGTCGTCTGCGGCGGCTCGGTGGGCGGCCGCGAATAGCATACGCGCGGCGTGAGCTGCAGTGCGCCGAACTGCACCGTCTCGTCGATCCTGACGTCGAAGGTCCGGATCTGGCCGGTGATCTTGTCCAGACCGGCGAACTCCGCGATCGGATTGGATATCTTCTCCGCGCGCGCCGCGCCGGCGGCCAGGATCAGCACGGCGGCCGAAAGCGCGACGGCAATGCCGCTGCGGCTGCCCTTCCAGGATGTGCTGTCCGTCTTCCGCAATGCCGTCTCCCTGCGCCGCCCGACTCGCAGCCCGCGCGATCCGGCGTTTATCCGAGGCGAATACGCCGAAAAATGGTCAAGGCAGGCGGTCATGCGGCTACGGTGCAAACTGCGTCGTCCATCCGGCAGGTTTGGTGTGAGGCCGCCACTGCGCCGGGTCAGGCGTCCGGCGACCACGCGTCGTAGTCGCCGGTGACCCGCGGACGCCGTTCGGGCGTCAGCATGCTGCCCGGGGGGCGATAGGCCGCCGGCGTGCCGGTGAGGTTCGGCAGATGCGGCTTCTGCCAGGGCATCGGCTGGTAGTCCGTCTCGCTGGGCGCCACGTCGACCTTGTGATGCATCCAGCCCCACCACCCCGGCGGAATGGCGCTGGCCTCGGCGTATCCGTTGAAGATCACCCAGCGCCGCTGGAAGTGCAGTTCCGGGTCGATCGCGCCGCCGCGGGTGCGGTAGTAGCGGTTGCCGAACTCGTCCTCGCCGACGAACTCGCCCTTCCGCCACGTGTAGAACCGCGTGCCGAGCGTCGCGTTGTGCCACCAGGCAAAGATCTGAATGATGAAATTTCGCATCGTCCGCCCTTGGAATGGCGCGGAATATGGCGGGAAAGCCCCCGGGTGTCTAGGGCGTAAAGCGTCTCGGCGTGCGCCGTCCGCCACGTCTCACCGCATCTGTCACCGCAGGATCCGGCGCGATCGGCGGGCCGGCTCGAGCAGGCCTGGCTCCGGCGCCGCAACGCGGTCGCAGGCGCATCTCCAGACACCTCCGCCCGTGGTCGGCGCAACCGTTCTCACTTCAGACCAAGCATCGCGTGAAGATATCGGCGGATGGGCTGATCATAACAGCGATCAGCGACCCAGCAGGACAGCACAAGACCAAATATCACGACGGCAGATATCAGCGGCGTCGGTCCATAGGCAAATCTGTCCATCACGGCAACGACAATCGCAAGCATCGGAAGATGAACCGCGTACATCGGATAGGAAATCCTGCCCGCATACTCAAACACGGCTCTGCACCCTGCCCCTACCCGGGCGCGCGCCGCGAGCAGAACAAGGACGGGATAGAACACCATCACGATGCCCAACCGTGCGGATTCTGGTGCCGAGCACATTGCCAGAATGAATATCGTCAGGAATACAAATCCGGAGGGCATGAACCGCAGATCTACTATATTTCTATACCTGAACAGGACGAGCCCCACGGCGAACGAGTATGCAACTCTGAAAAATCCGACATAAAAATTATCGTGGCTCCAACCGCCCGACAATTGATCCCGCAACACGAACAAGCCGATTCCGCTGACGATGATGACAGACCACAACTGTAATCTTGCCGCATACCTTCCGAGTAGAAACCAGTAAAAATTCGCAACGATTTCGAAGAACAGCGACCAGGCGGGAATGTTGAGCGGAAATACGTTTCCCAGGCTGCCAAAACTCGGAGACGGAAGCATAACGAGCGCGAAGGGGATCGCCTTCCAGAACGGGAGATGGAATTCACTTACGTATCCGCGGCTCACGACGGACAAGACCAGGGACAGGATTCCGATTGCGGTGCCCAGGAGATACAAAGGGTAGATCCGAACCAATCTCAACAGGATCAACTGCTTTTGCGCTGTCCCTGTGGCAACTCTGTCACCATAGGCGGACGCAAGAACGAATCCGGACAGAACGAAGAAAAGGTCGACTGCAGAACTAGCCAGCTGCGGACTCCATCCGCCAAAAAACTGAGGGAAATGATGCATCACCACGAAAAGAGCGGCGGCCCCACGAAAGGCGTCCAGAGTCACGTAGCGCTCCCCCTGGCGGCGTGCCGGCTTTATTGCATTGCCCTCCAGACCTGACGCGCCCGCACCTCAAACCGCCTCCTTCACGTCTCCTAATTTGATTGTTTCTCAAGCACTTAATTTTTCTGCATTTATCTCCTTTACTGAGCGAATCATAAATTCACCATTCTGCCTTCCCTCTATACTATGACATCTGTGGCACTTTGACTATCGATGCCATCGCGGGGTTTCCGCGGCATCTTCCAGAGCCGGACCGCGTCTCCTCGGGCGGTTACCCAGTCCAACCCTCCGGACGTGTATCTTCGTGGGCTGACGACCCGTAGTGCGCGACATGCGACCTCATCGATTGTGACAAGGCGTGGCGAATCGTCCTCAATGCGTGAGCGGTGCCTAAAGCTCCTGAGTTGACAGGGCGGCCTTGACCTCCGGAAGGGGCCGCTCCTTTGGGAGCAGATGCGCCGGCTGCGCGCGCCGGCGTTGCGGAGTTGTCCCCACGATTCACTGGCTGTTAAGATTCGCCACAATATCTTGTGGGGGAAACAAACGTCGCTACAAGGGATTGTGAAAAATTCATGTCACTCCCGATGTTAGTCCTTGACGCCGCTCCGCCGAGTCTCTTAGCGTTGTCGACGTTGCCGATGACGGCGCGGCGTTCCACCGTCAGGCAGGAATTCCATTATGTATCAGCGTTTTACAGCCCCCGGCCTGGTTCGGGGGCAGCGGCAGATATTGCCCGCCGGACGGGTGGGAGCCGCGGGCATCGGTTCAGGGTAAGCGGCGTCGGCAGACGCCTTGACGGAACTGTCACCGTCGGTACGTGAGGCAAGAGCCGGACGTCTGTTGGGTCCGGCGCGGGGAAGTGCGCGCCGAGTTGCGCGATGGGGAGATATGATGCGGATTGAGCGACGCTACACCGTCGACGGCAAGTCACCTTACGATGGGATCGAGTTCCGGAAGACCCGGAGCGAGATCCGCAATCCGGACGGGTCGGTCGTGTTCCGGCTGGACGACATCATGGTGCCGGCGACCTGGTCGCAGGTGGCCAGCGACATTCTCGCCCAGAAGTATTTCCGCAAGGCAGGCGTGCCCGCCCGGCTGAAGCCGGTCGAGGAAAACACAGTCCCCTCGTGGCTGTGGCGGTCGGTTGCCGACGACAAGGCGCTGGAGGCGCTGCCCGAGGACGAGCGGTTCGGTCCGGAACGCGATTCGCGGCAGGTCTTCGACAGGCTCGCCGGCACCTGGACCTACTGGGGCTGGAAGGGCGGCTACTTCGATTCCGAATCCGACGCCCGCGCCTTCTTCGACGAGCTCGCCTACATGCTGGCCACGCAGAAATGCGCGCCGAACTCGCCGCAGTGGTTCAACACCGGCCTGCACTGGGCCTACGGCATCGACGGTCCCGGCCAGGGCCACCACTATGTCGACTTCGAGACCGGCGTGCTGACCGCCTCGACGTCCGCCTACGAGCATCCGCAGCCCCATGCCTGCTTCATCCAGTCCGTCGACGACGATCTCGTCAACGACGGCGGCATCATGGACCTGTGGACGCGCGAGGCGCGCCTGTTCAAGTACGGCTCGGGGACCGGCTCGAACTTCTCGATGCTGCGCGGCGACGGCGAGAAGCTGTCGGGGGGCGGCAAGTCCTCCGGACTGATGAGCTTCCTGAAGATCGGCGACCGCGCCGCCGGCGCCATCAAGTCGGGCGGCACCACCCGCCGCGCCGCCAAGATGGTGGTCGTCGACGTCGACCACCCGGACGTCGAGGCCTACGTGAACTGGAAGGTGAAGGAGGAGCAGAAGGTCGCCGCCCTCGTCACCGGCTCGAAGATCTGCCGCAAGCACCTCTCGGCGATCATGAAGTCCTGCGTCAACTGCGAAGGCCCCGGCGACGACTGCTTCGACCCCGCCAAGAACCCGGCGCTGAAGCGCGAGATCAAGGCCGCCAAGCGCTCGCACGTGCCGGAGAACTACATCCGCCGCGTCATCCAGTTCGCCAGGCAGGGATACACGTCCATCGAGTTCCCCGATCTGAACACCGACTGGGATTCGGAAGCCTACCTGACGGTTTCCGGTCAGAACTCCAACAATTCGGTGCGCGTCACCGACGACTTCCTGCGCGCGGTCGAGGAGGACGGCGACTGGAACCTGATCCGGCGCCTCGACGGCAAGGTCGCCCGCACGCTCAAGGCCCGGGACCTGTGGGAAGACATCGGTCACGCGGCATGGGCCTGCGCCGATCCCGGCATCCAGTTCCATTCCACCATCAACGACTGGCACACCTGCCCCGCCGACGGCGCGATCCGGGCCTCCAATCCCTGCTCGGAATACATGTTCCTCGACGACACGGCCTGCAATCTGGCGTCGCTGAACCTGCTGCAGTTCCGCGGCGAGGACGGCGCGTTCGACGTGCAGTCCTTCGCCCACGCCACGCGGCTGTGGACGATCGTGCTCGAGATCTCGGTGCTGATGGCGCAGTTCCCCTCCAGGCAGATCGCAGAGCTCTCCTACAAGTTCCGCACGCTGGGCCTGGGCTACGCCAATATCGGCGGCCTGCTGATGACGTCGGGCATCCCGTACGATTCGAAGGAAGGCCGCGCCCTGTGCGGCGCCATCACGGCGCTGATGACCGGCGTTGCCTACGCCACGTCCGCGGAAATGGCCTCGGCGCTCGGCGCCTTCCCCGGCTACGGACCCAATCGCGAGGCGATGCTGCGCGTCATCCGCAACCATCGGCGCGCCGCCCACGGCGACGAGACCGGCTACGAGGCACTCAGCATCCCGCCGGTGCCGCTCGATCACGACTCCTGCCCGGAGCGCGAGATCGTCGCGGCGGCGTGCGATGCCTGGAACCGGGCGCTGTCGGTCGGCGAGGAGCACGGCTTCCGCAACGCCCAGGTCTCGGTGATCGCGCCGACCGGCACGATCGGCCTCGTCATGGACTGCGACACCACCGGCATCGAGCCGGACTTCGCCCTGGTGAAGTTCAAGAAGCTGGCCGGCGGCGGCTACTTCAAGATCATCAACCAGGCCGTCCCGGCGGCGCTGCGCGGCCTCGGCTACGACCAGGCGCAGATCGACGACGTCATTCGCCACGCCGTCGGTCACGGCACGCTGAAGGGTGCGCCGGCGATCAACCACGACACGCTGGCGGCCAAGGGCTTCACGAACGACAAGATCGAGGCCCTTGAGGAGGCGGTGAGGACCGCCTTCGACATCAAGTTCGTCTTCAACAAATGGACGCTCGGCGAGGATTTTTGCTCCGGGACCCTCGGGTTCGCGGCGGACGCACTGGCCGACCCGGGTTTCGACATGTTGTCGGAACTCGGGTTCGGTCGGCGCGACATCGAGCAGGCCAACGCCTATGTCTGCGGGACGATGACTGTCGAGGGCGCCCCGCACCTCAAGGACGAGCACCTGGCGGTCTTCGACTGCGCCAGCCCCTGCGGGCAGAAGGGCAAGCGCTACCTGTCGGTGGAAAGCCACATCCACATGATGGCGGCGGCCCAGCCGTTCATCTCCGGCGCCATCTCCAAGACCATCAACATGCCCAACGAGGCGACGGTCGAGGACTGCATGAACGCCTACATGCTGTCCTGGCGGCTCGCGCTGAAGGCCAACGCCCTCTACCGCGACGGCTCCAAGCTCTCGCAGCCGCTGTCGGCCCAGCTGATCGCCGACGAGGACGAGGACGAGGAGGAAGTCGTCGAGCAGCTTCTCGCCCAGTCCTCGCAGGCAAAGGCCGCGGCGATGGCCGAACGCTTCGTCGAGCGCATCGTCGAGAAGGCGGTTCGCGAGCGCGAGAAGCTGCCGCACCGGCGCAAGGGATATACCCAGAAGGCCATCGTCGGCGGCCACAAGGTCTATCTCAGGACCGGCGAGTACGAGGACGGCCGTCTCGGCGAGATCTTCATCGACATGCACAAGGAAGGCGCCGCCTTCCGCAGCCTGATGAACAATTTCGCCATCGCGATATCGCTCGGCCTGCAATACGGCGTGCCGCTCGACGAGTTCGTCGAGGCGTTCACCTTCACCCGCTTCGAGCCGGCCGGCTTCGTGCAGGGCAACGACTCGATCAAGAACGCCACGTCGATCCTCGACTACATCTTCCGTGAACTGGCGATCTCCTATATCGGCCGCCACGATCTCGGCCACGTCGACCCCGCCGACATCGGCTCTACGGCGATGGGCGCCGGCGTCAGCGAAGGCAAGCAGGAGCCCGAGGTTCCCGCCGCGGCGCGCTTCGTCTCCACCGGCCTGGTGCGCGGGCGGGTCAACGAGAAGCTGACCGTCGTGCGCGGCGCCGAGGCGCCTGCGAAGGTACGCACCCCGGATGCCCGCGGCCCCGTCGGCAAGCTCCAGGCCCGCGCCCAGAACTTCGCCGGCGGATCCGGCGGATCCGGACAGGCCACCGCGCTGAAGCGGGAGGTCGAAGTCGAGGTGCAGATGGAAGCGGAGTCGGTGATCGCCCAGCCGAGCGTCGAGGAACAGCGCGCCCAGGCACGTCTGAAGGGCTATGTCGGCGAATCCTGCACCGAGTGCGGCAACTTCACCATGGTACGCAACGGCACCTGCCTGAAGTGCGACACCTGCGGCTCGACCAGCGGCTGTAGTTGAGCGGCCAAGTCCGATCTGACGGATAATACAAGGGCGGGCCTTCGGATCCGCCCTTTTCCTTTGTGTGCGGCACCCACCCGTCGCCGCCAGCCCGACATCGACGGCGGTACGCCGGTGCCGACCTGTTCACAGGCCGGCAAGACGCCATGTCGGCTCGGCTCCGGGAGAATCGATGACACAACGTTCCGCCGATCCGACTTACAGTGCTGACCGGAACGCCGCTACAAAGCGAGTATCGTGAGTTCATTCCTGGCGGGCATGGTGGGCCCGTACGACGCCATCGGAGCAGGCGGTGAAGCGCACCTGGACGATCATCGGCGTCCGCGACGTGGCCCGAAGCTTTGCCTGGTACCAGTCGCTTCTCGGCCTTCCCGCAACGGACCCGGCGCATGACGACTTCGGCCAGGTCATCGACACCGACGGAACCGTGCTGCTGTGTCTCCACCAGTGGGGCGCACACGGTCATCCGACGCTGGCGAGCCCGACCCACGCCGAGCCCGGCAACGGCCTCCTGCTGTTCTTCCGCGTCGACGACTTCGATCACGCCCTGTCGAGGGCCAGCACCGCCGCCGACCGGCTGGAGGAAGAGCCGCACGTCAACTCGAACACCGGCACGATGGAGTTTTCCCTGCGCGATCCCGACGGCTACTTCGTCACAGCGCTCTTTAGGTCGCGCGGCGGACACCGCCATCGTCCCGCCGGGCATCGGATCACGTCCGGGGCGCAGGCTGCGATATGGCCAATCCCATGCGATCCACCTCGGCCGTCATGCCCGGCCTTGTGCCGGGCATCCACGGACGGCGGCCGCCGCGGAGAAGACGTGGATGGCCGGGACAGGACCGGCCATGACGACCGGGGACGCAGTCGAGGTTGGCGCGGACTGTCGATTTCCGTAGGCCTGCCAGTCCCTTACAGATTCCCGCCGACAATCTTATTCACACTCTCCAGAACGCGCGTATGCTCATGTCATCTCTCCCATGCGGGGGCGTGTCCGGATCCGACACGGACCACGCGGGAGGGAGCGGCGCCTCCAGCAGGCCGTGCATGTCGGCACGCCGGCTCGGGGAGGCTCCCGGATCGCCCGTCCGTACTACGGCGGGCCGCCCAAGCGGGCCTTGAGGCGGGATTCCGTCCGGCCGTCCAGGGGAGTTCCGCGGGGACCGTGGCGCAGGAGGCAGAGCCTCCTGGCAGCGCACCCCGGCGGCTCTTGAGGGCGCGAGCCGTTCGCCCCCGCCGGAGCGCGATCCGGACTGGTCTTAACCGCCGCGGCGGGCGCTCGGACGAGCGCCATCACTAAACCACTAGCAAGGCACTCCTTCGAGCGCCCGCGCCCCGCAGACGGTCGTCTGCAGTATCAGTTGGGGGCAGACGGTCCCCGGAGTGGCAATCGCTCCGCGGCTCTTTGACACGCGGCAATCGCCGCACCGAGCAAGACACCGACCCGCGCCGGTCCCGGCGGCGGGGCGATTGGCCGTGCCCGCGGGCGCCTTCAGAGCATCGCGCAAGGCGGGCATCGAACCCGCCTTGCGCCACCCCCACC